>JAKBLM010000003.1 GCA_021832085.1 Acidobacteriota bacterium | reverse complement strand
CGATCTACCAACCAGGCTCGCTGGCCAAAGCCGCGGCCTCAGGGGCGAACGGCCTTCCCGCCGGAACAACGCCTTGGTAACTTCTACCGCAAAACAAAATACAAGGGGCGACGCATGCGTCGCCCGCGTTCCCTCTGAAATTTCCAATTTCAAATCTGCGATCCCCGCCGTTGGCGGACCCTTCAGCCCCTGGCCCTCCGCGCCCAACTCGTCGCAGGCCCCACCTGCATCCGTAGGGGCACGTTGCAACGTGCCCACACCACCCGGCGCGTTCCCCGTCACCGCGTCCGTTCTCGGCAATCCCCCCAGGCTCAGCAAAAATTTCTGTCCCGGCAACTGCCGGCCTGCCCCGCTCCGTCCCCCTTCGACTTCCAGGCTCAGCCGTATCGCCGCCACTACCGCACTCGCTGTCACTTGTACTTCCCGCACGCGTTCGACGATCGAGTCGAGCGCCTTTCCAGCCCCGTCCGCCGGAGCAGCAAGATCAGCGTCGAGTAGAAATCGGCAGGCGTGGAAGCCCGCCCTCGTCGCGGATATGTGATCTGATTCGGCCTGCCCTGTGCATACCCATCACGGTTTTTCCGTACTCTCACGGCGAAGCACCCGGCGCCATCCCAGCTCGGGCCTTTCGGCGCCGGACAAGGTCATTGCGAAGCAGAAATCGGCCCTCGAACAGCATCGGGACGCCCTCACCGCTCTGCGGCGAATCCTCGAACCATCCTCGTTGCGCATGGATGTGCAAGTGCGGCTCCGTGGTATTCCCCGAATTCCCCACGCGCCCGACCAGTTGTCCGGCGCGCAAGCGATCTCCCTCGTTCACCACAACGCTCCCCCTCGCCAGATGGGAGAGCTTTACGTAGACGTCCGTTTCTTCGTTTCGGATGATGATGTGATTTCCGCCCGCGTTCCATGGGTCGCGCGTCGGAGGCGCCAAATCGGGCAGATCATTCACCGCTTCCACGACGATGCCGTCGCAAGGGCTGTGCACTTCCGTGCCGAAGATGGAGTAGCGGCGTACATCCGGGGAATAAATTCCTTGGCAACGCGTCAACCAGCCATTTAGCCGCACTATGTCGAGCGCAAATCGCTGCGCTTTCGCCCCATGATGGTGATTCAAGACGCCGAGCTGCCCGCCTTGCGCCACGTAATACAGGCCGTCTTCCAGAGGAAAGCTGAGGCGAATCGCCTCTTGCTTCGGCGCACTTGCGCGTATTGCAAGGAGCGAGCCTCCTACAAACAGAGCCAGAGTCCCCGCGCTCAGCCCGAGCCCGGCCCATCCAGCAGAGTGGTAGGCCGCGATAGCCAAAGCGACTGGGAAGAACCATCGGAGGGGATACCCAACCCACGACCAATTCCCGCCGACGACGAAAAGGAAAGCCACCACGCCGTCCATCAACAGAAGTGTTTGCCACCAGCCCTCCGTCCATGCCGGCGAGCTAACCCAGACGGAATATACGCAGAAGATCGGAACGAAGAGATAAGCAAACAAAACAATCGTCCCCTGTTTAAGCCGCATTTCAGCTTCTTGGGACATTGCCTGGTCAACTCCCCTCAGCCGCACCTTCGCGCTGCGGGCGCCACCGGGCGATTCGGGCAGCGGCGCGCACCGCCAAGGCCTCGAGCAGTATTGCGAGAACGAGACCGTTTACACTTACAACAGCCCGGAGCAGCATCTGGGCGGCGTCACGTATGGGGGCTGTTCGGAGAGCATCGTCGTCGACTCAGAAGCGAAGTGAAGTACCGCTTCGTCATCGACATGGCCTCGCTCAAGGGCGCCCCGCGCACCGCCTGACCCGCGCCTTCCGGCCTCGCCTCCGCCGCCAGCTTGGCTTCTGGGGAAATGTCGCTCAGAGGAGGACCTTAGCCCTGCCGGAGCACCTCGGCTGGGTTCGCCCTTGCTGCGGCCCGCGCGGGAACGTAGCATCCCGCCGCTGCCGCGAGCGCCAGCAGCACGACAGCTACAGCGATTGGTTCTGCCTGCCAGACGGCCACAGGGCCCAGCCAGTGTTGCAGCAGCGGCCGCAAGCCCAACGCCGCCGCCACCCCGAACCCTGCGCCCACGAGCACCGCAAGGACCAATTCGCGCGTCACGTCCCAGGCCAGCCGCCCGGGAAGCGCGCCCAGCGCCGAGCGCACCGCAAGCTCATGCCCCCGCGCTGTCACCGTCGCTGCGGCTACCGCGTACACGCCTTGGACGCTGAGTCCCAGCCCGAGCAGCGCCAACAGAAGCATGCCCGCCATGCGCGCGAGCGGCCGCGTCAGCGTCGCCTGCCAGCGTGCCTCCATGGTCGAAACGTCGGAAATCGTAGCTGGGATCGCCATTCCCGCAAGCGCCTGCGACGCGAGCGCGGCGACGGTGCGCGGAGCGGCTGCCGTGCGCAAAATGATCTCGCCGCCGCAAAAGTAAGCTGACTGCGCCAGGGGCAAATAGACCGTCGGAATCGGCTTTTGATACCAGTAGCCGGTGAAATTCGCGGCCACGCCGACGATCGTGTAATGCTGCTGGAACTTTGGCCCGAAAGCGATCTGCGAACCCACCGCCTGCTCCGGCGAGTTCCAGTTCCGCTCGGCTATTTCCAGGTTGATAATCGCCACCGGTTCGCTGCCGCTGCTGTCGTTTTTGTCAAAGCCGCGTCCGAACAGGATCGGAATTCCGAGCGTCCGGAAGTAGCTGGGCGAAACAGACGCGGGCCAGCTGGCTTCACGCTCCGTACCAGGTGCGTCGCCCTGCTTCATGAAAGCAGCAGGCGAACCGGGCGGCGGAAATAGGTCCGCCAGCGCGATCGCCCGCGTCCCCGGCAGCCGTCTCAAGCGTGACAGTACTTGCTGGTTGAAGTCTGCCACCTGGGCGTCGGTAGGGACGAAGTTGTTGCGTGTGCTCACCGACATCAACACCGTGCGGCTCGGTGCCGGCCCGAGATTAGCGGCCGAGACCGTAGCGTAGGTCTTGGTAGTCAATGCCGCTGCCGCCAGCAGGCAAATTCCGATTCCTGCTTGTCCCGCCAGCAGAACCAGGCGCCAGCGCCCGGAACCGGGACCGGAGTCGCTGAGCCCTGTGTAGCCCAGTCCGCCCGCTCCTGCGGCCAGCGCGCGCGACGATCCCTGTCCGTCCGCCGCGGTTACCAGCAGCGCCGACCAAACCAGCGCCGCGGCCAGCGCAAACGCTACGAAGCCGAGGAGAACGGCGAGGTTCAAAGGCGGCGGATTCTCCATCGGCGGGCCGAGTCCGGCTGCTGGCACCAACCACACCAGCACGCGCAGCAACGCGAACGCAAACGCCACGCCTAGCCCTAGTGAAACCAAAGTGAGCACACATTTTTCCGCCGCCACTTCGCGCCACAATCGCGCACGGCCCGCGCCCAGCACAGCCCGAATGGCGATCTCCCGCCGGCGCCGTCTGCCCTCCGCCCCCATCAGGACGGCGAGATTCACGCAGCCGACCAGGAAAACCAGCCCCAGGCCCAACGCCAGCAGGCCCATTGTCCGCCGCGCCGGGCCTTGTGCTATCGCCTCCAGGCTCCGCACCAGGGGGCGCCTCCGCCGATCGAAGCTATAGCGCTGCCTTAGGCGCTCCGCTACCACCGTCAGTGCCGCTTGCGCCTGCGTCACGCTGACCCCGTGACGGAGCCGCCCCAGCCCAAAGAACACCTCAGCTCGTCGCGCGCGGGCAACAACGCTGGGCGATAAGATGCACCACACGTCGGTTGTGTTTCCGAACGGGAGGGGGATGCTAACGCGGGGTGGAAAAACCCCAACTATCCTTGCCTGGACTTCGTCACTTCCTTCCGCGGTATCTGCGATCCCGATTGTCGTGCCGATCACCGATGGGCTGCCGCCGTACCGGTTCTGCCAAAGTCGATAGCTGATCCAGGCCGGAGAAGCGCCGCTGCTGCCCACAAGAGGTTGTTCATGCTGGCGGACTGGGCGTCCCAAAACGGGGCGTATACCCAAGTCGCTGAGCGCTCCGGCCTCGATCTCGCACTCGCGAATATGTGTCGCTCCCTTCCGGTCAAGCAACCAGACTTGGGGAATCGCGAAGGGGCCGAGTGAGGCGAAGATGTTGTGGGTTGCGTCGGAAAAATCCGCAAGATCCGACCCTGATAACGCCGCGAGCGGCGCGCCCGACTCGACGCGCTCCCAAACCGCTACGAGCCGCCCCGTGTCGCGATATGGCTGCGGTTGGTAGCCCAGCGCCAGCATCAGGCTCACCAGCGCCGTCACCGCACCCATGCCTGCGACGATCGTGGTAGAGAACTGTGCGGTCAGCAGCGGGCTTCGCCGCCACCTTCGCAGCCAAGCACCCAGCATGGCGTCGAGTCTAACCCCGGCTCCGGCCGGAACATAGCACTACTCGTGGAGCGCACCACCCCCTCTCGCACGCCGATTGGCGCAAGTTGCGATCGGCAGACAAATCGTGGCGAGACGCTGACTTCGCCTCAGTGCGGAGCGACGTGTGCGGGATTCTCATTCCCCGCCGGTTTTCAGGGGTGCTGGGCGCGAATCGCGTTGCGGCAACGTCTGTTTCAGCAGCAGCTTTTCGTTGGGCAGAACGCTTGAAAGCAGCTTCACCATTCTCTCGGAAGCGTGCCCGGCGTACCGCTGTGCCGGAGCAGGGAAGTGGCGTGTGAGGCCCGCCCTGCCCGATTCACCGCCGGCCGCGGTTTCCCCGCTTCTTCCGCGCTTCTTCGAGTGGCGGCGCCGGCTCGGTCATGCGCCACGGATCGAGGATCTTCTTGAGCAGTTTCTCGTCGAGCAGTTTCTTTTCGAGGGCGATTTCCGGCACCGGCCGTCCCGTCTTCACGCTCTCCTTGGCAATCTCGGCGGCGGCGGCGTAGCCGATGTAGGGATTCAGCGCCGCTGCGGTTGAAACGGTGGCGTGGGCGTAATAGCGGCAGCGGTCGGGATTGGCGCGAATGCCGTCGACGCAGTTTTCGCCGAGGGCCCGCATCGCGTTTTTCAGAATTTCGGCCGTGTGCAACACATTCCAGGCCATCGCCGGCATCATCACGTTCAGTTCCAGCTGCCCGGCCTGCACGGCCAGCGCCGTCGCCACGTCGGTTCCCACGGCCTGGAAAGCGACCATCGCCGTCATCTCCGGCATCACCGGATTCACCTTGCCCGGCATGATCGACGAACCCGGCTGGCGCGCTGGCAGGAAAATCTCCGCAAATCCGGTGTTCGGCCCGCTCGAGAGCAGCCGCAGGTCATTGGTGATCCGAATCAGTTCGAGTGCCAGATTGCGCAGCGCCGAGGAGGCCGCCGCCATCGCCAGGTTCGACTGCATCGCATAGCGCAGATCCTTGGTCGGCTGCAGTTTTTCCCCGGAGATCCTGCTCAGGTGCTTCACCACCAGCTTCTGATACTGAGGGTGCGTGTTCACTCCGGTGCCCACCGCCGATCCGCCCAGTCCCAACTCGCGCAGCAGGTCCTGCGCCTGCTCGATCAGCCGCTCGGCCCGGTCGAGCGCGGTGGCGTACCCGGCGAATTCCTGTCCCAGCCGCACGGGCACGGCGTCCTGCATATGCGTGCGCCCCGACTTCAGAATCGGATCGAATTCGCGCCCCTTGCGCGCAAACGAGCCGGCCAGATTCTGCAGCACCTCGCGCAGATCGTTGAGCAGGAGCAGGGAAGCGAGCCGCATCGCGGTAGGGAAGACGTCGTTGGTCGATTGGCCGAAATTCACATGGTCGTTCGGATGGCAAACCTCGTATTGCCCGCGCTTGCCGCCCAGCATCTCGATCGCGCGATTGGCGATCACCTCGTTCGTGTTCATGTGGAAGGAAACGCCGGCTCCGGCCTGATAAACGTCGACCATGAACTGGTCGTTCAGTTCGCCGGCAATCACCTCGTCGGCCGCGCGGATGATCGCTCCGGCCCGTTTCCGGTCCACCAGTCCCAATTCGCGATTGGCCGTCGCCGCGGCCTTCTTGATCATCCCGATCGCCTGAATCAGCTTCGGGTGCGCTTTGTAACCGCTGATAGGGAAGTTCTCGATCGCCCGCACCGTCTGAATTCCGTAATACACATTCGCCGGGACCGACCGCTCTCCCAGCGAATCCTTTTCCATTCGCGTTTTCATGATTTGACGCTCCGGTATTGTGAAATGAACGCCCTCGCCGCCGCGTCCGCTCTCCCGTCGAGGGCAATCCTTTCCCCGGCGCACCCTCGCCCCTTTCGCTCCGGCGAGCAGTCGGCAACGCCACGCGCTGAAAGCCGCGAGCGGCAGTCAGCGCGTAACCCGGGGAAGAGAAACTTCAGCCTCAGTGATGGTAGGCGTGGCTGCGGGTCCGCGCGTAGCGACGCGCGTACACCGCCAAATTCACCAGGAATATACCGATCGCGCCCCATCGAAGCAGCGAAAGCGGAAAGGTCGGCGCGACCACCGTTTGCAGGTAATGCAGAATGAAGCCTCCGTGATAGGCAACATGCCCCGCCTCCAACAACAGCCATTTCTGCACAATCGTGAGCGGGCAGGGCCAGGAGACATTCTCCATCACCACGCCATAAAAGAGTGAAAGGATGTGCAGGCGTTCGAGCGTCGGATGACCGTTCGATACCAGCGCACCCCCAACCACAAAGGCATTAAAAAGGAGGTGAACGAACAGGACGAGGCCTGCGAAGAACAGGTACATGTCTACCACTCTTCCCTCCTTTCGCCCCGATTATATCCCACGTATCTCTGGGGGAAAGACTTCGTTCCGGGAAGCTCACATACCCCTCCGACGGCCTCCTCCTGCCATCCGCAGCCCAAATGAAAATAAAATGCAACCATCACCGATGCATCTTGTCGCGCCACCACGCCACGAAGCTGATCCGCGTTCACGCGGAGAAAACTCTTGCCGTTACGCGCGCCGTGAAAAGCGCGCGGCGTCGAAGAAGCGGGGCAGTGCTCGCGAACGGCAAAGTCCAAAGTCGGTTGTAACGCAAAAGAAAGGCCGGGCATCGCGAGGGCAAGGCCCGGCCACAACGTCCGATAAGGGTTATTATGTTTACTTGTTGGTTTCGGGTTTTGCTTTCCCGCACTGTGCCAGTTCGTAGGAGATGAACTGGTTCAGCATGACCGGGTTCCCACCCACTGCCGGGCGGCCGTTCACGAACATTGTCGGCGTGGCGTTGACCCCCAATTTCTCGCCGAGCGCGATGTCGGCGTTCACTCTCTTGCGCGTCGCCGGCGATGCCATGCAGGCCTGCAGCGTGCTGGCGTTCAGACCCGCCTGCGTCGCCAATGTCGTGAGCATGTTGTACGCATTGTCCGGCGTGATCTTGTCCTGGTTCGCGAAGATCTCGTCCCGCATCTTCAGGAAATCCGCCGGGTTTTGCTGGAAGGCGCAGCGCGCAGCCAGGGCCCCATTCATCGCCCAGGGATGGATTTCGGTAAGAGGAAAATTAATGAAGGTGAAGCGCACTTGCGGGTACTGCTTCTCCAACTGCTTCATCACCGGTTGCGCCGCGCGGCAGTGCGGGCATTCGTAATCGCTGAACTCAACCACGTTCACACAGGCCTTGGCCGGCCCGATGTAGGGATGGCCTGGGAGAACCGCCGCCAGCGCGTTGCGCGCCACTTCAAAGGGATCGGTCAGCATGTCGGAGAGCGCGCCCCGGATCAGGTAACGGCCGTTGTGGCTGACGAAGACGACGGCGCGGTCGGTTTCCGGCGTGGGAGCGCCCTTCGGCTGGTAGGAAACCACCACCGGAACCTTGTAAAGGTCGGGAATCAACGACGGCTCCGGGGCGTCGGCCTTCACCGTAAACGCCGGGCCCCAAGCATAGTAGTGTCGCAGATAGGATTCCACCCGGTGCTCGATCTCGGTGGCCGAGGCCGGTGTTGCCGGGGATTGCTGCCGCGCCCATAGCGCGGCACCGGCGAGCAGGATGCAAGCGGCCAATGCGGCCGGGAAGACTCTTCTCATTGCGGATCTCTCCGTTGATCGATCATAGGGATAATTGCATTCAGGTGACGTATTTCTGGGCGATCGGAAAGCGACGGCCAACGCTGAATGCTTTCGAGGTAACCTTCAACCCCGGCGCGGCCTGCTTCCTTTTGTATTCGTTACGGTCCACCCGCACCGCGATATCGCGAACCAGTTCGGGCGGCAGATCAAGATGGGCTGCGATCTCCTCGGCGCTCTTCAGGTCCTCGACGTAGGCCTTCAGGATCCGGTCAAGCACTTCGTAGGGAGGCAGCGTGTCCTGGTCGGTCTGGTTGGAGCGAAGTTCGGCCGAGGGCGGCTTGGTGAACACCGGGGCCGGGATCACCGGCCGCTGGGCGTTGGCCAGCCTGGCCAACTCGTACACCATCACCTTGGGAATGTCCGAGATCACCGCGAGTCCCCCAGCCATGTCGCCGTAGAGCGTGCAGTAGCCTACCGCCAATTCCGATTTGTTGCCAGTGCTGAGCACGAGGCTACCGAATTTGTTGGAAAAAGCCATCAAGAGGTTGCCTCGAATCCGCGCCTGGATATTCTCCTCGGTCACGTCTTCGGGAAGCCCTCGAAATACTGGTTCGAGCGCGGCGCGATAGGTTTGGAAAATCTCGCCGATGGCGATCTGCTCCAAGCGAATGCCCAGGTTCCGGGCCAGTTCGCGGGCGTCCCGCAGGCTGCCCTCCGAAGAATAAGGGCCGGGCATGGCCACGCCCAACACGTTTTCGGGCCCCAGCGCATCCACCGCGATCGCCGCCACCAGAGACGAGTCGATCCCGCCGCTCAGCCCGATCACCACCTTCGAAAATCCGCACTTGTTGACGTAATCCCTCGTCCCAACCACCAGAGCGGAATAAACGGCTTCCAGTTCCCCGCTCGGCTGCGGCCGAACGTCTCCCGCTCCGATCTTCGTATCGAACAGCACCAGGTCTTCCTCAAAAGCCTTTGCCTGTGCGGCCACGCGCCCGTCGGGCAGTAGAGCCACGCTTGACCCGTCGAAAACCAGACTATCGTTTCCGCCTACCTGGTTCACGTAGACCACCGGCACGCGATAGTTGCGTGCGATTGCTCGCAGCATGTCGTGCCGCACCGCTCGCTTGTCGATCGTGAATGGCGACGAGGAAAGGTTCAGCAACAGCTCGGCTCCCTGCCCAATCAATTCCGCCACGGGATCGCGCTCGTAGAGCCGGTTCGCCCAGAAGCTCTTGTCGTTCCAGATGTCCTCGCAGATCGTCAGCCCGAGGCGGCAGCCGCCAAAGGGAAATACGGTCTGCCGCTCGGCCGGCTGGAAATAGCGGCTCTCGTCGAAGACGTCGTAAGTCGGCAGCAGCATCTTCTGCTGCTCGAAGACTACCCGGCCCTCGGCCAGCAGCGCCGCGCAGTTCGCCGCGCGCTTCCCCGTCTTGCTCCGCGCGTAGCCGACGTAGCCGACCACCGCCGGCAGCGGAATTTGCCGCGCCAGCCTCTCCAGCTCCTCGCGATTCCGCTCGACGAAGTCCGGACGTTCGATCAGGTCGTGCGGCAGATAGCCGCACAGGCACAGTTCCGAGAAGACTACAAGCTCGGCCCCGCTCTGCCGTGCCCGCCGGGAAAACTCCAGGATGCGGCCGACGTTTCCGGCGAAATCGCCAACCGTCGGATTAATCTGCGCGAGAGCGATTTTCATCGTTTGAAACCCAACCAGCATACGGGGGTTGGGTCGATCCTTTCAACGGTCGCAATCGGAACGGGCAAGGCAGGTACGGGAAAAGGCAGCTCGGGAAACGCAAAGAAAAGGCCCCCTCGCACTGAGGGGGCCGGCAGCGGAAGCCCGGAAATGACCGGATCAGACGCTGAAAGAGGAGCCACAGCCGCAGGTACTGCGGACGTTGGGATTGTTGAACTTGAATCCGGCGCCTTCGAGCGATTCGACGTAGTCGATCTCCACTCCATCCAGATACATCTCACTCATCTGATCGACCATCACTTTCAGGTCACCGAATTCGTAGATGTTATCGGTTTCGTTCGCCTGATTCTCGAACGCCATGTGGTAGGTGAAACCTGAACAGCCTCCGCCGACCACCGCGACCCGCAGGCCGACAGGGATCGGGTTCTGCTGATTCATGATTTCCTTGACCTTATCCACCGCGACGGCAGTCAAAGCCACCATAGCAAATCTTCGCTCCTTGTAAATCCTTTCGCGCCCATTATAACAGATTCCATTCCGGGCTCTGCGCTTTCCCGGCCGCCCTTGTCCCGAAAATTGCGGGCCCTTCCCTTCCCGCTTTCCTCCGCCGCGCCGGCCGTCAGCGGTCGAGCGCGGCGATCACCGCATCGGTAAATTCCCGTGTGGTTGCCTGTCCGCCGCTGATGTCGCGCGTCAGGTGCCGTCCCTCGCGGTAGACGTGAAATAAGGCCGACTGGACCCGCGTCGCGGCTTCCTTTTCCTGCAGGTGCTCGAGCATCATCACGCTGCTCAGCAGAATGGCCGTCGGGTTGGCAATTCCCTTCCCGGCGATATCGGGAGCCGTTCCGTGGACCGCTTCGAACAGGGCGGCATCTTGCCCCAAATTCGCGCTCGGCACCACACCCAGCCCGCCCACCAGGCCCGCAGCCTGGTCGCTGAGGATGTCGCCATACAGGTTCGTCAGCAGCAGCACATCGAACTGGTGCGGATTCATCACCAACTGCATCGCCGTGTTGTCGACGATCAGCTCGCGATACTGGATATCCGGATATTCGGTGGCCACTTTCCGGATGCAGTCGAGGAAGAGGCCGTCGGTCAGCTTCATGATGTTCGCTTTGTGGATCGCGTGGATTTTCTTCCGGCCGTGTTTCCGCGCGTATTCAAAGGCGAAGCGAGCGACCCGCGTGGAGGCTTTCTCGGTGATGATTTTCAGGCTCACCACCACCCCGGGCACCACCTGGTGCTCGACCCCGGAATAGAGGTCTTCGGTGTTCTCCCGCACCAGCACCATGTCGAGATTGCGGAAAAGGGAGGGCACGCCCTCGATGTCTCGCACCGGGCGCAGGTTGGCATAGAGGTCCAGCCCTTTGCGCAGCGCCACGTTGAGGCTGCGATAGCCTGTGCCGATCGGAGTGGTGATCGGGCCTTTCAACGCAACGCGCGTCCGCCGAACCGAGGCGACAGCTTCGATGAGGAAGGCGTCGACCGGCTCGTCCGGCTTCGGTTCTTGCCGCTCGATCACCTCCCATTGAATTGAGACGCCGGCGGCATCGAGAATCTCCTGCGCCGCCCGGCACACTTCTGGTCCTATTCCATCTCCGGGAATTAGAGTCACTTTGTGTGTCATAGTTGAAATTCCATTGTAGAGAAAGCCAAGCGAATTTGCACACGCGGCGCTTTTTTTCGCCAACAGCGCAGCAAATTCTTTCTTGGTATCCGCTATTATCTGGACAGGGGCAGCCTACCTCTGGCGAGCCCCATGGGCCGAGCCCTTTTCAAGCTGAAGCGGGCTTCAGCTTTCCCACGAGCCCACCCTTGCATTCGATGGGGGCGGAACATCCATTGCGATACCTGACGCAGAGATGGGCAAATCCACGCACTTCGGAGGCGTTCCGCTCCCACCCATACCACCAACTGCTTTATTGTTAATAGTTTATAGAAGCTGCCGACGCAATGCTTTTGGTGTGCAACTTGCACTTCCCAAAATGGAAATGCTGGTTGTGTCCGCTAACGCGAATCGGTTTCCCCTGGGTCAACCGATACCCACGTTCGGAGAAAGGGGCACGTAATGGATCGAGTCGAGCCAAAGACGAAGGAACAGGTCGACAGAGAGCCACTTGCCGGGACCACGGTGGAAGCCCCGCCCGTGTCCAAGGCCATGGCCGACTACGCCGCCAGCCTCAAGAGTCTCACGAATTACGAGGTGTGGAAGCGCGTCGAGTCGATGATTCTGACGTTGACTCCGGGTCAGGAACTGGAAAGCGAAGTGGAAGACTGGTGGCGTTTTCGGGTTCTGCTCGATGAGCTGCAGTGGCGCCTTTCGGGCCTCGAAGGGGCGCGCGTCGAGGCAGCCCGCATCCACTTGGCCGCTTGATTCGATTGGCAGTACCGGCTTCCCCACCGGTCAGGCGGCGATGCGGATTCGACTCACAGTCCTGGCGGTTTCGTGTGCCCGACTCCGTCCTCACCTCAGGAACCTGAGCGGCTGCGAATCTCCCGCATTGTGAGCCGGGCCTGCTCGGCCACTTGCGCCGGCATGCCGGCCACTCCGCGGGCATAGGGACCGATCACTGGCAGATCGTCCGGCCGGCCGATCAGGTATAGCGCACGGAGCGCCTCCCAAGCCATCTGCGAACTCGGTGCGATTACCGCGAGCGGCTGCCCGGTTTCCACCCGCGCTCCGGCGGCCGCTGCCCAGCGCGAGAGCGTGCCCGGCGTACCCGCGAGGACGTCAAATTTCCGCTTTCCCACAATAATCTGCGCAACCAGTGAATGCGGCCCCACGCTCTGGCCTACATCGAGAATCCGTCTGAGCACGCCGCTTTCGGGCGCAAGCAACGGCTCGCCCGAAAGCATCCGCAGAATTTCCGCATGCCCGCTCGCATCCCGGAAGCGGACCAGCGCCAGTGCCGCGTTCATCCGGACGAGCGGCTGCGGGTCGTGAAGCAAGCCAAGCAGCGCCTGGTGGAACGCGGGCACCGTGTTGTCCTGGCCCATCACCCACGCCGCCGTCTCGCGAATCTGGGGAATCTGGCATTTGGCCAGCTGGACAATGTCGGGATAAAAGCGGGTGACCGTCCGGTCTCCACGGATGATGCGGTCGGCCACCAGCGAGAGCGCGTGTTGCGTCTGCCGCGGGTGGTTCAGATGCGTCAGATATTGCTGGATTTCGGAATTGCTCAGCGGCGTGCCGAACCACACGTCGTGCCAGAAGAGAAACGGAACCAGGATGGCCAGAAATGTCAGGCCGATGACCAGCAGCAGCCAGCCTCTTGCCACGCCGCGTTGGGATGGCATCCTGTAGCGCATCGCCCGTTCCTACCCCAAACCTTCAGTTTACACGAAGCCCGCAAGGGCACGGCGCAGCAATGGCCCGATTGGAATCACGAGGCGTCAAGAAAAGCGTGAAACACCGCTCCAGGACAGGTTCCTCGCTGAACAAAGAGCGATCATTCCCGCCCCACCCATGACCCGTCGGTGCAGGTTCCCTGGTCACGCTAAATATCGGCAACTCCGAGACGATTGGAGGCAACGCCGGGCGCCTAGTCAGCTTCGCAAATGTATAGCGGCCCTGAATTGACAACGAGTAACGAATTAGACTTGGGAAGATCCCAGAGGGGATAGAGCCAATGAATCCCAGGCGGGTATTGCTGCCACAAGGGGGAAAGCGCAAAAAAAGGACTGCAGAACAAATTGCCACGGCTGCGGCCACTGGTTTCGATTATCCCGTGGCGGAGGTGGGCGTATCCGGCAACGTCACCGTCTACTACGACCCCGCTCTCGGCGCCGAGGGGTTAAATCTCGCGAAGAGTTTGCTCGGGTCGGTTAACGGGCCCTATCAGGACATGCAAGGGTTCTTTGGCATAGCCGGCGGTGCGGTAGGGGTCGTCATTGCCCCTCTGAGCGGGAAGAATGACGGCTCGGGCGGCGCATATCATAACGGTTGCAACTTCTCGAGCGGCGGCATTCTCTATCTCGACGCCACCTTCGCCAACTCCATGGTCAACCCGCTGAATCTCGAAATCGGCTTGTACGTCGCCGAACTTTCCGAAAGCTTCATGGGTCCCGAGAAACGCGGATGGAATTGCGGATATTCCAACGGCGAGGCGCTTTCCCGTTTCTGCGCGGAACAGGAAACAGCGCCCGGAACACTTGACGCCTTTGCCACGGGCCCCGCTTGGGATCGCGCAGGTCGGCCCGATTGGATCGATGTAACCGAGCACACGGATCAGGATCCTGTCAGTATCGGTTGCGGAGTGGTCTACCTCTATTGGCTGCGCTCGCTTGGGTTCCCGACTCCCCGGATCGTTCAGGCTGATAGCGCGACGCTTTCAGCCAACTACAATGCGCTAACGGGCAAGACAACCGCTTATTCGGATCTGCTGGCGGCGCTCGCCGGCGTGACGATCAACTCCGACGATCCATTTGCCTCATCATCCTGACGCTGCGAGAGATTGCCAGATCGAGAAAAGGGGGCAGGCAGCCATGACGACGGATTCGAAATCGCGCGGACCGGCCCTCGCCACATTTTGCCTCGCGGCCTTCCTCGCCGCAGGCGGCGTGACGACGCCTGCCATGACACGGTCGGCGCAAAAGCCAGGGAGCGCTTCCCTGCCGCTCGATGTGGAAAACGCGCAAATCGTCCGGCTCGAGCATCTCTGGCTTCACGCCCTGGACAGGGGCAATATTGCCGAAATCAACCGCATCCTCGCCGCAGGCTTTCGCCGGCCCGCTCCTTCCGCCGGCCGGTTCATCACCAAGGCACAGTTGCTCGCTTACTACCGCAAGCATTGGCCCGTTCGTCCGGCCGGAACACGCACGAGGTTCGCTCAGCTTGACGTTCAGTTCTACGGCGACGTCGCGATCGCTCGCGGCATTCTGACGACGCGCAATTCACAGGGAAATTTGTTGCGCAAATCGCTCTTCACCGACGTTTTCGTCCGTCGCCAGGGCCACTGGCAAGCGGTTTCGGCCCAGGAAAACATGGTTCCGAACCATTGACATGTCCGGTCCCCGGAAAGCTGCATCCTGCCTTTCTTCCCATGAGAACCAGCATGGCCTTGGCCCGACTCTTCCTTACCAGCCGAAAGCAAGGACCGAACCTCAACGGAAGAGCATGAAATAAACGGTAACGCCGGTGACCGAGACGAAGAGCCAAATCGGCAGGGTCCAGCGGGCGATGCGCCGGTGACGGTCGAAACGGCCGCGGAGCGCATGCATCAGCGTGATGATTGCCAGCGGCACGATCGCCGTCGCCAGGATCGTATGGGGAATCAGGATGCTGAAATAGACAACGCGCAGCCACCCGGTTCCCTTGTAGCGGATGACCCCCTCGTGGAAATGGAACCAGACGTAGCCAACCAGAAAAAGGATCGAGAAAACGAAGGCGGAAACCATGCACCAGTGATGGGCGCGAATGCGTCCCCGCCGTACGAAGAGATAGCCAGCGACAAGAAGAACCCCGCTCGAGGCGTTCAGGCTCGCGTTCAGTTCGGGCAACCAGAACACTAATGCCTCAACCTCGTTGCCGCACCTCGCTTCACTTGTGCTCTTTTCGGAAGCGGGCCGGAACCGGCAGATATCCGGCGCTGGCCGCCGTCGAAAGCGCATTCACACCGAAGATAACCGCCATCAGCAAGCATACCAGCACAATGAACACACCATCCACCCCAGCCGTAATCAAGCCGGAGGTGATGCTGAGAACCAGACCGACCAAAGCAAGAACCGAAAGGCACGCAGAGATCAAGACAGTCAACATGAGAGCAGACCTCTCCTGATTGTGACTCGTCGGACATTGTGTCGGAACGACACGAAGAATTTGCCAGAGGGCGCGCTTGCGACCAATGCGCCATTGGGAGCGAGGCGGGGATGTGGGCCGCCGAGTTGTCGTTAGTTCGTCTGGAGCTGTCCGTTGACGGCTGCATGGCGGAGCCGGCTCAGTGCACCTTGTCCAACATCATTAACGCCAGGAGCAGGGGCAAATAGATGGCGGTGGCGTGCATCAGCCACTTCGCGCGTTGATTTGTTTTCGTCCGCGCCGCCCACAAGCACACTTGCACCAGCAGAATGCCCAGCACAAGGGCCCCGAAAAAGTAGTGCAAACCGGTAAGACCGGTGACGGCCGGCAGCAAACTGACCGGAACAAGCACCGCCGCGGTCCACAGGATCTGTCCGAAAGTGGCCGCCCCGGAGGGATCTCCCACGGAAATCATCCGAAGGCCCGCTCGCTCGTAATCCTTCCGGTAGATCCAGGCAATCGAAAGAAAATGCGGAAATTGCCAGAAAAAGAGGATACCGAAAAGGATCCAGGCGTCCACTGAAAGCGAACCGCGCGCCGCCGCCCAGCCGATCAATGGCGGCACTGCACCGGGGAACGATCCGAGCGTCGTCGCATGCCGCGTATACCGCTTCAGCGGCGTATAAACTCCCAGATAGGTCACCGATGTCAGAATCCCGAGCAGGCTAGCCAGCGGATTCAGCAGTAGCGCCAGGAACAGCGCCCCGCCCACCACCAGCGACAAGCCGAAACCGAGCGCCTCAGCCGGATGCAACGTGCCGATCGGCAGCGGCCGCATCGACGTGCGCCGCATCCGCCCGTCGGGACCGCGCTCGAGGTAATGGTTGAGCGCCGCCGTGCCGGCACCCATCAGCGTCGTTCCGAAAACCGTTGCCGCCAGCCGCCCCACGTCGATAGTTCCCGAAGAACCCAAGTAATAGCCGGCGAGCGTTGTGATCACCACAAGGAAGGTCACATCTGGCTTGGTCAGGGCGAGGTAGGCTGACGGTCGGGTCAGTATCGCCGGGGCGGCATCAACTCGACTCGTGCTCACAGGACCCTCACGCAAACGGGGGAACTTTGCAGTGCCGAGGTGGGCACAACCCCCGGGCCCAAGACAAAAGCATCGGGAGGCCCCGGCAGCCGGAACGCCACGAGGGAAATCCACACAGTCACATCCCGGGTCAAAGCAACATTTAGCCCACGCCCCGCGGGATGCGACACCAATAGGGGGTGGGATTTAGATAAGCGTTGCTTGAAAAGCTTAGACCGGTAAGCCGCTAGCGCCACCGGTGTCCAACCCGCCTCAGTTGCTCCTTGCCCTATCCTCACGTCCGGCTTCCCCCTCCCGGATTCCTATTTCATGACACAGCACACCTATCGCGCTTTGTGCCAAACACTCTGCTTGTCTTGAGGCCCCGCCTCAATGGAGTCTCGCCAGTCCGCCCGACCGGCATAAGACGCCGCCTATTGTAGCGCATTAGGCAAAATTGTGCGGCCGCCTCCCGTTTTCCCTGCTCTTCGCGCTGGTTTTGGCCGCGAAAAAGACGTTTCCTGGCGGCATTCTCCCTCGAAAAACTGCGCCGGTCCCGTTCGCCCTCCACCTGGCCATGCAGCTGCAGGGCTTGCGGGACCGGAACGGAGACTACGTTATCTCATTCGCGGCCGAGACGGGCCGTGAAGGTCGGGACTAGTTGGCCTTAAACGAGAAGTTGACCGTCTTGGTCTGCTTCGGCCCCACCGTGACCTGCTGGTCCACCGTCCCGTACTTTTCCTGCCACGCTTCGATGGTGTAGTTCCCCGGCGGCACGTTCTTGATCGTGAACGTTCCGTCCGCGCCGGTCTTGGCGAAGTAGGGATCCTTGAAGACAAAGATGTAGGCCCTCATCCACGGGTGAATGTTGCACTGGACCGGGATCGCCATTTCCGCGCGCGGGAAAGACTTCACGATCGGCGACGCGCCCTGCGGCTGCGACTCGTTCCATTGCCGGTTGATCTTGGGCATTACGTGGATGTTGTGGGTGAGTGGATCGCTGTTGATGACCTCGAACTTCTGGTTAGTCATCAGCGTCACCACGTGCGGATGATACATGCAGCCTTTCTGGTCGAGCGTAACGTCAGTGGTGGGCGTCGGGAAGGTATAGTCGCCCAATCCCGACTTAATGTAGACGACCACGTTTTCGAGCGCGTTGTCCTTGCCGACCACGACCATTTGGCTGTGGACCGGTCCCGTGTTGTTTTTCTCGCAAGCCGGATCGGCGCCCATCTTGATGATCGGCATTCTCGGCGCTTTGCCGACCAACTTGACCGTTCCCGTGATCGTTCCGGCGGTGGCCGGATTGACTGTGGCAGCCGGAGCGGTTGTAGCCGAGGGTTGCTCGGCAGGCTGCTGGGTCTTCTTTGCGCAACCGACCACGGCCAGCGTGAGCAAGACGGCCGTGGCAAAGCCCAGGATTCTTGCTTTCATGTCCGATCCTCCAAGGTATCTGGCCCCGCCTCTTCCGGGGCGCAGGAATATCCTATCTCTTCCCTAGCGTCCCCGTCTGTCGGGCCGGGGTTTCCGCCTCATCCTGCACCCGGACAAAGATAAAGGCCACCCCTGGTGCTCATTCGCCGTCGGCTGCACGACCGCGAACCGGAATCGCAGCATCGTGTTCTTTTCCGCGCGCGACGCTTGCCGGCCGCTTCCGGTCCGTCCTGGGCCGTGTTCGCTTTGCGGCTTGCACCGCCTTGCAGATTCCGTCAAAGCCTTTGCCGCCGTCGGCCCTCACACCAGCGACAACCGCGTCTAGGTACCAGACGCCGATGGTGTGCGGCTCAGCAGCTTTTGCTGCTCCGCAGGTGTCATTTCGAACAGGTAGCGCACGAGCAGCTTTGCCATGTCGCCCTTGTAGTTCTTCGCGATCGGCGGCAACGGTCCGTTGAACACCCATCGGCCGTTCTCCCGCCGGAAAAGTCCCGAAGGCATCGCCGTGCCCGGCGCCATCGCTGCCGGGTTCGTGATCCATTGCAGCGTCCACGCGGGCCGCAAGCGTTCCTTCGCCAGCAGCAGGTTCGGAGCGCTGGCGTGCTTGTCGTGGACCGCCACGCCGGTCATGTGGCATTTCAGGCACGGCGCCGCGGGAGAAGTGAAGATCGCCCGCGCGATCTGCGTCTCTTGCGGCGTAAGCGGCTTGAGCTTCGGCGGGATATACTGCAACGGCTGCGAGGACATCGCATCGAAGAAACTCACCAAGGTCCTGATCTGGTCGCGGGTAAAGAAAAAGGTGGGCATGCGCACCTTCAGGTAACGCCGCACGCCGTCCCGGTTGGTGTCGGTGGTGCTGAGCGCCGGATTCGCGAGGAACTTCTTCAACCATTGTGGCTGCACGCGAGCACCTTCGAACGTGAGCACCGGAGGCAGATTGACCGAGTTCGGCCCCTGGTACATTGGCAGCGTCTGGAGCACACTCTTCTGGCCCACCGCAATCTGGTGGCATCCCATGCAGTTGTACTCGGCGACGATCCACCAGCCCTTCTGGATGGCTGCCGCTTCGCCCTTTGGCTTATAGATGTAATACGGCGGTAAAGTCGCGTCGTCAATGCTGCCCAGCAAGAAAGTGGTCAGCGCTTCCAGATCGCTGTGCGACAGCACCGGCGTCGGCATGTGCAGCCGGCCTTCCGGATTCGGCCGGTAGCGGTCGACGTCGTAAACCTCTGGATTCCTCAGCTTCTGTTCGATGAAACCCCTCAGGTTATGCCACGAACCGTGCTTCGCTTTTTTGCCGTCGGGCAAAATGCCTTCCTCGGATTTCGTCAACATGAAGCCGAAGTCGAGACGACTGAGCGGCTTTGAACCTTCATGGGTAAGTTCGGTACCGATGCGGCCCTGATTTTCGAGCCCGGCGATTTCGTGGCAGCCGGCACAGCCGTAGAATTCCACCCACGCCTTGCCCTGGGCAAAGAGCTTGGGATCGTTCATGTAAGACACCGACGGATACTTCATGCCGGTCCTTTGCGTCTCGAGGAAGCTTGCGATATCCCTGGCGTCCTGCCAACTCAGGCGGAAGCTCGGCATCACCGTGGGATCCTCCCATTCGATCTGGTGCCCCTCGAAAGTGGAATGCTGAGCGTCGAAAATAAACGGCAACCCCGCCTTCTTGTAGTCGGCCGGGCTCAGGTCCTTGTGCAGGAACGGATCGTAGGGTTCGCTGCGGAGCTGGGGATCGTGAATGAAGCGGACCATATAGTCATACTTGTCCTTCTCGCCGACCCGGCTCAGATTATCCGCGAAATCACCGCCGATCCGCTGATTTCCGATGTCGATCGAGTGGCAGGCCAAGCAGCCCCGCTCCATGAACAGTTTTTTGCCCCGCGCGACGTTCCCCCGCGGCTGCGTCGGCACCGGCGGCCCCTTCAGCGCGTCCTGCCAGATGAAGGCTGAGATCGCCTTCACCTGGTACGGCTCAAGTTTGAACTGGGGCATCTGCGCGTCCGGATCGAACTGGTGCGTTTGCGCGATCCAGTAAGGAATCCAATCCTTGCGCAGTTTCAGGCGGGCTTCCTTCAGGTCCGGTCCCACTGTTTTGAATTCCTCGAACAGGTCGCGGGCCTTCGATTCGAGCACGGTCAGGTGGGTATCGATCTTCGCGTTCTCGACGGTCAGGTCGGTGGCTTCGCCGTAAAAGTGTTCCGCCTCAGCGTTGGTTGCCGCGTTGTCGCCTTCGTGGTTGAGCTCCCTGGCCTCCTCGACGTTCGCCGTCTTCTCCCGGTCGAGATCCTCGATCAGGTGTTCGGCATCCGTGAGCTGCTCCTTTTGATTGTCGAAACCGCTGTACTTGTGGCAACCCATGCAACCCTTCACGCGGAAAAGGTAGCGCCCGCGATTGAGCACCTGAGCGTAGGGCGTCCAGGCGTCGGCCGCGTGGCAATTCTGGCAGCCCGCTTCGATATTCGAGGGGTAGTAGAGCGGCGATGGCCAGTGCGCGTTTCGGCCGTGCGCGATCCGCACGCTGTCGAGCCCCCAGCCGTTCCCGCCGTGGCAGGTCGAGCAGCCGAACTTATTGATCGGATGAAGCTTCAGCAATATCGGTTCCGGGTGCGTTGTGAAGGGCGCGTTGTGGCTCTTCGCCAAGCCTAGGTTAGCCTTGGTGAGCTTGACCTGCGCCGGCACCAGGTTCGGATCCATGCCCATATGGCACGTCTGGCAGCGGTCAACCAGCGATCCGCCGCCGAGATAGTTGAGAAAGCTTCCCGGGGGGTACACATAGATCTGATGGACCTCGAATGTGAGCGAACGCGCCTTGGCCAGTAGTCCTTCCAGCTGCGCCACGTTCAGACCCGGCAGTGTCTTATGCACGTACGCCGTCAGCTTGTCCTGGGCGGCCTTCACCGGCGCATCCACCTTACCGCGCTCGGCCAGGAATTCGGCTTTGTCGTCAAGCAAGACGTTGAACTCGTTGTTCAACTGCACGTAATCGAAGGACCGCTGTACGTACTTCCCTGGGGCCACTGGCCAGTTGACCACGTGTTTCTGTTCGCGCGCCTTTTGCATCGCCCGAAACTTGCTCTGCTTTTCGCTGCGGTAGGCGGGGGTGTTGGGCACCTCCTCGTAATCGTAGGTCAGCGCACCGACGTAGCTGCGAACGGTCTGGAAAGTGTGCAGCATCGCCGCGCGCTGCGCGGTAGCCAACTGGATCTGCTGCTCGATCTTTTCGTCTTCCGGCAGTACCTTCTCAGATACCGCCTCGACCGCAGCCTCGAGCTTTTTGTATTCCGGGCGATTCCGAAGCGACACCTCGGCCGTCCGGCGCTCGGCTAGGCGCTTTTCGAGATATCTCGAATAGACGTGGGAAAAGCGGGCCTGATACGCGCGCCAAGGCCGCAACCCGAATTCTTCGTTGTAGAGCGACCAGCCGAGCACGGCGATCAGCAGCAGCGCGGCAATCAGCATGATGCCCGCGAGCGAGCGACTTGTGATCGGGTCTTGAGGCGGAGGCTGTTGTGGCGGCATAGAATTCCCGGCCCTACCCATTTTCCTGCATCAGAGATTGAACCATGGCGTTTCCCAAACGTACTTAATCCGAAACAGATTCCGCATGAAAAAGGTCAGTGGCATCGACAGCATCACGATCAGCAGTATCTCCATCACCACCACCTGCAACAGGCTCATCCGCCGGAAAATCTTCCGGCTGAACGGGGTGGAAGTGATGATCTTGTAAAAAAGCCAGCCCGCGACCAGGAAGTAGAGACCGACCGGAATGATTCCAAACAATCCCTTGGCCCACAAATCGGCATAGGGCTTCTGGCTCGCCGGCAAGATGTGGACCAGCCATTTCCCGTTCACCCCAAACATCTGATCCAGGTTCCGGGTTGCTATAAACTCCACGCGGTCCGGGTCCCAGGTTTCGGTCGGCCAGAACCACATGAATCCCGGCCCGCGAATGAATGTGCCAATCAAGGTCAGCACGAGCCAGATACCCTCAAAACCGGCAAGAAACGTCCAGATCGCGAATCGCCGCTGCTTATAGGTGTAATAGCCGTTGCCAAGCGGGTTGGCGTCGATAAATGGGATCGCCATCAATCCCAGGACGATGAACGTAGGCATCAACACCCCGGCGATCCACGGGTCGAAGTATTCGAGCATCTCCTGCAGCCCGAGGAAATACCAGGGGGCCTTTGCCGGATTCATCGTGATCGCGGCGTTGGCCGGCTGTTCGAGCGGGGCGTTGATCGTCAGCGCCCACACCAGCAGGACCACCGTCACAATGATCGCCGCCAGTAGTTCGATCCGCAGCAGGTAAGGCCAAACGTGCACTTCCTTCTGCCAGCTCGGATGGTACGGTTGCGTCTTGCGGTGGTGGGTACGCGCCAGTTCCGGATCGGCTTCCAGCTTGGCGATCAGGCGGTCGTTCGCCTTCGCCTGCCGCAGCGCATACCAAGTGAAGAACGGCACCAGAACGATCAGCGCGACCACCGGAACGTTGTCCGGATTCGAGATGATCACCCAAAGTTGATGCCAGTTACCGAGCATGCGCGAAATCCGCCTTTGCCCGATCAGAATGAGGGACCCGACTCATTCGTGCATCTCCGATTCGAGCATCACGGGCGAAGGACCCGAAATTCCCCCGTCCTTGCGTACCCGCCAGAAGTGAACACCAAATAAAACCGAGATCATCATCGGCAGCGCGATACAGTGCCAGATATAGGCCCGCAATAGCGCATTCGAGCCGACAATCGTTCCGCCCAGCAGACCAAAGCGCACATCGTTGTATGCCGTCATTCCCAACTGAGGGCCGAACGGGCCTTCGTGCCCGATCAGCGGCGTCGCCCGCGCCATGTTCGTGCCCACCGTCACCGCCCAGAAGCCCAGTTGATCGTCGGGCAGCAAGTAACCGGTGAACGAAAGCAGCATCGTGAGCACCAGCAAAAGCACCCCGACGCACCAGTTGAACTCCCGCGGCCGCTTGTAAGATCCGGTCATGAACACCCGGAACATGTGCAGCCACACCGCGATGATCATCAGGTGCGCCGCCCATCGGTGAATGTTCCGCAGCTGCAGCCCAAAGGGAACGCTGTTCTGCAGGTCAAGAATGTCCCGGTACGCCTGCACCGTCGTTGGGTGGTAGTAGAACATCAGCAGCACCCCGGTGAAGGTCAGCACCAGGAACAGGTAGAAGCTGATCCCGCCCATTCCCCAGGTATAGCTGTAGCGCACCGCGTCCCGGTTCACTTTGGTCGGGTGGATGTGCAGGAAGAAGTTGTTCAGGGTGTGGAGTGCGCGATTCCGTGGCTCGTCGATGCGGCCAACGCGGAAAAACGCTTTGTAGAGCTGAGTGTCTTCGGGCCGCTTCAGTTCCTCTACCTGCTCCTGAAACTTCTCCTGAAGCCAACCCTTGAACTGCTGGACCCGGCCGTCGGCCTCCTCAGCCAGGCCGACTTTGCCCTGCTCGTGATTCTCTTCCGCCATTCCCACTCCCCCACGCAACAGTCGGGACGACAGAATCTCGTAAATGTGCGAGTTCGAAGCCTAAAAACCGGTTTCTTCAGCGCCCGGTCGTTTCCACACTGCAGCGCTGCACTGGCGTTCATCTGCCCGGTCGTGTCCTGGCCGATCCACGAACCTTTCATCGGCCGCGGTGCCGGTCCCTCGAAGTTGGTCCCGTCGGAACTGCGGATCCTGTGGTGACGCGGACACTTTGAAGATTGACCCTTTGATTCCTCGATCCGGAGCGCTACCCGCACGCGCGCAGCCCGCAAAGGTTGCGAACAAACTCCCGGAACCGTGTGCTGGCCGGAAACGCGCTGCCAGCGGCAATCGCTGGTCGATTCCCAAAAGAAAACCACCAAAGACGAAGTTCAGAGCCGAGCTGGGCTTGAATAGGACGTGACGAAAACCTTGGTCGGAGGATATGTAAGACACCGCCCCAGCGTAGCCGAACATGCTTTTCTGAGCCTCGCCCCGATCAACCATCAACTCGGTTCCGGCTGGGCTTGAAGTACAGCACCCTAGGAAATGGTAAATAAAGACATATAATCAAGCCCAAGCGGCATTGTTATAAGTCTCTCCGGCCTCCGTGTCAAGCAAATGCAAAAAAAAATCGTCTGGAAAACCGGAAGTGTTCCACATTCTCTTTTCGCTTCCACCCTACTTCAACCGTTCTTCTCACCGCGGCTACGGGCTGTTGAGCATCCGGCGAGAGACCCCGCCGGCCACGCTTCTTTTGCGCCGCTCTTTGGGGCAGCCGCTTGCCTGCCCCGTGAGAAACAGGGCGGACCGAAAGCCCGCGCTTCAGTGCCCGCATTTTTGTGAGGAGAGAACTAGCCGGCGCTCGAGGTATCGACTTCGGCGTGCACCGGAGTTTCGCTCTGGACGGCCTGGAGGACCATATCGGCGAGCGCGGCGATGAAGCGAGGAGAACTATCGAGCCCGCGCATCACCGCGAAATCCTCGATGCCGAGGCTGGCGGCGAGGGCGCGCGCTTCGAGGTTGATTTCATAGAGCGTTTCGATGTGTTCGGTGACGAAGGAGATCGGCACAACGAGCATGTGGCGTACGCCTTCAGCAGCCAGCCGCTCGATCGTTTCGGTAAGCGTGGGTTCGAGCCATTTCTGCCGGCCCAACCGGCTCTGGTAGCAGAGCGTCATCGGATTCGACCAGCCGCCCTGCTTCACCACCAACCTCACCGTCTCCTCGATCTCGCGCTGGTAGGGATCGCCGGCTTCAATCAGGCTCACCGGCAGCCCGTGCGCGCTGAAGACCAGGTGCACGTCGGCCGGGCGTTGGAATTCCGCGAACGACTGCTCAATCCGTTCGACGATCGCGCTCAAATACAGCGGATGGCTGTAGAAGCGTTCGATCAGGTGCGTCGGAATGTTCCGATGCCGCCAGCGCCGGTTCCATTCGCGCAGGCTCGAGCCGGTGGTGGCGCGTGAATACTGCGGGTAGAGCGGCAGCAACACCAATTCGTCGATCGGCGTGCGCTCAAGCCGGCGAATCGCCTCCATCGTGCTGGGGTGCCAGTAGCGCATGGCGATCACGATGTGCGGCTCGACCCAGGGCTCGAGCGCGTCGGCCAGTGCCAGCGACTGCCCTTCTGTCAGTTCGCGAATCGGCGAGCCGCCGCCAATCGCCTCATAGTGCTCGCGCACGTGCTGCGCCCGCAGGTTGGAAATCAGCCACGCCAGCGGCCGCCGCGCCAGCCAGGCCATCGGGAAATTGATGATGTCGGGATCGATGAACAGGTTATAGAGAAACGGCTGCACCGCGTCCAAGCGGTCGGGCCCGCCCAATTGAAAGAGAACGACACCGACTTTCCTGCGCGGTTCCATTGGGTGCGGCCTGCGGATTTCAGTCCTTGCTTACGCGTTCCCTCAAGCGCCGAAACTCATCTTCCAGCCGCGCCAAGCGGCGCCCCACGGTGGCGGAGTAGACGAAGAAGATCGCCCAGGCGGCCAAGTATGCTGCTAGGATACTCCAAAAGTTCCTCATCGCGTTACCTCTTTCGATTCCAAGGATTCCTCGCGCTCTTCCAGATCCGCGGCAAGCTCGCTGATCTTCTGCCGCAAGGCCTCCATCCGATACCGGTCCCGCACCAAAATCACTGTCAGCGCCAGGAACCCGGCCAATCCAAACAAAAAAACGTGCCACATCACCGGGTTGATTCCCGACCCGGGTCCGCCCCCGATCACCGGCGCCGGATGCAGCGTGCGCCACCACCGGATGGAAAAATAGCAGAGCGGCACATCGAGAAAGGCGAAGATGCCGAAAACGGCCGAGATCATCGCCCGCCGCCCCGGTTCCGTCACCATCTTCCGGAGCAGCAGATACGCGATGTAGAGCATTTCCAGGATGAACGCCGTCGTCAGTCGCGCGTCCCACACCCACCAAACGCCCCACACCGGCTTCGCCCAGACCGGACCGGTGATCAGCACCACCGTGGTGAACATCAACCCCACTTCAGCCGTGGCCACTGCCAGCCAGTCCCATTCCATTTGCCGGCTCGCCAGGTAGCCGATGCAGCCGAAGAACGAGATGAAAAACGCGATGAAGCCGCACCAGGCAGTGGCGACGTGAACGTAGAAGATGCGCTGGATGTTGCCCATGGTCAGCTCGCGGGGCGCGACGAAGAAAATCGCGTAGCCCGCCAGGGCCAGCAAGATGGCCGTTGCCACCCATGCCAGGCCCCACACTCGTTGCTTCGACTTCGTCGTCATTTCCATCTCTTGTACCGTCCCGTCAATTTGCTGCCTCTGGCCGTCGCCGGCCGGGCCCATGCTTCCCGCGCGGCCACGGCGACCTTGTCCTGCGGCCGGCGAGACGTGGCTCTATTCCTCCACCAGAAATCCGCTCAACAGCCAGGTCGCCGTAACGTAAATTACGTCAAACCCCCCGAGCATCGAGAGCCACTCGCGCCCGATCCCCGGATGCGCCCCCAGCAACTCGCTCGTGGCCTCGACTCCCGCGATCAGCACCGGAGCCAGCACCGGCAGAAGCAACAGCGGCAGCAGCAACTCGCGCATCCGCGCCTGCGCCGTCATCGCCGAAAACACCGTACCCACCACCGACAGCCCGAATGTCCCCAGGAACAGCACCAGCAACAGTTGGCCCATCACCGGCCACACGTTCACGTTGTAGAACACGCTGAAAATCGGCACGAAGACGATCTCGGTCACCACCAGAAACAGGAAATTCGCCAGGATTTTCCCGAACAGGATTGCGGAAGGATCGATCGGCGCCAGCCGCAGCGCCGCCAGCGTGTCGTTCACCTGCTCGCGCACGAAGCACAGCTGCAGCATCAGCGTGCCCGCGAAGAAAAATGCCAGCCAGATCAGTCCCGGCAGGATCCGTCGGCTTTCCTGCACCGTGGGTGAAAACGCGAAGCTGAAGAGGCCCGCGACCATCAGCACGAAAAACAGCACTGTGTTGGTCAGGTCGTGCGTCCGCAGCTCGATCTTCAGTTCCTTGGCCAGCACCGCCCCGGTCGAGCGCGTCAGGCTCATTGCCGCACCCCCCGCTCCAGCGGCGCGTCGGCTGCCGCCGTGTCGCGCTCCAGCCGGCCGGCCCGCAGCCAGATTGAACGCCCCGCCAGCGACGCCACCGAATCGTCATGAGTGCTCATGATCAGCGTCGCTCCGGCTTCGTGCAATCCGGTCAGCGTCTGTTCGAGCCATTCCCTGCCCTGCCGGTCGAGCCCGGTCGCCGGCTCGTCGAAGAGCAGCAGTCGCGGCTCGCTGATCAACGCCCGTGCAATCGCCAGGCGCTGCCGCATTCCGCGGGAAAACGTTCCCGCTGCATCGCCGGCGCGATGCGCCAGCCCCACGGCACCGAGCACGCGGCCGACCCGCTCTTCCGCGTTGTCGAGCGCATAAAGCTTGGCGAAGAAGCTGAGGTTTTCCCGGGCCGAAAGCTCGTCGTAAACCAGCGCCTTGTGCGCCACCAGCCCGATTCGCCGCCGCACGTCCACGGGGCTCAGATTTTCCGCCCCGATATGCCTTACCTTTCCACTGGTCGGCTGCACCAGCAGCGCCGCCATGCGCAGCAGCGTCGTCTTGCCCGAACCGTTCGGCCCGAATAGCGCGACGAACTCGCCCGGCGCGATCGATAGTGATAGTCTCCGCAGAGCACGCAAGCCGCCATAGCGCTTCTCGACGCGGTCGAATTCCACTCCCAGCGATGTTGGCAAAGCAAAGTTCACGGCAAACGAGGAGTTCGCAGACTGGCCCCTTCTTCAGGGGTCTCGAATGAACCCGGTCCCACCCGAATCCGGTCGCGCGTTCCGGCAGCCCGGCCCGAACGCCGAATTGTTTTTCCTTTCGTGCCCGCGGCGGCTTCCCGCCGGCGGCCTATCCTCGCACCAACTCGCGCAGCGCCTTTTCCAGGCGCTGGCGTTGCGAGAGGTATTCGTCTTCCGGCAGCGTGCCGGCCTGCCGGCGGAGCTCCAGCCGGAACAAAGTCTCCTTGATCTCGTCGACGCTCTGCCGCAGTGACTGGCCGCCGTTCGGCTGCTCGATCGGCTGGGCCGCCACCGACGCCGGCGGAGTCGCCACCGGCGTCGCCGCAGGTGTCCCGGCCGTCGCGACTGCCGGAACGGTGCTGCGCGATTTCCACCACAGGAAAAATACACCCAGCAGGAAGAGCGCAGCGAAGCCTCCAATCAAAACCCCTCGCACGCTGTTCAGGCGCGGCGGCAACACTTCAGCCACCGGCGCCGCACCGCCCGCACCGCCGCTCCCCCCGCCGTTGTCGGAGGGTGGCGGGCCCGTGCCGGAAAGTGAGACCACCATTGTCTTGCCCGCCGTAATTCCTTGCCGCGAATAGACCGACCAGCCGTGTTCGCTTCCCGACGGCGAAAAGCCAGCCGCATTCACCGTCACTGTGGGTGGCGCCAGCAGCATCGCCACTGTTGCCGGATACAGCGAAGGCAGCCGCAGCGTCGCCTGGTTCCCGGCGTAGTTCAGCTTGAACGAAAGCCGAACGCCGTTGCTTCCCGGCCGGAAGGGAAAGATGATCGCGTACCGGTTGTTGCCCTTGCCCACCGTTCCCTGCACCACCGGCATGTTCGACGGGCCCCATGCTTCTACCTGATTCAGCTGCGCGCCTTTAGGCAACTGGAATTCGAAACTGCCGTCGGACCGGTAGTACGACTTTGGCGGATTGGTCTTGTTCTCGATGTCGAATTCCTCGCCCACCAGCAGGCTGCCGCCCTGTGGTTCCACCGCAATGATGTGGTGCAAAACCTCGAAGGCATCCGGATTCGCGGTCCGCTCGTAGACTTTGATATTGATCTTCGCGCTCGCTTCTTTTGGCGGTATCGGCTGCAGGTAATCCACGCCGAGGTACACCGCGCGCACCAGCATCATCTGCTGACCGATGTCGGCATTCTCTAACCGGTACAGGCCCTGCGCATCGGTCTTTGTGCTCCCGACGTTCTCCATCCCGTTCTTCAGCAGCAGCAGATCCACCTCGACCCCGGCGGCCGGTTGTCCAGTGGTGCCATTGCGCACCATCCCGGTCACCGTTCCCGCCGCGGCGGGCAGCGCCACCAGGCACAGCATCGCCCCCCACATCGCCAAATGCTGGAGTGATCGCCTCATTTTCTCTCGCTTGCGCGCGCCCGCCGGCTGGTCACCGACGGCACGCTGCCCGTCAGGGCTTCGATTTCGGCGAGCACCAGCGCCGCCTCGTGTTCCAGCGCCTGCCGGGTGTCTTCGAAGTCGCGTTCGGAAAACTTCCCGGCGCGATGCTCGAATTTGAGATCGCGCAAATTCTCGTAGATCGTGTCCCGCCGCTCCAGCAGTTGATCGAGCCGCGTACGATGCGGCGCCAGATCGGAGGGATCCACTCGGATGAAAAACAGGTAGGCCAACAACCCCATCAACACCGCGGCACAAACGATCCCGATTCCCATGCCCATCAGGAAAAGTCCTCGTCCTCCGTCTCCCTGCGAGCGCGCTCGATCAGGTCCGCCCGTGCTTCCACTGGCGGCGTCGGAGCCGCCGGCGCTGCCGCGTGCTGCAACTCACGGTCCCGCCAGCGCTGCACCACGATGATCGCAATTGACAAGCCGAAAAGCGAAGCGAAAATCGGCATCAGCCACGCCGTCAGGTCAAATCCCCTCGCCGGCGGCACCACCAGCACCTGCGGGCCGTACTCCTGGACAAAGGACTGCAAGATCAGGCTGTTCGATTCCCCGCTGGCCACTCGCCGTTCCAGTTCAGCCATCTCCTGATCGTGCATCAAGCAGCGGTTAGACCCCTGGTGATCACACTCGACCAGGATCGAATTGCAGCCGCACATGCACATCAGCTTGTGGTCCAGCTTCTGCACTCGCGGATTCGACGCCGGCACCGGCGCCACCGTTTCGGTGTTCCCGAGACCTGGCGTCGTTTGCGGTATTTCATTTGGACGCGGGTGCGAGACATGCGCCGACCCGGTTCCCGTTTGCGCCATTGCCGGCGCCACCGGCCACAACCCGGCCAGCAGCAAAGCCGCCAAAGCGCCCATGGCCCGCCGCCCCACGTCAATGCGTCCCTTCGAGCACGTTCGCCTTGTCATCGGCATCGGTATCCGCCTCGGACGCCGCCCCGGCAGCCGCCGGCTGCAGCGGTCCTGGCCCTGGCCCCGAACGCGAGGGTAGCATCGCCAGCAGCGTACCCAGTACCACAACCAACCCGCCCACCCAGATCCACTTAACCAGCGGATTCACATAGGCATTGATCACCGGCTTGTTCGTCTGCGGGTTCGGGCCCGAATAGACAACATAGAGGTCGCGCGCAAGCGTCGAGTGCGTCGAGACCATCGTCTCGGTCACTCCACTTGCCGGGAAAAACCGCCGTTCGGGAAACAGCATCATTGTCGGGCGCCCGTGCTGCAGCACCTCGATCGTCGCGCGCTCGGCCGTGTAGTCCGGCCCGTTCACCGTGTCGAAGTTTTGGCAGTAAAGCGTGTAGGGACCGATTTTTGTCTGCGACCCGGGCGGCAAGTCCACTTTCTTCGAAATGTTGAACGCCTGGCCCGAGATCCCCACAAAAATCAGCACGATACCCACATGGACGATGTAGCCGCCGTAGCGCCGCGTGTTGCGCGCCGTCAGCCGCCCAATCGATTGGAAGAAATTCAGCCCCGAATGCGCGCTGATCACCCGCGCCCCTCGGAAAAACTCGCTCGCCACCGTCAGGACCACGAACGCCCCAAGGATCATGCACACCAGCGCGTAAAACTCCCGGTATCCGAGGGCATACATAATCGCCCCGAACACCAGCCCGCCGCCCATCGGCCAGGCGAAATTCCGCCGCAGGCTTTCGAACGAAGTCTTGCGCCACGCCAGCAGCGGCCCCACGCCAGTCAAAAACAGCAGAAACAGCGCAATCGGCACGTTTACCCGGTTGAAGAAGGGAGGCCCGACCGAAATCTTGCTGCCCTGCACCGCCTCGGAAATCACCGGGAAGAGCGTCCCCCACAGCACCGCAAAGGCGGCTGTGAGCAGCACCAGGTTGTTGAACAGGAAGCTCGATTCGCGCGAAACGATTGAATCCAGTCGATTGTCGCTCTTCAAGTAGTCGCGGTTCTTCACGTAGGCAAGAACGCAAACCAGCACCAGGATCGCCAGGAACACCACGAACCACGTCCCGATCGACGATTGCGCGAATGCGTGCACCGACGCCACAACCCCGCTCCGCGTCAGGAACGTGCCCAGGATCGAGAGCAGGAACGTCGCGAACACCAGCCACACGTTCCACACCCGCAGCATGCCCCGCTTTTCCTGCATCATCACCGAATGCAGAAACGCCGTCGCGGTCAGCCACGGCATCAGGCTCGCGTTCTCCACCGGATCCCAGGCCCAATAACCGCCCCAGCCGAGCACCGCGTACGCCCAGTGCGCCCCCAGCAGGATTCCGCACGTCAGGAACACCCACGCCAGCATGATCCAGCGCCGCGTCAGGTGTATCCATTTCTCCCCGGGGTATTTCGCCAACAGTGCTCCCAGCGCAAAGGCAAACGGCACTGTCATCCCGGTGTAGCCGAGGTACAGCATTGGCGGATGAATCACCATCGAGGGGTATTGCAGCAGAGGGTTCAGACCCCGCCCGTTTGCCTGGGAAAGGAGCTGAACCCCTCCGCCCGCCGTCGCCTCGCCGACGATCTTGAACGGGCTCGCCGCGAAATTGTTCAGCAGCAGGAAGAAGAATTCCACGCCTGCCATCACCATGCCAACGTAGGGCATCAGCTCCGGGTGCTTCTTCCGGTTCGCCATCAGCACCGCGAAGGCATAGATCGACAGCACCCACGACCAGAACAGCAGCGATCCTCCCTGTCCCGACCAGAGTGCCGCGAACTTGTAGACGAGGGGAAGGTGCCGGCTGCTGTGCTCCGCCACGTAGGCCATGGAAAAATTGTTGCTGAAAAACTCGAAGAGCAGGCCGCCGACCGCGACCGAGACCAACGGAAAAAGCGCAATCCCTGCGCGCCGCGCACTCTTGATCACCAGTGGATTGCGGGTTTTGATTCCGACGATGCCGGCGATGAACGCATAACCCGCCGTCATCAGCGCGAGGATCAGTGCGAAGGAACCGAGTATGTCCACGAAGCTCCTACCTCAAATCGAACCGCGAATGAAAATTCAGTGCGCCGCCGCTGCTGCCGGAGACATCCCCCTCACTCCCGGTGGATCGCTTGCCCTCGATCCCACCACCGGCGAGGCCACATACTTCGAAGCGCATTTTGCCTCGACCTGATCGGCGACAAATTCCCCGTTTGGCATCAGCCGCCCTTGCACCAATGCCTGCGCATGCTTTTCGTAAAACGTATCCGGGAGCGGGTTTGTGCCCACGTAGCTCACCGGCAGCGTTCTGCCCTGCTCGGTCAGCACAAAATCCACTTTCCCGTTCAAGCGCTTGATCGATCCATCCTTCACGTAACCGGAAACACGCATCCGCTGGTGAAGCGCCGGACCTTTCAACTTGGCCAGCCCAGCCAGGGTATGGTAATAGGCTTTACTTTCTGTTGCTCCCAACCACCCCAACCATCCCAAGGTTACCAGTATGACTCCAGCACCAATCGCGAACTTGACTCGGGCGTTCACCAGCTGCCTCCTTCACTGATCAAACCAGTGAAAATTCTAGCACAGCGTTAGCAGGCCAAAGATGTGCTATTTGTCACGAAATTTGGGATCCCCGCCCAATCACCCACCCAAACGCGGACTTTCTTTCCCCATTCCGCCCTCACCCGCCTGGCTCTGGAACCGCCGTGGCTGCTTCCCGGGTCCCAAACCCTCCTGCCCGAACCCTTCTACCCGTCAACTCCATCCGCACCAGACAGCAGCGAAGACACTTGCGCGCGGAACCTTTGCCGAGCGCCATCTTGGGACGGATCCGCCAGCGCCACCGGCGCCCCTTTCCACAGCAACAGTTCCGCGCCCGACCTATCGTCCAGCGTCCGGGCGACCCGGTTCAGCCGGTCTGAGAGCAGCAGCACCGATTTCGGCCGGTAGGAGAAACTGACCCTCCTCGCCAGTGTCGGCGTGAGTCGCGCGAGCAATTCGTCGAAACCGGTTTCGCCCTCCGGCGCAACGGGGCATTCCACCGCTTCCGCCACGAAGAGCCCGCGGTGTTGGAATTGCCGTAATGCCGATTCCCTGCTTTTTGCCGTTGTCGCGATGCCACACGCCCCCAGCAGGTCTTCGAACAGTGCGCGTGCCGCTGGTTCGCGCGGCAAATCCCCGGGATAGTAAAAATCGTCTTCGAGCGCCGCCGGTGGCATGGGTGTCAGGATCAGCGTGGAGATATGGATGGGGCGAAACCGGCTGGCCCATTCTAGCCGGACGATGCGGCGCCGCAAATGTTCGGCGGTCGCCTGGATCGTACACCCATCACAATGAATCGGCCGGGTGGCCACTTGCGTCGCCGCCATGTCTTCCCCCTCACGCTGGGTGCGTTACGCGGGCATACTCCGCTGCGGATTCGTTGGGGAGCAGCACCCAGAGCGTGTAAATTCCCAGCGCCGTGCCGAACGGGAAGTGAATCAGTGCGATCACTCCCAAAATCAGCACGACGATCCTTGCCCACGGCTCCCTCTGCCACAACCCCCATCCGGCCGCGGCACCCAGGATGCCCAGAACCAGCACGACCACCCCCACGCCGGTGATCAGTCCAGGCAGGAAGAAATGGGAAAACGGCCAAAACGGCCAGCCGAACATGAAAAAGTGGGGCAAGAACATTGTGCCGACAAAAGTCACCACCCCACCCTGAACGATGCGCAGCACCGAGAAGACCACCCACAGCAGCGCCAGCACCGGCAGGTGCTTTTCCAGTCGCGTGCGCACAACTGGCACGGCACTCGCCACCGTCCCGAGCACAGCCTTGCCGCATTTCCCACAAAAGCGGGCGTCATCCGGCATCGGATTCCCGCATGCGTTGCAATACATGGTGGTTTTCAGCCTCCACCAGTTTTCTACGCACGGCGTGCGCCCGGCGTTCCCTGCTGGAGTCAAATTATATCAACAGCCGCCGCCATCCATAGCAGCAGATCTTGTCGGCGCGCGGGGGGTCTGTAATGGAAGAACGGTTCCGTATCCCCAACCCAATCCGCGGCCACTCTGCACACCACCCCGCCTCTCGAACACTGCGAAGCTGTGCGCGGATGCCCCCAAACGGCGGGAAACCTTCTCCCCGAGCACGCCCTGACCAGGCTGCCCACTCAGCCCGCGAAAAAATGCCCCATGCGGCGAAACTTCTGGTAGCGCCGCTCGACCAGTTCTTCGGCTTTGAGTTTCGTCACTTCGTCGAGCCCATGCTCGATCACCCGACCCAGCTCCCGCGCCGTTTCCTCGGGATTTTCGTGCGCACCGCCGGGGGGTTCGGGAACGATTTCATCGATCACGCCGAGTTCGTAGAGGTCGGCCGCGGTGATCTTCATCGCTTCGGCCGCGCGATCGGCCTGCGAGGCGTCGCGCCACAGGATCGAGGCGCAGCCCTCGGGTGAAATCACCGAATAGATCGAGTTCTCGAGCATGTGCACCCGGTCGCCGACAGCAATCGCTAGCGCCCCGCCGGAGCCACCTTCGCCCGTGATGTTGACGATAATCGGCACCGGCAGCCTTGCCATCTCCCGCAGGTTGCGCGCAATTGCCTCGGCCTGGCCGCGTTCCTCGGCGTCGATCCCGGGATAAGCGCCCATCGTATCGACAAACGTGATCACCGGCCGGTGGAATTTAGCCGCCAGCTTCATCGCTCGCAGCGCCTTTCGGTAGCCCTCCGGCTTGGGCATGCCCCAGTTCCGCGTCAGGTTCTCCCGCGTATCGCGGCCTTTCTGGTGGCCGACAACCATCACCGCCCGCCCGCGGAAACGCGCCATGCCGCAAACGATGGCCGCGTCGTCGCCGAACGAGCGGTCACCGTGAATCTCGCTGAACCCTTCGAAGAGCAGGCGCACATAATCGAGCATGTATGGCCGCTGCGGATGCCGCGCCAGCAGTGTCCGCTGCCAAGCCGTCGGCCCGTCAAGCATCTCGCGGCGCAATTCGGTGATCTCGCGCCGAATCCGCCGAATTTCCTTCTTCGCGCCGGGATCGGAGCCGGCCAGCGGCTCGAGTTGGTTCACGTCTTTCTCGAGTCGCTCGATCCGGTCGTGCTTGCTCTTTTTCGATTCCGCCATCTTCCTGGTGCCTGCCTCAATAATCTCCCGAATAATCTCCCGGTTCGCTTTCCAAATATTGCGGGGCGTGCTCTTCCCGTCTCCGTGACTCGCGCCTATCGTTTGCCGCGGAGCCTTTTCTCGTAAGTTCTCCGCTCAGCTGCCCGCCGTTACCTGTGCTTCCGACCCGCAGAGTTCCTTCACTTTGGCCGCCAGTTCCCGGTCGGCTCGCACCTTTCGCTCGGCTTCCAGCGTCACCACCGTGCCATCCGCATCGACCAACTCGAAAATCACCGGACACGACCCCGGTTGCGCGCCAAACAAATCCTCCAGCCCGTCGAGCAGCCGTTCGTTCACTGCTGCCATCGGCAGCCGCAGTCGGAACTCGGATCGCAGTGCCGCCGCCGTCTGCTCCACCGGCCGCGCGTCCATCACTACCACACGCGTGCCAACTTCCTCCACGTTCACTCGCCCGCGCACCACCAGGGGCGAGCCGCTCTTGAAAGCCGCCTCCAGCCTTCCGAACGCCTCGGGAAACGCCAGCAGCTCGGCCATCCCGGTCATGTCGTGCAGCGTCAGGATCGCCCACCGTTCCCCTTTGCGCGACCGCATCGCGCGCAGGTTCACCACCACGCCCGCTACCAGCGTCTCTTCCCCGTTCTCGCACTCCTCCAGCGCTCCCAGCTCCACGACGCGCAGATCCCGCAGCCGCGCCGAGTATTTGGCGAGCGGATGCCCGGAGATGTAGAGGCCCAGCGTCGCGTGCTCTGCCGCGAGCTGTTCCTCTTCGCTCCATTCCTCACCCTCCGGCAGCTCCGGCTCGGGCGCCCCGGTTCCCATTTCCGTCGAAAACAGTCCGTGCTGGCCCGTGGCGCGCTGTTGGCCGACTCGCTGTCCCCGGGCGATCGCCTGATCGATCCCCGCGAGCAGCCTCGACCGGCTCGCGCCGAAACAGTCCATCGCGCCGCCTTTGATCAGGCTTTCGAGCACGCGCCGGTTGATCAGCCGCGGCTCGATCGATTCGCAGAACTCGAAGAGGCTGCCGAATTTCCCCCGCTGCTCGCGCGCCTCGATGATCCCTTGCGCCGCGCCTTCGCCCACGTTCTTCACGGCTGCCAGCCCGAACCGGATCGAATCCCCCACCGGCGTGAAATACAACCCGCTCTCGTTCACGTCCGGCGGCAGCACCTGGAGGCCCATGCCCCGCGCTTCGTGGATGTAGCGCACCAGTTTCTCGGTCTTCCCGATTTCCGAGGTCAGCAGCGCCGCCATGAACTCGACCGGGTAATGTACTTTCAGGTAGGCCGTCTGGTAGGCCAGCAGGGCGTAGGCGCAGGAATGCGACTTGTTGAACCCGTAGCCCGCGAATTCCGCCATCAGGTCGAAAATCCGCTCGGCCTTCTTCGCCGGGACGTCGTGCGCGTGCGCCCCGCCGAGGAATTTTTCCCGCTGCGCGGCCATCTCTTCGCGCTTTTTCTTGCCCATCGCCCGCCGCAGCAAGTCGGCTTCGCCCAGCGAGAACCCGGCCAGCCGGTTGGCGATCTGCATCACCTGTTCCTGGTAGAGGATGACGCCCCAGGTCTCCTGCAGAATGTCCTGCAGCTCGGGCAGCTCGTAGGCCACTTTCTTCCGCCCGTGCTTGCGGTCGATGAAATCGTCGATCATGCCGCCCTGGATCGGCCCCGGGCGATAGAGCGCGTTGAGCGCGGTCAAATCCTCCAGCCGCGACGGCTGGTAGCGCCGCAAAATGTCGCGCATGCCGTGCGATTCGAACTGGAAGATTCCGGTCGTGTCGCCGCGAGAGAACAGCTGGTAGACATCCTTGTCGTCGAGCGGCAGTCGGTCCAGTTCCAGCCGCTCGCCGCGGTTCCGCGCCACCAGATCCAGCGCGTCGAAGACCACCGTCAGCGTCGCCAGTCCGAGGAAATCCATCTTCAGCAGGCCCAGCCGCTCGAGCGCCTTCATGTCGTACTGCGTGGTTACCTGGTCTTCGCCCATCCGGTAGAGCGGCAGGATCTCCCGCAGCGGCCGCGGACTGATCACCACACCGGCGGCGTGTGTCGAGGCGTGTCGCGCCAGGCCTTCCAGCCTCTTTGCCACTTCCATCAGGTCGCGCACGCGCGGCTCTCGTTCCACCTGCGAACGCAGCTGCGGCGCCGCTTTCAGCGCCTCGTCCAGCGTGATGTTCAGCTCGTTCGGCACCAGCTTCGCCAGCCGGTCGGCCTCGCCATACTGGAAATCGAGCGCACGCGCCGCGTCGCGCAGCACCTGCTTCGCCCCCAGCGTGCCGAAGGTGATGATCTGCGCCACGTTCTCGTCCCCGTACTTCTTCCGGACGTACTCGATCACCTCGCCCCGCCGTCGCATGCAGAAATCGATGTCGATGTCGGGCATCGACACCCGCTCCGGGTTCAGAAACCGCTCGAACAGCAGGTTGTATTCGAGCGGGTCCACGTTGGTGATTCCCATCGAGTAGCTCACCAGGCTACCGGCCGCGGAGCCGCGCCCCGGCCCCACCGGAATGCCCTGCGACCGCGCATGGTGAATGAAATCCCACACGATCAGGAAATAGCCGGAAAAGCGCATCTTCCGGATGATCTCGATCTCGTCGTTGAGCCGCGCTTCGTATTCCGCCAGGGAATGCCGCAACCGCCCGGCCTGCGCCAGCGCCTCCAGCCGCTCGCGCCGCTGGGCGAATCCCTGTCGCACCACCCTCTCGAAATAGCTCTCGACCGTCTCGCCCTCGGGCACCTGGAAATCGGGAAACGGGTTTGCCACCGGCTCGATTTTCACCTGGCAGCGCCCGGCGATCTCCACCGTTCGCGCCACGGCCTCCGGCAGCTCAGCGAATACGCGCGCCATTTCTTCGGCCGTCTTGAAATAGAACTGCTCGGTCGAAAAATGCATCCGGTTCGGATCGCTGATCGTTCTGTTGGTCTGGATGCAAACCAGCACGTCCTGCGCCCGGGAATCGGCGCCCGTCAAATAGTGGCAGTCGTTCGTGGCCACCAGCGGTGTCCCGATCTCCCGCGACAGCCGCACCAGTTGCTGGTTCACCGGCTTCTGAATCTCCAGGCCCTGGTCCTGCACTTCGAGAAAGAAATTGTTTTCGCCGAAAATCGCGCGCAGCCGCCCCGCCGATTCCCGCGCCTGCTCGTAGCGTTCCTCCATCAGCGATTCGGCAACCTCGCCACGCAGGCAGGCGGAAAGCGCGATCAGCCCGCGGCTGTGCTGCGAGAGCAGTTCGTAGTCGATCCGCGGCTTGTAGTAGAAGCCTTCCAGGTACCCTGCGCTGACCAGTTGACAGAGGTTGCGGTAGCCCTCGTCGTTTTCGCAGAGCAGGATCAGGTGATTGGGGCGTTCGCCGTTCCCTTCGCGGTCACGCCGGTCGCCCCGCGTTGTGTAGACCTCGCAGCCGATGATCGGCTTGATGCCGTGGCTGCTCGCTTCCTTGTAGAAATTGGCCGCGCCGAAGAGGTTCCCGTGATCGGTAACCGCGACCGCGGGCATCTTTTGCTCTTCCGCCTGCCGCACCAGGCGGTGGATCTCGCAGGCGCCATCCAGCAGCGAGAAATCGGTGTGCAGGTGAAGGTGAACGAAACCGGAAGAATTCATCCCGCGCGGTATTGTATCAGACGTTCCCGGCCCTCGCTGCCTGCTGACTTGCCGCTACGGCCCGGCCGCCGCCTTCTTCCGTCCGCGCGCAGGCTTGGCGCGCGTTCCAGCCTTCACCGCGCCGCCTTTCGCCGCGCCAACTTTCTTTCCCGCAGTCACTTTGGCCGCATCCGTTTTCGCCGGACCGCTTTTCGTGGTGGGCGCTTTGGCCGCAGGCGCTTTCTCTGTGCCGGCTTTGGCTGCTCCGGCTTTGCCGCCAGCCGCTGCCTTGCCCGCTTTTTTCTCCGCCTTCTTCGGCTCCGGCTTGATCCCGGCGAGTTGCCGGAGCAGCCGTGCCCGGTCGATGGCCGTCTTCCCTTTCCCCTTCAACTCGAGTTCAAAGAACTGTTCGAGGATCCGGTCGAATTGCGGTCCCCGCTCCACGCCGAGCGCTTCCAGTTCGCCGGCGGGCAGGCTGAGCCGCAAGGGGCGCCATTTCTGCAGGTAGCTGCGGAACTTGTTGTTGACCCGTGCGTTCGCGTGCTCAGCCTGCACGAAAGCCATCACGTCGCGAGGCATCCGCTCGATGTACCGGTAAGCGTCCTTCGGCGCTTCGGTCTGCCGCCCCTTGAGCGCCTTCACTGCCTCCCGCGCCGCCCCCTCCAGCTTGGCGACGGCCGCCACCTCTTCGGCACGCAAACCCATCTTGTGCAGCGTGAGCGAACGCTCGCGCGGCGTCAGCCGTCCTAGCAGATACCAGGTCACCGGCGCGAAGAGCCGCAGCTTCAGTCCCGCCGCGGACATCTGCTCTGATGCCCGCGCCAGCCGCCCCAGTCCCTCGTAATCCGGATGCCGTTTGGCCAGATGCGGATGGATCGCGCCCAACAGCCCATGCGACTCCCACGCTTTGATGATTGGCAGCACGTGTTCTTCGTTGCCCAACTGCCGCAATTCCTGTCCCACGTCGGCCACCGGAATCTGTTTGTCGAGTCCGCGCTCGATGGCCAGCGCAAACCATTCCGCTGTCCGACCCTCCATCTTGAAATCCAACCGCGCGGTATAGCGCAGGATTCGCAGCAGCCGCACCGGCTGGTTCGTGAAGCAATGAATCGAAAGCGCCCGTACCTCGCGGCGCTCGATATCGGCCAGACCGTTGGTCGGATCCAGCAGCAGCCCCCGGCTGGCCGGATTGAGCGAGATGGCCACCGCGTTGACCGAAAAATCCCGCCGGCGCAGGTCCTCCATGATCGTCGCCCAATGCAACTCGGGCCGCGTCCCCGGCAGCGCGTACACCTCGTCTCGCGCCTCGGCCACCGAGCCGTCCACGTCACCCGGGAAAATCAGCTCGGTATGGCGCAGATTCGGCTCCTCCGACACTTTCTGCGCCCCGCCCTTTTCGAGTTCCCGGACCATTGACCCCGGATTGCCTTCCACCGTAAAGTCCAGGTCGCGGATCGGCGCCCCCGAGATCAGGTCTCGCACCGCGCCCCCCGTCAGGTAAACGTTCACGCCCTGGGCCTGTGCCAGCTCCTGCACGCGCACCAGCGCCGCGTGCTGCTCGGGGGAGAGGCGGCTTTCCAGCAGAAACATGTAATCGGGCATCGCTTGTCCTCGCTGGCGCCCTCAGGCGCGCGGATGATGAGCTTTGTAGACTTGCTTCAGCCGGTCCTGCACCACATGCGTGTAAATCTGTGTCGTCGCTATATCTGAGTGTCCCAGCATCAGCTGCACCGAGCGCAGGTCCGCCCCGCGCTCGAGCAGGTGCGTCGCGAAACTATGCCGGAGCTTGTGCGGCGAAAGCCGTACCCGCAGTTTCGCCTTTCGTCCGTACGCTGCCAGGATCTTCCAGAATCCCACGCGTCCCAATCGCCCACCCATCTGGTTCACAAAAACATAAGGACTCGTTTTGCGCTTCAGAAGTTTCGCCCGCCCTTCCCGCAGGTACCGCTCCACCGCTCCCAGCGCTTGCCGGCCCACCGGCACCAGCCGCTCCTTGTTCCCCTTTCCGATGCAACGCAAGTACCCCATTTCAAAGCGGATATCGTCCAATTTGAGCGAAAGCATCTCCGAGACGCGCATGCCGGTCGCATACAGCAGCTCCAGCATCGCTTTGTCCCTCAGCCCGTGCGGAGTTTTCGGGTCGGGCTGCGCCATCAGCCGGTCCACTTCCTCAATGCTCAGGAAGCTGGGCAGTTGTGAACGGATTTTCGGGGATTGCAGGTGTTCGGCCGGATCAGCCGGGATCATCCCCTCTCTCAACGCAAACCGGAAGAAGTTTCTCAGCGTGACCAGATGCCGCGCCACGCTCCGGCTGTCGAGCCCTCGACCGTACAGGCTCTTGAGATAATCCAGGATGTCGCCACGGTCAATACCTTCGAGGCCCTTGCCTCGCTCGGCGGCAAAGGCGGCAAATTGAGCCAAATCACGCCCATAGGCCAGCAGCGTGTTCTCCGACCGCCCCTTTTCCACCCTCAAGTAGGTCAGAAACGAGCGGATAGGTATCTGCAAGCCTTTCTGAATCAATTGATTAGCTTTCTTTGGAATTGTCCCGCCCAACGCTGCCGCCGGCTATCGGTTGTTTTTCTGCTTGCCACGAACAGCTCCAAATATGCCTTGGGACCGGGCTGAACACCTCTGGCTGGGATGGGTATCAGGAGCGGGGGAAACCCACCCTAACCCACTCGACTACAAGCACTTGACACCAACAGCGGCTTAACATAGCATACTCACCGCCAGAGGGCAACCGTCTCGTTGCCATTGCATCGTCATAAGCCCACTTCGACTTTTAAAAAGGTCGTGGTTGTCTGGCTCGACCGCAAATCGGAGCCCGGCTATCTCGACCCGGCCCAACTTGGGCACGGCGAAGCCGTCGACCTGCTCTCCTTAACGGGCGAACACCGCGCCATTCCACTCGCCGAGATCAAGAGCATCCATTTTGTTCGCGAATTTGATCATCCCTTCGCCCCCGCTAGAAAAGCCTTCCTCAGCCGCCCCCGTCAGGCGGGTTTGTGGGTTCGGCTGCGTTTCGTCGACGGCGACCAGATCGAGGGTCTGGTCCCCAACGACTTGCTCGTCCTGCTCGAATACGGCATCCAGATCACCCCGCCCGATAGCAACGGCAACAGCTTGCACATCTTCATCCCCCGCACCGCGCTCACCGAATTTGTTGTTCTCGGCGTGGTTGGCGCTTCGCGCCGCGCTCGTCCCTCTCCGGCCGCTCCCGTTTCCCAGGGGGACCTGTTCGGCCCCTCATCGGAATAGTCCGCACCCGAGCTTGCCCAACGCCGCTTGGCGCTCCGCTTCAAGTCTCGCGGGAAACAGTGCCTCCTCCACATCGTGGCGTTTGCCGCGCAGACCATCTGGCGCGGTCTCTGGTATAAAGGAAAACCATTGGGATACTCACGAACACGACCAAGGAGCGAGCGATGAAACTGGCCGAACTTGCCGAACGTCTTGGCTGCCGCGTCGAAGGCGATCCCGAACTCGAGATCACCGGCGTGGCCGGCCTGGCCGAGGCTGGACCGGGCGACCTCACTTTTCTGGCCAACCCGCGCTACCGCCGTGTCGTGAGCAAGACGCGTGCCTCGGCCATCGTCGCCGGGCCCGATGCCGGTCCCATGCCGCTGGCCGCGCTGCGCTCCGCCCACCCCTACTACGACTTCGCTCGCGCCATCGATCTTTTCTATCCCGCGCCCCGCTTCGAGCCCGGCATTCATCCTACCGCCGTTGTTTCCCCCTCCGCCGAAATCGGCCCGGGAGCACACATCGGCCCCTATTCGTTTGTCGATGAGAACGTCCGGATCGGGAAAAACGCGGTTCTGCACAGCTTCGTCGTCGTCTATCGCGACGCCGTGATCGGCGACGATTTCTTCGCTCATTCCCACGCGGTCGTCCGCGAGGGCTGTCGCATCGGCGATCGCGTGCTGCTGCAAAACGGCGCCGTCGTCGGCTCTGACGGCTTCGGCTTTGCTCGTACACCCGAGGGCCATTGGCACAAGATGCGCCAGTCCGGGGTCGCCGTCATTGAAGATGACGTCGAGATCCAGGCCAATACCTGCATCGATCGCGCCACCATCGGCACCACGCGCATCGGCCGCGGCTCGAAGCTCGATAACCTTGTCCAGGTGGGCCATTCGAGCGGCGTTGGCGAGGATACCCTGCTCTGTGGCCAAGTCGGCTTGGCCGGCTCTTCCCACATCGGCAACCGCGTGATCCTTGCCGGCCAGGTCGGCGTCGCCGGCCATCTCACGATCGGCGATGGCGCCGTGCTCACGGCCCAAAGCGGCGTTCCGAGCGATGTTCCCGCCGGCGCCGTCTATTCGGGTTATCCCGCCATGGAGAACAAGCGCTGGCTGAAATCGGTCGCCGCTTTTCCGAACCTGCCCGACCTTCAGCGCCAGGTCCGCGCCCTCCAGCTCCAGGTCGATTCCCTCCGCCAGCCCGCCGTCAAGTCGAGACGCCGCTCCATGCGCCGCAAGAAGCAGTAGGCGCGCACTTCCCGCACCCATACTGGGAAAACGACTTCCAGTGCCCAATTTTGCGAAGGGTTTCCTGCCTGGCGTGGCTCTCACTTTTTCTCGGGCGCCCCACGCGCTGAATTTCCGCGTGGGGCGCCGCTGCTGCGTCGGCTAGGATGTCTTGCCGTCGCGCCTTTCCATTCGCTGTATTCCGGCGCGAGTTAGCGCCGTTTGGTCGTCCGGCGGCCTATGAGCATTCCAGAAGCGAAAGCTATCGCGCAAGCCGCTGCCGCGGTAGCCACCGGATGCCTCTTGATCGTTCGGCGGGTGCCATTGGCGAGATCTTCGGCCGCGTCGCTTACCCGGCGAGCAGCCTTCTTGGCAGCAACAGCGCCATCTTCGATGGCGTCCGCCAATTGTTCCCCCGTCTTCTCCCAAACAGTTGCCAGCATCGGTTTGTACCTCCTTTCCCCGTTACCACCAGTTTACTGCAGCCCGCCACGCGATTCATTCGCCATCTTTTCTCGCTGCTTTCCACTCAAGCTGCTCAAGCCGTGTAATGTAGCGCCAGCAGAGTGGTATCTTGCCGTGCGCCCAAACGAAGGCCACGCCGCGCGAAAAAATCGCCCCCGTCCTGCGAAGCCTGTCTGGAGTAGTTGGAGAAAATGGAAAGTGGGAATTAACCCCCGGGAAGCTCCGCCTGCCGCAATTCCTCGGGCAAGCCGCTCGCAATCACTTCGCGCACCTGGTCGAGCAGCTTTTCCCGGTCTTTCTCCTGGTACCGGCTGACGTCGATCGGGCGGTGGCACTGCAGCCGGATCTCTCCCGCCCGCAGCCACTTCGCTCCTTTCGGCAGCACGCGTTCGGCCCCGGTAATCGTGATCGGCACCACCGGCCGTCCGGCACGAATCGCCATCAGGAAACCGCCCCGCTTGAACGGCAACAGCCGCCCGTCCGGGCTGCGCGTTCCTTCCGGGTAGATCACCATCGACGCGCCCTTCTGCAGCTGTTCCACCGCAAGCCCGGCGCTGGCTGCCGCCAATTCCCTGCTCGAGCGGTCCACCGGGATAAAGCCCGCCTTCCGCATGGCCCACCCCAGCAACGGAATCCGAAACAGTTCCTGCTTCGCCAGAAAGGCAACCCGCCCCGGCAGCGAAATTAGCACCGCGATCGGATCCACCGCGCTCGTGTGATTGGCCATGTAGAGGCACGCCCCGGCCGGAATGTTTTCCCGTCCGTCCACACGCGTACGCACTCCCGCCAGGGTCAACGCCAGCCGAAATCCCAAGGCAGCCGCCGGATAAAACGGCCCGATCGTCCCGGAAATCCACGCCAGTAACAGCAACGGCAATCCCACCACCAGCGCAAATAGCGCCAGCACCGTCACCGCCAATAGCGTCCGAAACATTTCTTCGAGGAGTTCTCCGGTTTGCCCGTCCGCCGCTGATCGTCTGCTTCCCCGCCCCGTCAGGCGCACGCTCGCGGACTCACTCGTTCCGGCCTTCGGTCTTGCCCGTCCGTCATCTGCCGCTTTCCTGCCCGGGATTCCGGCGCGGCAACGCAGCGCAGTTTACCGTGTGCCGGCGTGTAGCAGCCCTTCGAGAATTCGCTTTTGTTCCGGGCTCGGATTGGCGATCGGAGCCACCTGGTAGACCATTTGGCTCCGGCTCCCGAAGGTAAGCGGCATGGTCATTACCCGGCCGTTGCGTGCCACCTGCAACTCGACCGTCGCGCCCGGCCGCTCCTGCCGAATCCAGAAGGGTGCGTAAGGCGGCAACGGTACTCCCTCCGAGGAAATGACGACGTCCCCCACTTCGAGACCTGCCTTTGCCGCCGGCCCCCCTGGCGTCACTTCGGTCACCACCGCCGCGCCGCCGGCGGTGCTCCGCCAGCGGAATCCCGGATCGGCCACCTGCATCGTCTTGCTGGTCACGTCGAGTCCGGCGCGCCCAAGCATTTTGTTCCAGGGAATCGGAGCGGTGCCCGCGACGTAGCGCTGGAAAAATCCGTCCAGGTCGCGCCCGGCAACGTGATTGACCGCGGCTTCGATCGCGGCGGTGCCGTCGTAAAAACGGTGCTTCGCCGGGTATTGCGCATACATGTAGCGCATCACGCTGTTCAGGCTCTTCTGGTTGCCGGTCACTTGCCGAATCCGGATATCGAGCAGCACGCCCACCAGTTCGCCCTTGTTGTAATACGAGATGCTCCGCTCCGGCCGGTTGTAGAACGGATATTTTCCATACCAGGTGTCCAGGCTCGATTCCTCGACGCTCTGCCAGCGCCGCGCCGGCCGCGACTCGAGCGCGGTGATCAGCTGACCCAGGTGCGCGTAATACTGCTCGGGCGCCCACAGTCCCGTGCGCACCATTGTGTACGCCGCGTAGGTGCTGGTCACGCCCTCGGCAAACCAGAGCGACCGCGTCCACATCGGGTGCTCGTAATCGTACGGCGTCAGCGATTGCGGCCGGATCCGCTTCACGTTCCACAAATGGAAAAACTCGTGCGCCGTGATCGCCGGAATCTCCGAAAACTCCGGCACGGCGATGGCCGTCCCGTTTGAATGCTCCATCCCGCCGCCGCCCGCGCCCGGCCCGATGTGGTAGATGAAGAGATACTGCTTGAACGGCACTACCCGCATCATCCCCGTTTCGTACTTGACGATCTTCCGCAGCCACTCTTCGAGCTGTGCCTGGTTCCATTTCGCGCCGCCCATCGCGTCCATCACCACGCGCAGATGCGCCCCGTTCTCGACGAACCGGAACTCGGTGAACTTGCCCGCTTCGGCCGGCGCGTCGACGAGCAAGTCGTAATTGCCCGCGACATAGCAAGCCTGCGCCGGGCATTGGGCCGCCTTCGGCAGCTCGACCGCAATCCGCCACCCGGCCGGAACGCCGGTGAACTCCACTTCGCTCGTGTCCTGCCGCCGGCTCGGCGCGTAAAAAAGAATGTCGGCGAAGTTGATGAACGCCTGCTGATTGTCCAACTGCGAGCTGAAGGGTCCGGTGCTGTTCCAGTAGACGCGGTAACGGATCTGAATCGTTCCGCTGCCGGTAATCCGCCAGCTGTAGCCGGTCAGCGCCCAAACCGGCAGAGGCTTGCCCGCCGCGCTGGCGCGCACGTCCTCGACCCGCTCGGCGAAATCGCGCATCAGGTAGGTCGCGTTCCACGCCGGCATCTTCACCGCCAGGTGCCCTTGCACGTTCGGCACGGTCATCGTGACGTGGAACATGTGCGCCGCACGGTCGGCCAGCGACACCTTGTAGCGAACCTGGGCCCGCGCCGGCCGCGCCAGCGCTGGCACGAACACCAGCGCCGCCAGCAGCGCCCCGCGCAGCCCCAAATGTCTCCGCATTTTGTCAACCATGTGAAGGATCACGGCACACCCTCCCTCGGCGTGAAATCAGAGCCGCTCATTGTGCCCCACCCCCACGCCGCGTGAAAAGCACAAACCCAAACCATAATCCACTTCTTTAGTCCAGATACAGCCTGTGGAAAGGAATAGCGGCGATTCCGCCCTGGTGGTTGGCGCGACCGGCAGTCGTCAATTGCCTGATTTTCGCAGGGAACCGCTTTACCCGCCTGCGCGCCGCGTCAGCGCCGCGAGCACCTTCTCGCACAACCCGTCGAAGCTCCCATTCGAAAGCGCCAGCACCAGGTCGCCCGCTTCCGCCTTGCCGGCAACGAATTCGGCAATCTCCGCCGCCGAGCCGAATGCCCAGGCCGGCCGCCCCTCGCGCCGAATCCGTGCGACCACGCGCCCCGGATCCAATCGTTCCTCGTCGCTCAGCAACTGCGCCCGGTTCACCGGCCCAATCACCGCGGCATCGGCCGTCGCCAATGCGTCGGCCAGTTCGTTTTCGAGCAGATTGCGCCGCATCGTGTTCGAACGCGGCTCGAATACCGCCCAGATGCGCCGTCCGGGCCAGCGACCGCGCGCCGCCGCGATGGTTTCGCGCACCGCCGTGGGATGATGGCCGAAATCATCGACCACCAGCACTTCCCGCGCTTCGCCTCGCGGCTCCAGGCGCCGCCGCACGCCGCGAAAGCTCCCGAGCGCTTCGCGGATCGCTCCCGGCTCAACCCCGCGTCCGCTCGCTACTGCAATCGCTGCCAGCGCGTTCAGCACGTTGTGCCGTCCCGCCAGCCGCATCTCGAATGCGCCCACTTCCCGCGCACCGTGCAACGCGCGAAACCGCGTCGTCTCCTCGCCGAATTCCAGATCCTTCGCCGTCCAGTCGTATCCCTCGCCCAGCCCGTAGCTCTCCACCGGGCAAAACGCCTTTGCCGTCACCGCTCGCACCGTCGCGCTTTCGCTCCAGGCAACGATCCGCCCGCGCCGCGGCACCAGGTTCACCAGCCGCCGAAACTGCAACTCGATTGCCTCGAGATTCGGATAGATATCGGCATGATCGAATTCGAGCGAAGTGATGACGAGGTCGTCGGGGTGGTAATGCAGGAATTTCGGCCCTTTGTCGAAAAACGCCGAATCGTATTCGTCGCCTTCGATCACGAACTCCTCGCCTCCGCCCAGCCCGAAGCTCGTCCCGAAGTTCGGCACCATGCCGCCAATCAGGAAGTCCGGCTTGCGCTCGGCTACGTGCAGGATCCAGGCCAGCAGCGATGTTGTGGTCGTCTTCCCGTGCGTTCCGGTGACGACCAGAGACCGGTGCCCAGGCAGAAACACCTCTTCGATCACCGCCGGCAGCGACCGATAGGGAATTTTCTCGTCGAGGATTCGTTCGACTTCCGGGTTCCCACGCGAAAGCGCGTTGCCGATCACCACCCAGTCGGGCCGCGGATCGAGATTCTGCTCCCGGAATCCCTCTTTCCACTGGATCCCTGCCGCCCGCAGCATTTCCGAAGCCGGGGAATAGACACCCGCGTCCGAACCGCTCACAGCGAAGTCGCGTTCGGCCAGCATCGCCCCCAGCGACGCCATTGCGATCCCGCCGATTCCGGCCAGATAGACGCGGCTGCCGCTCTTCATGCCGGAATCACTGCCGGTTCCAGAAAATCGAGCCGCCCTTGCCCGCGTGCCACCAGCCGCGCGCGCACGCCCAGCGGCACCGTCAGCATCGGATGCCGCGTGTGACCCACCGGCGCGCCCCACACCACCGGCACGCCGAGCGGCGCCAGCAGCCGCTCTGCCACGTCACGCACCGTCGGCCCGCCCTCCACCGGCGGCTCGCAGCCTGGGAAATCGCCCAGCAGAAATCCGCGCACCTCGTCCAGTTTTCCCGCCAGTTTCAGGTGCATCAGCGCGCGATCCACTTGGTACGGCTTCATATTGCAATCCTCGAGCAGCAAAATCGCGTCCTCGGTTTCCGGCTCCCAATCGGTGCCGACGAGTGCACGCAACATCGTCAGGCAGCCACCCAGCACTCGTCCTTCGGCTTCCCCCTCCGCCAGGGTTTCCCCCTTGAGCGGAAGTCGCCAGCCGTTGTCCGTTTTCGTGAGTGCCTGCAGAAATGATGATTCGTCGTAGCCGCTAGGGCAACCGGCCCCGGCATCGAATCCCGCAGCTGCCATCGGCCCGTAAAACGTTACCCAGCCCCAACGGTGCCAGGCAAGGCCCTGCAACAGCGTCAAATCGCTGTAGCCGATAATCGCTTTCGGCTCTTCCGGCTCCAGCCGGTCCAGGTCCTCAAGCAGATATCCGGTGCCGTAGCCGCCGCGCGCAGCCACCAGCCCGGCCGTTTCCGGCTCGGCGAACGCCTCCGCCACTTCCCTTGCCCGGTCGGCCGCCGGCCCGGCGAAATAGCCGTCGCGCGCCAGTACCGCCTCATTCCATTGCGGCCGGAAACCGAGCCGTTCCAGCTCCAGCGTGCCGCGCCGCAGCTTCGCCTCTTCCACCGGACTCGCGGGCGCCACAATCCGCAGCGCCGCACCCGGTAAAAGCGCCTTCGGTCTGAGAATCTCCTCCCTGTTCATTTACCCTCAATCTGCCAGGTAAAACACCCCTTCCGCCGTCAATTCGGCCGGACCCACCAGTTCGACAACGTCGTCCGTCTCGCGCCAGTGGACGTTCATTTCGCCCAACTCGGTCATCACCGTCACCTGGCGCCCGGTTTTCCCGTTCACCACAGCCGCCACGGCGCATGCGCTCGATCCGGTGCCCGAAGCGAGCGTGTGTCCCACGCCCCGCTCCCAGAACCGTGCCGCAATTCTATCTGGTGCGAGCACCTGCACGAAACCCGCGTTCACCCGCTCGGGAAAAAACGGATGGTTCTCGATTTCCGGTCCCAGCCCCTTCCAATCGATTGTCCGCAGGTCGTCGACCAGCGCAATGCACTGCGGGTTGCCTACCCACAGCGGCGTCACCGGCAAAATCTCGTCGCCGACCGGCAGCGGGAATTCCACCGCCGGCTCGGCCACCGCTTTCGGCGGCCGAAACGGGATCTTCTCTGCCGAGAAATCCGGCCGAATGATCTCGCTGCGGAAAACGTACTCGCTTCCACGTCGCCCGCAAAAGATATGGCGCTTCGGCCCCACGCGTGTTTCGAGCGTCAGTTCCAGCCCCGGCGCCGGCGACTCGATCCGCGAAGTCAGCCAGGTCACCGCGCAACGCATCGCGTTGCCCGAAAGATCCGCTTCACTTCCGTCGGCGTTGAAAATCCGGAATCTCCACCGGCTCTCGCCGGTCCTGGCGAGCGGCACGATGCCGTCGCCGCCAACCCCCGTGTGTCTCTGACAGATTGCCCGGGCCACTTCACCCGGTTGGCGGCCGCCCAGCGCCGCCTCCTCCATCACCAGAAAATCGTTTCCGAGTCCATGTGCTTTGGCGAATTGAATAGCGGTCATTTGTCTCCACGCGAGAGCGCCCTTCGACGTGCGATCTCAACCCTTTCGATGCCGCCGCGAAGCTTTTCGCTTGAACCTCTCCGCTACATCGCCAAGCTGCCAGTCCTTCGACCGAACCTCAATAAAGTGACACAGGCTTCAGCCTCTTTCCGTCCCACTTCTCCTTCGGGCAACGTTCCGCCAGCCACGGCCAACGCCGTCCCGGCCGTGGGCCTTTCCGCATGGCCAGCGTCGCCGTCACCCCCACGCACAAGTTCGCATGCCGTAGGGTGAAGGTCCCGCCTGCCGGACTTGCGCACGGGGATTCTCCGAGGAACCGGCGTCACCTCTTCGGTCGACCGCCGCAGTATCAGCCCCGGCAACAGGATGGCAATCGCCTTTACCGGATGTATTTCCCGATAATCGCCGCCAGCCGCCGCTTGGTCGCCGCCGGAATTTTCGAGCGCTCGGTCACGAACGCGCTGGCAAGCATCGAGCCGCACTTGCACGTCCGCTCCTCCGGCACCATGGCCACCGCCTCGCGCACCACCTTCTGCACGTTCGCGGTGTTCTTGTTCACGTTGGCGACCACCTGGTCGCTCGTCACCGTATCGTGCCCCGGGTGCCAGCAGTCGTAGTCGGTCACCATCGATACGCTCGCGTAGCAAATCTCCGCCTCGCGCGCCAGCTTCGCCTCGGTCAGGTTCGTCATTCCGATGATGTCGAAATTCATCCGCCGGTAAAACAGCGATTCCGCCAAGGTCGAATAGAGCGGCCCTTCCATGCAGACGTAGGTCCCGCCCCGGTGCACCGTCACCCCGGCGCGTTCGCAGGCGCCGGCCAGCACCTCGCTCAGGTCGCCGCAGGTCGGCTTGTCGAAAGCGGTGTGCGCCACCAGCCCCTGGCCGAAAAACGTCGAGGCGCGGCCCCGTGTCCGGTCGAAAAACTGGCTGGGAATCACGAACTCGAGCGGCTGCAACTCCTCCCGCAGCGAGCCCACCGCGCTCACCGAAATGATCCGCTCGACCCCGAGCATCTTCATCGCGTAGATGTTCGCGCGGTAATTCACCTCGCTGGGCAGGAAGCGATGGCCGCGGCCGTGCCGCGCCAGAAACGCCACCCGCCGGCCGCTCAGCGTGCCCACCACCAGCGCGTCCGACGGGGCGCCAAACGGCGTCCGCACCTTCACTTCGCGCGCCTTCTCGAGTCCCGGCATCGAGTAGAGCCCGCTGCCCCCGATAATGCCCAACTTCACCGGCTGCTGCCGCGAGCCGGCCTTCGCTTTTGTCGTCTTCTTTGCCATGTCACCTCGCTAGTGTCCGTTGTGCACACAAACGGGAAAAATAACAGGGTCCCACCCCGGCGTCAGCCCCGACGGAAGCTGTTGATTCCCCTCCCGCGGCGGCCACCGCAGAGCGCCTCCGTCTTCAGCCAGTGGCGTTCCGGTCAGCCGGGAACGCGCGGGCCACAGCCTGAAGGCTGTGCCGCCAAAGTTCCCTTGCCCACGCGATCTCGTCTCGAACCCGGCCGGCATCCTTCAGGGCGATCGCTGCCGGACCGAACGCTTCCCGACGCAGTCCGCCGCGAGCCATCTGCTGTTCCCTGCCCGCGCCTGCCGTCGCGTCCTCTTGGCTCGCGCCTCAGTCGATCGCCACCGGTTCGGCTTCGAACTTTCCGTCGCGCTCGCGCAGGTAAGCCGCCGGCACGTCCGGGTCGTGCCCGAAGAGGCACAGCCACCCTTCACGCGCCAGCCGCGGCAGCCATTGCTTCTTGTTTTCGAGCGTCGTCATCGGATAGAGGTCGTAGCCCATGATCCACGGGTAAGGTAGATGCGCCCGCGTCGGCACCAGATCGGCCAGCAGAATCGCCGTCTGTCCTCCGCCCGAAATCTTCACGCACTGCATGTCGCGCGTATGCCCCGGCACGACGACCAGCTCCAGCCCTGGCAGCAGCTGCGTGTCGCCTTCGACCGTCTGCCACTGCCCCGCCTGCTCGATCGGCGCGAAATTATCGGGCAGATAGCTGGCGCGGTCCCGTTCGTTCGGCCGCCGTGCGTGCTCCAGCTCGCCGCGCTGCACCACGTAGCGCGCCTTGGGAAAGGTCGGCACCGCGCGGTCGCCCTTGCGCCGCGTGTTCCAGCCGCAGTGGTCGAAATGCAGGTGCGTGTTGATCACCATGCTGATCTCTTCCGGTTTCGCGTCCTGCTCGGCCAGATGCCGCACCAGCCGGTGTTCCGGCTCCTTCGCCAGGTTGTAGATGTCGGCGTGCTTCTCGTCCCATTTATCCCCGGCGCCGGTCTCGATCAAAATCGTCTGGCCCTGCCCGCGCAGCAGCCAGCAATTCATCGCCATCCGGATCCGGTTGCGGCCGTCTGCCGGCGACTTCTTTTCCCACAGCGGCTTGGGCACCACGCCGAACATCGCCCCGCCGTCCAGCCCGAACAGCCCGTCCGTCACCAACTGCAGTTCCCAATCCCCAAGTTTCATTCGATCCCCGCTTTCGTCAGAACTTCGTCCACCGCGGCGAACGGATCCTTCTCCCGCGCCGCCACTGCCGCCGCCAGCACTTCCAGTTGCCGGTCGTCCAGGTGACGGCCCACGCGCAGCATCAGCCGCCGGTGCAGCAGTTCCACCAACCGCTGCTTCCAGTGCTCGATTCGCCGCCGCGACCGTTTTCCACCCGCCTGCATCGTCGCGCCGAATCGTTCGATCATGCCGGCCAGTTCGCTGACGCCCTGGTTTTCCGTTGCGATCGTCCGCACCACCGGCGGTCGCCAGCCGTCCCGCTCCGGCACGATCTCCAGCACCGCGCGCAGCTGCCGCTCGAAGCGGTCGGTGCCCGGCTGATCGGCCTTGTTCACCACGAAGAGATCGGCGATCTCCATCAGCCCCGCCTTCAGGTTCTGCACATCGTCGCCCATCCCCGGCACCAGCACCACCAGCGTGCAATCAGCCAGCCGCACGATGTCGACTTCGTCCTGGCCCACGCCGACCGTCTCGATCAGGATCACGTCCTTGCCCGCCGCGTCGAGCACCAGCGCCGCTTCGGCCGTCGCCTCGGCCAGCCCGCCGAGCCAGCCGCGCGTCGCCATCGACCGGATGAAGATGCCCGCGTCCAGCGCGTGCCCCTGCATGCGAATGCGGTCGCCCAGAATCGCGCCGCCGGTGAAGGGACTGGTGGGATCGATCGCGACGATGCCAACCGATTGGCCCGAGCGCCGGTAATGCGCAGCCAGGCGATCGACCAAAGTGCTCTTGCCGGTGCCCGGCGCGCCGGTGATGCCGATGATCGCCGCCCGCCCGGTGTGCGGAAACAGCTCCCGCACCAGCTTCTCCGCTTCGGGACTCGCGTTCTCGATCGCCGTGATCGCGCGCGAGATCGCGCGCACATCGCCGGCCCGTATCTGTTGTGCCCAGGAATTCACAAGGGAAGAATCATACTAAGAGCCGCCGCTAAAACTCAAAGACAACCCCGCTTGCCACCGCAAGCGGTCCTCGGTTTTCTCTTCGCGGGAACATCCATTCGTTCCCGCGCGGCATTTCCGCCGCGCCGCCAGGCACCCGCTCTGCCACGCTCTTCGAATCGCCAGAGGCCGCGCGAATCCTTATCCCTTCCCCAGCAGTTGCCGCGCGATCACCAGCCGCTGGATCTCGCTCGTTCCTTCGCCGATCGTCGCCAGCTTCACGTCGCGGTAGTATTTTTCCGCCGGGTAGTCCTTGATGAAGCCGTACCCGCCCAGCACCTGCACCGCCTCATTCGCCACGCGCACGGCCACCTCGCTCGCGTAGAGCTTCGCCATCGCCGATTGCAGCGTATGGTGCTGGGGCGGATCGCCCGCGGCCCGTGCCTGATCGGCGAGCCATGCTACGCGATAGGTGAGCATCCGTGCCGCATCGATCTCGGTCGCCATGTTTGCCAGCTTGAACTGGATCGCCTGGAAATCGCTGATCGGCTTGCCGAACTGCCGCCGCTGTTTCGAGTACCGCAACGCCGTTTCGAACGCGCCCTGCGCCATCCCCAGCGCAAACGACGCGATCGAGATTCGGCCGCCGTCGAGCACCCCCAGGCTGTCGATGAAGCCGTGCCCGAGCTGTCCCAGCAGGTTTTCCTCCGGCACGCGGCAGTCGCTGAAAATCACCTCGCTCGTGTCGCTCGCCCGCAGCCCCAGCTTGTTCTCCTTCTTCCCCGGCCGGAAACCTGGCGTGTCCTTTTCCACGATGAACGCGGAAATCCCGTGGTGCCCCGCCGCGCGGTCGGTCACCGCCATCGCCACGCAGACGTTCGCGTAGTGCCCGTTCGTGGTGAAGGTCTTCGAGCCGTTGAGCACCCACGCGCCATCGCGTTTCTCGGCCACCGTGCGCGTCCCGCCGGCATCCGAGCCCGCTTCCGGCTCGGTCAGCGACCAACAGCCCAACCATTCGCCGCGCGCCAGGTGCGTCAGGTATTTCTGCCGTTGCGCCTCGGTGCCGAATTTGTAGATGTGGTTCGTGCAGAGCGAATTGTGCGCGGCCACGATCAGCCCCACCGATCCGTCCACCCGCGCCAGTTCCTCAAGCGCGATCGCGTATTCCACGTAGCCGAGACCCGCTCCGCCGTATTTCTCCGGAAAGATCACGCCCATCAGTCCCAGCTCGCCCAGCTTGGCGATCACTTCGGAAGGAAAATGCGAAGCCTCGTCCCACTCCAGCACGTGCGGCGCGATCTCCGCTTCGGCAAATTCACGCACGGTTTTCCGCAACTGCATTTGTTCGTCAGTAAACGAGAAATCCACCGTTCGACCCCTTCGTGATTTTTATAGCGGCCTTCAATTTCGTTTATACCACAGGACCCGCACCGCCAGCCGCGCATTCTGCGGGATTTTCCAACAGGAACCCTCTGTCCGTCGCGTTCCGGCGGCAGCCTTCGGCTTCCGCGCCGCCGCGAAATCAGTGCGCGATTTTCGCCGCCGCGGCCAGGTCCGAGACGCCCATCACGACCACCGCCTGCTTCGTCCCCTTCTCGATCGTGCCGTAGACGTAATCGACGTTGATCCCCTTCGCCGACAGTTTCCGCATCACCCGCCCCAGCGAACCGGGACGGTGACTCATCCCCACCACCAGAGCCGGCTCGACCACCGTCTTCAGCCCGAGCTTGTCGCACACGTTCCGCGCCACGTCGATATGACTCACCAGCAGCCGCACCGGGCTGATCGGCCCGGCCTCGGTCGCCTGAATCGCCTCGATGTTCACCGCGACCTTTGCCAACTCGCTGCAAAGCATCGCCAGCGCGCCGGGACGGTTCTCGAGCGTCACAACCAGTTGCTTCACTATGGGCACATTCGCCTCGCCAATTCGCGGCCGCGAGCCGCAAGAGGATTGGTTACCGCTTCTTGCGGCACTTTACCACACCCTCCCTGCCCGCGCGACGGTTTGCCGTTCCCCGTGCCTCGCCATCTCGTCCCAGTCCGCGCCCCGCCGCCTTTCTTCCGGAATTCGCTCCACCGGGTATCATGGAAATTCGTCCTCGGGGGAAGCAATGCGTTCCGAAAACGACGACCTCCGGCTCCTTCAGGCCCTCTGCCAGGCCTCCGACGCCGGGCTTGTCCGCCGCGCCTGCCTCGCGCTGCGCGCCCATCCGTGGTCGTGCGGCGAGCATGGCGTCGTTTACGAAGCCTGCGCCGAACTCGTTTCCCGCGGCGCCCGCATCGCCCCGCTCGCTCTGGCCGCCCAGCTCACCCGCGCCGGCTTTCCCGACGCCGACCTCGACGCTCTTTTCGCCCCGATCCCGGCTCCCGATCGCCGACTCTCCCGTTTCCTCGACACCGTCATCCCGGAAAGCCGGCCATGAAGAACAAATTCACCCTCGGACCGCGCGTGCTTCACTGGCTTTCGATCGCCGACGTCATCGGCATTCCCGCGATCATCGTTCTCTTCATTTGGCGCTGGCAGTTCACCCATTTCGAGGTCTGGATCGTCTTCCCCGTCTGGATCATCGCCAGCTTCCTGCTCCATGGCGACACGCCCAAAACCCTCGGCTGGCGTGCCGACAATCTCAAGCGCTCCGCCATCGAAGCGGGAATCTTTTTCGGCATCGCCATTGCCATCGTGCTCGCGCTTGCCTTCGCCCGCGGCATGCCGCACCATCTGGTCTGGAGCGCGGTTGCCGAACACCTCTGGGCCTATTTCGCCTTCTGTCTGCTTCAGCAGGTCGCGCTGAATTCCTTCATCAACAACCGCGCGATCTCCCTGTTTCGCCAGCCGTGGCTCTCTTCGCTGGTCGCCTCCGTCGTCTTCGCTTCGGCCCATTGGCCCAACCCCGTGCTGGTCCCGATCACGCTCATCGGCGGCTTTGCCATGGCCTGGATCTTCCGCCGCAATCGCAACATTCTTACGCTCGCCCTCGGCCAGGCGATCGTCGGCTCCCTGCTCGCCCTGGCCTTCCCGCCCGCCTGGATTCACAACCTGCGCGTCGGTCCGGGGTATTATCGTTGGAAGTGAGCAAGCCAATGGTGTAGGGTGTGCCGACGAAGGGGTGGGACATCCAGCCGTGTTCACCGCACTGCGCTACTACTGGAAGCTTGCCAGGGGTTACCGCCTGCGCCCCTGGCGCAGCCCCTATATCCGCTGGCGCCTGGAAACCTTTCTCGGTCCCGATGCGGAAACCATGAACGGCTGGGCCTTCATCCGTCTGTTCTGGCGCGAGCGCGCCCGCATGCGCCGCTTTCTCCGCTGGGTCGCCGAACGCCAGGCCGCCCAGTCCCGCGCGCGTCCGTAGTCCGCGCGCCCACGAGGCGTCCGACAGGAATAGGAGAAAGTCCTGTAGACGGGCGCTTCAGCCCGCCATCGCCTCCCAGCCCACGTCGAACACAGGGACCCGCAACGCGGAGAAATAGCGTCGTGGTGAACTCGTCGTGGCGAAAAAACAAAACGAGGGCAGGTTCAACACCTGCCCCCGCGGAATTGCCTGCGTGCCTCGGAAACGGCCCTCGCCATCGCTGCCAAGCCGCGCCCGAGGAATTGGTGACGTCTACCGGTGACCCGGGCCGTGCGGATTGCCGCGCCCGTGCGGTCCGTGATTGCCGCGAACCTGCTTGCCGCCACGGCCGCGACCGCCCCGCTGTTGCCGCATCTGCCGCTGGCGGTTTCCATTGAATTGCCGGAAGTTGCCGCGTTGTTGCCTTCCTGGCCGGCCATAGACGCGCCGCGGCTGTTGCGGACGCATCTGGCGCTGGCGGTTTCCGTTGAACTGCCGGAAGTTGCCGCGCTGTTGCCTTCCCGGCCCGCCATAGACGCGCTGCGGCTGTTGCGGACGCATCTGCCTTTGCCGATTCTGGTTTTGCCGCTGCTGGAAACCGCGCTGCTGCTGCCGCATCCCTCGTTGCTGCCGATACTGGTTCGGCCGCTGCTGGAAGCTGCGGAAGCCGTGCTGCTGGCCGCCGCGGTTGCCCCGCTGCCCGCGGAAGGATTGTCCCCGCTGCGGGGGCCCCTGTTGGCGCCGGTAATTGTTTTGCACCGGACGGAAGCCATGCTGCTGGCCGCCCCGGTTGCCTTGCCCGACGTATCCGCGTCGCCCGTTCGCAGGGCCGCCAAAGGTACGCCACGGCCCATTGCCGCTCGTGAACCCTCCGCGTTTCACCACGTGATAGGGCCCACCGGAGCGGGTGGCGCGCATCACGCCGTTTCCCATGAATCGTTCCGGCCGGCGTGTCGCGGCAATTCTCGGCCGTCCGCGGTTCACCGACCACCGCGCATCGGGCATCCGCCGCGCCATTCTTTCCTGCCGGTACTGCTCCTGCATCGGCCCCATCCGCCGTTCCCGCGCCGCCCGATAGTCGTAGGCTGTCGGCCGTGCCACGATCCCTCCGCGTCCGCCCTCGTAGCTGATCCGTCCCCAGCGGCGGTGGTGGAACGCATCCCGGTCATAAAAGTGGTGGATGTACCGCATGTCCAGATGGTTCACGGCACGGTTGTAGAAAAATCTCCTGTGTCGCCAGTATCCGCCGTCATAGCCGTCGCCGTAATAGCCGAATCCGTAGTCGATGCCGCCGTAGAACCCAACTTGCGGTCCCCAATATCCCGCATGCCAAACGAACCCGAAAACCACCGGGTCCCAGCCCCAGTAGCCCGGCGTCCATAGCGCTCCCGGATACGGAGCCTGTACCCAGGTACCCGGAACCCAGTAGTAGCCGTAGGTCGGATCCCAGGCCCAGTAGCCCGGCGTCCAGATGTAGCCGGGTCCGGGACACACCGGCTGCGCGTACACCGGCAGCGGCGGAGGGCCGAAACTCACCGAAATGCCCACCGAAACCTGCCCGCCCGCATTGGCGGCCGCCCGCGCCTGCATCGGCAGGCACACCAGCAGCGCCAGGAACAAAAGCGCGGCAACGCTTCCCACTCGCCATCTCAGGCCCCAGCCTCCTGCTCCGATCGCCCCGGCGGTCCGTTGCATTTCCTTCTGCGAATGCCATTTATCTATAGCCAGGTGCTTACCCCTCATCATGCACCTCCTTAAGTACACTTTCGTTGGACGCCCTATTCCCTTCCTGGGGTGCCCTGCCCACTCACCTTGCATACACTTGATAACTCCCCGTCCGGCTCATATGAACGCCGGCCTCTGATTCTCTCGCCCCTATCTTGTGCTGCAGTTCAGCGGTTTTCCTAGGTACTCTTCAGGCACGTTTGGCGAATCGAGTACCACTTTCTTGCGACAGCTGTAGAACTCCGGGGAAACTGCCTGCCGCGTCGAGCGCAACCGCTTTCACATTTTGCCCGCGCCACCCCTCTGCTCCAGCACTCCCTCGTTCCGTCTTCGAACGCACTCGGCCGTTTGTGCCATTAGCGCTGCCTCCGGCCGTGTCCAATCCGGCGGCCGTAAACTGGCGAGGCTCACGCAAATACAGTTCGTATCAGTACCACGACATTTCGATTGACCCGGTCCGGCAACGTCCTGGTATTGACCGATCGGAAATGCATATTCCGCGCGGCGTCTCGATTGCTTTCCGCAGGCCGGGGGGAAACGTGCTGCAAGCGCCGTCTCGTAAAAGTCGATCCTCCAACCGTCACTCACACCGCCGCCTTGTCCCCCGCCTTTTCACCGCGTTAGTTATCCTCTTTTTGGCGTCGGCAACTTTCCTGTTCCTTCGCCCTCGGAGTACCTCGCTCTCGGCGCCCGGCGCCCGGCCCGCGGCGACGGCCGCGACACGCCCGCCCCTCGGCGTTCGCATCCCGGCGTCCGAGCCGGAGACGCCGGCGGCGCTCGCCCATCTCTATTCAGTCATTCCTCAGGGAATTCACAGCGAGAAACAGTTCGCCCGTTTCCTGGCCAACCACCCGGTTGTTGCCAGGCACTACGCGAACTTCGATCTGCATAAGTTTCGGCTCGTCCGCTTGCGCCACGACCGCAAGGCCTACGTCTCTTTTCGTCTCGGCAATCTGATTTTCTGGACGAGCCGGAAAATTTGGTTGTTCGCCGGAGAAACCCTGGTCACCGACGGCACCCACTACGCCCGCGCTCGTTGCGGCAACCGCATTTCCTATGTCCCCAAAGAGCCGACCACCGCCCTGGAACCGTCCGAACCGGCGCTCGAGGCGCCGATCCTGCATCTCACCCCCGCCTCGTTCCACTTCTCTCCGCTGCTCGGCTCCTCGAGCGTGCAGCTCCCGCCTCCCAACGCTCCTGACGGTGGCGGAAGTCCCTTCTTCCCGGTGATCTTCCTCCCGCCCGGCGGCGGCACGCCCGTAGGCACGCCCGTTGGCTCGCCTTTGCCGGGCGCGCCGCAATCCACACCCGAGCCAGCCACCCTCCTGCTCTTGTCCGCGGGGCTGGCTATGCTCGGCGCAAAATATTTCTGGAAACTTCGGCGGGGCTGATCGCCCGTCCGCCCTGAAACCGGCTCGGCGCACCGCCGGACCTGGGAAGCCCCGTCACGCGCGCCGCCGCACGCCGCGGCGTTACTTCTGCTCGACGATCGACTGGAAAAATTCCTCGATCGACTTCTTCGCCGCCCCTTCGAGCATGCGCGAGCCGACCGCGGCCAGCATCCCGCCCAATTGCACGTCGGCCGAGTAGCGGATTTCCGTCTGCTCGCCCTTGGCGGCCAGTTCCACCTTCCCGTCGCCGTTGACGAATCCCGGCCCGCCGCGAGCGCTGGTTTTCAGCCGCATCGAGTGCGGCGGGTTTTTCTCGGAAAGCTCCACGGTACCGTCGAACTTGCCCGACACCGGCCCCATCTTGTACTTGATCGTGGAGCGATAGCTGTCGGGGCCCGTGGGTTCCAGCTCGTCCACTCCCGGCAGGCTTTTCGCCAGCACTGCCGGATCGTTCAGCCGCTCCCAGACGGTTTCCCGCGACGCGGCAATCGTGCACTGTCCTTCGATCTTCACGCTGTTTTCCCTCCGGCGCGGGCGATGGCTGCTTCGAGCGCCCGGCGCGCATAAACGGTGGCGACGGCACGGCGATAGCCGGCCGATCCGTGCATATCTCCGAGCGTGTCCACTCCCTCGGTCACCCGTCCCGCCGCTTCGCCCAGCAATTTCGCGCCGGGCTTTTTCCCCGCAAGGGCCTGCTCGGCCGTTGCGGCGCGATAGGCGTGCGCGGCTACACCGGTCATGCCGATCGCCACCGATTCGATCTTTTCCCCTTCGCCCAGCCTGACCCGCGCCGCCACGCCCACCAGCGCGAATCCCGAGGCCGGTTGATGCAGCTTGCGATACGCCCCGCCGGAGCGCCGGCCGGCCACCGGCACGCGCACCTCGGTCAGAATCTCGTCCGGCCGTAGCTGCGTGGTGAGCAGGTCGACGAAAAATTCCCCGGCCGGAATCGCACGGCTGCCGCCGCTCGACGTGGCGACGATTTCCGCCTCGAGCGCCAGCATGGCCGCCGGATAGTCGGCCGCCGGATCCGCATGCGCCAGGCTGCCGCCCACCGTCCCGCGGTTGCGCACCTGCACGTCGCCGATTTCCGCAGCCGCCTCCGCCAGCAACAGGCACCGCTGGCGCACCAGCTCCGACGACTCCACGTCGTGGTGTGTTGTCAGTGCGCCGATCACCAGCCGTCCATCCTCTTCGCGCACGCCGTGCAGCGCGCGGATGCGCCCGATGTCGATCACATAGCGCGGCGCCGAAAGCCGCAGCTTCATCAGCGGCAACAGGCTGTGCCCGCCGGCCAGCAGCTTGGCTTCGTCGCCGTGCCGTTCCACCAGCCGCAACGCCTCATCGAGATTCTTCGGCGCAAAATATTCAAACGCCGCTGGAATCATGGCTCGCCTCCGATCCCTTTCCTTCCGCCCCACTCCCGGGCCGCCTCGTCCGCGGCGCCTTCTGCCGCTGACCGGCGCGTCAAGCCGCTCGGGCCGGAACCTTTTCCTCCTCCGCTCATCTCGCCTTCCGCGCCTTGCCCGCGGACCCGCCCGTGGCCTCCTGTATGGTCTGCCAAACCCGCTCCCGCTTGAGCGGCATGTCCATGTGCCGTACGCCGAGATGAGCCAGCGCGTCCACCACCGCGTTCACCAGCGTCGGCGTCGCGCCGATCGTGCCCGCTTCGCCCACTCCCTTCACGCCCATCGGGTTCACCGGCGTCGGTGTCACCGTGTGGTACGTCTCGATCCGCGGAATATCGGCGGCGTGCGGCAGCGCGTAGTCCGTCAACTCGCCCGAAATCAGCTGTCCTTGCTCGTCGTACACCGCTTCCTCGAAAAACACCTGCCCGATCGACTGCACGATCCCGCCCTGCAACTGCCCTTCGACCAGCAACGGATTGATCACGTTGCCGCAATCGTCCGCCGCCACGTATTTCAGCAGCTTCACGTCGCCCGTTTCCCGGTCGACTTCCACCACCGCTACGTGCGTCCCGAAGGGGAACGTGAAATTCGAAGGCTCGAAAAAGTTCGTCGCCTCCAGCCCCGGCTCGAGCCCGGGTGGCAGCGACTTCGCCGTATAGGCCGCCGCGACCGCCTCCCCGAACGGCAGCGATTTCTTCGGGTCCCGCTTCGAGACGATCCGCTTGTCCCGCAGCACCAGCTTCGCCGGATCTTCTTCCAGCAAATGCCCGGCGATCTTCAGCAGCTTGTCGCGCAAATTTTCCAGGCAGCGGTACATCGCCGTGCCGCCCACCGCCAGCGTCCGGCTGCCGAACGTGCCGATGCCGTAGGGCACCGCCGACGTGTCGCCGTGCACGATGATCACGTCGTCCATGGTCACGCCCAGCATGTCCGCGGCGATCTGCGCGAAGCTGGTTTCCTCGCCCTGCCCGTGCGGCGACGAGCCGGTGAGCACGCGCACGCGCCCGGTCGGCTCGATCCGCACCGTCGCGCTCTCCCATCCGCCGGCCGGCATCGCGCTCGAGGGCCCCAGCGCGCAAATTTCCACGTAGCTCGCGACCCCGATACCCAGCAGCCTTCCCTTCTTCCGCGCCGCCGCTTGTTCCCGCCGCAGCTTCTTGTATTCGGCTTGTTTCAGCGCCAGTTCCATCGCGCCCTGGTAGTTCGCGGTGTCGTAAATCAGGCCGGTGGCCGTCGCGTAGGGAAAATCCTCCGGCTTGGGGAAATTCTTCCGCCGCAGTTCAGCCGGGTCGATCTTCAATTCCGCGGCCACCGCGTCCATGCCGCGCTCGATGAAATAGGTCGCCTCGGGCCGCCCCGCGCCGCGATAGGCGTCGGTCGACATCTTGTTGGTCAGCACGCCGGTGATTTCCACTCGCACGTTGGGCAGCTTGTAGCAGCCGCAGATCATCAGCCCGGTGAGCGTCGGAATCAGCGGCGTCAGCAACTGGTAATACGCCCCCAGGTCGGCGAAGATCTTTGCGCGCATGCCCAGCAGCGTCCCGTCGCGCTTCACCGCGAATTCCATGTCGCAGATTTCGTCGCGCCCGTGGATCGTGGCCAGGAAATTCTCGCGCCGCCCCTCGGTCCATTTCACCGGCTTGCCGAGCTTCATCGCCAGATAGCAGGCCAGCGCCTCTTCCGGGTAGACGTTCAGCTTGCTCCCGAATCCCCCGCCCACCTCCGGCACCACCACGTAGACGCCGTATTCCGGAAAATTCAGCATCGCGGCGATCTGCGTCCGCAGGATGTGCGGGATTTGTGACGAGGACCACAGCGTCAGCCGCTGGTCGCCCCGGTCGTATTGCGCCAGCACGCCGCGCCCTTCCATCGCCATCGGCACCAGCCGCTGATTCGTCATCCGCAGCTTCACCACGCGCTCGGCCTGCTTGAACGCTTTTTTCACGTCGCCGCCTTCGAGTTCCCAGCGGTAGGCGGCGTTGTCGCTCAGCTCTTCGTGTACGCGCGGCGCGTCCTTGCGCACAGCCTTTTCCGGGTCCACCACCACCGGCAGCGGATCGTAATCCACGTCGACCAGTTCCATCGCGTCGCGCAGCGTGTACGGGCTGTTCGCCACCACCACGGCCACCCCTTCGCCCGCGAATCGCACTTCACCCGTTGCCAGCACCGGCCGCGGCGCCGCCTTCATGTCCGGAATCTGTGCCGCGCACGGCACCGGCCCAATCGCACCCGCCAGGTCCTCGGCCGTCAGCACCGCCGCGACTCCCGGCGCGCTCCGCGCCTTTGTCGTGTCGATCCCGCGGATTCGCGCGTGCGCGTAGGGGCTGCGCACCACCCCCATATGCAGCATCCCCGGCAGCGTCAGGTCGTCGACGTAATGCGCAATGCCCTGCACCAGCCGCGGATCTTCCTTCCGCTTGAGCGGTTTCCCGACGTATTTTTTTGTTGCGGTGGCCATTTCCCCCTCCCGGCAAAGCGATCCGGCCCAGCTTCAGCGCTTGCGTGACCGCAGCTTCTTGGCTGCGTATTCGACGGCCTCGACGATATGCTGGTAGCCCGTGCACCGGCACAGATTGCCGGCAATCGCATGCCGGATTTCGGCCTCGGTGGGACTGGGATTGTCCCGGAGCAGCTGCACCGCCGAGAGGATCATCCCCGGCGTGCAATAGCCGCATTGCAGGCCGTGCTTTTCCCAGAACCCTTCCTGCACCGGGTGCAGTCCCCCGGCGGCTTCCGGCGTCGCGGTGAGCCCTTCGATCGTGGTGATTTCCGAGCCGTCGGCCTGCACCGCCAGCATCGTGCACGACTTCACCGCTCGCCCGTCCACCAGCACCGTGCACGCGCCGCACAGCGACGTCTCGCACCCGACGTGCGTCCCCGTCAGCCCGAGCACCTCGCGCAGGTAGTGCACCAGCAGCAGCCGAGGCTCGATCTCACTCTGGTAGTTTTTTCCGTTGACTTGAACTTGTATCTCGAGGCCCATCGCTCTTCCCCCACACAGGAGCTACTATCCCGTATCCCGAGTCAGAAGTTCGTCGCACGGTCTTTCGGGCGTCGGAGCGGAACCTGTCCCGGCTTGCCGGGAGCCCCGGCATCAACCCCGCAATGGCATGGCGCTTCAGCCCCCGAAGCGCCTCCGATTTGTGCAGCGAACCCGCAACTCACCACGCTTCCGGGATTCCGAAAATCATGGGCTGGCGACTCACGTTAACTCCGCTGGTCGGAGAATTTCAAGCTGCCGTTCGACACCACGGCACGCCGCGAAGCTTTTGCCTGTTTCCTCGCCGGATTTCCCGCGTCTGCTCTAAAGAAGGAATGCTGGGCGGCCCGTTCCGCCGCGCCTCTACCGGCTGCCCACGCCGCTCTTCTGCGTATAGGAGCTGAGCACCTGCATGTAGTTGCCGCGCTCGAACGTGCCGGGATCGGCCACCGAACGCCGCGCCATGCTGCCCTGCATCTGCCGGATCGACTCGTACTCGTGCTCCTGCATCCAACCGCGCACCTCGTCGAGCATGCGTGCGATCTCCCCGATCCCGCCTGCGAGCAGCGCCGAGGTCGCCATCGCCGCGCGCGCCCCGGCCATCATGCACTTCAGCACGTCCGTCCCGCTGTGCACGCCGCCGGTGATCGCCATGTCGGCCTTGATCTGGCCAAAGAGGATCGCCACCCAGCTCAGCCTCGGCAGCAACTCCTCCGACCGGCTCAGATGCAGCGACTGCACCACCTCCAGCGCATCCAGGTCGAAATCCGGCTGGTAAAACCGGTTGAAGAGCACCAGCCCGTTCGCCCCTGCCTGGTCGAATCGCCGCGCCATGTTCGCCAGCGAGCTGAACGACGCGCCGATCTTCACCGCCAGCGGCACCTTCACCGCCGCCCTCACCTCGGCCACCAGGTCCACGTAGCTCTGCTCGATCTCGGCCCCGCTCACCGCCGGGTCGACGGCCAGGTGGTAGATGTTCAGCTCGATCGCGTCGGCGCCCGCCTCTTCCATCATCCGCGCATGGCGCGTCCAGCCGCCCTTCGATTTCCCGTTCAGGCTGGCGATCACCGGCACGCCCACGCTCTTTTTCGCGCGCTCCAGGTGTTTCAGGTAGCCCTCGGGACCCAGGTTGTAATCCTTCAGGTCCAGCAGGTAGCGCGACGCCTCGGGCGAGCTTTCCGCGCCCCTCTCGAGCGAGCGATCGAGCGCGAGCGATTCCAGCTCGATCTGCTCCTCGAAGAGCGAATGGAGCACGATCGCCCCGGCTCCCGCCGCTTCCATGCGCTTCAGGTTCTCGATCTCCTTTTGCAGCGGCGACGCGGAAACGACCAGCGGATTCCGCAGCTTCAGCCCCAGATAGGTCGTGGTGAGGTCGATCATCGCCCGTCTCCCTTCGTCGCCGGCACGGGTTCCTCTTTCTTTTCTTCTTCCTCCGGTTTCTCCGGCGGCACCGCCGCCAGCGCCTCGTAGAGTTTCCAGCGCGTCTCCACGTCGTGCTGGGCCTCCTGCAGCAGCCGGCTCGCCGTCTCCGGATCGCTGCTCTGCAGGATGGTGAACCGCGTCTCGTTGTACATGTACTTGTTCAGCGGCACGTTCGGCTTCTTCGAATCGAGCTGCAGCGGGTTCTTCCCCGCCTCCACCAGCGCCGGGTTGTAGCGGAAGAGCGGCCAGTAGCCGGCCTGCACCGCGACCTTCTGCTGGTCCATGCCGTGCTTCAGGTCGTACCCGTGGGCGATGCACGGGCTGAAAGCGATCACGATCGACGGCCCGTCGTACGCCTCGGCTTCGAGCAGCGCCCGGAGCGTCTGCATGTCGCTCCCGCCCATCGCCACCCGCGCCACGTAGACGTTCCCGTAGCTCATCGCCATCAGCGCCAGGTCTTTCTTCGGCGTCCGCTTCCCGGCAAAGGCAAACCGCGCCACCGCCCCCAGCGGCGTCGCCTTCGACCGCTGCCCGCCGGTATTCGAATAGACCTCGGTGTCGAGCACCAGGATGTTCACGTTCAGCCCCGAGGCGAGCACGTGGTCGAGCCCGCCGTAGCCGATGTCGTAGGCCCAGCCGTCGCCGCCGATGATCCACACGCTGCGCCGCACCAGCCCGTCGCACACCGCTTCCAGGTCGCGTGCCTCGGCCGTCTGGATCCCGGCCAGCTTTTCCCGCAGCGCCTTCACCCGCCGCCGCTGTTCGCCGATTTCCGTCTCGTTCGTCTGCGCGCTTTCGAGCAGCTCGCGCGCCAGCGCGTCGCCCACCCTCCCCGAAAGCCGCTGGACGAGTTGCCGCGCGTAATCGGCCTGCTTGTCGAGCGCCAGCCGCATCCCCAACCCGAATTCCGCGTTGTCCTCGAAGAGCGAATTCGACCACGCCGGTCCGCGTCCCTCCGCATTCTTGGTAAAGGGCGTGGTCGGCAGGTTGCCGCCGTAGATCGACGAGCACCCGGTCGCATTGGCGATCACCGCGCGGTCGCCGAACAGCTGCGTCACCAGCCGGATGTAAGGCGTCTCGCCGCAGCCGGCGCACGCGCCGGAAAATTCAAAGAGCGGCTCGAGCAGCTGCGCGTCCTTCACCTGCCCGTGCCGCAGCTTCTCCCGCGGCGGCTCCGGCAGCTCGAGGAAGAACTTCCAGTTCTCGGCCTCCTGGTGTCGCAGCGGCGGTTGCGGCTCCATGTTGATCGCCTTGTGCTTCGCCTCCGACTTGCTCTTCGCCGGACACACCTCGACGCACAGCCCGCAGCCGGTGCAATCCTCCGGCGCCACCTGCAGCGTGTAGCGCAGCCCTTCGTATTCCTTCCACCACGGCTTGGCCGATTTGAAGGTCTTCGGCGCTTTCTCCAGTGCCGCCGGCTCGTAGAGCTTCGCCCGGATCACCGAGTGCGGGCACACAATCACGCACTTCCCGCACTGGATGCACAACCCCTCGTCCCACACTGGGATTTCCAGCGCCAGGTTGCGCTTCTCCCACTGCGCTGTCCCCGTCGGGAATGTCCCGTCGACCGGCAGCGCGCTCACCGGCAGCAGGTCCCCTTCGCCGGCCAATATGCGCGCCGTCACCTTCTGCACGAATTCCGGCGCTTCCTCCGGCACCGGCGGCCGCATCCGGATCTTGCTCGCCGCCGCCGCGGGCACTTTCACTTCCTGCAGCCGCTCGAGCGTCCGGTCGACTGCGGCGAAGTTCATCTCCACCACCGCCTCGCCGCGCTTGCCGTAGGTTTTGCGGATCGCCGCCTTGATCGCCGCGATCGCCTCATCGCGCGGCAGCACGCCGCTCAGCGCGAAAAAGCAGGTCTGCATGATCGTGTTGATGCGCCGGCCCATACCGCTCGCCTGCGCCACCGAATCCGCGTCGATCACGAAAAACTTCAACTTCTTCTCGAGGATCGCCCGTTGCACCTCTTCCGGCAGCTGCTCCCACACCTCGTCCTTTCCGTACGGGCTGTTCAGCAGGAATGTCGCGCCCGGCTCGGCCAGCTTCAGCACGTCCATCCGCTCGAGGAACAAGAACTGGTGGCAGGCCACGAAGCTCGCCTGCGAAATCAGGTAGGTCGAGTGGATCGGCTGGGGCCCGAACCGCAGGTGCGAGATCGTTATTGCCCCGGCTTTCTTCGAGTCGTAGACGAAATAGCCCTGCGCGTGCATATCGGTGTTTTCGCCGATGATCTTGATCGAGTTCTTGTTCGCGCCCACCGTCCCGTCCGAGCCCAGCCCGAAAAAGACGGCGCGCACCGTCCCCGGCGTCTCTGTCGAAAACGCCGGGTCGTAATCGAGGCTCGTCCCCGTCACGTCGTCGCGGATCCCGATCGTGAAATGGTTTTTCGGCGCCGGCTTTTTCAGCTCGTCGAAAATCCCGCGCACCATCGCCGGCGTGAACTCCTTCGACGAAAGCCCGTACCGCCCGCCGATCACCTTCAGCCCCGGCGCGAACGGCGCCTTCCCTGCCGCCTGCGCTTCGCTCACCGCCGTCACCACGTCCCCGTAGAGCGGCTCGCCGATCGACCCCGGCTCCTTCGTCCGGTCGAGTACGGCCACCGCCTTCACCGTCCGCGGCAGCGCGGCCACAAAATGCTCCGCCGAAAACGGCCGGTAGAGCCGCACCTTCACCACGCCGACCTTCTCGCCTCGCGCGGCCAGGTGCTCCACCGCTTCCTGCGCCGCTTCCGCGCCCGAGCCCATCAGCACCAGCACCCGCTCGGCGTCAGGCGCGCCCACGTAATCGAACAGCCGGTATTGCCTTCCGGTCAGCGCGCCGAATTTCTCCATCACCCGCTCGACAATCCCCGGGCACACCAAATAATAAGGATTCACCGCCTCGCGCGCCTGGAAGAAGACGTCCGGATTCTGTGCGCTGCCGCGCAGCACCGGCCGCTCGGGCGAAAGCGCCCGCTCGCGGTGCGCTCGCACCAGCTCGTCGTCAATCATCGCCCGGATCGTCTCCGGTCCGAGCATTTCCACCTTGGCAATCTCGTGCGAGGTGCGAAAACCGTCAAAGAAGTGCAGGAACGGCACACGCGATTCCAGGCTCGCCGCCCGCGCCACCAGTGCCAGATCCATCGCCTCCTGCACCGAATTCGACGCCAGCATCGCAAACCCGGTCGACCGGCACGCCATCACGTCGCTGTGGTCGCCGAAGATCGAGAGCGCGTGCGTCGCCACTGTCCGCGCGGCCACATGAATCACCGCCGGCGTCAGCTCCCCGGCGATCTTGTACATATCGGGGATCATCAGCAGCAGGCCCTGCGAGGCGGTGAACGTCGTCCCCAGCGCTCCGGCCTGCACCGCGCCGTGCAGCGCGCCGGCCGCGCCGGCTTCGCTCTGCATCTCGATCACTTCCGGCACCGCGCCCCACAAATTTGTCAGGCCTTTCGCCGCCCATTCGTCGGCCCACTCGCCCATCGGCGAGGCGGGCGTAATCGGGTAGATGGCAACAACTTCGCTGGTTTGGTAGGCAACGCGCGCGGCGGCCTCGTTGCCGTCAAGCGTAACGATCTGTTTGGACATAACACTCTCTCCCTGGTCCGGAGCGAGGCCTGGTGGCGGGCCCGTCGTAAGCGGGCGGATTCAATTCTTTCAAAAAACCGATCTCTTCGGAGTATACATCCTCGCGCGCGGGCCGTGGGCGCGAAGTCGTGATGCCGTCTGAAAACTCAATCGCCCATTTCGGATTGCGGCCCGTCCGCGCCGGTTTTGACTGTCTTCTCGATTCCTGTCGGCAGACGAGCATGATCCAGCAATGGGAGCGCAACTTTTCGCGGGCTACTGGTGGAAGCATCCGGCCGAGACCCTCGTGCTGGCCGCCATTCGAAATTTCAAATTCCCAATTTCAAATCCCTTCGGAACCGGCGGGGCTACCCGCTGGCTCGCCCCGCCTGCGCGCCCGCGTCCCGGCCACAGTGATGTCGAACCCAACCTCGCTTTTTACGGACGATGGTCGTTGGCCCACCACTAAGGTTGGTAGGCGTGACGCCCTGCTTCGCCCGCCATCTGAAATTTCAAATTTCAAATCTGAAATCTCGCAAAAATGCCCAGGCATGCCCCACAGAGTCTCTTGCCGCGCGTCCTTTACCGTCCCGACCCCTTCGGCGGCGCTGGCCGGTCGAAATGCAAGAACCGCTCGGTCACGAATTCGTTGGTGATCGTTTCGCCGCTCAGCACCATCGCCAGCATCTCCCCGCCCAGCACCTGCGGCGCGATGATGAAATCCGGCTGCACCAGTCGCACCCGCTGCAGGTGTTTGCTGTCGTTCACCGCGACGATCGTCTTCGCCTTCCCGTTCAACTCCTTCACCGCCAGCGCCGTGAACGCATTGTCGGAATCGTCGGCACGCATGGCCAGCACCGCTTGCGCCTCTTCCGCGCCCGCCTTGATCAGGATCTCCCGGTCGTTCGGGTCGCCGATCACGATGTCGGCGTCCTCGAACTCGCCCTCGGTCGGCGTCTCCCGCAAGATCAGCGTCACCGGCTGGTTCCTTTTCTTCAGCTCGCGATACGTGTTGAAAGCGAGCGGGGTCGAGCCGACGATGATGAAATGATTGGCCCGCTTCATTCGTTGCTCCTTGCCGCGCATGATTTGCTCGACGCTCCGCGTCACCACCGGCCCCACGATCGCGCTGATCGACGTCGCAAAAACGGCGATTCCGAGAATGATGATCGAGACCGAAAAGAGCCTGGCGTGCGCGGTCTTCGGCACGATGTCGCCATAGCCCACCGTGGACATGGTCACGATCGAATAGTAGAACGCCGTCATGTAATCCTTGATCGGCGGCGAAAACTCGCTGCCCAGATACAGGCTCCCGAACACCGCGTAGATCAGCAGCATCAGGCTGCTGGTAATCGCAAAGAGCGTGCCGGCAGCCAGGCTGCTGCGGTTGAAAAACCCGTGCGCCACCAGCAGCAATACCAGCAGAATCCCGTCGTAATAGATCAGCAGTGGATGGATCCCGTGCGGGTAGCGGAGCAGGATCAGCACCGTCGCCACCGTCAGCACAATCGCCACAATCCAGGAAAATCGCGACCGGAATAGCAGTCCCACCGACATCAGCAGCAGCGCCAGCCCGATCAGCAGAAACGGCAGGCTCGAAAGGGAAAAGGTGAGCAGCCCACGAGGGAAGTTCGCCACCAACCCGCGCCACTCGATCCCGAACTTGCTCCAGAGCAGGAGAAGCCCGGCCAGCGCCACCGCCAGCGAGAGCGGCACATGCGGGAACCAATATCTCACCCGCTTCGGCACGCGCTGCCCCAGCCTCCGCAGCCGCGCCACCGGCCCTCTCGAGACCAGCCACAGCTCCGTTTTGTGCTCGCGGCTCTCGCCTGTCATAGCTTTCCGCTTATGCCTTCACGCCTTGCCCCAGCCCTGCCTGGCCCGCCCCATTGTCGCACGCCTCGCGATGCCCGCATCTGTCGCTTCGTCGCCCGGGCTTGGTGCGGGCCACGTCTCTTCGCTCGGTGTTGCCATGGGCGACCCACCAGGTCGCCCATTCCCTCTGAAATTTCAAATCTCGAATTTCAGATCCCGTCTCGCATCCACGCCCGCCGCATGCATCCTATATCCTTGCCCTCCGCAAGAAGAAAACTTGCATACGCCGCCCGCCTGTCGTAGAGAAGAGCGTGCGCCGGAGAACTCTGATGAAACCAGCCTCGAAGACGAAGCCGAAAAAAATTCTGGTCATCGACGTCGGCGGGACGCACATCAAGGTCCTCGCCACCGGCCAGACCGAGCACCGCAAGTTCAACTCCGGTCCCCGCATGACCGCCGCGCAGATGGTGAAAGGAGTCAAGCAGATCACCCGCGACTGGAAATACGACGCCGTCTCGATCGGCTATCCCGGCCCCGTCATTCACGGCAAGCCGCTCCACGACCCGCGCAACCTCGGCAAGGGTTGGGTCGGTTTCGATTTCCAAAAGGCTTTCGGCTGCCCGGTAAAAATCGTCAACGACGCCGAGATGCAGGCCCTCGGCAGCTACCATGGTGGCCGCATGCTCTTCCTGGGACTCGGCACCGGCCTCGGTTCGGCGATGATCGTCAAAGGCGTCGTGCAGCCGATGGAACTCGCCCATCTGCCCTACAAAAAAGGGAAAACCTACGAGGACTATCTCGGCCTGCGCGGCCTCCAGCGCCTGGGCAAAAAGAGATGGCGCAAGCACGTCTCCGATGTCGTCGACCGCCTCACCGCCGCCCTCGAACCCGATTACGTCGTCCTCGGCGGCGGCAACGTCAAAGAGCTGAAAAAACTGCCGCCGAAATGCGAAGCCGGCAGCAACGAAAACGCCTTCCTCGGCGGCTTCCGCCTCTGGAATCCCTAACCCTCGTCCGTCCCTGCCCTGACGTTTGTTTAAATTAGCAGGGCAACGCCGGGTCAGTCGCCGCCGTCCTCGCCCGCACCGTTTCCGTCGTCGGTAGAGGCGACGCACCGCGTTGCCCTCAGGTGGCACAGGTTTCAGCCTGCGGCCCGTCACCCCCGCCCGCCTCACGCCTCACGGTTTCGTAGGGGCGAGGTCCCCTCGCCCGTACTCCCCACGCCACCACCCGCCTAACCCTTGGCCAACGCGTCCCCGTCCGCTGTAGCCTTGGCGAAGGCGGACCCACCGACCCACCGTCGCTCATGGGGCCAGACTCCAAACTCGCCCATGCCGTTTCGGTGGTTGGTCGGGTCGACGCTCGCGTCGCCCTCCGGTGGCACAGGCTTCAGCCTGTGAGCCCTCCGGAGAATCGGTACGCACATTCACAACCCATTCCTCGTAAATCGTTCGTTTCCCGGCACATGATTTTTGGGAATCGGTACACTTTTGCCATTTTGCATGTCGAACATAATCGCGGTTCGCGGGGTCGTTGGCGTGATTTGGACGCTGCCGCGGGGCCCGCAGGATAGCAAGTGACTCCGGCGGTCTCAAGCTGAGGCCCTACGTGGATTGAGATACAAGTCTGCGGTCGAGGCCCGAGAATTGATGCCCGCCCTCGTCCTGCACCCTCACTCGTTTCGCAGCGCGACTGCCGGATCCACCCGCATCGCCCGCCGCGCGGGGATGTACGTGGCCAGCAAGGACACGATTGCCACCGCCAATCCGACACCCGTCAGAACGAGCGGGCTGCCGCTGAACGGGCCAAACATCGTGGCAACCAATCTGGGCAGTGGAACTGCAAGGGCCAGGCCGATTCCGCATCCGATGATCGCCAACAAGGCCCCCTGCTTCAGGACAAGGCCCAGCACGTCCGATCTCTGCGCGCCCACGGCAATCCGGATCCCGATTTCGTGTCTTCGCTGAGCCACCGAGTAGGCAATCACCCCATAAATGCCAACGCCCGCCAGAACCAGCGCCAGCGCCGCAAAGGCGCCCATCAGTCCCGCCATGAAATAGATGCCACCCACGCCCGCTTGATCTGCCACCTGCCCCATGGTCATTATGCTTTTGATCGGCTGATCCTTATCCACCGACCAGACCGCTCTTCGCAGCAGCGGCGCAAAAGCGGAAGCATCGTAATGCGTGCGCGCGACCACGGCCATGCTCGCCATCGGCTGTTGAAGGAACGGCTCGTACACCTGCGGGAGATATCCGCGTTCGCCGGGCCACTCCTTCACGTTCCCCACGACGCCGACGATCTCGGCCCAGGAGGGATGCCGGGTTTTGACGGCTATGCGCCCGCCAATCGCGTTCCCGCTCGAAAAATACCTCCGGGCGAAGGCTCGGCTAACGATGGCGACACTCGCCGTGCCTGCCTTGTCCATCCGTGAGAAGCCGCGCCCTCGAATCAGCGGAATTCCCATCGTTCGGAAATAATCGGCTCCCACATAGTAGATTCCCGCCATTGGCGCTTCGTGCCGTCCCTCGATCTTCACCGGCCGGCCCCAGTTCCCTTCGAGTGGTTTCTCCTGGGTTGCCGAAGCCGACTCCACTCCGGGCAGGTCACGAACCCGGCGCACGACGCTTTCAAAAAATTCCGCCTGCCTGGCCGGGTCGCCTCGATACCGCTTGCTCGAAAGAACGATTCGGGCGGTGACGACGTGCGTGGAATGGAAACCGGGGTTTTGCATGATCATCTGGACGAAGCCCTGAATCAGGAAACCCGCTCCGGCCAGCAGCACCACGCTCAGCGCAATCTCTCCTGCCACGAGAAACGACCGCAGCCTGCCCTGTTTGCTCCCCTCCGTCCCCGCGCGGCCGCCCTCTTTGAGCGTGCCGACAAGATCGGACTTCGAAACTTGCAGGGCCGGCACAAGACCGAACAATAGCGTTGCGCCCAGCGTGAGCCCCACGCTGAAAAAGAGCGTTCTCCCGTCCATGTGAAGGTTGCGTCCCAGGTACGCGACGTAAGAATTCCAATTCAGCGTGGTGTGGAGATAAGCGATACCCCAAAAGCCCAGAAGCACGCCCAACCCGCCTCCTCCAACGGCGACCAGAAGGCTTTCTGTCAGCAATTGCCGGACCACGCGCAGTCGCCCCGCGCCCAGCGCCGCGCGCAGAGCAATTTCCTTCCTGCGCCACGCCGCCCGCGCCAGCAGCAGCCCCGCGATATTGGCGCACGCGATCAGAAGCACGAACGCCACCGCGCCCATCAGCATTGCAAGGCTCGTCTCTACCGACGCCGCCTTGATCATGTATTCCTGCAGCGCAAGAACCCCCGCGCTGTAGTCCCTTTCCGTTTTCGGGTGCCGCTGCGCCATGCGGGACGCGATAGCACCGATCTCCGCGTTCGCCTGGCCTGTCGTCATGTGGGGTTTCAACCGCGCGAAAGCAAGGAGGGAACGGTTGCCGCGGTTGGCCAGGTCCCTGGCGCTGAAAACCAGGGGCGTCCACAGCCGTGCTTGCATCACCGGAGAGTCCGTGCCGGGCGGCATCACGCCGATCACCGTGCATGGCTCGCCGTTGATGCCCACATGGCTCGCGATCACGTTCGGATTGCCGGCGAAATGCTGCTCCCAAAGGCCGTGGCTGAGGATCACGACGTGGTTGCGCCCGGCTTCGCCTTCGTCGGCCGAGAAGCTGCGACCCATGGCGGGCGAAAGGCCCAGCAGCTGAAAGTAGTTCGTCGTTACGCGTGCGCCATTCAGTTCTTCCGGGGCTCCGTGGCCCGTGAGCGTTAAGTTGGCCCCGTCCGCCGCGGCCATCCCCTCGAAAACATTGTTCTCTCGCTTGAATGCCTCGAAGTCGGGCGCCGAAAGCAGAAGCCCGTCGTATCCCTTCTTCGTGTTGTTGGAAAAGACCACCATCACGCCATCGGGATTGCGGACCGCCGGCTTTTTCAGCAGCACCAGGCTCACCGCGCTGAAGATCGTTGTGTTCGCCGCAATTCCCAGCGCCAAGGTGATGATGGCCAACGCGGCGAAGCTGGGATTACGCAGCAATTGCCGCAACCCGTAGCGCACATCCTGCCAGAGCTGTTCGAGCCAAAGGGTGGTCCACACCGCGCGCGTGTCTTCCTTCACTAGCGCCACGTTCCCGAATTTGAGCAACGCCGCGCGCCGTGCCTCTTCCGGCGACATGCCCCGCTCGATGTTGTCCTGTGTCTCGCGCTCGATGTGGTCGCGGATGTCGCGGCCCAGTTCCGCCATCATCCGCTTCCGCCGTCTCATGGCTCCGATTCCTGCCCCGCTGGGCGAAGGATGCGCGCGATCGCTCGCGCGAACTTGTCCCACTTGCCGGTTTCGACCGTCAGTTGTCGCCGGCCCTTGGCCGTCAGCCGGTAAAACTTGGCCCGGCGATTGTTTTCCGAAACACCCTCCTCCGCCGAGATCCAGCCACGCTTGATGAGCCGGTGCAGGGCCGGGTAGAGCGATCCCTGCTCGATCTGGAGCAGGTCGTCGGAATTGATTTCGATCGCCCTGGCGATTGCATGACCGTGCGCCGGCCCGAGCAGCAGCGTGCGCAGGATCAGCAGATCGAGTGTTCCCTGCAGGAGTTCGAGTCTTTGCTTACGTTCTTGAGTAGACATTCTAGGCCAGCAGCATATACCCCTCACCTAGAATGTCAAGGGGAGAATCGGCCGGCCGTCGTGCGTCCCGCCGTTGGGAGGGCGAGGTCCCCTCGCCCCGCGGTGGGCCAGGCTCCAGCCTAACGGTGGCGCAGGCTTCAGCCTGCAAACCCAACCCAGCCCCGGTGCAAACGCTACGACGGGCCATGGCCGAAGACCATCAAGTAACACTTGAAGCCCACAGTTCCGATCAGACGCTTACGTCTACAGCGCTCGCATCACACTTAAAGTCTTACTTGATGGCGTCCACTTACACCATCCCCTTGCCAGAGATTCGTTTTCCCCGTAGCCTACTGCGCCGCCAGCGTGTGCGAGTTCCCGCCAAATCCGCCAGCCATCTTCCCCTGGCCACTAACCACTAGTCACTGGCCACCGCCTCAAAAATGTGACTTCAGGATTCGTATCTCCCAGAAAATTGGTAGCTTAGGCGGCGCGCCGTTCGGCACCTGTGACACGCGCGAGTCGCCACGCTCAGTCGGCGGCTTGCGTGGAGGCAGAGGCCGGAGGGGGTTCGCGCTGCGGCATCACGATGCCGAGGATGGGCGGCGTGAGCAGCGTGGTGACGATCACCATCAGGATGACGGCGGAGAACACCGTGTCGTCGACCACCCCGAGCGCCTTGCCGATGCTCGCGAAGATCAAGCCCACTTCGCCGCGCGGCAGCATCCCGACGCCAACCGAAAGCCAGCTCACCCCGCGGCCGGAAGCCGGCCCGGCCACCAGTTTGCCGGCGATCGCCACAGCGGTAAGCACGGCCGCCAACTCGATTGCGTGCCAGTTGAGAAACGTCTCGAGTTTTACCTGAAGTCCCATAAGTACGAAAAACACAGGCACTACCAGCGATTCGAGCGGCGAGAGCACCTCGCGCAAGGAGTGCTCGTCCTCGAGTTCGTGGGTAAAGAAGCGCTCGAGGATCAGCCCGGCGGCGAAGGCGCCGACGATCGTGGCGAGCCCGATGCGCGTCGCCAGCCACGAAAGCACAAAAGCGAGGCCGAGGCCGAAGAGCAAACGCACATTGCGAAAGCCCAGGCGTCGCATGCGCGGCACAATGCGCGGCGTCAGCCACAAACCCGCGACAATCGATCCCACCAGGAAAACAACCGCCTTGATCGTGAGCGCCGAAATTCCCCAGACGCTCACCGTGCCGCGCACCACGAGGCCGGTAACGACGGCGAGCACGAGCAGGCCCAGGATGTCGTCGACAACCGCCGCGCCCAGGATCACCCGCGCCTCGGTGCTCTGCGTGCGGCCGAGATCGTGAAAGACGCGGGCGGTGATGCCGACGCTGGTGGCCGTCAGGATGCCGCCGATAAAGAGGTCGTGCGCCAACGAAGTATGTGGCGTCATGAATTTCATCACCACCAGGCCAAGCAGCATCGGACAGACGACACCGACGACCGCGACCGACACGGCGCGATGCCCCACCCGGCGCATCTCGGTGACGCTCGTCTCCAGCCCGACCAGGAACAGCAGGAAGATCACCGCCAGCCGCGAAAGCTCATCGACAAACAGGTAGACGCCAACCGCTCGCGGTCCGGCTGAACCACCGAGCGCGGCGAGCACGCGCGAGGTGTCGGGCCCGGGCGGCATCATCGTCTTGGCCGCACCCACCAGGCTCACGCCGTGCGAGAGCGCATAGTTGACGATATGGCGAACCAGCTCGCCTTCGCGGACCACGGTGATGATCGGCTCATGGAGCCAATAGGCCAGGTTGCCAATCACGATGCCCACGAGCAACTCGCCGAGCACGGCCGGCTGCTTCACCTTCTGCACCAGCCAGCCGCCCACCGCCGCGCTCAGGCCGATGAGCATCAGCGCAATCAGGATCGGCGCAACCGGATCTGTGTAGTGCGGCGTCACGGGCGCAAATTTGTTTTCGTTCGCGGGAGCGTTATCCCTATTCTGCCCGTGGAAACGTTCGAATGGGAGAAAAATCGGCGGGAAAAGTCAGCTTGTTCGTAACGAGCGGAAGACCGGGCGACGGGACGCACGCCCTGCTAACAGCCGTCTTCAAGGCCCGCGAGTGCCTTGGGAACGGTTGTGCGGTCCGACACCGGCAGACATCAGGGGGCGGGTTTGAAACCCGCTCCCTAGGAAGATCCGCGGGAGGGCGGCACGCGGCGGACCCAGATGCGGCTGGTGGCCGGTAGGCCGAGGTAGATGACGCGGCGCGGACGTTCCTCGACGACCAGCGTCATCGTCTGATCGTATTCGCAGGCGCGCACCTTCACGCGGGCGCCTGGTCGCAGGCGCAAACCGTCGACGAACTCCAGGAAGCGCTTGTCTTTTTCCCAGACGTGCAGGATCTCCAGCTCGTCGCCGACGGCGGCTTCGGCCATCTTGATTGCGCCGCGGCGGCGCAAGGCCGGCAGCCCGCCAAAAAGAGGGACGCCGTGCGGGCAGACGCTCTCGCGGCCGAAGCGCTTGAGCAGCAGCGCCTCGACCTGCAGCGAGATGGCGTGTTCGAGCCTCTCGGCTTCCTCGTGTGCCGCGGTCCAGTCGAGCCCGAGCACTTCGGTGAGCAGTTTTTCGGCGAGCCGATGGCGCAGCACCAGGTGCTCGGCGGCCTGCCGGCCCTTGGCGGTGAGATTGATGCGGCCGCCGCGGGCGACGCGCAAATAGCCGTCGCGCGCCATGCGCCGGAGCGCGGCGGTGACGGCAGGAGGCGTGACGGCCAGGTCCTTCGCCAGCCGCGCGCTGATCGGCGCCTGGCCCTCCTGCACGATTTCCCAAATGGCCTTCAGGTAATCTTCGCGGGAAACCGAGCTTTTCTCTCGCGGCATAAGATTGGCTCAGCCGGCCGCAGGCGGGCTGGTGCGAAGAGACAATGCCAGCGCACGGACCTGCATTTCGATTTGGCCGGCGATCCGGCGATAGACGGCGAGGTCTTCGCCGAAGGGATCCTCAATATCCCAATCGACAACTGGCTTGGCCGTTTCGAACAGGCCACGCGAAGAGATGCCGGTCATGTTCACGACCAGATCGGACTGGGCCACGTCGACGGCTTCGAGGCCCTTGGAGAACTGCCCGTCGAACGACAAGCCGAACTCGGCGCCGACGGCAGTGGTGGTTTCGGCGATGCGGCCGAAGGGCGAGATGCCGGCGCTCGAAGGCTCGATCACATCGGCAGCCAGTTTGCGGGCAAATGCCTCGGCCAGCTGGCTGCGGCAGGAATTGCCGACGCAGACGAACAGCACACGGCAGCGCGCCGGCTGCTCAGCGGCCATCGCGCACCATCTTCAGGAAATATTCGTGCACCGCCGGATCGCTCGAAAGCTCGGGATGAAAGGTGGCGGCCAGGATGCGGCCCTGGCGGACCAGCACCGGCTGGCCATCGCGCCGGGCGAGCACCTGCACATCGCTACCCACGCGCTCGATTACCGGCGCGCGGATGAAGACCATTTCGAGCGGCCGGCCGGTCAGGTCGGCAGTCTGCTTCGTGACGCAACTTTCGAGCTGTCGCCCGTAGGCGTTGCGGACGACGGTGATATCGAGCAGGGCGAGCGAGGGCTGGGCCGGATTTTTCACCTCTTTCGCCAGCAAAATCGCACCGGCGCAAGTGCCGAAGACGGCCATGCCGGTGCGGGCGCGCTCGACGATGCGATCGAACAGCCCCTCCTCGGTGAGCAGCTTCATGTGGGTGGTGCTTTCCCCGCCGGGCAGCACCAATCCGTCCAAATTTTCCAGGTCGGCGGCTGTTTTGACGAGCACGGTTTCCGCGCCCAATTCCTCGAGGCGCTTGCGGTGCGCCTCGAAATCGCCCTGAATCGCCAAGATGCCGATTTTCATCTTTCGTCAGACCGCAGTTGGAGCAGCAGGCCGGCCAGATCACCGAGCACCCATCCCTCGACGATGCGGCCGGCGGAAATCTGGAAGATGCCGACGCCGGCGTAGCGAATCCGGTGGCCGGTGGCGGGAATGCCGAAGATTTCGCCGCGATGCGTGCCGGTGTAGATCAGGCGGGCCGCCACGCGGTCGTCCTCGGCGATCATCTCCTCGATCGAGTTGAAGAAATCCGGGAAAGCGGCCTGGACGTGCTTCATGTAACCGAGCAGGCCGCCGCGGCCGGCCACCATGCGGCCGAGCGAGCCGCGGAAGCTCACCTCCTGATCGATGAGCTCCTCGGCCAAGTCGAACTGCCAGCGGTTCCAGAATTCCTCGTAATAGCGACGGATCAGGGCCTTGTTCGCTTCGGGCGCCACGTCGGACTTACCAGCCTCGGGTCTGCAACAGGTCTTTTTCCTCGAGCTGGCGGACGTCGAGCCCCTTCATCGCCTCGCCCAGTTCCTCGGAAGCTTCCAGGACAACCTTCGGATCGTTGGCGTGTGTCGTCGCCTTGACGATGGCGCGGGCGCGCTGCTCGGGATCAGTCGATTTGAAGATGCCGGAGCCGACGAAGACCGCCTCGGCGCCGAGTTGGACGACCAGCGCGGCGTCGGCCGGAGTGGCGATGCCGCCGGCAGAGAAATTGGGCACCGGCAGCTTGCCGTTGCGGGCCACCCAGGCGACCAGGTCGAGCGGGGCGCCCATCTGCTTGGCCGCGGCCACCAGTTCCTCCTGGCCCAGCGTGGTCAACTTGCGCATCTCGCCGACGATCGCGCGCATATGGCGGACCGCCTCGACGATATTGCCCGAGCCGGCCTCGCCCTTGGTGCGAATCATCGCCGCGCCCTCGCTGATGCGGCGGAGCGCCTCGCCCAGATTGCGGGCGCCGCAGACGAAGGGGACGCGGAAGCTGTGCTTCCAGATATGGTGCTCCTCGTCGGCGGGCGTGAGCACCTCGCTCTCGTCGATGAAATCGACCTCGAGCGCTTCGAGCACCTGGGCCTCGGCGAAATGGCCGATGCGGGCCTTGGCCATCACCGGAATCGTCACGGCCTTCATGATGTCGCGAATGATTTTGGGCGAGGCCATGCGCGCGACGCCTCCCTCCTTGCGGATATCGGCGGGAACGCGCTCGAGCGCCATCACGGCGCAGGCGCCCGCTTTTTCGGCGATCACGGCCTGTTCGACGTTGGTGACGTCCATGATCACGCCGCCCTTCAGCATTTCCGCCAGGCCCACCTTCACTCGCCATTGCGGATCGGTGGAAAAATTCAGTTCCTCAGCCATTGCTCGATCCTCCATACCCAAATGTGATTCCGGAATTCCCTTCGGCCGAAGCCTCCATCATACCAGCGTCACGGCGGCCGAAACACCGTTACCCTGCGCCACGCGCCGCACGCGCGAGCGCTTCCATTGTTCACGAACCAAATCGCCGAGAATGCGGACACCGCGTGCGATGCGGCGCTCGCTCAGCTCCGCGAAGCCCAGACGCAGCGTATTCGGCTGGGCGTTTTCGAGGTAGAAGAGCCGCCCGGGCGCGAAAACGACACCGCGCTCGCGGGCGCGCACCAGCAATTCGACAGCGTCGAGGCCGGCCGGCAGGGTGGCCCAGACGCACATGCCGCCTTCCGGCGAGCTCCAGCGCACCTCTTCGGGCATGTAGCGCTCGAGCGCTGCTTCGGTCGCCTCCATGCGCCGGCGATACACCTTGCGCATGCGCTCGAGATGCCGATCGAGCAGCCCCCGCCGGATGAATTCGGCGGCGGCGGCCTGCGCGAGCTGGCCGGTGTGCAAGTCGGCGGCCTGCTTGGCCAGGCGCAACCGCTCGGCGACGGGCGCGGGCGCGACGCACCAGCCGACACGGAGGCCGGGGAAGGCGAGTTTTGAAAAGCTGTCGAGCTGGATGGCGAGGCCGGCGCGATCGAGCGCCTTGAGCGAAGGAATCGGCTGCCCGCGCACGCGCAGGCGAGCGTAAATGTGGTCCTCGACCACCGGAACGCGATAGCGTTCGGCGATTTCGAGCACGCGGCGGCGATCGGCAAGGGAAAGCGTGGTGCCGGTGGGATTCTGGAAATCGGGCATCAGCACGATCAGTTTCACGCGGTTGCGCTCGAGGGCAAAGGCGAGCGCATCGGGATCTACACCGGCCTCGGCGCGCACCGGGGCCCCGATCGCGCGGATGTGGCGGCCGGCGAAAGTGGCGAGCAGGCCGGGATAGGTGGGATTTTCGAGCAGAACGGTGTCGCCCGAACGGAGAAAGACGCGGGCGAGCAGGTCGAACCCCTGCTGGCAGCCGTTGGTGATCAGCACATGGTCGTGCGGGCCGACGATGCCGTCGCGGCGAAGCCATGCCGTCAGAACCTCGCGCAGCGGCGGGTAGCCGTCGGTGGAACCGAGCTGGAGGATTTCGCGGCCGTGATGGCGGAGCACCGCATTGCAGCAGCGGCGAAACTCCTCGAGCGGGAACAGGGTTTCCGGGGGGCAAGCGACCGTAAAGGAGATTGTCTTGCGAGAGGGAGTGGGCAGGAGGCGATCGAGCGTTTCCTCGGCGCGCTCCTCGGCGAACAAGCCATCCCAGCGCACCGGGCCGGGTTTCAGCGGAGCGGCGGCCGGGCGCTCGGACAGATGGCCGTTCGGCTGGCCGCAGATGAAGGTGCCGCGGCCGACATGGCCGCGAATCAGCCCTTCGGCTTCGAGGTCGGCGTAGGCATTGGCGACGGTGGTGCGATGGACACCGAGCCGGGCAGCCAGCTCGCGGCTGGGCGGAATCCGGTCACCCGGCACCAAGTGGCCGATGCGGACCAGGGCGCGGAGCTGATCGCGCAACTGGGCGTAGAGGGGAATGCGGCTTCCCGGTTGAATCTGCAGCGGCAGCATCGATTTCTCCATACAGACCAATAATACATCATTCGTACGTTGTAAAGAGACATATTGTCTCTTTCCAGCAAGAAACAACGGAGGCACGCGAGGCGCGGGCGGGCCGGTTGCAGGCAAGGCCGTGCCAAGAGGGACGGCGTGCCGCTGCTTCGGCAACCCGAGAACCGGGACTCGCCGATGGATGGAGGGTCAGGAGCGGCGAAGCTTGAAGCGCTGGATCTTGCCGGTTGCGGTGCGGGGCAACTCGGAGACGAAATGGACTTCGACGGGCATTTTGTAGGAGGGCAGGCGGCCGTGAACGAATTCGCGGAGGCGGCGGGCAAGCCGGGGATCGCTTCCCTGCCCGGCGCCGAGGACGACATAGGCCACCGGCCGCGTCAAGCCGTCGAAGGAATGGCCGACGACGGCGGCTTCGGCCACCGCCGGATGGGCGAGCAAGGCATTTTCGACCTCGGCCGGCGCGACCCATCTGCCGGCGACCTTCATCATGTCGTCGGAGCGGCCGCAGTAATGGAAAAAGCCGTCGGCGTCCTGAAAGAACTTGTCGCCAGTGACGACCCACTCTCCGCGCTTGACGATGGCGGTGAGCTCCGGATTATTCCAGTAGCCGGCGAAGGCACTCTCGCCGCGCACCCAGAGATTGCCGATCGCGCCCCGGGAAACATCGCGACCGTCCTCATCGACGATACGGGCGGAATATTCGGGAACGGGAAAGCCGCAGGAGCCGGCGCGGGTGCGACCGGGGCAAGGCGAGAGAAACATGTGCAGCATTTCGGTCGAGCCGATGCCGTCGAGGATTTCGAGACCAAAACGCCGGCGGAAGCGCTCGAAGATTTCCGCCGGCAACGGCTCGCCTGCCGAAACCGCCATGCGGACCGAGGAAAAATCGGCGGGCAGGCCCTGTTCCACTTTCGCGAGCAAGGCACCGTAGAAGGTGGGAACGGCAAAGAAGACGGTGGGCCGGTGGCGAGCAACGATCTCCACAGCCGATTCGGGACGCGGGCGGCCGGGATCGAGGATCGTGGAGGCGCCCAAACCGAGCGGGAAATACATGCCGTTGCCGAGGCCATAGGCGAAAAAAAGTTTCGAGACAGAGAAGGTGCGATCGTCGGAACGGAGGCCGAGGACGCCGCGGGCGTAACAGGCGCTGGTGACCAGCATGTCGCGATGGCGATGAACGGCGGCCCTGGGCATGCCACCGCTGCCGGAGGTGTAGAGGAAAAAGGCGGGATCGGCGGCAGCGGTGGGAACAGGACGGGCGGCCGGCCGAGCGAGGGCGAGCCACGCATCCCACGCAGCGGCGGGCGGCGCGGCGGGAACAGGCGCGTCACCAACGACAATCAGGCGCTCGAGCGCAGCGGCTTCCCTGTTTGCCAGCACGGACGCGAGCGAATCCCGGTGGACGATGGCGAAACGGGCGCCGCAATCGGCGAGGTAGTGGGCGTAGTCCGCCGGGCGCGCGGCCGAATTCACCGGCACGGCAATCGCCCCTGCCATCGCCGCGCCGAAAAAAGAAGCCATGAACTCGGCGGAATCGGGAAGGACGAGCAGGATGCGGTCGCCTGCGCGGCATTCCAAGGAGGCGAGCGCACCGGCCACGCGGGCGGTAAGCGAACCGAGTTGGGCGTAGGTGACCGGTTGCGGATCGCCGAGGATGGCGAGACGATCCGGATGCTCGCGCGCCGGGCGGCCGACGAATTCCTCGGCAATGTTCAGGCGCGCGGGCAGAACAAGCGTCACGCCTCAGATTCTACTTCGTTTTGCGCTTCCGCCTCACGTGCTTGATGTTGCGGTTCAGCCGCCGGCGCAGCGAGGCCGGCGCACCCGGATTCGACGCCACAAGGTACCAGAGCGGAGCGGACTGATCGCGGCTCAGCCGGTCCAGCGTCCGGGCATCGGCATTCGGATGGCGAGCAACGTTTTCGCGGACGGCCGGATACGGATGGGCGGCCAGCCGGGCCAGCGTTGCGGCGCCGGTGCGAGGATGCTCGCTGATGAGCCGAAGCAGAAAATAGTCTTCCTTCGGCGCCTCGGCCGCCAGGCGATCCAGTTCCTCGGTGGTGATGTCGGGCCGAAGCACATTGCCGATACGAAAGTCCCAGTCGGGATTGATCCGGTTCAATTCCTGCGTGCGGGCATGGATCAGCCGCTCCAGCAGCAACTGTTCCTGGCGCCGCTGGGTGGGGGCGAGACGGGTGCGTTCGATGGAATCGAGCACGCGAAGAAGATATTGACGCTCTCCGAAGACGATTTGAGAAGTGCGTTCAACTTTCGAGGCCTGTCCATCTCGGGCGGTGCGACGGGCGTATGCCATCAAATCCGATCGCCGCATGAGGGCCTCACGAGGTAATACCGCGGTCATGGACACGGGCTTGGCTCCTCTCCCTGTGGACACGCGATGGAAGAGGGATCCGACACAACCCGGTTATCGAGAGACAGCCAACCTGGCAGCCGCGACCCGCTCGGATCGCCGCCGAGTTCAAGGATTTCGGAATCACCGGTTGAGAATGACCGCTTCTTTTCCCCGCTCTCCAAGGGGACCAGTAATGGGTCGCTCCCCTGAACCGGCAAACCGTCTAGCTCGCAATCTCTTCGATACCCGTCGAGGGCCAGAAACCTGAACCGAACGCTTGCCAACGGGTAAAGTGTTCGAGAGGCATTATGCACCGGGCGGGAACGAACGAAACATTTTGGTACAGTACGGCAGTGTTAGCAGTATTAGCGATCCAGTAACGCAGGACTGGGAAGCTTCGGTACTCTCGTGGCACTAAGGGCGGCGAAGGGCGCGCATTTCCCGGGGCGGTTGCGGCAGCTTCGAGGAGCCGCTACTCTCGACAAGAGGTGGGTTTGCGAATGTCGGTTTTCGAAGAACATCACGACGAACTCGAACACTACGAAACGATGATGGGGCCGTGGCGCGGGCGGCTGGCGGTGTCGCTGGATTTGCTGACGAACGCCCTGGTGCTGGTCGGGCAACACGGCGTCTATTGCCATTCGGTGCGCGAACCGGACAAGCCGGCGATGGACGTGCAACTGGTGCAGAAGGAATTGGCCAAGGCCAAACAGCTCATTCAGAGCGTGATGGAAGGGCTGCGGAGCGAGCGCGAAAGCGAAAGAAGCTAGTCCGGCGCGGCACACCTGTCGTTACGCGCAGCGTGGTCTTCAGGGCGGCGTGTGCCGAGCTAAAGCCTGGCGCTACACCAGATCTGAAGGCGATGGTCGCCGGAGAATCAGACAACATTTGTTTGTTTGACGCACTGCACCAGGGCGGCGGATTGCGGGGCAGCTTGCGGGAGGACAAAGTGGCGGTCGTCAACCTGGAAACAAGATTGGCAAAATTCTCCGACCACTGGGCACCGAAGATCGTCGCACGCTTCAATGGCCACGACGTGATGGTGGTGAAGCTGCAAGGCGAGTTCGTGTGGCATTCACACGCCGACACGGACGACTTTTTTCTGGTGCTCAAGGGCAACCTGACGATCCAGCTCAGGGACGGCGATGTGCATCTGGGGTCGGGCGATCTTTACATTGTCCCCAAAGGGGTGGAGCACAGGCCGGTGGCTGCCGAAGAGGTTCATTTGCTGCTGCTGGAGCCGACGGGCACCCCGAATACCGGCGACCCCGCAACGGCGGCGGTAAAAGAGTCCATCTGATTCCGGAATGCGCGCGGGTTGCCGGCTCGGGACAAAGGCCCACGGCCGGACGGCGCCGGCGGTGGCCGGCAAACCACCGGGCCGGGTCAGCGCAGACGCAGGAACGGGTTGGACTGCTTTTCCTCGCCGATCGTGGTGGATGGGCCGTGGCCGGGAAAGACGAGCGTTTCCTCGGGCAGCGCGAGGAGTTTCTGGTGGATCGAGTGGAGGATCTGGTCGAGCGAACCGCCCCAGAGATCGGTGCGGCCGATGCTGCCGGCGAAAAGCGTATCGCCGGCAAACAGGCGCGGCGTTTCGATGCGCGGGGCGGCTGCGCCGGCGGAATCGCCGGCGGAGGAAGCAGCGGGCCTGGCGTCGGCAGGAAGGTAGAGGCTCATGCTGCCACGCGAATGGCCGGGCGTGTGGAGGACCCGGGCCTGGAGGCCGCCCCAGACAAGCTCGTCGCCGTCGCGGAGAAAGCCGTCGACCTTGGTGGTTTCCGGCGGCTTGATGCCGAGCCATTCTGCCTGCATGGGGATGGCGAGGTAAAGCTCAAGATCGTCGGGATGCATGATGACGGGCGCGCCGGTCAGCCGCTGGAGCTTGGCGAGGCCGCCGACGTGATCGATGTGGGCGTGGGTGCTGAGGATCGCGCGGACCTTCAGCTTGTGGCGTTCGAGCAGCTCGACGACGCGCTCGACCTCGTCGCCGGGATCGATCACCAGCGCTTCGCGGGTGTCGGGATCGCCGACGATCGAGCAGTTGCACTGCAGCATTCCGACGGGAAGAATTTCGTGAATCAGCCGATCCGCCATTTCTCAAAGTATAGCATCGGGAGAAAACGCTCCCGGCTTTGCTAACATGAACGCACGGGCGAAGACCCGTGGCGCGTCGCGCGGCACCTGGGGGAAAGGAAAACACGATGGCAAAGGAATTTGCGGGAAAGAACGCGATGATCGTCGGCGGATCGAGCGGGATCGGCAAGGCGGTGGCGCGGCTGCTGCTCGCGGGCGGCGGCGCGGCCGTGCTCGTGGGGCGACGGGAGGAGAAGCTGGCGGCCGCGGGCAAGGAACTCGGCGAGCTCGGCAACGTGGCAACGGAAAAGGCCGACATCACGAAGAAAGACGAGCTGGCGGCGCTGCTCGAAAAGATCGATTCCCGGTACGCAAAAACGGACTATCTGGTGAATGCCGCGGGCGTGTTCCTGCCGAAGCCGTTCCTCGAGCACAGCGAGGCTGATTACGACAGCTACCTCGAGCTGAACAAAGGAACGTTTTTCCTGACGCAGCGTGTGGCGAAAAACATGGTTGCGCGGGGCCATGGCGGCTCGATCGTGAATATCGGTTCGGTGTGGGCACGGCAAGCAGTGCAGGCGACGCCCTCCTCGGCGTATTCGATGGCCAAGGCGGGGCTGCACGCGCTGACGCAACATCTGGCGATGGAGCTGGCCGGGGTGAAGATCCGCGTCAATGCCGTTTCGCCGGCCGTGGTGGAGACGCCGATCTACGAAGCGTTCATTCCCAAGGAGAAAGTGCACTCGACGCTGCAGGGGTTCAACGGATTCCACCCGATTGGCCGGATTGGCCAGCCGGAAGACGTCGCCGAAGTGGTCTGCTTCCTGCTTTCCGACAAGGCGGGCTGGGTGACGGGAGCGGTGTGGGACGTCGACGGCGGCGTGATGGCCGGGCGCAATCAGTACAATGGATAGCGAACTCCGAGCGGCGAGCGCGGCTTCGTCCGCCTCCGCGTTTGCGCCAAGTGAAATTGACCATGGCCCTGGAAACCCCACTGCGTGAAATTCATGAGCGGCTGGGCGCACGGATGGGCGTCCGGTTCGGCACACTGCTGCCCGACGATTACGGCGATTTCGAGGGAGAGTACCGGCGGGCGCGCACGGCAGCGGCGGTGGTCGACACGAATTTCCAGATGGTTGCCGAACTCAGCGGGCCCGACAGGGTCCGCTACTTCAACGCCATCACCACGGGGAATATTCCCGCGCTCACGCCCGGCCAAAGCACGATGGGGCTGCTGCTCAATCCGCAGGGGCACATCCTGGCCGAGCTGCGGACGCTCGCGACCGAAGACCGGCTGCTCGTGCTCTCGCACGCGATGACGGGCGAGCGGACAATCGAGACGCTCGACAAATTCATCATCATGGACGACGTAACGCTCACCGACCACACCGCGAAATTCGGGACGCTGAGCGTGGTGGGGCCGACGGCTGGTGCGGTGATCGAAGCGTTGAGCGGCGTGAAGTTCGATGAGATGGCGAAGGGCGAGCACGCCGAAGCGAAAATTGGCGCGATTGGCTGCCGGATCCTGCGCGGGTCGCCGCTCGGGCTCGCCGGCGCCGCATTGCTGGCCGAGCGCGGGCAGCTTGCGGAACTGTGGCATCTGCTCGCCGATGTCGCGGAACGGGAAGGGGGCGGAGCGGCCGGTTACCAGGCCATTGACGCGCTGCGGCTCGAGGCGGGAATCGCGTGGTTTGGCGCCGACTTCGACGATCGGGTGATTCCGCACGAAGCCGGGCTCGAACAATCGCACATCAGCTACGTGAAGGGCTGCTATACGGGACAGGAAATCGTCGAGCGGGTGCGTTCGCGGGGACAGGTGAATCGGCGGCTCGTGGGGCTCGGGTTTGCCGGGGAAGCATTGCCGGAACGCGGCGCGAAGCTGTTTGGCGGCGAGAAAGAAGCCGGATGGGTGACGAGCGCGGCGCATTCGCCGCTGGCAGGCCGCGGGATCGGGCTGGGCTACCTGCGGCGCGAGTTTCACGAGCCAGGCAGCCGCGTACGCTGGGAGCGGGGAGAAGCGGAAGTGATCGAGCTGCCGGTCAAAGCGGCGGCTTCCAGGTAGTGCGGCGGCGCTGCAATTTGCCGGGCGGGTTTGCGGGGGGCGGCCTGTGCAGCGGCGATGCGAAACGCTGAGATCGTTCGGCCATCTCCGGCTTCGGGATGCCGGTGGACTCCGCCGAAATTCGAACACCGGGCCTGGTGGGATGGCCTCAGGATGGCAGGCGCTCTTCGCGTTGGCAGCAGGGGCAAATGCCAGATGCGGCCGGCGCCGCCAAGCACACGAGACAATTCTCCACAGTTTCGAGTTGCCGGAAACTCAGCCGCCGTAGAAGAGCACAACTTTCAGCTTGTGATTCTTCGTTCCGCCCACAAACTCAAAGGCATTCGGACCTTCGGCGCAAGCCGGGCGCAGGCGGGAAATCTTGCGCGAGGCGTGAAATGTGGCGGTCACTTTTCCGCTGGCGGCATCAATCAGGGCGGGAACCAGAAGCAGCGAGCCATGAAGGCCCTGCTTGCGGATGGACAAGCGGCCAAACCCAAAGAAGGTGGCGAAAAAATAGTCCCTCCCCGCCGGTTCGAAGGAAGCAAGTCCCAAGCCGGGCCGAGGAGAATGGATTTCGACGGCCCTTACAACCTGGCCACCGGGGGAAACAACGTAGAGCGCTAGCGGATTGCCCGGCTGCAGGAGGTAGAGGTTGTCGGTCGGCCCGCCGAGAATGCGCCCCTCGCCCAAGGCGAGTTGGTAGGTCCCCATTGGGATCTTCGGTCTGGTTTTCTTTCGGGGCATTCGCCCTTTTTTCTTCAGACCTCCAACCTTTGGCCGGCCTGCGTCTGGCGCATTCCTTTTCGTTTTGGCCGGCGTGGAGGGAACGACGGCGTTGGGCAGGATGACGTTTTCTTCGAAGTTGCCGTAGCTGTCGAAGACGCCAATGAACGGAATCCGGCCGAGGCCGTTCCCCGCATCGACGATGCCCGTGAGCAGGAGTTGCCCATCCGGAAAAACGCCAAAGAGCCTGGGGTGCAAACGTCCGGCAGGCGGGTTGTGCAAACGAATGATCGAGTCGACGCTGCCGTCACTATTGAATTTGACGATCACATAGCCGGGGTGCTCAGGCTTCGCGGGTTTGGTTCCGGCTGCGAAACCGGTACCGTGGCGAAAGGCGGTGTAGACGGCGTAGACGGTGCCCCATCGGTCGACGGTGAACCGGGCTCGGCGAAAACGCCGGTATCCCTGGAGCGAAGGGGCGGCCTAGCCGGTCGCGGTCTGTGAGCTGGGGGACAGTTTAACGAGGGGAGAGAGCAGAGGGCCGTAAGGGAGGCCCGGTATGGCCGGGGGATTCGCGCCATAGACCAGGAAAACGTCGCCATTCCCGCCGCAGAGGATTCCGGGCGGCGCGGCTGCGGGCGCTGAAAACCGGATGGTTTCCCCTTGCTGAAGTTGGTACACGGGAATCGGCCTCTTTGGCTTTGCCGCTTTCTTCTTATGGCCGACTTTGCCGCTCCGCGGTTTTCCGGAAGCGTGCGGTTTCGCGGCCATCTGGCCGAGCGGCAGGAGCAGCAGGAGGGCCAAAGCCGGGCAGGAGCTTTTCAGCCATTGCGCTGCCACCTGGCATCACCCCCTTCCCCCGTTGGGCTTTGTTCCATGCGATCTGGCGCCCCAGTATTTGGCCGGGGGAGGACAGAAGTAGAGAGGTTCCGGTTGAACGGGCGGGGCGGAGTTTTTCCCTACTGCGTTTTCGGGCGATTTTCCCACCGGTCCAGGCGGGTGAGGCCGACGGGTCAACCGTGGTCGGCAACTTCCCTGCCCCTGATTTTCCCCAGCACGTGGGGAACGGCACGCATTTCTCATCCGGGCGTGGCGGCGAAGGCGGCGACGAGGTAGGAGATGCCCGCATGGAAAAGCACGTAGGCGATGAGCAAGAAAACGAGCGCGGCGAGGGGCCATGCCCAGAAAGCGCCATAGACTAACCAATCCGCAAGGGCAGCAACGCCAGCCAGAGCCAGGAGAGCGATTCGCGGCCAGTTGCCCCAGCGACGACCGAAGCCGCTATTGATCAAAAGCGGCAGCGCGAAAAGACAGCCAATCGCAACGAGCCACCAATCGCCGCCCGGAATGCGCCAACCGGCTTGCGTCGCCAGGAAACCATGCGCCTGGGTCGGGATCGCTATCAGGAGTTTCACGAAGAAATAGAGGAGGATCGCGCCGAGAACCAGCCGCACGAGGCGGCCGATCAGGCGAGGCCTGGGAAGCGCGACGGACGCATTGGGGTCGGCAGGCATGAAGCGGCAGCCATTTTAGTGCGAGCGGGCCGGGCGTTGCCATCCAGGCGCATGGCACCGTGGGGGCCTTCCCCGCCCAGGATTTGCATTCAAATTGGCGGATCAGGGGACGAGGACGATCTTGCCGAAGTGGTCGCGGTGCTCCATGCGGAGATGGGCGCGGGCACAATGGGAGAGCGGCATCACCGAGTCGATCACCGGATGGAGTTTGCGTTCGGCGACAAGTTTGAGAATGGTATCGAGCTCGCTGCGCCGGCCCATGTAGGAGCCAAGCACGCAGATGTTGCGGCTGAACAGGGTGCGGAGATCGAGCTTGACGTCGTGGCCGGTGGTGGCGCCGCAGGTGACCAGGCGACCGCCGACGGCGAGCGAGCTGATACTTTGCTGCCAGGTGGCTTCGCCGACGTGCTCGACGACGATGTCGACGCCACGGCGCTCGGTGAGGCGACGGATTTCCTCGGAGACATCGACGTCGGAATGGTTGATGACGACGTCGGCGCCGATTTCGAGCGCTTTCTGGCGCTTGTCTTCCTTGCCGATGGTGGCAAAGACGCGGGCTCCGGCCAGCCGAGCCACCTGAATGGCGGCGCTGCCGACGCCGCTGCCGGCGCCAAGGACCAGAACGTCTTCGCCGGCCTGAAGATGGGCACGGGCGATGAGCATGTGCCAGGCGGTGAGGAAGACGAGCGGGACGGCGGCGGCTTCCTCGTAGGTGAGGGTCTCGGGCATCGGCAGGACATTCGTTTCGGGGACGCGGACGTACTGGGCGCAACCGCCGTCGAAGAGGAAGCCGAGGATGGTGTAGCGGCGGCAATGGTTGTCGTCGCCGGCGCGGCATTGCTGACAAAGGCCGCAGCTCAGGCCGGGCGCGACCACGACGCGCTCGCCGACCTTGACGCTGCGAACGTGATTACCCACGCGAACCACTTCACCGGCGACGTCGCTGCCGGGGATGTGCGGCAACGGGAGCGGCACGCCGGGCAGGCCCCGCCGGACCAACAAGTCGAGATGGTTCAGTGCGCAAGCGCGCACTTTGACAATCACATCGTTCGGCTGGACCGTAGGCTCTGGAAATTCGGTGTACTCCAGCACGTCAGGACCACCATGATGAGGAATAATAACGGCTTTCATGAGATGAGCCTCCACTGGCTACACTACCAGAGGCTGAAAAAAAGTGTCCATTCAGCCCCCATTTGCTGGATGCAATTCAGACGATCCTGAGGTTAAAGTCCGTTCACATCGTTTTTGTCGGAGTAGAGAGAGACGGCGGCCAGGCCGCCTTCGAGAACGTTGAGGCGTGCCCGTGGGTCTTGGAGGAAAAGGCGCAGACCCGCACAAAATGCGGGTCTGCGCTAGAGACTACAGGCTACTTGGCGCTAACGACAGTTTCGTCACGCTCGGCCTGCGAGGCCTCTGCCGTCGCCCCAACCTTGCGAATGCGCATGCCGTAAAACGACTGGTACACAAAGAAGAAGGAGATCGCGAAGAAGACCGCGGCCAGGATGTGGGTTAGCATACCGCCGGTTTCGGCAGTGAGTCGGACAGCGAGTTCGACCGCGAGCAAGCCGAACAGGGTGGTGAATTTGATGATCGGGTTCATTGCTACGGAGGAAGTGTCCTTGAACGGGTCGCCGACCGTATCGCCGATCACCGTCGCGTCGTGCAGCGCGGTGCCCTTCTGCTTCAACTCGACCTCGACGATCTTCTTGGCGTTATCCCAAGCGCCGCCGGTGTTGGCCATGAAGATGGCCTGGTAGAGGCCGAAGATCGCGATGGAGATCAGATAACCAATGAAGAAGAAGGGGTCGACAAAGGCAAAGGCGAGCGTGGCGAAGAACACAGCGAGGAAGATCATCAGCATGCCTCTCTGGGCATAGTGGGTGCAGATCGCCACAACCTTCTTGCTGTCACTCACCGACGCTTTTTCCACGCCTTCCAAGCGGATATTGGCCTTGATGAATTCGGTCGCACGGTACGCTCCCGTTGTCACTGCCTGGGTGGAGGCGCCGGTAAACCAATAGATGACGGCCCCGCCGGTGACCAAGCCCAGGACGAAGGGCGCGTGCAGCAGCGAAAGCTTGGCCACGTTGGTCGTCAGGCCGTTGGTGAGCGCCATGATCGTGGCGAAGACCATCGTGGTCGCGCCGACGACCGCCGTGCCGATCAGGACCGGCTTGGCGGTGGCCTTGAAGGTGTTGCCGGCGCCGTCGTTGGCCTCGAGCATTTCCTTTGCGTGCTCGAAGTCGATGTCCGTGCCGTACCGTGCCTTCACCTCCTCGGCAACGCCCGGACGGGTTTCGATCAACGAAAGTTCGTAAATGGATTGAGCGTTGTCGGTTACCGGCCCGTAGGAATCGACGGCGATCGTCACCGGGCCCATGCCAAGGAACCCGAAGGCCACCAAACCGAAGGCAAACACAGGCGCGGCCAGCATGATGTTGCCCAGACCGTGCAAGCTTACCCACGAGCCAATCGCCATCAGCACCATCATGGTGAGGCCGAGATAGTAGCCGGAGTAATTGCCCGAGACGAAGCCGGACAGAATATCGAGTGATGCTCCGCCTTCGCTAGCTGATGCGACGACTTCCTTCACGTGCCGCGATTCTGTGGAAGTAAATACCTTGACCAGTTCCGGGATGAGCGCGCCAGCGAGCGTGCCGCAGGAGACGATGATCGAAAGTTTCCACCAAAGCGTTGGATCGCCACCGATGTCGGGAATGATGACTGCCGAACACAGGAAGGTCAGGCCGATCGAGAGGAACGAGGTGATCCAGACGAGCGAGGTTAGCGGCGCCTCGAAGTTCATCTTGGTGGCGTTGCGATAACGAGCGCGAGCGAAGAAGTCGTTCACGTAATAGGCGCCCGCCGCGGCGATGAGCATCGCAACGCGGATCACGAAGATCCACACCAACAACTGGACTTGAACGATCGGGTTCTTGACACCGAGCAGGATGAACGCGATTAGCGCGACGCCAGTGACGCCGTAGGTTTCGAAACCATCCGCGCTCGGGCCGACCGAATCGCCGGCGTTGTCGCCGGTGCAATCGGCGATGACGCCGGGGTTGCGGGCGTCGTCTTCCTTGATCTTGAAGAATATTTTCATCAGGTCCGAGCCGATGTCGGCGATCTTTGTAAAGATGCCGCCGGCGATTCGCAGCGCCGCCGCACCCAGCGATTCGCCGATCGCGAACCCGATAAAGCACGGGCCGGCGTAACTGCCGGGAACGAACAGAAGGATGATTAGCATCATCAGCAGTTCGACGCTGATCAGCATCATGCCGACGCTCATCCCGGCGCGGACCGGGATTTGATACACAGGGTAGGCCTTGCCGCCCAAACTGGCGTAGGCTGTGCGCGAATTGGCGAACGTGTTCACGCGCATGCCGTACCAGGCGACCCCGTAGCTGCCGCAGATGCCCAGCACGCTGAACGCCAGGATGATGCCGACGCGTAACGCGCTGAACTGGAGCAGCACGCCGAAATAAAGCAGGATGATGGCCGCGATGAACGCCCAGAGCAGGAGCAGGAATTTCCCCTGCTGAGTGAGATAGGTCTTGCACGTCTCCCAGATGAGCTGAGACATCTCCTTCATGGATTCGTGCGCGGGCAGGCTTTTGAGCCGGCTATACATGAACAAGCCAAACACGAAACCGAAAAAGCAGAACACGATCCCAAAAAGCAGCAGATGGTGGCCACTCACGCCGAGGAAGCGGACCTGGGTCAGGTCCGGCAGCTTCAGGCTGGCCTCACCGGCTTCCGGCTGGGCGGTTGCCGCGAAGGCTCCGCTCGCTCCCGACAGGACCAATGTGGCAATCACAAGGAAAAACTTCGTTAAACGGGGAACGGCCGCGCCGACGCGGGCACCCCGGCTCAGTCTCATACGCCTTAGGAACTCCATGAATCAGCCTCCGCAGTTGCCCTCGCTTGCCAACCCAGGCAAGGGCGACCATTCGATGTCACCTCAAAGGGGTCAGTATTGCTGAGGAAGATGGCCCACTCCAGACACACAACCGCACACACCCCTAATGAGAGCTAACTTTACCTTCATACTCGAAGTAACAGGGTAATTTGCCTACGATAGGCTGCCACATGTTTCCGTTAAGGCACCCACCGGTTCACGGGAACCCCTTGGTTTTCAAGAGCTTTGATAAGCTCTAGGGCCGCTCAAGGAGCGGCGCGGCACAACTACCTTGGGAGAGCGGCCCCGACGTCACCACCACCCCTTTTTCGTTAGGTATAAATGACTGTGGCAGAACAAAATTCACGGACATTCAATATACCACGATTTCCGCTTGAACCGTCAACTCAAAAATTCCACCCTGGACCCCGCCCCAGCGCGGTACCGTCCGTGCACGGCTGGCTAATGTGGCGGGCAGGACGAGAATCGTGGCTGACATGCGGAGACACGAGGCGGATTGGATTTTTCGCCGCGAACCACGACCGGAGGCCCTTGCAGAGTTCGGACCGCAATTTTCCGAGAGGTGCTCGGCTGCGTCAGCGGCGGCGGGTGGCTTTCCGGGCGGTTCGCCGGGCAGCAGGCTTTGTGCGGGATCCCGCTTTGGGCTTCGGCAGGCGGGTGAAGCGCAGGTCGCGGCCCGCTTTCAACTTCGCGACGTAAATGATCTGGCCGGTGTGATAGGCGAAGTGTTCCACGACATGGGCGATGGCACGCAAACGGCTCATGCGGAAGCCTTGCCGACTGAACGGCGCACCGAGGGAATCGGCGGGCATGTGGGCCAGCACGCCGCAGGCCTCGTTGACGCTGGCACGCAGCAGCGTGATCAAGCCCTGGCGTGGCAGCGGGCCCTGCTCGGAGAACTCCTTGTCACGCTGGCGGACGTCGGCGGCGCCGCCGATGCCGGAGATGATCCATTGGCGGACATTGCCGGCCAGGTGCACGACCATATTCCCGACGCTGTTCGAGGCGGCATTGGGGCGCCACCAGATCTCTTCGTCGGAGAGGGTCCGGAGGCAGGCGACGATGTGCGGCAGGTGCTGCTTCAGCCGGAATTGCGCTTCGTCGAGAAATTCCTTTTCCAGATGGAATTGCTTCGCTTTCGCCATGGTTCTCCTCGCCGAGGGGAATATGACCACGCATTTTGCATCATAGCACCGCAGAGCGGCCGGGGAGTTATGGCATACCGCAGGCTGGCGCGCCGCTACTCGCATCGGCCGGAAACCGGGCCCCGGTGACGGGCCGAGCACCGTTGGCTGTAGAATACGCAATTTCGGCCGGGGCAGCGATACAGACTTGGGCGCGTCTCCGGCGGATCGAAGGCAACTAACGATGAAACGTCTGTTGAAAATGCTTTGGCTCGTGGCGCTCGCCGCGGCGGTGACCGGCGTGGCGGCTCGCGCGGCGCGGGAAGCGCAGGCGAAGCCGGCAGCGGCCCAGGCGGAGCAGAAGAGCAGCCAGAAAAAGCCCGCGGCGACAGCCAAAACGCCACCGGAAAGTCCGACGACGCCGGTGCCTGTGCCGCATACGGCCGACGAGACGGCGACGACGAGGCTCACGCTGAGCCATGGCTGGCAGATTCAATCGTCGGCAAAGATCGAGGCAAATGGCGCGGCGATTTCCACCGCGGCGTTCAATGCGCAAGGGTGGTATCCGACGCAGGTGCCGACGACCGTGCTGGCGGCGCTGGTGCGGAACAAGGTGTTTCCCAATCCCTTCTACGGCATGAATCTGCGCCTGATTCCCGGCACCGACTATCCGATTGGCGGGCTGTTTTCGCACCTGGCCATGCCCCCGGACAGCCCGTTTCGCGTCGGCTGGTGGTATCGCACCGCGTTTGCCCTGCCCGCCTCGGACCGCGGACGCCACATCTTTCTGAATTTCAACGGGATCAACTACCAGGCCGACGTCTGGTTGAACGGCCAAAAGATCGCCGGGATGAGGGAAATTGCCGGGACGTTCCGGACCTTCTCGCTCGACATCACGGCTGTCGCTCGACCGGGAGCGGAAAACTCGTTGGCGGTGGAAGTCTTCCCGGAAACTCCGGACAGCCTGGCGTGGAGCTGGGTGGACTGGAACCCCACGCCGCCCGACAAGGACATGGGTTTGTGGCGCAGCGTCTACATCACGACCACCGGCCCGGTTGCGGTGCGCTATCCCTACGTGACAACAAAACTGGAGATGAAGCCGCGTCCGCGCGCTCAACTCACCGTTAGTGCGACGCTCGCCAATCTGACGGCGCAGCCCGTCGCGGGCGTGCTGCGCGGCAGGATCGGGCGGCTGGTTTTCGAGCAGCCGGTGAAGCTGGCCGGTGGTGAGACGCGAAACGTGAGTTTCACTCCCGAAAAATTCAGGATGCTCAATTTTTCCCGGCCACGGCTGTGGTGGCCGTGGATGCTCGGCCGGCCCAATCTTTATAGCCTCGATCTTGAATTCCTCGCCGGCAAGACCGTTTCCGATCGGCAGACTTTTCAGTTCGGCATTCGCCGGATCACGGCCAAGATTAACCGGTACGGGGCACTGGAATTTTCCGTCAATGGCGATCCGGTGCTCATTCGCGGAGGCGGCTGGGCGCCCGACATGCTGCTGCGCTTCAGCCGGAAGCGAACCCTGGCCCAGATCGAGTACGTGCGCCATCTGGGGCTGAACACGATCCGGCTGGAAGGCAAGCTGATTGATAACGATTTCTTCCGGACCGCGGACCGCGAGGGCGTGCTGGTGATGGCCGGCTGGTGCTGCTGCGACGCCTGGCAGGAATGGAAGCGATGGGACGCCAGCGATTACGTGATTGCCGCCCAGTCGCTGCGCAGCCAGATTCGCCGGCTGCGCAACCATCCGAGCATGCTCGTTTGGCTGAATGGGAGCGACGTTCCTCCGCCGCCCAAGGTGGAACGGATGTATCTCGGCATCGAGCACTCGCTCGACTGGCCGAATCCGATCGTGTCGTCGGCCTCGGCCACGCCGACCAAGGTCACCGGGCCCTCCGGCGTGAAGATGACCGGTCCCTACAACTGGGTTGCGCCGGCCTACTGGTGGAAAAACAAGACGGCGGGAGGGGCGTGGGGATTCAACACCGAGACCAGTCCCGGGCCCGCGCCGATGTCGCGGGCGAGCCTGGAGCGGACGCTGCCGAACCGGGACCTGTGGCCGATCAACAAGGTGTGGAATTTCCACGCGGGCAGCGGGATGTTCAAAACGCTGGATGTCTTCAACGAGGCGCTGGCGACGCGCTACGGGAAGCCGAAATCGCTCGACGATTACCTGCTGAAGTCGCAGGTGATGGCCTACGAAGGCGAGCGGGCGATGTTCGAGGCCTATTCCGGCAACCGGTACCGCGCGACCGGCGTGATCCAGTGGATGCTCAATAACGCGTGGCCCTCGCTGATCTGGCACCTGTGGGACTACTACCTGGTGCCGGACGGAGGGTTTTATGGGACGCGAAAAGCCAATGAGATTCTGCACATCGAGTACGACTACGCCAATCATTCGGTCCTTGCCGCCAGCCGCCTGCGGCACGCTACCGGACGGCTCGAGGCCGTTGCAACGGTTTACGATCTCGACCTCAAGATCGCGTGGCGGAGGCGCACGTTTCTCTCGCTTGGGCCCGACGCGGTGCGACAGGTTTTCACGATACCCGACCTACCGAACCTTTCCACGACGTATTTCCTCGATCTCCAGCTGCTTGGCGGAGGGCGCGTGATTAGCCGGAATTTTTACTGGCTCTCCACCAAGCACGACGCCTGGGACGAGGCCAAGGCCCATTACTACCTCACGCCGGCCACAGCCTATGCCGATCTCGAGGGGTTGGAGAGGCTGCCGCGAACGAGGCTGGTGGCGTATGCCTCGGAGCGGCCCGCGGGAGATCAGCATGTGGTGTTTGTCTACCTGCGCAATCCTTCCCGGCATCTGGCGTTTTTTATTCACCTGCGCCTGCAGCGGGCCAGCGACGGCTTGGACGCGGTGCCTGTTTTTTGGAGCGACAACGATTTGACGCTGCTGCCCGGCCGCAAACGCACGGTTGTTGCCCGCATCCCCAACGCGCAGTTCGGCACGGGCGAGCGCAGCGGCGTGCTGCTCGACATCAGCGGCTGGAACGTGCCGGCATTCGAGGTCACCGTCCACGAAAGGTAAGGTGAGGCGTGCGTTGGGCGCGGGGTTTCCCGCAGGGGATTGGGATCGGCTAAAGCGGACCGCAGCGACTCGTTTTCCGGGAAGGGTTGCGGGAGCTTTTCACACTGGCGCCAAGCGCACGGAATCGCTTAGCGAACGATGCGAATGTTTGCGCCTTCGGTCTCGTAGCCCTCGTCCTGCAGGGTCTGCTGCGCGGCGGCGAAAAGAGCCTCTTCATCCGCCGTCTTCGGGGCATCGTAATGGCGGCGAATCACTTCTTCGCCGCTCTCCACCCGTATCAGCCATTTGGATTGCTCGGCATCCCAGGAAACTTCGACGCGGTCGGCACGCATGAAGCCCTCCTCGGCAAGCTAGGCGGCATTCTAGTTCAAGCCTGCCCTTGGTGAAATAGCGGAAGTCCAAAAGAGGCGGGAAGGAACCGATTCAGGGGATGGTGGCGCGGGCGAGTAGTTGCTGAAACCGCGGCTCGGTGCGCAAACTGCCGAGGCGCGGATCGATCTTCAGATAGAGGAAATCGGGATCGCGCTCCTGGTAGGCTTTTTCGAGCCAATCGAGCGCGGCATTCCGGTCGCCGAGCGCGGCGTAGACGGTGGCGAGAGAATAGGCGGACGGCCGCTTTGAAGAATCGGCGTTGGCAAGGGCCTGGGCCATCTCCCGCGCCTCGGCTTTCCTGCCCATCAGCGCGTAGGCGCGAGCCAGTTGCGTGGCGGCGTCGGGCGACGGGTTGGCGCCGGAAACGGCCTTTCGAAACTCGGCGATGGCTTCTTCGTAATGACCCTCCTCGGCAAAAACCATCCCGAGGCCGACATGGGCGGGAATAGCGCCGTGGTTCTCGTCGAGTGTTTGCCGGAATTGCTCGGCGGCGAGATCTTCCTGGCGCGCGAAGTAGAGCGTCAGGGCGAGGGCTACATTTTGCGATAGCGAAAGGGGATCGAGAGCGTGTGCTCGGTGCGATTCGCGGATACTTTCAGGAAAGTCTCCGGTTCCGAGCAGGAAGGTGGCATAGGCGCGGTGAGCGTCGGCGGAGCCGGGGCTCAGGACCACCGCTCGTTTCAGCTCGCGCCGCGCCTCTTCCCAATCGTAGTCGTAGGTCATGTGAATCCAGCCAAGAGAGACATGGGGCGAGGCCAGATCCTCATCGAGCTCGAGTGCGTGGAGGGCAGCCGTTTTCGCCTTGGTTATAACGGCGGGCCGGGAACGGCCCGAGCAGTCGCAGGCGAGATATGCTTCGGCCAAGGCAGCGTAGGCCGGCGCGAAATTCGGGTCCGCGCCAATTGCCTGCTGGAAGGCCGCTCGCGCCCGTGCAAGACCGCCCTCGGTCTTCTCGGCGGCGAAGAAGAAGAAAAGGCCCCGGAAATAGGCATCGAGGGCGGAAGGATCGACTGGAGGCTGGGAAAGCAGGCGCAACCGCTCGGCAGGCGTGAGCGAGACACCAGCCGCGGCGACGACGGCCTCGGTGACCCGGCCCAGCATCGCAGGAATCTGTTGGAGCGGAGCAGTGAAGGTGTGCGTCCAGAGCGGCCTCCGGTGCCCAGGAGCGATCAGTCGCAGGGTGAGACGCAGCCGGTTGCCGGCGAGCTGGATTGCGGGAACGATCACGGCGTCGACGTTGAGTTGCCGCGCGATCTCTTCGGGCGGCTCGCCGGGTTTGCGGAAGCGCGTCATGGAGTCCTGCGAGATCACCTGCAGGGCTTCGACTTGCGACAGATCGCCCGTCAGCGCACCGGCGATTCCGTCAGCCAAATATTCGTGTGTTGCGCCCGCTTTGCCGCTGCTTGTCGGCAACACAGCGAGCGAGGCGATGCGCGACCGCTCGCCCAGGCCGAACACGCGCTCGCCCCAATGCCGGAACGAAGGCACCAGCAGCGCGGCCAAGAACAACACCAGCACCGCCGAGACAGCCAGCAAGGCAACGGACCGGCGACGCGGCAGGCGCGCGGGCGGGGGCAATTGCGTGCTCGAGGTTTTCTGCACGGAAAGCCGGTGGAGATCGACGCATAAATCCTTGACAGACTGATAGCGGTCTTTCAAGGACTTTTCGAGGCACTTCAGGATGATCCGTTCCACTTCGACGGAGACCCCAGGGACAAGCGCGCTGGGGGGCAGCGGCGGGCGATGAAGGATCGCGTCGGTGACCTGAGGAACCAGCGGCTGCGGAAAGGCCCGGCAGCCGGCGATCATTTCGTAGAGCAGGGCGCCAAAGGCGTGGACGTCGGTCCGCGCGTCGGCCGGTTCTCCGAGCAACTGCTCGGGGGCCATGTAGGGCAGCGTTCCGGCAAGGCCGGCCGGGTCCTGCAAGGATTCGGTGATGGCGTCGTCCCTGACCGGCCGCGCCAGACGGGCGAGACCGAAATCGAGCACCTTGACCTGACCTTTAGGCGAGAGGAGCACATTGCCCGGCTTGAGATCGCAATGGACGATTCCCCGCTCGTGTGCCTCCTCCAACGCAGCGGCGATCTGGCTGGCGATCGCAAGCGCCTGGGGTTCGGGGAGCGGTCCACGGCGCAGCAGCTCGGCAAGCGTGCTTCCCGGAATGCATTCCATCACCAGGAAGTCCAGACCGGATTCGGTGCCGAACTCGTAGATCGTGCCGATGTTGGGGTGCTGGAGCTTGGCGAGGGTCAAGGCCTCTTTCCGGAAGCGCTTGCGGGAAGCATCGTCGGCCAGCAACCCGGGTGGGAGTAGCTTGATGGCGACGTCGCGGTCGAGCTGCTCGTCGCGCGCGCGATAGACGACACCCATTCCGCCAGCGCCAAGTTCCTCGACAACGCGATAGTGCGAGATGAGGCGTCCGATCATGGGAGCGAGCAGCGGAAAATTAAATCGATTCTAGGGGCTGTCCGGCGTCGCGTCAATGCGCCCCAAAGCGGCGGTCAAAGCTCGTCTAAAGCGTCCCTTTGCTTAGCTCGTTAAAAGTGTCCCCTTGGGGGTTTCGGCTCTGGTCTTGGTTGGGTAATCGCTTCCATCGTTGGCCAGGACCGGAGGTCAGTCCTCCAAGATCTGAAGGGAGGAAGTGACGGGATCGAGCTGCCGGCGCTCGCCCAGGCCACGGAACCGTTCACCGTCGCGATTAGCGCGGGCCAAAGGTGCTTTCGAAACGTTCTCGCAACGTGGATAACCGCGCAACGGTTTCGTTGCTGAACACCAGGCGAATCAGATAGTCAGTCTTTGGCCCGCCCCAATGTTTCATCGGCGTGGCCGCTACTTTTCCCTTTTCGAGCAGCATTCGGGACGCAGTCTCGGCATCTACGCCCAAAGGCGCCGTATCGACTAGTAGCGACCAGCCGCCCTGCGGCGGGATCACCGGCCAGCCATCGAGTTGCGACAGCACGGCGTCGCGCCGGCGCTGCCATTCGCTGACCGATGCGGCGATTTCCGGCTCCGCCTCCAGAGCGGCCGTCACGCCACGCTGGGCAATTCCCGTTGGGGAGACAACGTTGTAGATGTGCACACGAGCGATATCTGCAAGAATCGGTGCGGGCGCGACCACCCAGCCCACGCGCCAGCCGATCATCCGATACTCCTTGGAGACGCTGCCTACGATGATTGCGCGCTCGCGCAGGCCCGGAAGCGATGCGGGATGAAACAGCCGCAGGTCGTCGAAAAGGATCGCCTCCATCGCGGCGTTGTAAAGCAACCACAGATTCCGGCGAACGCAGAGCCGCGCCATCGCGTTCCACTCCTCTGCCTGGAACACCGCGCCCGAGGGCATTGACGGACTCATGAGAAACAATGCGCGGGTATGCGGTCCAGTGGCCGCTTCAAGCGCGTCCACGTCCAGACGCCAGCCGCCCGGCAGCGCCAGGAGCGAAACCAAACGCGGCACGCCCTCGGCCAGGCGAACGCGCTGAATCATCCCGGCGTAGGTGGGATCGGTCAGGACGACCTCGTCGCCCGGATCGAGCATGGCGAGCAACGCGTCGAGAATGCCTTCAGTCCCACCGCAGGTAATGACGATTTCCGTTTCCGGATCGTAATCGTGGCCGGAGCGCCGCAGGATCTGGCGAGCCACCGCCCGGCGAAGATCGAGGCGGCCATTGAAAGGCAGGTAGCTGTTGTCCTCGTCGAGTTCAATGGCGCGCCGCGTAGCCTCGATGGCCGCTTGCGGCGGACGAAGATCGGTATCGAGGTTCTCCAGGCGCAAAACGTCGGGATCGTCGCCCGCCGCGGCGGCAACGCGGTCGATCGAAAAACCCGGAATACCTTGAAGCCTCCGCACCAACTTTACCTTCCTTGTTTCGCGTGATCCTTAAAAATTACTCCCGCCTCTGGAACCCCACCGGGACAAGAGACCTGCTCAGGAATCCTCCACCATTGCCCCATAGAGTGTATAGCAAGGGGTGGAAGCTGCGGCCAGGCCGGTGCCGGAGCGGATGGCGCAATGGCGTAAAGGAAACCGTAAACATGTGCATTGACCCGGTTTCGTTTCGTGCCGTATAAAGGGCGCTGCTCATCACCGCAACGCTCCCTGCGCAGCGACGGGCTTGTAGGGCCAGGAGATTCAAACCATGGCAAGGGGTGTCCGAGATTTTGTTTATTGGGTTCTGTCCAAACCGTCCGTCAGTCAGAGCCTGGCGCGAACCGGCATGCGGTCGGGATTCGCTCAGCGATTCGTGGCCGGGGAAACGCTCGAAGAGGCTCTGGCAGCCAGCCAGCGTTTGGCCGCCGGCGGCCGGCGCATCATCCTGAATCACCTCGGGGAAAACGTCACCACCGAGGAACAGGCGCGCGAGGCGGCCGAATCGTACAGCGAAATGCTGCGGCAGATTCACGCGCGCGGGATCGACGGCAATACCGCCATCAAGCTCACGCATCTGGGCCTGGACCTGAACCGGGATCTGGCGGTCGAGCTGGCGACCTCGATCACGGCGCAGGCGCGGGAGCTGGGGCTTGGCGTCGAGATGGACATGGAAAGCTCGGAATACACCTCGATCACCATCGAGGTTTTCGAGGCGGTCCGGCGCAAATTCGAAAACGTCGCGCTGGCGATCCAGTGCTACCTGCGGCGCAGCGAAGACGACCTGAAGCGCCTGGCGCCGCTCGAGCCGAGGATCCGCCTGGTGAAGGGCGCCTACCGCGAGCCGGCCAATATCGCCTTTCCCAGCAAGGCGGATGTCGATGCCAACTACGTGCGGCTGCTCGACCTTCTGTTCGACGGACCATTCTTCCCCGCCATCGGCACGCACGATCCGAAACTGGTTGATTACGCCGAACGGCGCATCCGCGAGAAGAAGCTCGGGCCGGAGCAGTACGAATTCCAGATGTTGTATGGCGTCCGGCGTGATTTGCAGACAAAGCTGCGGGCCGATAATCACCCGCTGCGGATCTACGTCCCGTTCGGTACCGAATGGTTTCCGTATTTCATGCGGCGTCTGGTTGAGCGGCCGGCCAACACCCTGTTCGTGCTGCGGTCACTGACGGCCGAGGGGTTTCTGGGCGGCAAGCATTCCTGAGAAGATTTTTCCAAGCGCGTCGTGCCGTTGAGGGGAGGGTGCGCGCGATGGCGCGTGCGGACGCCGCATCGCCCCTGGCAGGCCAAGGCCGCGCGGCCAACCGAATCCTTTGCGTCAAAGCGCCGGGAGGAAACGCCAGTTCCGGCGGTGGCGCGAAATCAGGAACGAGGCGTTTCGGCGCCCGCCACTGCCGAGGACGGCGCGCGGCGATCGATGCGAACGCCGGACTGTTGCTCGAGCCACTCGACGACGGCGGAATAGTCGCGATCGCCGCGGCTCGGTTCGGCCGCGGCGAAAGCCGCCTGCACCGCCTTGGTCGCCGGGAGGTGGGCATGCAGTTCGCGCCCGCTGGCAAGGATCAGATCCAGGTCCTTGCGCATATTCCGGACGTAGAAATTCGGCGTGCCGCCTTCGAGGATCATCCGCCCTTTCGACTGATACATGGGGGCGGCGAGCGCCGAGGCGCCAATGACATCCAGCACCGTTCGGGGATCGATGCCGGCGCTCGCGGCGAAGATCAACGTTTCGGCGAAGATCTCCATCATGCCGCCGAGCAGCAGGTTGCTCGCCAGCTTCATTGCCGTGGCCTGCTCGGCGCGGTCCCAGCGCCAGGTGCGCTTGCCGAGCGCGACAAAGATGGGCTCGGCGCGGCGCTGCGCCTCGGCCGGGCCACCGGCGAAGACAAGCAGCTTGCCCTCGCGCGCCGCGTGGCGATTGCCCAGGACCGGGGCGTGGGCGAAGCCAATCGAACGGGGACGGTAGAGCCCGGCGAGGCGGCGGGAACTGGCAACGTCGATCGTGCTCATATCGCAGTGGACCTTGGCGGGGCTTAGCCCCTCGAGCAGCCCGCCCGGGCGCTCGACCGTTTCGAGGACGGCGGCGCCGTCGGTGAGCATGGTGACGACGATTTCGGCCGATTCGGCCGCTTCGCGCGGGCTGGCCATCTGCCGCGCGCCCTGTTCGACGAGCGGGCGCGCCTTTTCCGGCGTCCGGTTCCACACCACCAGGCTGTGCCCCAACTCGAGCAGCCGCTCGGCCATCGGCCGCCCAATCACTCCGAGTCCCAAAAACGCGATTGCCGTCATGAGCCACCCCTTCGCGAGAAGCAAAGTTCGACAAAATGATGAAGGAAAAGGGTACGCGTGAAAAGTTCAAAAAAAACACCGGCCAGGCGATCGCTCGCGGGCAGGACGGAAGAGTCGTGGCGGGTTATTCGGACGCGGGGACGGAGCGAAAGGCGTCGAGGGTCCAGAGATCCTGAATGTCGTCGTGACGGAGGATATAGAGATTGCCGTCGTCGGCGCGCACACGGAAGTAGATAGCGTTCGGCTCGTACCATTGATCTTCGACGGCAAGGACCTCGTATGTCCGGCCGCGAATCGTGAAGCGAAGGGGCCGTTGGTCGGCTCGATGCCCAGCGTAGCACTGCACTTCGACCGAGAGCATAGCTCTATGGTACGCCGGGCCGGTAGCCTGAGGCGAGCGGCGCGAGACGGTTTTCCCGAGGCGTCAAGACGAGCAAAAAGCGAAAGAGACAACACCGGGCAAATAGGGAAAACAGCGCGCAACCGGCATGAACGAGGCGAGGGCTGAGGCCTCAGCGTTTCGAGACAGTTTCGGGATTGGCCGGGGCCGTTTTGCGATGAGAAATCTCGACCGGGAAACGCCCGTGTGTGGCCAAAACCGAGTTGTAGGCGGCGCCGACCATCACCACAAGGGCGACGAAATACATCCAGATCATCAGGCCGATGACGGCGGCCATGCTCCCGTAGATGAGGTTGTAGTGCATATTGCGGACGTAGAGGCTGAAGCCGGCGGTGACAACCCACCAGAGGACGGTCGCCAGCAGCGCGCCGGGCACTTGATCGTGCCAGTGGCGATGGGGCCGGGCGACGTGATACATCACGATTAGCGCGAGGAACGCGGTGGCCAGGGCGGCGCCGTCGTAGACGACAAGCCAGACGAGCCGCATCAGGATGCCACCGCCGAAAAACAGCGCCAGCCAGGCGCGCAATTCGCGCCCGAAAACCGTGAGGACGCCGGTGAGCAGCCAGGGAACGATGGTGTAACAGAGCATGCGGAGGGCGCGGCGGTAGCGCCCCAAGTAGGTTGGTTTCACCTTGTCGCGCCAGACAATTGCGAAGCCATCGACGTAGCTGGCCATCGCCTGGGTAACGAACAGAAACGTGCCCAGCAATCCGAGCAGGATCAGTTTCCAGGGTGAGCCTTCCAGCCGGGAAAGAAATTCGGTGATCAGGTGCATGCTGCCGGCCGGCAAGACGAGTTGAAAACTCCGGGGCAGCTCACGGGCAGGCTCGGCGCTCCACCCGGAAAGACTCAGCAGCCCGAGACAGAGCAGCAGGACCGGGAAAATCGCCAAAAACATGACGAAGGCGATTGCCTGGGCCTGCGTCAGCGCTGCGGGCACGACGCGCAGCAGCGCCTCCCTCAACCGGTTCATCTTGGCGCGCATGGACACTTGCCTGGATTATACGCGCAACACGGGAAGATGGAGGCAGCGAAGCTCCGGTTTGGCGGGTAGGTCCCGCTGCCATCGATATGCTGACGGGCGCCGTTATCGGAACCTCTTCGGCGGGTCCAAAACGGGCTGGATGGATTAAGATTACGTGGTAAGCGCATGTTTATGCCTCCCCGGCGGAGACGGCGAGGAACGATAATGACTCGAACAAAAAGAGGAATCCTGACGGCCACAGCGCTGGTCGCCGGGCTGATCGCGGCAGCGGGACCGCGGGCCGAGGCCGGGGCGAAAAAAAAAGTGGTCTGGAAACCGGTGATGGAGGCCTTGCTCAAGCTGAACGAGCATCCGGTGAAACATTGGAACGTGCTGCAGGCCGACAAGAATCACAACCTGCTGCTCGTCCAGGTGAGTCGGGACTGGTACGTTTTCAACCTGAAGCGGAAGCTGCTCTATCGGGCAGACCCGAATGATTTCGAGGCACGGGGCGAAAATTTAGTGGGTCCGGTTCCGGACCGTAACACCCCGCGCGTGAAAACCGACGCCTGGGATTCGCACAACGTCGGTCTCGCCCAGCAGATCACGGTCGAACTGGCCAAAAGCGGGGACAAGCTGACAATCGAGTTGGCACATCCGCTGGCACCGTACTGAGTGGCAGAGCGGGAAGCACGGAGGGATTTTTCGCCGCAGTTGCGGTGAGCCACTTCGCCAGCGGCGGGGCACCGCCGTGCCGCAAGAGCAGACACCACGCGATAGCCGGGCTAGCCGCCAGAATGGTCCTTGACGGCACCGCCGGGGTTAACCGCGGCAACGACGCCGGCCACCCAGGGAATGCCTGCGAGTCCCGGGTGAATCTCGACGACAACGCGCTCTCCGACATGGAAGCGCGAATATTCGCTCTCGCTCACCGGGACGTGCTCGTATTCGTGTCCTGGCCGCCAGGAGAGCACCACCAGACGGCGCGTAGGCACGATCGCCGACATCGAGAATTTCTCCACCACCCGCGTAGTCCAATCGCGGATCGGGGCGTCATCGAGTTTCGCGTTGACCACCAGCATGCCGGCCAAAAGCCACGGAATCAGAACCACCGACGTGAATAGAGACTTGCGAACAGCGATCTGTCCGCCGCGGAGCGCGCCGCGCTCCACCCACACGGCCAATCCCAGGCCGACGAAGAAAATCACACCGGCGAAGACCAGCATTTTGTCCATGGCGAGCGGGGGAAAGCGGTAGGCGGCCGCGATGAAGGCGAGCGACCCCAGCAGAAACATGCCCGTGCGGAGAATCACTTTGCGGCGAACGACAAGGCTGGCCGCCGCTTCGGTGAGATCGCAACCCTCGCAAACCGGGCCGGTCATCACGGTATCGCAGTTCAAACAGCGTTTTGCGCCCGAGCGGAACATCCCTCTAGCGATGCTAGGCGCGGCGCGCGAGGAATGTCAATTGCCGAAGGACGGATCAGCGGGGAAGCGCCTTGACGGACTGCGGCTGCTGCGTTTCGCAAACCATCAGTTGGTCGCGATCGGCGGAGATCAGGCCGCAATCGATCTGCATCGCGCTCTGGATGGCCTCTTTTGCGCTGCGCCCCTCGGCAACGGCGCAGTGGGTGCGGCCGTCGAGCCGCATGCACACCTGGTAGCGCACTCGCGTTGCCTGCATCGAGGAATAAGCGATTACCCCGCCGAAGACGAGCACAAAAAGGGCAATCACCCACTTGATTTTTGCACTCATGCGGCACCATTTTGGCGGAAATCGGGCGGGATTGCAAAGGCTTGGCGGCCGGCCGGGGACATGGCCGAAAGGCGGGAAGTCGTTGTCACGAAGAAGGACTCGGCTCAGGCGCAGCTGCAACGGAAGAGCCCCCGGCAAGGCGCAGCGCACGGCGTGCAGCAGCCACGGCCGGTGAGAATCGTGAAGGGGTGAGCCGCACGCGCGGAGAAAGTGAAGCGAGCAATTCTTCGACGCGGCGGTCGAGGCAGGCGGCACGCCCGAAAACCCCACCGACGCGGCCGAGCGCGAAATCGCTGCGCTCGAGGCCAAGCCTGGAGATGACGGCGCCGGCGAGCGCAACCAGATTTTCGGCGGCTTCGCGCAGGATGGCGCAGGCGGTTTCGTCGCCGGCTACAGCGGCAACCGCAACGGCCGGGAAAACCGCGGGAAGGCGCTCGAGCGGCTTTCGAGAAACCTGTTCGATCAACTGCTGCCAGTCGTGCACGCCGAGGGCGGCGCCAATCGCCTGTTCGAGACTGCCGGGCGGTTTCCCGGCGTCGTGGGCGCGGGCTATCGAGGCCAGCGCATGGCGGCCGATATCGAACGCGCTGCCTTCGTCGCTGAACCACGGTCCCCATCCGCCGGCGCGCGCCGTGCGGCCCTCGCCATTGCGGCCGAAGGCGGCCGAACCGGTGCCGGCCAGCAGGACGACAGCCGGTCCCCGCTCGGCAATGGTTTCGAGCGCAATTTCCAGATCGGGGAGGGCCTCGACCGTGGCGCCGCGGAAGCGAGTGGAAAGAAAGGCGACAAATCGCTTGGCCACGCGCGGCTGCCCGGCGCCAGCCAGTCCGGCCGTCACGCCACGCACATCGGCGGCCTCCGCGTGCGCAGCGGACAAGGCGCGGGCGGCGGCATCGTCGAGAGCGGTGAAGGCGCGGGCGAAGCTCGACCGCAGCGGATTGGAGGCGTTGCCGCGAATATCGGCAACAACGCGTCCGGCTTCGTCGACCAGCACCGCTTGCGTCTTCGTGCCCCCGCCGTCGAGACCGAGATAAAGGTTCATCGGCGCCACCGCGCGCGGGGACGCTGCCGGGAGGTCGGGGATCTCGTTGGGGAGTTCAATACCATCTCTTCAGCTTGGTCCAGGAGCTGCGGAACGGAACGTTCGGTCCCCGGCAATAGAAGATCGGTCCGTTTGCCCAAGCCGACGTCCTACGATTATCGAGCACAGTGACCGGTTCCACCCAGGAAAAAGTGCGCTGCAGGTCGTTTCGGCTAACCCCAATGGAAAGGACACTGAGGGTGCGTGCTTTCCCGGGGCCCCATTCGTAGAAGGCGCCATGCAAGCAGATGGCCCGGGGCAGGCGATAACGAGGGCCGAAGAAATCGATGGCCGAGGCCGCACCGTAATTGGCGCAGAAAATAGCGGTGTGGGCGCGCATGCCGGGCGGGAGGCCGTAATAGATTCTGGCGATGGTAGCGACCATGTCGCGCCAGCCAAACATGGAGGCGTAAAAGCGCGGCAATCGAGCGCGATCAGGGGCGCCAGGCCGCGAAGGGGCCAGGTGAAGCGATTCCGCATAATGGATGTAGGTGTTCAGCGGCAGCAAAGGCAAGCGCGTCGGAGCAAGCAAGGCGCCCGCCAGCACGAGGGCGCACACATAGCCGGGCCGCAGCCACGCCCACGCGGCGCGCCGCATTTCCAGCCAGCGCTCAGCGGCCACAGCTCCCGCTCCCAGGAGCATCGCGTAAGCGGGAAGGAGATCAGCGGGACGAGGGCGGAACGCCAGCAGGGAGATCAGCACGAACAGGTAGATCCAGGCGAGCGCGCGGTAGCGCTTCCCTGCCCGCGTGAAGCACCACGCCAGACCGCCCAACCAAATCGGCAACGCCAGCGGATTCAGCAGGAAGAGCTGACGGACGAGGAAATCGAGGCGAGAAGGCAAAGTGCCGGCGGCCGGCGGCGGAATGCGCAGCAGATCGAGCAGCGGGAGTTCATGGGCCCGCTGCCAGACGAGATTCGGCAGGAAGATCAGAAACGCCAGGAACATGCCGAGCCAAAACCACCGGCTCGCCAGCAACCGGCGCTCGGGCACGAGCAAAAGGGCGACAACCGTGCCGAAGACGAGAAGCGCCATGGCATGCCGGTTTTCCAGGCCCAGGCCGGCCAGCAGGCCGTAGAGGAGCCAGAGACGCGTATTGCCGCTGCGAAGCATCCGCACCAGAACCAAGCTGCAGCCGGCCCAGAAAAGCACGGCGAAGGCGCCTGCCGCGAGCAGTCCGCCGGCAGCGAGAAAGCCCGGCGCCAGAAGGATCGCCAGCGCGGCCAGCGCCTGCGCGAACCGGCGACCGCCGAGTTCCCGCGCCAGGAGCCCGGTGAGCACGACCGTGACCGCGGCGGCAGCGGCGGGCAGCACGCGGATCGCGCGCAGCGAAGAGCCAAACCAGGCGACAGACAGCCTGGCGATGAAGGCAAGGAGCGGCGGGCGAGCGCCATAGCCCCAGGCAGGATGGCGGGCGCAGATGAGCGCGTAGAGCTCTTCGAGGGAATAGCCGTAGCGGCCGCCGGCGTAGAGATGCAGGAGGAAATCGGCGAGTGCAATGTAGGCTACGATCGCCATGCCGGAAGTCCAGGGCGTACGGCCTGGGCCGGCTGCGGGAATTTCGGAGCGGGTGTTAACGCGAGTCACCGGGCGTACCCGGCGTGGGGAATCGAACCGGAGATGCAAACGGTCATTGACAGGCGTCGCATCAACTCGCTAGCATCTCGCCCCCACGGCTGATGCGGATCGACGGCATTGACTTCGCCATTATCGTGGCCTATCTGGCCGGTGTCACGCTCTTCGGCATTCACTTTCGCCGGCGCCAGACGAGCCTGCGCGAATATTTCCTGAGCAGCCGGACGGCGCCGTGGTGGGCGCTGGCGGGCTCGATCGTCGCGACGGAAACCTCGACCCTCACCATCATCAGCACGCCTGGCATCGCCTACGCGAGCGATTTGGGCTTTCTGCAACTGGTGATGGGATACCTGATCGCCCGGGTGATTATCTGCCTGATCTTTATCCCCCATTATTTTCGAGGGGAATTCTACACGGCTTACCAGTTCATCGAAAAGCGTTTCGGGGAACGGATGAAGGCAGCGACGGCGACGGTGTTTCTGGGAACACGGGCGCTGGCCGAAGGGGTGCGGATCAACGCGATCGGGCTGGTCGTAAGCGTCGCGTTCGGCACGGGCGAAACGGTGTCGGTAGCGATCATGACGGCGCTGACGATCCTCTACACGTTTGCGGGCGGGATGCGGGCGGTGATCTGGACCGACATGGTGCAGCTTGTGCTGTACCTGGGAGGGTCGGCGATCGCGTTTTTCCTGCTGCTGCACAAGATTCCCGGCGGCTGGGCGCACGTGACGCAGGTGGCGGCCGTTTCGGGACACAAGCTGCAGATCTTTCATTTCAATTTCAGCCTCACCGAAAGCTACACATTCTGGGCCGGCATCATCGGAGGCACGTTTCTGACGATGGCCAGCCACGGCACCGACCAGACGATGGTGCAACGGTTGCTGGCGGCGCGCAACGAGCGGGAAAGCAAGGCGGCGCTGCTCGCCAGCGGCGTGATTATTTTTGTGCAATTCGCCCTGTTTCTGGTGATCGGTGTGATGCTATATGTTTTCGCTCGGCACACGGGCCTGCTGGCGCCGGGAGGGGACACCGATCGCCTGTTCCCCGCATTCATCGTGCGCGACCTGCCGGTTGGGCTATCGGGACTGGTGCTGGCGTCGATTTTCGCGGTGGCGATGTCGAACGCAAGCGGTTCGCTGAATTCGCTGGCGTCGTCGACCATCGTCGATTTCAAGCGCCTGCGGGGCGAACGGCGGCTCGACGACCCGAGCCTGGTGCGGCTTTCGCGCTGGGTGACAGTGGGCTGGGGGCTGGTTTTGGGACTCTTCGGGCTGGTGCACTGGGGGGTGGTGCTGGTGGCAGGGTTGACAATCGCCTCGATCACCTATGGCGGATTGCTCGGTGTTTTTCTGCTGGCGATCGCCGACCGGCGGGCGACACCGCGCGGAGCGCTTAGCGGGCTGCTGACCGGGCTGGGGGCGATGGTGGCCGTGCAATACGCGCCACGAATCGCGGGATTTTTCGGGATGGAACTGCACGAGACGATCGCCTGGACCTGGTATGTGCTGCTGGGAACGATCATCACATTTTCGGTGGGCTGGATGGTGAGCCGATTCGATCACGCGCCGGCGCAGCCGACGGAGGTGCAATGAGCGAGGAGCGACGGCTCGACCTGATGCGGGAGCTGGGCGCTTGGGCGGCGGTGGCGATCGTTGTCGGCACGATGATTGGCACCGGAATTTTCATCGTCCCGGCCAATATGGCGCAGACGGTGAAGACGCCCGGGCTGGTTTACGCGGTGTGGATCGCGGGCGGAATACTGACGCTTTTCGGCACTTTCGCCTACGGGGAGCTGGGGGCGGCGATTCCGGAAGCCGGAGGGGAATACGCGTACATCAGCCGCGGTTTCGGACCGGTGTGGGGATTTCTGTTTGGGTGGATGCATTCGATCGTCGGGCGCTCGTCCTCGATCGCGACGATTGCCGCGGGCCTGCTGCTGTTTTGGGGTTTCCTCGATCCGCACGTGCTGATGCCGCTTCACACTTTTCACTTCACTTTGCCCTGGGAGTCCGGGCCCAGTGCCTTCGTCTTCACGCTGGCGATGCCGCTGGCGGTGGGCGTCATTGCCCTGGTGACGTTCGTCAACTACCTGGGCGTGAAGCTGGGCGGGCAGGTGCAGGTGGCGCTGACGGTGATCAAGGTGGCCGTGATCGCGGCGGTGATTTTCGCCGGTTTCGCGCTCGGCGCGCATCCGGCAGCGGCGCTTGCCGCACCGCAGGGTCTTGTGGGCGGCGCGACGGTTGGAGGATTTTTCGCGGCGCTGGTAGCCGCGCTCTGGGCGTACGACGGCTGGGACAATCTGGGACTGGTCGGCGCGGAAATCAAAAACCCGGCCCGCAACATCCCGCGCTCGCTCATTGGCGGCGTGGCGCTGGTGATGGCCCTGTACATCTTCACCACCGGGGCCTGTTTCCATGTGCTGCCTTTCAGCAAGGTGGCCGCGTCGCCGCACGTGGTTTCCGATGTGCTTGCGCGCGTGGCCGGTTCGCATGTGGCCGATTGGCTAACGATCGCGATGATCATCTGCGCGCTGGGCACGCTGAACTCGTCGATTCTGAGCGGCGCGCGGGTCGATTACGCGATGGCGCGCGACCGGCGATTTTTCCGCATCGCGGACGGCATCCATCCCCGCTTCCGCACGCCGGGCAACGCGCTCATCTTCCAGGCATGCCTGGCCTCGATCCTGGCGTTGACCGGCACGTTCACGCAGCTCTTCTCCCTCTACATTTTCGTGCAATTCATTTTCTACGCATTGGCAGCGGCTTCCGTTTTGCGGCTCCGCCGAAAGGAGCCCGACCTGCCGCGGCCCTATCGGACGTGGGGATATCCGGTGGTCCCCGTGATTTTCATCCTCGGGGCGATCGCCGTTTCCGCCAGTGTGCTGGTCGAGCAACCGCTGCGCGCGGGTCTCGGGCTTTTTGTTATCGTGATCGGCCTGTTCTTCTACAGATATTGGCGGGCGCGGGACGCGGCGAGGCCGGTGGCCTGAGCGGAGCGCACGGAAGCGGCGGCGCACAGGTTGAGGCAGGATACGGGCGATCAGGAGCGGGGAGCGGCGCGTTCGGCCGGGGCGAGAGCGCCGGGGGGAATGGGGTCGATCGCCAGGTCCGGATGCAGGACATGGGCGAGGATTTCCACGCCGGCGGCGAGGCGCGGGCCGGAGCGGGAAAAGTAGCTATTGCCGTCGACGGCCGAGACGCGGCCGTTGCGCACGGCGGGCAAGTCCCACCAGCCGGCGGGCAGGCTCGCTTGCCTGTATTCGGCGAGGGTTCTTTCCAGGTTGTAGCCGCAAGGCATCAGCACGATGACTTCGGGACGGCTGGCGAGCACTTGCTCCCATTGGAGCGGGACCGCAGGTTCGCCCGCGCGGCTGAGCAACGGCTCGCCGCCGGCCAGCTCGACCATCTCGGGTATCCAGTGACCGCCGGCGTAGGGCGGATCGAGCCATTCGAGGCAGAGCACGCGAGGGCGTGGCGCGCCGCTCATGCGCGCCTGCACGGCGCGGACGCGCGATTCGAGCGTGGCGGCCAGGTCCTCGGCAGCGGCGGCGCGGCCGGTGACCTCGCCCAGGCGGCGAATATCGTGCCAGACGTCGGCAAGGCGGCTCGGGCTGAGGATCACGACCTGGGGCGGACTGGGCAGCCGGGCGAGCACGGCCGCGAGATCGTCGGGCGAGGCGGCGCACACCTGGCAGAGTTCCTGCGTAATCACCAGATCGGGGGCGAGGGCGCGAAAGCGTTCCGCATCTATCGCATAGACGCTTTCGCCGCGCTCGATGCAGGCGCGCACCTGCCGATCGATCTCGCCGGCCGAGGCGGTGGTATCGATGCGGGACCGGATCACCACCGGGCGATTGCGCGCCTCCGCCGGATAATCACATTCGTGCGTGACGGCGACGACCTCGTTGCCGAGGCCCAACGCAAAAAGGATTTCGGTTGCTGCTGGCAATAGAGAGCAAATTCGCATCATAAGTTAGGAGGCCAGTATAAGCCGTCCCGGGAATCTGTCGAGGCTACCCGGCGGCTTCTGTTAGAATCGGAAACAGTGCGGAATGGGGGTAAGGTGATGGCGCTTGGAGGCCGGGGGACTATCCAATCCTATCGAAAAACCGACGTATGGTGTTTGTCCGTCTTAGGCAGCGCCCTTTTCCTGTGCGCGGCTACGGCCATGGCACAAGCGGCGCCGGCCCAATCCCACAAAAAAGCTTCGAAATCGATTCCCGCCCCACGGCTTGCCCGGCTTCAGTCTGTGCTTCTTCGGCGCAAGCGCGAAGAGGCGCGCAAGGTGACGGTCACTCCCAGGCATATCAAGCTGATTGTGCCGGCCGAGACGCCGCTGCGAGTGGCGCTGCTGAAGAAGGTGCCGATCAACAAGGTAGGCGTGCCGGTGGCGGCGCGGGTGGTCGAGCCCGTCTATGCCTTCAACCGGGTGGTGATCCCGGCCGGGAGCAGGGTAACCGGGAAAGTGGTGCAGATTATTCCGGCCCCCAAATGGCGACGGGCGGAAGCACTGATGAGCGGGAATTTCACGCCGCTACGCAGCGCACGTTTGGAATTCGACACCCTGGCGCTGAACAACGGGAAGCGGATACCAATCGATACGACAGTCTCTGCGGGGATTCGGAATGTCATCCGGCTGGTGGCGCAACAGCAGAAGCCGGTCAAGCCCGGTCTGATCCACCGGGCGGAACGGACGGTGGCAGCGCAGTGGCACGCGGGGCTGCGGGAGGTGAAGCGTTTGGTGAGCTTCCGCTACCTGAAAAGATTCGCGATCAGCGAGCTGCCCTATCACCATCAGTATTTGCGCGCGGGAACCGTTTTCGACGCCGAACTCGTTCACCCGCTCGATTGCGGACAGGAAACGCTGGCGCCCGGGGCGCTGGCCGATTACGGCAACCTGCCGCCCGCGAATAGCGTGGTGCGAGCGCGGCTCCTAACCACCCTGAGCTCGGCGACGGCGCGCAAGGGTACGCCGGTAGTGGCAGTGATGACCGAGCCGATCTTCTCGCCACACAAGAAGCTGCTGGTGCTGCCGGAAGGGACAAAGCTTGAGGGCTCGGTGGTGCAGGTGCATCCGGCGCGGCGGTTGCATCGCAACGGACTGCTTCGCATTGCCATCCGCAAAGTGCAATTGCCCTCGGGCGCCACGGCTCTGGTTGACGCCAACATTGAGGGGCTCGACGTGGGCCGCAGCTCGCGGATTGCGCTCGATTCTGAAGGCGGCGCGACCATCCCCACGCGCAAGCGGCGGTATTTCAACACCGCACTATCGATGGCGATTGCCACCTCCACTTTCGATTCCGATGCCGGCAGCGCAGGCGCCAGCCGCGGCGGGGACTTGAGCAATCGTGGACTGGCGGGTGGTTCCGGCTTTCATCTGGTCGGACTGATCATCGGGGCCACAGTGACATCGCGAACGCTGGGCCAGGTGCTGGGCATCTACGGCGCCGGCTGGTCGGTCTACGACCATTTCCTCGCGCGCGGGCACAATGTCGTGCTCGTGAAAAACACGCCGATGATGATCGCCTTCGGCTCGCAGCAACCCTCGGGATATTAGGCCGCAGTTTTCAAACCCGGGCTGAGGCCGGCGAGCCGTTCCCGTACCCCAAGAAGTTTCCCATATGCGAAAACCTCAAGGGCGCTAGGATGCCGCTGGTGTGTCTTGAGCTGTGTCGAAAGTCGACGCGGAGGACAGCCCACGGCCGGGAAGGCGCCCATCGTGGCCACCAAGGCAGGGACACGCCAGCGGACCGCGGACCGGTGGTCAGCGGGTCGGCGGCGTGACGGCCTGAGGCAGCAGGTCGGCGTAAACGAACCCTTCGCGGTCCACCATATCTCCCAACGCGACCGGGATCGGCGATCGGAACATGGGACCGGCGCTGGCAAAGGTGTGAAATTCGCCGTATTCGCCGCACGGGTCGATTCCTGCTGGCAGGTCGGCGAGCAGGCCTGTGTTGAATTTGCGGCCGGCGAAAGCGCGATCGAGCTTGCGCGGATCGACGCAGGCGAGCCAGGCCTCCAGACCGCTGGCGACCATCTGCCGGGCCAAATCGGCTGTATCGAGCTGCCAGAGCGGAAAGACCGGCGTAATCGAGCAGCGGGCGAGTTGCTGTTCGCGATACTGGCGGATGTCTTCGAGGAAAAGATCGCCGAAAACGACATGGGTGACGCCCTCGGCGCGCGCCCTATCCATGGCGGCGGCCATTGCCGCTTCGTAGGCCGCGTTTGGGCAAGGGTACGGGATCGGGACTTTGACCAGCGGCAAGCCCGCGCGCTCAGCTTGGGCGTCGACGAGAGCTTCGCGCACGCCATGCATGGAGACGCGGCCGAACACGCGGTTGACGGTGGTCAGCAGGGCGACGACGTCCAGCTTGGCTTGCTCCCGGACGACGTGCAGGGCCCAGGCGCTGTCCTTGCCGCTGCTCCAGGAAAGCCATGCCTTCGGGTGGGAAGCGCACATCGGTGTCATCCTACTCCAGGAATTTCCAAGCCTGAAAAGTAAGCGCCTGCTCGGCTCAGGCTGGCATGCAATTTTCGCGAAACGAAGGGCCGCCTTCGCGAACTTTGGCCGAACGGGCGATGAACGGGATTCCGGATTGCACCCGGCGTCGGCGGATCCCCGAAACTGCCCCGCTGGGGATCCGCCGCGAACCGGATCAATTCGGATAGAGCAGATATTTCTTCCGTATCTGGCGGAATTTCTCGATCTGCCGGTCCCAGCTAAGGACAATGCTGGAAGGGGCATCGCCCTTTTCCAACTCCGCGAGAGTGGAGCGCGAACCAAGCAGTTCGATAATGCGGCCCAGCTGGAAATCGTGCGGGTAGAAGTGGTGTAGGGCCGAGGCAAGTTCGATGCCCGTCAGCATCGGGAAAACCGACGCCCGGTCGGTGACGAGCAGTTCGACACCTCCGCAGAGTTGGCCGTGGAAGATACCGCTCGTGGGCGTGAAGTAGACGGGCACGAAGCGGAGGCCGGGGATGAATTGGTGGTTAAGGTAGTCGGCGAACTCGGCTGCGTGGATGTAGGGTGCGCCAACGACCTCGAACGGAGTATCGGTGCCGCGGCCGACCGAAACGCCGCCGGCCTGCAGGATCTCGATGCCCGGATAAAGCAGCGTTTCACTGATGTTGCGGAGATTGGGCGACGGAGGAACCCAAACGAGGCCGGTCTGGTCGAATGTGTCGCGGCGGTGCCAGTCCTTCATCTTGATGACGGTGAGATCGGCGCCGATGTGGTCCTGTGCGTTGATCATCTCCGCCAGCTCGCCGATGGTCATGCCGTAGATGACCGGCATGGGGAAAGCACCGACAAAGGAAAGCCGGTCAGGATCGAGCATCGGGCCCGCAATGCGCTCGCCGCCGAGCGGATCGGGTCGGTCGAGCACGAAGAAGGGGATGTGAAATTTGGCAGCGGCCTGCATGCAATAGACCATGGTGGTAGTGAAGGTGTAGAAGCGGACGCCGGCATCTTGAAGGTCGTAAACGAGCGCGTTGATGCCTTTCAGCTCGCTGGCCGTGGGCCGCCGCGTCTTGCCGTAGAGACTGTAGATGGGCAGGCCCGTCGCCGGGTCCCGGCTGTTTGGAACGAAGGTGTTGGCCATGCCGGTGATGCCACCCTCCGGGCTGAAGATGGCCACCAGCTTGACGCCGGGGGCGTGATCGAGAACGTCGATGGTGCGCCGATCCTCGCGGTCGACGCCGGTGTTGTTGGTGATCAGGCCCACGCGCTTGCCCTGGAGCGGCGCGAAATGCTCCTGTTCGAGCACATCGATGCCGGTGAGGGTCTGGTCGTTATGCGTGGTGATGCCGGCCAGATTGTAAGGCCGATCGGCGCCGATGCTGCGAAAGATCGGGGAACTGGGTCCGGTGCGGGCGCCGGCGCCGAGCGCCGCCGCAACCAGTGTGGCGACACGGTAGCGCAGGCTCAAGATCGGCGGACGGTAATGGGGATACAGCCTGCTGGCGAGCAGGATCACGTAGGTCTGGCTCGCCGGATCGATCCACACGGACGTGCCCGTATAACCGGTGTGGCCGTAGGAACCGATCGGAAAGAGTCCGCCGCGGTTCGAGTCGAAAAGGCTGTCGATGTCCCAGCCGAGGCCTTCCAGATCCGGACTCCACGGCGGCGACTGCACCGACGTCATTTTATGAACCACCGACGGCTGGAACAGGTAGCGGCCGCGATACCGCCCCCTGGGGATGCGCCCGTTATTCAGCATCATCTGGGAGAAAATCGCCAGATCGTGGGCGTCCGAAAAGAGCCCCGCATGGCCGGCGACGCCGCCCATGGCTCTCGCGGTCGGGTCCTCCACCACGCCTCGCAGCGGCACGCCGTGGACGTCCAGGGTGGGCGCAATGCGCGGGATCCAGCTTTTCGGCGGCAGGAAACGCGTGTGGTACATGCCCAGTGGACGATAGAGATAGCGCTGGGCGAAAACGTTCAAGGGCAAGCCGGAGATCTTCTGCACGAGCTGGCCAAGAACGATGAAATTGCAGTCGCTATAGATGAAGCGCATTCCGGGCGGCGCCACCGGGTGGTCAGCATAGATGATATGGAGGATGGCTTTGTAGCCCTTGACGCCAGGCGGGATGATCGGATCGGGGCGCAGGCCGGAAAAATGAGTGAGCAGCATGCGAACGGTGATCTGGCTCTTGCCGTTGGCGCCAAACTGCGGCAGGTAGTGGGCCACGGGCTCGTTCAGGTCGATCTTGCCTTGCTGGAACAGCAGCATGATCGACGGAGCGGTGGCATAAACCTTGGTCAGCGAAGCGAGGTCAAAAATCGTATTGACCGTCATGCGCTGACGACGCGGGGCGTACGCGCGCATGCCATAGGCCTTTTCGTAGACGATGCGTCCGCGATGTCCTACCACGAGCACGGCGCCGGGCAATTCGTTTTTCGAGATAGCCTTGTTGATGATGGCATCGACGTCGGAGAGCTTCGGCGGGCCGGGCACGGCGGCAATGACCGAAGCGGCAAGCGCGACGACGAGTACGGGGAGAATCAGGGATCCGGAGACTGCAAATGGTTTCTTCATGACTTAGCCTGTGCTATATACAAGCCCCGGCCGTTCCGCGTCAACTGCCGCGCAGCGGGCACGCCGTTTTTGCAGGTTTTTCGCGGATTTTCACCGTTTCGCAACTCCCGAATTGAGGTTCGAGCGAATGGCTTCTCGAGCAAAGCAGAACAAGCAGCGGAAATCTCCCCGGGCATCGCACCCAGGGGCAAGTTGGGTCGAGCGGACGCTCGCGCGCATGACGCTCGACGAAAAGCTGGGGCAGCTGCTGATGCTCTACGTGTGGGGCCGGTTCACCTCGGCCGGGGACCCGGAACTGCGGCGGCTGGAAAACTGGGTGACCGGGGGTAAAGTCGGCGGGCTGCTGCTCCAGGCGTTTCGCACGCCGGCCGGCATCGAGATCGACCGCGTCTATCCGACCGCAGCGCTGCTCAACCGGCTGCAGAGCGCTGCGAAGATCCCGCTGCTGGTCGCGGCCGATTTCGAGACCGGGACGGCAATGCGCCTCGCCGAAGGGACTTCCCTGCCCCACCTGATGGCCGTTGCGGCGACCGGCAATCCGCGCGACGCGTACCGTCACGGCCGGATCACCGCACTCGAAGCCAGGGCTGCCGGCGTGAACTGGATCTTTGCGCCGGTTTCGGATGTCAACAACAACCCGGCGAACCCGATCATCAACATTCGCTCATTCGGCGAGGACCCGGCGAAGGTGGGCGAACTGGCGGCGCAATTTGTGCACGGGGCGCAGGCGAATGGCGTGCTCGCCACGGCCAAACATTTCCCCGGCCACGGCGACACCGACGTCGATTCGCACATGGGGCTGCCAGTGATCACGGGCGACCGGGAGCGGCTGGAGCGGGTCGAGTTGGCGCCGTTCCGCGCGGCGATCCGGGCCGGCGTGGGCTCGATGATGACCGGGCACCTTCTGGTGCCCGCTCTCGAACCGAACCGAAAGCTGCCGGTGACGCTGTCGCCCACGATCATCGACGGGCTGCTGCGGCGCGACATGGGATTTCGGGGACTGGTGGTCACCGATTCGCTCGACATGGCCGGCGTGGCCATGCTCTACCCCGCGAATCGCACGGCAGTGCTCTCGATGCAGGCGGGTGCGGATATTTTGCTGCTTCCGCCGAGCCCGGAGGCAGCGCTCAGCTCGCTCCGCGAAGCTGTGCGCGAGGGGCGGCTGGCCATGGCGAAAATCGACGACGCCGTGCGGCGCATCCTTTTCGCCAAGGCGAGGCTGGGGCTTGAGAAACGGCCAGCGGTAGACCTCGGCCGGTTGAACGAAGCGTTTGGCAGACCGGAATTCGCGCGCGAGGCGCTCGATATCGCCGATCGTGGCGTGACGCTGCTGCGCGACGGAGACCACCTGCTGCCGCTCGATGCGACTCGGCCGGCGCGGGCACTGCTGGTGGCGATTTCGGCCGATCCCGAGCTGCTGCCGGGCGATGGATTGGAAAACGAAATTCGCGGGCGCGTGGATTCTCTCGAGGTGCTGCGCAGCGATGCGCGATTCGTTCCTCCCGAGCGCGTGGAGTTGCCTGCGGCAGAGAGTTACGACGTGGCCATCGTGGCGCTCTACGTTCGCGTGGCCGACCGCAAGGGCACGATCGGCTTGCCGGAGGAGCAGGCGAAGCTGGTTGGGCGCGTGCTGGCTGCGGGAAAGCCGGTGGTCGTCGCCTGCTTCGGCAGTCCCTACCTGATTTCGCATTTCCCTGGCGCGCGATGCTGGATCGCCGCTTTCAGCACGACGCCTGTGGCCGAACGGGCAATGGGGCGCGCCATTTTCGGCGAGGTGGCCATCGGCGGCAAGCTGCCGGTGACTGTGCCGGGAGTGGCGGCGATGGGCTTGGGATTGCGTGTGGGAGCCAATCCGATGACGCTCGCCGCTGGCTCAGTGGAAATGGAAGAGGCGCTGCAACCAGCTCGCGACGTGCTCGAGCAGGCGGTGAATGACCGCGCGTTTCCGGGCGGCGTGCTCGCCGTGGGGCACGAAGGGCGGCTGATCGTGCATCGCTTCGGGCGGCAAACCTACAGCGCAAAATCGCCGGCCGTGACAGCGGACACAATTTACGACGTCGCCTCGCTGACGAAAGTGGTGGTAACTACGACAGCGGCGATGCAACTGGTGGAAGCGGGAATGCTGCGGCTCGACGCGCCGGTCACGCTCTACCTGCCCGAGTGGGTGGAGGGTCCGCAACGCGAATGGCGCGCGAAAGTCACGATCGAAGACTTGCTCCGGCACAGCTCTGGGCTGCCTGCGCATCGCGAGTTCTTCCGGAAGGCGAAGGGATACCGCTCCATCCTCTCGCGTGTGCTTGCCGAGCCGCTCGAATCGGAGCCGGGGACGAGGATCGTCTATTCCGATCTCGATTTCATTCTACTCGGGGAAATCGTGCGGCAGATGAGCGGCATGAGTCTCGACGAGCTGGCGCGCGAGCGAATTTTCCGGCCGCTCGGGATGACAGCGTCGCGCTTCCGGCCCGGGCGCGGGCTGCGAGCGCGCATCGCGCCGACGGAAAACGACAAGACGTGGCGCAGGCGGCAGGTATGGGGCGAAGTACACGATCAGAACGCTTCGGCAATGGGCGGCGTGGCGGGCCATGCAGGGCTGTTTTCGACGACGGGCGATCTGGCCGTTTTTTGCCAGATGCTGCTGAACGGCGGCAGCTACGCGCACCGGCGGCTGCTCGAGCGAGCGACCATCCAGCGATTTACCGCGCGGCAAACCATTGGCGATGCCGCTCGGGCGTTGGGGTGGGATGTGCCGGGCGAAGCGTCTTCGTGCGGGCGATTCTTTTCACGGGGGAGCTTTGGACACACAGGATTCACGGGGACTTCCCTGTGGCTCGATCCGGAAAAGGAACTCTTCGTCGTGCTGCTCACGAACCGCGTTTATCGCTCGGCGGAAAACGAACTGCACAAGAAGGTGCGCCCGGCGTTGCACGACGCGGTCGTGAAAGTGCTCGGTCTGGCAGACCGTCATTAGTCTATCCTTGCGAAAAAGTCGGTACAGTTCCGACTTCCGTGATTCGGTATGCGCGGACGGAAAAGCCGTCGTGAACGTGCCGAGCCACGACAACCGCAACCCGAGTTCGCGCTCAATAGGACGCTGGCAGTTGCAACGGAAAAGCCGGAGGGAGAGAAGCCGGCATAAGCACGGGATGGGCTCGCCCCGCCTTGCTCGGATCGAACGGCTGGAAGCCGATTAATTGCGGGGCCGGCGAATCGCTTTGCAAGCTGAAATTATAGGGACCGGATGAGGAGCAAGCGGTGCTGCCGGGGCAAACGAACAGCGGGTCCTTGTTCACCACGGAATTCAGATCCTCACCAAGCGCCTGCCATTCGGGCAAAGTGTAGGAAAGGAGATTGGGATTCGCCGCGAGGAATCTCCACGTGGTCATCGAAGGATCCGCGGTCGAGTAGTACAGGTTCCGCTGGAAATCGAAGCAGCTCGTGAAGTTCGAGCCGCCGTTACATGTCCACGTGCCAACCTGCGGAGAAGGCGGAGAGGAACCCGGCGCGGTCTGATCCCAGTAGAAGATGTTGTTTCGGAGAGTGAAATTGAGGACACCGTCGTCCCCGGTGCGCTGGATCGTGCCCCGTGCCCCGAAGGCAAAGATATTGTTTTGAATGAGGTTCGGCGTTCCGTTGGGCAGATAGGTTCCCGAATTCGAACAGTTGTAGTGAAAGCTGGCGGAAGTAGTGTTGTAGACGAGGTTGTCCATCACCGTGACGAAACTCGATCCTTGATCGAGATAGATTCCCCAGCCTCCGTAGCCGCCGGTTCCGGGATCGTTTGCGATATTGTGGCAAACATTGTGCTCAATCAGGTTGCCCGTTTGGAGCGCCGTGGCCGTGTACACACAGCCCATGTCGCTGGTCACGCCCTGGCCGAGCTGATGAACGTCGTTGTAGGTGATCCGGTTGTCATGAGCGAAATTCGGCAGGCCGCCGCCGTCGAAGTTGAGTGAGTCGCCGACGTTGATGCCGGTATTGTAGAGATCGTAGATGTCATTGTGATCCACCTCGTTGTCATGTGAATTGCCGATGGCGATGCCCACGCCTGGCATCATGCGATCTCCGCCGGCAATCACCGTGTTGTAGACGAGATTGTACTGGGCCACATTGGCATTGGTGTCCGCGGAGCGGGGCTGAGCGCCGATGCGAATCGCTCCGGAGCCGAGGTCTGTGAATTCGGAATTCACGATCGCGTCGTTGCAATCCTTCATCGCCTGGCTGCTGCAGGGCGCCGAAGGTGCAACGAAGGCCGGACTCGTGCCAATGAACTCCGCGCCCCAGCCGCCCACGTGCGCGACGATGTCCGAATCGAGCGTGACGTGGCTGGCATAGGAGAAACTCAAAGCGGCAGGAACCTCGTCGTTCCCGGCATCTTCGTTGTCGTTGTAACTCGTAGCTCCGGGACTTCCCGCTACCCAGTTGGCGTAGGAAAACGTGAGCCCCTTGAACGTGACGTAACTGAAGCCGTTGGGGTCGTCGGAGACGACCAGTTGGTCCAGTTGCGGCGCAATGACTACTGGCGGAGAACTGCTCGAAAAATCCTCTCCGGCGGCAGGGACATAGGTAAGCACGGTCGGATTGCCGGAAGCGTCTTCATGAAGATACCACTCGCCGGGAGTTGAACTGGAGAGCGCGTCCTTCACGTTGTCGATCAAGTAGCGGTGGCCAGGTAAAAATCCCCAGAACTTGCCTCGCGCCGTGGCGCCCACGAGATAGGCCACGCTGGAATTGGCCGGGGCGCCGGCGTAGTCGGCGGACGAACCGATGGACTCTAACCGCATCCGGGAAATCGTCCAGTCCTCGAAATCGATGATCTCAATGGGGTGATTCGGATTCGAGAGGCCGCTCCAGGCAGGATTGATGTCGCCAGTCTTGAAAAAGAATCGATCGAAGCACTCGTACTGCCCGGCGTGTGATCCAGAAGTGATCTCGAGCGACGGGCTATATCCGGAAGGATAATTCGCATTCGTGCAGCCTGTGGAATTGGAAACATATATGGGGCCGAGATTGTAAAAGTATCCGCTGGAACTGCCGGCCTGGACGCGGACCCGATCACGCCTGTGTCCATTCACCCAAAGCTGCTCGAATGGCTTGAGGCCGGCGACCGACGCCTGCCACGCGCCCGGGATTGTGGCGCTGGGCGTCCAGCCCTTGATTTGTACCCCGCCACTGATGACCGGCGTTTCGCCTGGATAATTTTCGTAAATAATTTGTGTGGTGGGCGTGCCCGAGTCGGCTGCGGTGAACTGTTCGGTTGAGGGAAGGACATACGTTCCCGCCCGGAATTCAACGACCACCTGGCCGAGCCCAGTCTTATCGAGAGAGCGCACGACGGCACGGGCATGATCGAATGTGGCAAACGGGCCATCCGTCCCATTCGCATTCGGAGCCGCAAGCTTGCCGCTCCAGGAATCGTTGCCATCTGGAGCGACATAGAAGACCGCTGTGGTAGCCGAGGTCGATGATGTCCCCGTGCCCGTGAGACTGACGCTTTGGGAACTGCTCGCGTCGTTGTCCTGCACCGTGAGAGACCCGGTGCGCGTTCCCGAAGCCGTCGGCGCGAAACTCACCTGAATCGTACACGACGCGGCGGCTGCCAGGCTGGCTGGGCAAATGTTTGTTTCCTGAAAATCGCCAGACGTCGCGACGCTCGTAATCGAGAGGCTTGTATTGCCGGTATTTGACAGAGTGACGGTCTGAGCCGCGCTCGTCGCACCCGTTTGCTCGCTCCCAAAGGCGAGACTGGCCGGCGAAAGACCTGCCACCGGCACCGATGGAGGATCACTCGCGTTCCCGGAACCCGCCGAACCAGCACAACCAAAACTTGCGAGACTGAATACCAGTACCAATCCCACCCAGAACTTGTCGTGCACCCCGTGCACCTCCGTGCGAATCGGGACTTTTCTACAACAGCATGGACCATGGTAAGCGAGCGAATAAGGTGATGCGCTGCTAATGGTGTATTACTACATAGTAAACACCCTACGCATATTAGCCATTTGGCAAGTCGGGACGGAGTCCATAACGCTGGAGAATTTGATGCCCGGGCCAAGGGCAAGGGTAACAGTCATGATGACAACAGCAGCGATTTCCGGGTTATTAGAAAAATTGCCGGTCGCTCCTCCCCGCTATCCACTTCACGTCGGTACTGCCAAAACGGCTTTCGCCAGGGAAGTCAATCTCGCGCAGTCATAACCGGCAATGCGCTATCCATCGCGCGGGGCGCCGGCGTCATTCGTGGCGCAGGGCGACGTTCGGATCGACGCGAGCAGCGCGGCGGGCAGGCAGCCAGGCGGCAGCCGTTGCGACAAGCAGGACCAGCGCCGCGGCGCTTGCGAACACTTCGGGATCGCCCGGCTGGAGATGGAACAGAAGGCTTGCCAGCCAGCGGCTGAGCGCAAAGGCCCCGCCCAGGCCCACGGCTGCGCCAATCCATACGGCGAGAATGCCGCGGCGCAACATCATGCCGGTCACCTCTTCGGCTCGGGCGCCGAGCGCCATGCGGATGCCAATCTCTCGGGTGCGGCGCGACACCTCGTAGCTGACGACGCCGAAAATGCCGACGCAGGCCAGTATGAGCGCAAGCGCGGCGAAGCCGGCGCAGAGCCACGTCCGGAAATGCTGGGCGGAAATCGTGCGCGCGATCCGTTGCCGCAGCGTCTCGATGCCGAGAACCGGGACAGTCTTATCGACCGACCAAACGGCGCTTCGAAAAGCTGAGGCGAGCGAGGCTGGCGGCACGCTGGTTCTTGCCAACAGAAACGTTCGGCCAAATGTTCCTAGCTGGTAAGGGACGTAGAAAACAGGGAAAGCCGGCATTGTGAATCCCCACGAGCGTGTGTCGGCGACCACTCCGATCACCTCGTGCGGGAATTCGATCTTCGGTCCCAGACCGGTGAGCCCGAAGCGGCGGCTCAAGGCAATCCCGCCGGGCCACAATTTCCTGGCCGCCGCGGCGTTGAGAATCGCGGCGGCTTGCCCCTTGCCTATGTCAGCAGTCGTGAAGACTCGGCCTGCCACCACGGGAATGCGAAGCACCTGAAAATATCGCCGGCTGACCGTGCACTCTACGGCGCCGACGGGGCGGGAAGAGCCGGGGTGGTCGGCGGGTAACAGACCCACCATGCCAAGGGCCATGTGCCGGGCGGGCAAACAGCTGCCAACGGCCGCGGCCTCGACACCGGGCAAGGCGGCAACACGCTCGATCACGGCGCTATAGAGAAGGGTTTGCTTTTTCACCGACCAGGTGGATGGCAGCGGGACCAAGACAGTGAGCACGTGCCGGGGATCGAAGCCTTCGGGTTGCGAAGAGAGCCGCCAGAAGCTCTTGATGAGCAGGCCCGCGGCGATCAGCAGCGCGAGCGTCAACGCGGTTTCCGCGCCGAGGAGCACCTGACGCGCCCGCCGGCCACCCGGCGTCGTGGTTCTGCTTCCCTGCCCTCTTTCGGTCAGCCCGCGCAGGCTGGGCCAGGAGGCGGCCGCGGCGGGAGCCAGGCCGAAGAGCAGAGTGGAAGCAAAGGTCAGCAGAAAAACGAAAGCCAGCACTCGCGGCCAATCACCCGTCGCGCCGGCTGCGGCAATCGAAGATGGCGCCCACGGTAGCAGCACGCGGAGCGCCACGACTGCCAGCGATACGCCGGCCGCGCCACCGGCCACGGCCAGAGCTAGGCTTTCGAGCCAGAGCAGCCGCATCAGGCGCCAGGGAGTGGCGCCGAGCGCCGCACGAATCACCAGTTCCTCCTGCCGCGCGCTGGTCCGCGCCAACATCAGCCCGGCGAGATTGGCGCACGCCACCAGCCAGACCATCGCCGCCGAAAGCAGAAGGAACAACAGCGGCAGGCGCGAACGGCCGTAAAGGGCCTGGCGCAGGGGAACTACGGTAACTCCAAAGATGAACCGCCAACCCGGTGAGATTTTCGGCAGATTCTTCGGCGATGTGTAAATGCCGTCTTTTTGAAGCCTGTGGTAGATGACGTTCAAGTCAGCTCGCGCTTGGGCGAGGCTTACGGAGGAACGGAGCCGGGCGATTGTTTGGAAAATTATGACGGAGGCCGTAAAGAATCCAGACGGTTTGGCGCGGTACGGAATCCACACCTGCGCGTTCCGCGGAAAGGAAAAACCGCGCGGCATCACTCCGATCACCCGGAACTGGTGGCCGTTCAGATGAATGGTTTTGCCGAGTGCGGCCGGTGAGCCGCCCAGGTGTTGCTGCCAGAATCGGAAGCCAACGACGGCGACGGCCGTGTGAGCATCGGCCTCATGTGCCGTGTAGGTACGTCCGAAGAGGGGAGGAACTCCCAGCACGCGGAAGAATTGTGCGGTGGTCAGGGTGGCCAGAACCTGGCCGGGCATTCCGGCTTGCTCCAGGTCAGCGTAGTCAGAGCTGTAGTCGGCCACGGAAGCAATCGCCGGCGCAGCGGCCCACCAGTGCGTGGGATCGAGCGTTTCGCTCTTCCACGCTTTGAAATCGGTGGCCGCATTTCGCAGCTCGACGAGCTTGCTGGGGTGCGGGAACGGCAGCGGGCGGAACAGGGCCGCATCAACGACGCGGAAGATGGCGACGTTGGCGCCGATGCCCAGGGCCAGCGTGAAAATGGCGACGAGGGCGAAGCCGGGGCTCTTGCGGAGCATGCGGATGGCGTATGCGACGTCGCGGAGGCTCGATTCGACGAAGGGCAGGCCGCGCTGGTCGTGATTCGACTCGCGCAGCGACGAGGGATTGCCGAGGCGGAGGCGCGCGGCGCGCCGGGCCTCGTCGGGGCTCATGCCGCGGCGGATGTTTTCCTCGGTCAGCAGCTGCTCATGCGATTCGAGCTCCTGCTCGAATTCGCGATCGATGCGGCGGAGCGAAAACAGGGCCCGGAAGCGCGAGGCGAACATGCGCAAGCGCGTCATGACTTCCCCTCCCTGGCTCGCGTTGGCGTTGTAGCGCTCATGGATTCTTGATCTCTATTCGTGGCGAAGGCCGACGGTTGGATCGACGCGCATAGCGCGGCGAGCAGGCACGTAGCAGGCGGCGAGCGCGACGAGGGCAAGCACAGTCGAAACGGCGGCGTAGACGAGCGGATCGGCGGCGCTGATGATCAGCATGCTGCCGACCAGCCGCGCGGCCGCCAGCGCGCCGAGCAGGCCGATGGCAAGGCCCAGGGCGACGATTAGCGCTCCCTGGGAAAAGATCATGCGCAGGATCTGAGCCGGCTGCGCGCCGAGCGCGAGGCGAATGCCGATTTCGTGCGTGCGCCGGTTGGCGGCGTAGGAAGTGACGCCGTAGACGCCGATCAAGGCGAGGAGCAGACCGAGCAAGCCAAGCGCTGCGGCGAGGACGGCCCCAAAACGGAAAACGAGAAAGGCGCTGCCGCTCAGCATTTCGTTCATCGTGCCGACGTCGAAGAGCGGCAAATCGGGCGCCATGGAATGGATGAGGCCGCGCGCTTGCGGAATCATCGCAGCCGCCGGGCCGGCAGTGCGGAGCTGTAGCGTTTCATAGGATGTAAAAAGCTGGGCCACCGGAAGGAAGAAATAGGGCTGCGGCGGGCCGGTGAGCTTCATCATTCTGCTATTGCCAACGACGCCGACGATTTCCCATTGCGCCGGTCCGCCCGCCAAATGGAATTTTCTGCCGATGGGATCTTCGTGCGGCCAGAAGCGGCGGGCCATGGCTTCGTTGATGATGGCAACGGGCGCGGATTTCGGCCCATCGGCGTCGGTGAAGGTGCGACCTCGGTCGAGCGGGATGCGCATGGTGCGGAAAAAGCCGGGACTGACGGAGTTGAAGTAGACGTAAGGTTCTGGCTTGCCGGGAGGGGGCGTGTAACCGTCGATGTCGACCGAATCCTGGCTGGCGGTGTAGAGGCGAAAAGGAGTGGTGAAAGCGATGCCGGCCGAGCGGACTCCGGGCAGGTTGCGGGCGCGGCGAAGGAGTTCCTGATAGAACTCGCGGCTCTGGGCGTCGGTGTAGCCGATTTCGTGCGGGTCCATGCTGAGATTGAGGACGTGGGAGGGATCGAAGCCGAGATGGACCTGCTGCACGCGCTGGAGGCTGCGGGTGAACAGGCCGGCGATCACCAGCAACATGAGTGAGCCGGCCACTTGGGCCACGACGAGAGCGCTGCGGAGGCGCTGGCGACCAGGGGTGAGGCCCCGGCCGCCTTCGTGGAGAACGGCAGCCGGCTCGACACGCGAGGCGCGGAGGGCCGGGACGATGCCGACCAGGACGCCGGCGACCATCGCGACGGCGAAGGCGTAGAGGAATACGCGCCAATCGAAATGGAAATCGAGCAGCAGCGGCAGACCTGGCGAGAAATTCACCGAGCCGATCTCGGCACATGTCCAGATGCCGAGCAGGATGCCGCCGGCGCCGCCGAGGACGGCCAGCAGAAGGCTTTCGGTGAGCAACTGGCGAATGAGCCTGGCACGCGTGCCGCCCAGCGCCGAGCGCACCGCCATCTCGTGGCTGCGCGCGGCGGCGCGGACCAGGAGCAGGTTCACGATATTGATGCAGGCGAGGAGCAGCACCATCGCGGCCAAGGCGAGAAAGAGCGCGGCGACGGCGGGGATGGGATTGTGGAGCATCGGCGCGGGTCGTGCCAGCGTCTGCGGGTAGGCCGAAAGCGAGAGGCCGGAATCGCTCCGCGGATGATCACTGGAAAGGCGCCGGGCGATGACGCCGAGCACGGCTTGGGACTGGGCGAGGCTGACGCCGGATCTCAACCGGCCAAGGATGAGGAACGGACCGGCGCTCGTGCGCTTTGCGAGGGAAGAACGCGAATCCCACTTCCCGACCAAGGCCATCGACAGCGGCAGATAGGCGTCTGTTTCGACAAACGGCATGACGCCGTGAAAACCCTTGGGAGTGACGCCGATCACGGTGACCGGCTGATCGTCGATCAAGACTTTGCGGCCGATGATGGCGCGGTCGCCGCCGAACTGCGTTTGCCAACGGGTATAGCTGAGAACGACGACAGGACTCGCAACCGTTGCTCTGCCTTCCGAAGGCTGGATCAAGCGGCCGACCGACGGGCGGATACCGAGCAGCGTGAAGAAATTCCCCGTGACGTAATTCGTGAGGACGCGCTGGGACCGGCTGCCCTTGCCGAGGCCGTCGAAGCTCGATTCATAGGCGGCCATACCAGAAAAGGCGGAGGAGGATTCGTTCCGGATGTCGCGAAAATTCGGGTAGGAAAAATAGGAGAGCAGCTTGCCGCCGTGGCGCTGGTAGGCAATGACAACGACCCGGCCAGGATTGCGGACAGGCAGCGGGCGAAGCAGACCGGAATCCACGATGCCGAAAATGGCGGTATTGGCGCCGATGCCGATAGCTAGCGTAAGAATGGCGATGAGCGCGAAACCGGGGCTTTTGCGGAGCATGCGGACGGCATAGGCGACGTCGCGGAGGCTCGATTCGACGAAGGGCAGGCCGCGCCGGTCGTGATTCGACTCGCGCAGCGACGAGGGATTGCCGAGGCGGAGGCGTGCGACGCGGCGGGCCTCGCCGGGCGACATGCCGCGGCGGAGATTCTCTTCGGTCAGCAGCTGTTCGTGCGATTCGAGCTCCTGCTCGAATTCGCGATCGATGCGCCGCAGCGAAAACAGGGCCCGGATGCGCGAGGCCAACACGCGCAAGCGCGTCATGACTACCTCCGATCGGCCAGCGCCAGCATTCGCCCGATCACGCCGGAGAACCGCTCCCAGTTTTCGGTTTCGGCGGCGAGCTGCTTGCGGCCGGCTTTGGTGATGGCATAGAACTTCGCTTTCCGGTTGTTTTCCGACGTGCCCCAGGAGGCGGAAATCCATCCCTTTTGCTGCAGGCGGACGAGCGAAGCGTAGATCGTGCCCTGGTTGAGCCGCAGCAGATTTTCGCTCACCTGCTCGATTCGACGGGCAACGCCGTAGCCGTGAAGCGGGCCCATGGCGTCGAGCGTTTTCAACACCATCAGATCGAGCGTGCCTTGGAGGATTTCGGATTTGGTTTCGGTCACCGTGCTCTCCTGTGGTAATTCCACAGGAGTATGCGCGGCCTCCTGTGCGATGTCAACAGGAAAGAGGAGAAAAGATGCCCGGGCTCGGGAAACGGAGAAGACCTGGGGTTAGACGCCAGGAATTGGGGGCCGCGGGGATGAAGAGTTTCCTCGGAAGCAGCCAGGCCGCCAGAAAACGGCGAGCCGGGGATTGGCTGCGCCGCTGGGAAAACGCATTTCGTCGGGCGCGACGGAAACCTCTGGGGCGGTGCATCGCGTCAAAGTGAAAAACGCAGGAGAAACGGGCAGGGTGGGAAGAATGGGAGCGTGGATTGTCGGCGATCGGGCTTTCGGCTGATGTGGGAGTTGTCGCGCTGGGCCTGATCACCGCGAACATTCTGCTCGGCCTGCTGATTTCAGTGCGCTACAGCCCCTGGCGGAGCTGGCCACATCGGCGCATCAACATTTTCTGGTTCCACAATCAGACCGGCTGGCTGGCGCTGGGCGTAGCGGTGCTGCACCCGGTGCTGCTGCTTTTTTCGCAGCGAGCGGGATTCGATCTGCTTGACGTGGTGTTTCCGGCGTGGGCGCCGAAGCAGCCGACGGTCTTTCTGCTGGGCGCTCTGGGCGTCTACTGCCTCTGCTTCGTACTGCTCACCTCGCATTACCGGGCGCAACTGGGACGCCGGCGATGGAAAACGCTGCATTTCAGCACCTACGTGCTCGCCGGGCTCGTCTTCATTCACAGCCTGCTGACAAATCCCGACCTGAACGGCCGGCCGGTGAACTTGCTGGATGGCGGAAAGATGTTTGCCGAAGGCTGCCTGCTGGTGCTGGCCGCGGCAATCTTCCTGCGAGTGCGCTACGCGTTGCGCAAGGCTCGGCGAGTGCCGCTGCCAGGCGAAAGCGTCGCCGAAGGCACGCTATAATCGCTGCTCGTGCCAAAACTGCCGCAAACCGAAGAGCCGAATCCCCGCAGCCACGGGTTGGACCGCGAGGGCACGCTGGAACTGCTCCGACTGCTCAACGCCGAAGACCGGCGCGTGCCGGCAGCGGTCGGGCGGGCGATTCCGGCGATCGCGCGAGCGGTGGACGCCTTCGTTGCGGGATTCGAGCGGGGCGGCCGGCTGATCTACGTGGGTGCGGGAACCAGCGGGCGGCTCGGTGCGCTGGACGCTTCGGAATGCCCGCCGACCTTTGGCATTTCCCGCTCCCGTGTGCAGGCGGTGATTGCAGGCGGGCGGCGGGCGCTCGACCGCGCCGTGGAAGGGGCAGAGGATTCCGCCGCGCAGGGCGCGAGAGACATGGCTCGGGTCGGCATCGGGCCGAACGATGTGGTGGTAGGGCTGGCGGCCGGTGGATCGACGCCTTACGTGGCCGGGGCGCTTCGGAAAGCGCGGCGGCTGGGCGCGACGACCGCGCTCGTAACCACCAACCCCCGTCCTGCCCTCGGGAAACTGGCGGACATTCGGATCATTGCCGACGTGGGGCCGGAGGTGCTGGCCGGATCGACACGGATGAAATCGGGCACAGCGCAAAAGCTGGTGCTCAACATGCTGACGACTGCGGCGATGGCGCGGCTGGGACGCGTTTACGACAATCGAATGATCTACGTCTCGCTCAGCAACCGGAAGCTCTGGCGGCGGGCGCTGCGGGTGTTGGCCGAAATGGCCGGTGTGAGTGAGGACGAGGCGCGGCGGGCGATGAGGAGGGCCGGAGGCAAGCTGCCGGTGGCGCTGGTGATGCTGAAGACGGGAGCGGAACGGAAGGAGGCGGAACGAAGATTGGCCGAGGCCAAGGGGCATGTGCGGCGGGCAATCGAGGCAGGGGCGAAACGACGCGTGGGCGGATGAAGAGAGCAGGCCGAGGCTGGTGGTAGCGACCTCGATGACGGGAGTAAGGCAGTTGCGGAGGGTTTGTGGATAAATTCCGGATTGAAGGCGGACACAGGCTCGAGGGAACGCTGCGCGTGGGCGGGGCGAAAAACGCGGCGCTGCCGGAAATGGCGGCGTGCCTGCTGACCGGCGAGACGATCGAACTGCGAAACCTGCCGCGGGTGCGCGACATTCAGACGATGGCGCGACTGCTCGCGCACATGAGCGTCGAAACCGAGGGCCCCGAAGGCGAAGGCGAAAGCGGCCGGGTGCGCCTGCGTGCCGCGACGATCTCGCACGCCGAGGCTCCCTACGACCTGGTGAAAACGATGCGGGCGTCCGTGCTCGTGCTCGGGCCGCTGGTGGGCCGCACCGGCTACGCGCGGGTCTCGATGCCGGGCGGCTGCGCGATCGGCGCGCGTCCAATCGATTTGCACCTGAAAGCCCTCGAGCGGCTCGGCGCCCAGATCACCACCGAGCACGGCTACGTGGAGGCGCGGGCGAAACGGCTGCGCGGAACGCGGCTGCTGTTCGATCGAATCACCGTCACCGGGACGGAAAACGTGATGATGGCGGCGACGCTCGCCGAGGGCGAAACGATTCTCGAGAACGCGGCGCGCGAGCCGGAGATTGCCGACCTGGCTCGGCTGCTGGTGGCGATGGGCGCGAAAATCGAAGGAGCCAGCACGTCGACGATCCGGATACAGGGCGTGCCGTCACTGCATGCGGCCGAGCACAAGGTGATCCCGGACCGGATCGCCGCGGGAACGTTTCTGGTGGCCGGGGCCATCACCGGCGGGGACCTGCTGCTCGAAGGGGTCGAGCCCGAACACCTGGACGCGGTGATCGACAAGCTGGCGGAATGCGGCGTGGAAATCAGGCGGGAGGGGGGCGGGCTGCGCGTGCGCGGCGGAGCCCACGCCCAGGCCGCCAACGTCGACACCGAGGAATATCCTGGATTCCCCACCGACATGCAGGCGCAATACATGGCGCTCGCCACACAGGCCGAAGGGACCAGCATCATCACCGAAACGATCTTCGAGAACCGCTTTCTGCACGCCAGCGAGATGGTGCGGATGGGCGCAGACATCAGCGTCCGCGGGAACCAGGCGATCGTGCGCGGCCCCACGCCGCTGACGGGAGCTGCGGTGATCGCTTCCGACCTGCGCGCGAGCGCATCGCTCGTGCTTGCCGGACTGGCGGCGCAAGGCACCACCATCGTCGACCGCGTCTACCACATCGACCGCGGCTACGAACGTATCGAGGAAAAACTGCGATCGCTGGGGGCCTGCATCGAGCGCTTTTCGGCCTAAGGCCTGCCGCCTTCGGGGAAAACGCGGACCGCAAGCCCGGCCCGTTCCTTCTGCTTTTGCGTCCTTCCGTGTAATTCGGTGACTTCGCTGTAATCAGATTGACGAACACGGCGCGGCTAAGGTTTTGACGTCGCGCAAGTCGCCGCGAGGCCGAAGAAGTTGCGGTATCGACTCCAAAATCCCTCACATTCTATCGACTTTCATCTTGAGCAAAAGAGGCCATGCATGGCTCGCGCAAAGCGCGAACGAAGGTTGCGCGAACCGCTCATTATTTCTTGACATATGAGGCGAAACGCGGCTTACTGTTGGTGCTTTTCTGGGGGTGTTTCAGAATCGGGTGCGTAGGTATTTTTCAAAACGACCGCAAGAGGAGCCGTCTCGAAACCGAAAAGGGTGTGAACGAGGTGCAGCCGCATCTCGCCGGATCTTCAGTTTCGACAGGCCTTCTAGCCGTAGCCAACAGTTATACCTTTGCCACCAAATCTCCTAGGAAATTAATATGCTGGGGGTGAAACAAAATGAGGGCCCGTAATTTTTTGAGTTTGCTCGTCATATTTGCCTCGCTGGCTTTGGGCGTTTCCGCCTGGGGCCAAGCAACCACTTCGCTACGCGGACAGATCACCGACCCATCGGGAGCAGCCATTCCCGGAGCCAAGGTTACGATCACAAATATTGCAACCAATGTGCCGCGGCAAACGACGACGACATCGACCGGCCTGTACACCTTTGCGGCTGTGCAACCGGGCACCTACACACTGACGGTCCAGGCGACCGGGTTCCAGACCTACAGGCAGACTGGGGTTGTGCTGCGCGTCAACCTGCCCGCCACACTCAACGTCAAAGTGAAGGTCGGCGCAGTGACACAGACAGTGCAAGTCAGCGGACGACCACCCCTCCTGAACACCACTAACTCCAGCCTGGGTCAGACGATGGGGACGAAGGCGATCGAAAACCTGCCCATCCGCGCGGAAAACACCGTACTGCTGCTCAGTCTGCAGCCCGGCGTGGTCTATAACGGCAACTCCTATAGCTCCCGCACCGGCGCGACGGACGGCGAGCGCGGCGACCAGAACAACATCACGCTCGATGGCGTAGACAACAACGACGAATTCGAGGGCTACGCCTTCAACGGCATCCTGCCTACCACCCCCTATTCCGTCCAGGAATTCCGCGTGGCCACCTCCAACTACGGCGCCACCGAGGGCCGCTCTTCCGGCGCGCAGATCTCCTTGGTCACCAAGAGCGGCACGAACCACTTCCACGGCAACCTTTATGAATACAACCGCAACAACGTGGGTGAAGCAAACGCCTATTTCCTGAAATCGGCGGAAGCGGCCAGCGGCCAGCCGAACGTGCCTCAGCACCTGGTGCGGAACATCTTCGGCGGCGATATTGGTGGGCCGATCCTCAAGAACCGCCTTTTCTTCTTCTTCAACTATCAGGGCGAGCGGCAAAGGACCGGCTCGGTGCAGTCCGATACGATTCCGAGCATGACGCTGCGGCAAGGAATCATCCAGTATCAGTGCTCACCGACGGCTTCGCAGTCGGCAACTCAGGTTTGCCCAGGAATGAACGTTACGGGCGAGAACGGCCAGACCTACCCGATTCAGCCGGGATATTACGCTCTGGGCCCGGCACAACTGAAGCAGATGGACCCGCTGGGAATCGGGCCAAGCGCGGTCGCGCTCAAATATTTTCAGTCGTTCCCCGTGCCGACGAGCTCGGCAGCCCTCGACGCACCAAATTACGCCAATTTCACCTTCGCTTCGCCAACCCCGACCTCGAATAACTGGTATATCGCCCGGCTTGATTACAAGCTCACGAAGAGCGGCAGCCAGACGCTCTTTTTCCGTGGTACGGGCGTCGACGACCGTTCCATTACCGCAGGTCCATTCCTTCCGGGCCAGGGGCCACAGCTATCGAGCGTGGACTTGAGCAAGGGATTCGTCGCGGGATGGACGGGCCTTTTTGGCCCGCGCTGGGTCAATAACTTCCGCCTCGGCCTCACCCGCGCCAGCTACGGCACGATTGGCGATTCCAACCAGCCGTGGGTCTTCATGCGGGACATGAGCCAGGGCATCACGCGCTCCAGCACTTGGGTCTCGCCGGTATACAACATCGTGGATGCGGTGAGTTGGCTGAAGGGATCGCACAACTTCCAGTTCGGCGCCAACCTGCTTCTGATCCACGCCCTCAGCAATTCCAACGCAAATACGTTCAGCGACGCACTCACCAACGCCGACTGGGTGCAAGGCGGCGGCTTCGCCGGCAAGAACAATGCCCTCGACCCCGCCCACTGGGGCTATCCCACGGTGGCCTCGGCTCACGCGTATGACTTCCCGCTAGCGGCCATGATGGGCATGGCGAGCGAACTCGACGCCGTTTACAACTACAAGGTCACCAGCCTTACGGCGGCAACACCGATCAGCCAGGGTTCCAATCTCACCCGCCATTGGGCCTCCGACGACTACAACCTGTATTGGCAGGATACCTGGCAGGCGATGCCCACCCTTTCCGTGACCTACGGCATCAACTACCAGTTGATGACGCCAGTGACGGAAACCCGCGGCCAGCAGGTTGAACCCACCGTCAATCAGGGAACTTGGTTCAACATACGTAGTTACGAAGGCCAGCATGGCATTCCGGCGAACCAAGCCCCGATTATCAAGTTCGGGCCCTCCGGCTCGTACTGGGGACGTTCCGGGCTGTACAGCACGCAAACCAAAAACTTCGCGCCCCGCCTTGGCGTTGCTTGGTCGCCCCGGCCCAGCGGCGGATGGCTGCGGAAGCTCTTTGGTTACGAGCAGACGGCGGTCCGCGCCGGCTTCGGGATGTATTACGACAACTTCGGCCCCGAGTTGGCGCTGGCCTACAACGCTTCGGGCGAATTCGGTTTGACCGCTACCGAGCAGAGCCCATTTGCCATCCCGATCGCCAACGTTCCCCGCATCACCAGCATGAACGTGATTCCCACCAACACGCCCCAGGGAAACGACATCTTCCCTGCGGCGCCGCCTTCCACCTATCCCGTCACCTATCCCGTCGGCGCCGAGGCGATCGCGAACGGAATCGATCCCTCGCTCAAGACTCCCTATTCCTACGCGATCGATTTTTCCGTCCAGCGCCAACTGCCCGGCCAAATGGTCCTTAGTCTCGGCTACGTCGGGCATCTCGCTCATCGCCTCCTCGTGCTCGACGACATCGCCATGCCACTCGACCTGACCGATCCGAAAACCGGGATAGACTACTTCACCGCCGCGAGCCGGCTGTCCCAGCTCTGGCGCAAGGGCGTCCCCGAAAACGGGATCACTGCTGCGACCATCGGCCCTACCGCGCAATACTGGGCAGATGAGTTCCAGCAAACTCAGGCGACGTCCGCAAACCCAGCCCCGTACGCCCTCTGTTCGACGGGCGGCTCGACCGCCGATTTCTATCAGGCGGTTTACGACGTCTTCGGACCTGGTTGCGGGAACCTGTACAACGAAACGTCCGCGCTATACCTGCTGGACGTCGCCGGCTACCCCGTTGCCCCGGTGGCCGGCCTCAACAGCTATTTCGATTCCCAATACTCCTCGCTCTGGGATTGGCGCTCGATCGGCTACTCCAACTACAACGCGTTCCAACTCGGGCTGCACAAGCAGTTCTCCAATGGTCTGCTGTTCGGCTTCAACTATACGTACTCGGTGGCCAACGACATGGGGTCCCGCGTGGAGCGCTCCGCCCAATATCTGACCAGCAGCACCATCAACGCGTGGGATCCGCACCAAATGTACGGCCCCAGCGAGTTCGACCTGCGTAACCAAATCAACTACTACTGGGTGGCTAACCTGCCGTTCGGCCGCAACGAGCTGGTCGGCGCGCACGTCACCAACTGGGCCAACGCCATCATCGGCGGCTGGCAATTGGCAGGTACCGGACGCTGGACTTCCGGCTTCCCGACCAGCATCTTCATGGGCTATGTCTGGCCAACGAACTGGGATGAAATGGGCTGGGCAAACAAGACCGGCAACCCCGCAACCGGAACCGCCAACGTCAATATCGGGGGCACCGGCTATACGCCGAACATCTTCAAGAACCCCGTCTCGGCCGCCACGGACTTCGGTTACGCGTATCCCGGCCAAAGCGGCAATCGCGATTCGATCCGCGGCAACGGCTACTTCGGCTTGGACATGAGCTTGCAGAAGGCCTGGAACATTCCGAAAGTGGAAGACCAGACCGTCCAGTTGCGCTGGAGCGTCTACAACGTCCTGAACACCAACCGGTTCGATCCCTTCTCGATTCAAGCAGAAGTCGACGCCGGACCATCATTTGGGGATTACACCTCAACGATGACCAGTCCCCGGGTGATGGAGTTCTCCATGGTCTACAGCTTCTAACCCTCTGTAGATCATCCCTACTGTGCGGCCCGGCAAAGCATCGCCGGGCCGCACGTTTTTTGCCCAAGCGCTTCCCCGGCTTTTTGCCTTTTTCGCCTGCCTTCCGGACGAGCAAGGGGCGCGCATTTTCTCGGCGGACGCTCGCACCCGCCGTCGTTTCTCCTTCGCGCCGGCAGCTGCCGCCCTGAATGGCGCGCAGGGGATCGCAATCTTTTCGTATGAGCCCGGCTTCAGCTTCGCCGCAACTGTGCCCCCGCCAAGCGGCTTCAACCCTCGGGACTGTTTGCCACCGTGGCTCCGAAACCTGTGCGTCAAAGCCACTATGCCCACCCCGGCACGGCCCTGAAAGTGGCAGACCGGAATCCAGGCTTTCGGCGGCGAAGCGGCGTCTGCTGGTGGCCGTCCACTGGCACAGCCGAGCCCACGCGGAAGAATCTGGGAGAGTTGTGGAAGCTCCTCTTCAATATGTTCTTGACAGTCACAAGGAAGAGGGCTCAGAGTATCGGCATCTGCGTTACCGATTGGAGAATGTGTCCTACCGGCTCTAAAGCCGGCGTCGTCCGATGAGGGGGGTCATCGGCACGAGGAGGCGCCATAAAATCTAGGGCTTGCGATAGGCCTGCCCAACAGGCCACTACCCCTCGCCGTATCGGCCTCCAGCCGGTTCACACTGATTCCCAGTCGTCTCTCCGTTTGGGGGTGAAGTTCACATGAAGTCCTACAAGTCTTGGGGAGCCTTTGCAGTACTGGCGGCGCTGGCGTTGAGCCTGTCTGTCTGGGGCCAAGCAACCACTTCGCTACGCGGACAGATCACCGACCCTTCGGGAGCAGCCATTCCCGGAGCCAAACTCACACTCACGAACATCGCAACCAATGTGCCGCGGCAAACGACCACGACATCGACCGGTCTGTACACCTTTGTGGCTGTGCAACCGGGTACCTACAAGCTGACGGTCGAAGCGACCGGATTCCAAACCTACACGCAAACTGGAGTTGTGCTGCGGGTCAACCTGCCCGCCACGGTTGACGTGAAGATGAAAGTCGGCGCGGTGACCCAACAGGTGGAAGTGTCCGGGCAACCGCCCCTGCTGAATACCACCAATGCCAGCATGGGACAGACGATGGGAACGCAGGCCATCGAGAACCTGCCGATCCGCGCGGAAAACACGGTGCTGTTGCTCAGTTTTCAGCCCGGCGTCGTCTACAACGGCCAAAACTCCCTACAGAGTTCCTATGACACGCGCGCAGGCTCGGTGAACGGCGAGCGCAGCGACCAGAACAACATCACGCTCGACGGCGTGAGCAACAACGACGAATTCAGCGGCTACGCGTTCAACGGCGTTTTGCCGACCACCCCCTTCTCCGTGCAGGAATTCCGCGTGACCACCTCGAACTACGGCGCCACCGAGGGCCGCTCGGCGGGCGCGCAAATTTCGATGGTAACCAAGAGCGGGACGAACCACTTCCACGGCTCGCTTTACGAGTTCAACCGCAACAACGTGGGCGAGGCGAACGCCTACTTCCTGAAATCCGCTCAGGCAGCCAGCGGCGAGCCGAACGTGCCCGAACATCTGGTGCGTAACATTTTCGGCGGCACCATCGGCGGGCCTTTCCTCAAGAACCGCTTTTTCTTCTTCTTCAACTACGAAGGGCGCCGGCAGCATGTGGGGGCGACCGCCACGCGAACGATCCCGAGCTCAACACTGCGCCAAGGGATCATTCTCTACCAGTGCAACACGGCGGGCGATTGCCCGGCCAGCAACGTGGCCGGAGCGAACGGCCAGAATTATCCCGTGCCGGCGGGCTGGTACGGATTGGGACCGGCACAGCTCAAGCAGATGGACCCACTGCATATCGGGCCAAGCCAGGTTGCGCTGAATTACATGCAAACGTTCCCGGAGCCTAACAGCGTCGCGGCACTCGACCAACCCAACTACGCCTCCTACACCTTCGCGGCGCCGACAACTGAGTCCTTCAATTGGTACATCGCACGGCTGGATTACAAGATCACCAAAAACGGCAACCAGACCGTGTTCTTCCGCGGGACCGGTGTGGACGACCGCTCCGCCGGCACGCCGTTTTTGCCAGGGCAAGTGCCGGAGAGCTCTCTGGTGGATTTAAGCAAGGGCTTCGTGATCGGGTACACGGGCGTTTTCGGGCCACACTGGGTGAACAGCTTCCGGTATGGCTTGACGCGGGCGAGCTACGGCACGATTGGCAATTCGAACCAGCCTTGGGTCTACTTCCGCGACATGGACCAGGGCGTGACCCGGTCGAGTTCGTGGGTTTCTCCGGTGCACAACATCATCGACACGGTAAGCTGGCTGAAGGGATCCCACAGCTTCGAGTTTGGCGGCAACTTCCTGCTGATGCGGGCGCACAGCACCTCGGACGGCAACTCATATAGCGACGCGCTGACGAACGCCGACTGGGTGGACACGAGCGGCTTTGCCGGCACGGGCTCCCCGCTCGACCCCGCCTCGGGCGGTTTTCCTGCGATCAGCAAAGACTCCTACCACTCCTACGACTTTCCGTTGGCGGCGATGATGGGCCTCGCCAGCGAAATCGATGCTGTGTACAACTACAAAGTCACCAGCCTGACTCAAGCCACGCCATTGGCGCAGGGTGCGTCGGTCGCGCGGCGTTGGGCAGTCGACAGCTACAACTTCTACTGGCAAGACACCTGGCAGGCCTTCCCCACCCTCTCCGTAACCTACGGCCTGAACTACCAGCTGATGACGCCGGTAACGGAAACCAGCGGACAGCAAGTAGCGCCCACGGTGAACCAGGGAACTTGGTTCAACACCCGCAGCCTCGAAGGGCAAAACGGCATTCCCTCCAACTACGATGCACCGATCACGTTCGCGCCTTCCGGCTCCTATTGGAATGGACCGTCAATGTACGGGATCCAGAACAAAAACTTCGCCCCGCGGCTGGGCTTTGCCTGGTCGCCCCGGCCGAGTGGAGGGTGGCTGCGAAAGCTCACCGGTGACGGCCTGACGGTAGTGCGGGCCGGCTTCGGCATGTACTACAGCAACTTCGGGCCGGAGCTCGCGATGACCTACAACGCAGCGGGAGAATTCGGCCTGACCACCGAACTCCAGAACCCGGCTGGAGACCTCTCGGTGGCCGAGGTTCCCCGGATCACGAGCATGAACGTAATTCCGACCAAGAACGAACAGGGCACCGTGATCATGCCCCCGGCACCGCCGGCCACCTTCCCTGTCACCTATCCATTGGGCTCGGAAGCGATCGCGCAAGGAATCGACCCGTCGATCAAGACGCCGTATTCCTACGCCGTTGACCTTTCGATCGAGCGCCAGTTGCCCCATCAGATGACTTTGGACTTGGCGTACGTCGGACACTTCTCCCACCGGCTGCTGGTTTACGACGACGTCGCCATGCCTCTCAATCTGGTGGATCCGAAGACCGGCATCAGCTACTTCCAGGCAGCGAGCCAGCTTTCAGCAATGGCCCGGAAGGGCATACCGTACACAGACGTGACCAGTGCTGCGGCTATCGGGCCGACTGCCCAGTATTGGGAGGATATGATGGCGCAGCAGCCGTCCAACCCCTCCTACCTGCTGTATTACGTGCCGGGGTATCCGCACTGGTCACAGACGACATCCAACTTCTACCAAGCCCTCTACAACGTTTTCACCTCCCCGGGCCATCTCTACAACGAAACCAGCCCGCTTTACGACATCGATATTTACGGGTTGCCGTTTTACGCTGCGGGTGGTCCGAACACCTATTACAACAGCCAGTATTCCTCGCTGTGGGACTGGCGTTCGATCGGCCACTCCAACTACAACTCCTTCCAGCTCGGATTGCACAAGCAGATGTCGCACGGCGTGTTATTCGGGTTCAACTACACGCTCTCGAAGTCGATGGACACCGGGTCGTTCGCCGAACGTTCCGTGATGTACCTGACGAGCGCCACGATCAACGCTTGGGATCCCAACCAGATGTACGGGCCGAGCCAGTTCGACGTACGCAACCAGATCAACTACTACTGGCTGGTGGACCTGCCCTTCGGTCGCGGCGAGATGATCGGCTCGCACGTGAGCAGTTGGGCCAACGCCATCATCGGTGGCTGGCAGTACTCCGGAACGGGCCGCTGGACTTCGGGCTTCCCGGTCGGCATCTTCCAGGGCTACGTCTGGCCAACGAACTGGGACGAGATGGGCTGGTCGAACCTTGTTGGACCGGTGAGCACCGGGACCCAGACCGTCACCAACGGAACTCCCAACATCTTCACGAATCCTGCTCAGGCTGCAACCGCCTTCGACTATGCCTACCCGGGCCAAAGCGGCACGATCAATCCGATTCGTGGCGATGGGTACTTCGGCCTGGACATGAGCCTGATGAAACAGTGGAGCATTCCCAAGATGGAAGGCCAGACCATTCAGCTCCGCTGGAACGTCTACAACGTGCTGAACACCAACCGGTTCGACGTGGCCTCGCTCCAGAGCGAGGTAGACTCCTTCTCATCGTTTGGCAACTACGGCAGCACCCTCACCAACCCCCGCGTGATGGAGTTTTCGGCGATTTATCGCTTCTAACCCCGCGCGGAAAACCTCTACCGTGCGGCCCGGCAAAGCATCGCTGGGCCGCACTTTTTTTGCCGCAACACTTCCCCGCCCTTTTACTGTTTTTCGGCTGCCGCCGGCGCTGCGAGGAACTAGCCCCACTTCCCGCTGGCAGCTTGAGACCGCCATGGCGTCTCCTTCGCGCCAACCAAGTGCCGCCCTGAAGGGCGGCGCTACACAGAACTCATCCGCATGCTCAGCGGATTCGTGCGAACCCATGAGGAACGGGTAGAAAGCATCTCATGGTGCGAATGACGGCGTAAATTTCGCCAGGGTGGTATGGTTTCCGGTTGCCTGGTGGCTGCTGGCGGGATTCCGCGGGAACGCGCACGGCTCGCCGGCCCGGGGCGTGGTGGAAGGCTTCACGAAATTCATTGGTGAAATTCATCAGGGGGTGCGACTACGATTCCCAAACGATATTCGATTTTGTGTGTCGTCCTTTCGGCATTGGCGTTGGCCGGCGCGGCTTCGGCGCGGAACCGCGCGGCGACCAGGCAGGATTCCAGTTCTTTTTCGCTGGCGCAGGTGATGGGCTCGCCGTTTCCGTCGGAACTGACCGTCTCGGCCCATGGGCAGACGGTGGCATGGGTTTTCAACCTGCGAGGGGTGCGCAACGTGTGGGTAGCCACCGGACCCGATTTCCACGCGCACGCGGTGACGCACTACACCACCGACGACGGAAAGGACATCGCAAGCCTGCGACTGACGCCGAATGGCAAGACGGTGGTCTACGTCCACGGCGACGAGCGAAACGATCAGGGGCAGATGGCCGATCCCTCCGGCTCGGTGCAGCCACCGCACCAGGACGTCTATGCGGCGAGTGTCGACGGCGGCGAGCCGCGCCTGCTTGGCACGATGGATTGCGGTTACGAGGACTGCGAGGATATTCAGATTTCGCCCAACGGAAGATATGCCGTCTGGGCCGGCCGCGGAAAGATCTGGATCGCGCCGGTTTCCGGGGCGGAGCCGGCACGGCCGCTGACCTATGATCGCGGCCACGACATCGAGCCGCGGTGGTCGCCTTCCGGGAAGATGATCGCCTTCGATAGCCAGCGCGGCGATCACAGCTTTATCGCCATCTACGATTTCGGCCACGGGCACCTGCGCTTCATTTCGCCCGATTTCGACCGCGACATGCTGCCGCGGTGGTCGCCGAACGGCAAGCAGTTGGCCTTCATCCGCATTCCGGGAGCAAGGATCCAGCCGCCGCTGATTCCGATCCACTACTCGACCTGGAAGATCATGCTGGCCAATCCGAAAACCGGCGAAGCACGCGCGATATGGCGGAGCGGGACGGCACCGCAGGACTCCTTCGACCTGTACGCAGAGATGACTTCGTTTTGCTTTCCCACGAGCAACCAGATCGTCTTTGCTTCCCAGAGCGACGGCTGGAAACACCTCTACGTATTGTCGACCCAGGGCGGTCCGGCTCGACTGCTGACGCCCGGCGCCTACTCGATCAACACCCAGTTCGACCTGCACAACGTGTTCCTGACGCCGGGGCGCCACAGCATTGTCTATGCGTCGAACGAGAACGATATCGACCGGAGCCACCTGTGGCGGGTGAGCCTGGGCGGCGGCGCGCCGGTACAGTTGACCAGCGGGAAAACGATCGAATGCAGCCCGGTGGTGACGGCCAAGGGACGCCACATCGTTTTTCTCTCGTCGAGCGGCCGTCGCCCGCTCATGCCTTACCTGCTCGAGGCGGGCGGTCAACGCAAGGAACTGGGCACGGCGCTCTTTCCCAAGGATTTTCCGATGGCGCAGCTGATCGAGCCGCGGGAGATCGTCTTCCACAGCCTCGACGGCACGATCCTGCACGGCCACCTGTTTGTTCCGCCGGGAAAGGGCCGTCATCCGGCGATTCTCTATTTGCACGGGGGACCGATGCGGCAAATGCTGCTCGGATTCAACCCGCAACGCTACTACCACTACTTCTACGCGGCGGACGAATACCTGGCCAGCCGCGGGTACGTCGTGTTCTCCGTGAATTACCGGCTGGGAACGATGTACGGCTGGGCCTTCCGGCATCCGGCGAATGCCGGCTGGCGCGGGGCGTCGGAATATCAGGACGTGGTGGCGTCGGGACGGTATTTGGCCAAGCTGCCATACGTCGATCCGCATCGCATCGGCATTTGGGGCGGTTCCTACGGCGGCTATTTGACCGCCATGGGGCTGGCGCGCAATTCGGATCTGTTTGCCGCCGGCGTCGATTTGGAAGGGATGAGCGATCGCGCCTTTACCGCCTTGCCCAATCGCCCGGCGCCGGATCGGGCGGCGGCCGAGGCGCTTGCCTTCAAGAATTCGCCAGACAATTACATTTCCACCTGGCGCTCGCCCGTGCTGCTGATCCAAGGTGACGACGACCGCAACGTGCCGTTCAGCCAGAACGTCGATCTGGCCGACCGCCTGCGCGCGCATCACATCCCGTTTCAGGTGCTGGTGTTCCCGAATGAGGTGCACATGTTCCTGCGTTGGCGTTCGTGGATACGGGCCTTTGAGGCTTCGGCCGCGTTTTTCAACGAGCACCTTCGCCCGCAGCAGTAGAGTACGGATTTCCAGGCGAGATCGCGGAGCTAATGCAGCGGGCCTCGGCCCGGTGATCGTCCTCGATAGGTGGGCCCCGAAGAGTCTATGTGGGATCCGAATCTTTTCGTAAGGGCACAGCTTCAGCTGTGCCGCAAGCGCGAGCACACCATAGCGCCTTCAGGCGCTGAGGGCCAGCCGGCACACAGGCTCTGAGAGGGCGGCGCCACACAAGCTTCGGGGAGCAGCCTCTGTCATGGGCCGGAGGGTGCCAGCGCCCGCGGATTGACGACGGAAACGCCGGGCGGCGGCACGAAACGAAACAGAGATTTGGGCAGGGGAATGTTTTCCTGCCAACGGGCGAATTGCACCTCGGTGTTGATGTCGCCGGGCTGCTTCACCAGCACGCGGACGATCCGGTACGACGGGTCGATCTCGATCCGGGCATCGAGAAAACCTTCCCTCTTTTTCGGCTGGCAATCCAGCACGCGATAGCCCAGGGGCGGAGAGCCCGGCCCGCCCGAATTGGGGACGAGGCTCACACGGCTGCAGAGATCGGCGAGTTTGGCCTTGCCGGTGAGCAGGGCGAAAGGAGTGCGCCAGTCGGCGCTCTTGCGCATGGGGCTGCGGGTCACCGTGTGGTAGGCGGGAACGTAGAACCAGGCGTTATGTCCGTCGGTAAGGAACAGCTTCTTTCGCGGCTCCTTGTAATCCCAGCGCATCAAGCCGGGCCGGCGGAAATAGACGGTGCCCGATTCGACGCGGACGTCGTCCTGGCCGGCGTGATAGGTTTCCAGAAAGATCGCCCGAAGAGTTTTGACGCCGTGATAGTGGCGTTCGATGGCCTGGGCGACAGCCTTGGCGCGCTTGCTTCCCTCGAGGCCCGCCCGCGCGTTGATCGCGGTAGCCGCCATGGCCATCCCTGCCAGGATCAGGACCAATCTTCGCATCGATTCCAGTGTAACAGGGCGCCGGCCCGGATGCGCGGCACCGGCGCAAATGGAGAAACCGGACTTGGCGCAAGTCACCGCGGAAACCGCCAAGCGGGTGACTATCCGGGGATCGGCGGATCGGTGGCCGTGGCCGACTGGGTGGTGTTGTAGTGAATCGTGCCGGAAAGATCCATGAAGAAGCTACGCTGCCCGGTCTGCCCGCGCGTGACGGGGTCGGCATGAATGCTGTAGGACTCGAAACCAGGATTCGAACAGCCCTGGCCCGCGGAAGGTAGCGGGTGCGAGCCGGCGTAGGTGAATATGTAACCGGACTTGCGTCCCTTGGCGAGCATGCTGGGAATCAGGTCGGCGTAGTCGCAGGTGGCGTTGTTGCCGCCACCGGGCGGAGGGCCGAGCGCAGCCAGCGAGGGCGGATACCCGTTGCCGTAGGTGGCCGAGTAAGTGGTGGCCGCCGTGTAGATCGTGCGCATGGAACCGATCGCGGAAGTCTCGTTTGCGAGCATGCGCGAACGCATCAGGTTCGGGATCGCAATGGCGGCGATGATCAGGATGATGGCAATCACAATCAGAAGCTCCAGAAGGGTGAAGCCACCGTTTCTTTTCCTTGCCTTCATCTCCGCTCCCTCAAGAAAGGCTGCCGGCAAAAGTTTCAGCAGACATGATAACTCAAATCGACGCGGGATGTTCCGCCGACGCACAAGTGGCTCGACCGAACGATAAAGCCCCGGGTTGCCCGCCATCGTGAGGCTGTGAGGCGGGGGCGAGCCGCGGAAACAGCCGCTTTTGCCCCCTTAATCGGTAAGTTTGATACTCTTATACGCAGGAGAATGGGTTCGATCGCGCGCTGCCGGCCCAGGCCGGACAGGTGAAACTGGCGGCTTGACGCGGCGCGGACGCGATCGTTATCTTGCCTGCGAAGATGGCTCTAGCCTCGACATCCACCCTGGCGGCTGGCACCACGGATTCGCGCGCACCGGTGCAGGCCGAGCAAGCCGGAACAGCGCTGGGGAACTTCTACCAGGTACTGGACCGGCACTTGGGGCCACAGCACTGGTGGCCCGCCGAGACGCGGTTTGAGGTGATCGTTGGGGCGATCCTGACGCAAAGCACAGCCTGGAGCAACGTGGAGCGGGCCATCGCGAACCTGCGGCAGGCGCGCCTGTTGAGCCCGGAAGCCCTGAGCAGGGCGCCGCTGCGGCGCATCGAGCGCCTGGTGCGGCCCTCGGGCTATTACCGGCAGAAGGCGCGGAAGCTGAAAGCCTTTCTGCGTTTCCTCAACGCCGAGTTCGGCGGCTCGCTCGACCGGATGTTTCGTCAGCCGACCGCCGAACTGCGGGAGCGGCTGCTGGGCGTGCACGGCATCGGGCCGGAAACGGCCGATTCGATTCTGCTCTACGCGGGTGGTCATCCCATCTTTGTGATCGACGCTTATACGCGCCGAATCCTGGCCCGGCATGGCCTGGCCGATGCCAATGTCGGTTACGAGCAGGCACAGGAACTGTTTCACGGCCAGCTGCCCCGGCAGACCGAAATCTTCAACCAATATCACGCGCTGCTGGTGGAAACCGGCAAGCGCTGGTGCCGGCCGCGGGAAGCACGCTGCCAGGAATGCCCGCTGGGCCGGTTCCTCGAGCGTGAGCCATGAGTCGGCGGAAAGCGCGACGCGTGTGGCTGGCCCTGGGCGGCGTCGTGGTGGCGCTGCTGGCGGCGGTGATCTTCACGCTCGGCTCGCTCGACACGCCGTTTCGTCCCCCGAGGCTCATTCTCTTCGCGGTCACGTTGTTCGTGGTGTCGGCGTTTCTCGTCTTCGTGCTGGTGCTGGCGCGGAGCCTGGTGCGTCTGTGGTCGGAGAAGCGGGCGCAACAGCTCGGCTCGCGCTTCAAGACGCGCATGGTCTACGGCGCGATGGGAATATCCCTGCTCCCGGTCATTTTCCTGTTTTTCGTCAGCTATGCGCTGATGAACCGGACGCTGAACAAATGGTTTCCGCGGCCACTGGAGGTCGCGACGGAGCAGAGCCGCAAGCTTGTCGACGAGCAAGCGGAGGGCAACACTCGCGAGCTGGATCATCTGGCGGCTTGGGCGGCCACAGCCCCTTCGGCCTCGGCCGCGCTGTCGCGCTCGATCGACGCCGGGGCAAACGTGGCGTGGATCATGGAAGGCGGCAAGGTGGGCCCGGTGCTCTGGCACGGACAGGCACCGGCGAGCGGCGCGAGTCCGCATCCGGCTCGTAAGCTTGAGGGCGGCACTCGGCTGTGGTCCGCCGGGCATCAGGTGTATTACGCGGGCCAGGCGCCGCTTGGCACCGGTGTGCTGATGGTGGGGCGGCGTGCGCCACCGGAATTCCTGGCGCGGCTCGACCAGATCAATGCGGAAACGCAGAGCTATTGGCAGGGGCAACAGGGGCTGAGGCAATACAAGCGGCAGATTCTGCTGGCCCTCGGGCTGTTCACGTTGCTCGTGCTCGTCGCGGTGACTTGGGTTGCCCTTTTCCTTTCAAAAAGCGTGACCGTGCCGATTCAGGCGCTGGCCGAAGCGACGGGGGAGATCTCGCGCGGCAATTTCGATCATCGCGTCACCGTGCAGGCCCAGGACGAACTCGGCGTATTGGTGAATTCTTTCAATTTGATGACGGCGCAGCTGGGCGAAAGCCGCCGGCAGATCGAAGCTTCGAAGCGGAACCTGGAGCGGGCGCTCGAGGAGATCGAACGCCGGCGGAATTTGATGACGACGCTGCTCGAAAACGTGCCCACCGGCGTGCTGATGCTCGACACCGAGTTTCGGATCGCGCAGTCGAATCCGGCCGTGGCCCGGATTTTCGGCTCGCGCGCGCGATCGGCGCGAACGCTGAAAGACCTCGCGGGCGAAGAAGCGGCCGGCCGGATGATGAGACTGGCCCGCCGCTCGCGGCGGATCGGTGCGATTTCTGAGGAGCTGGAGATCGGCACGGCTGGCCGATTGCTGCACGCGGCGGTGACGGTGAGCTCGTTGGGCCCGCCGCGCTCGGAACGTGGCTACGTCGTCGTGATTGATGACCTGACCGAGTTGTTGCGCGCGCAGAAAGCGGCAGCCTGGCAGGAAGTCGCGCAGAGGATCGCGCACGAAATCAAGAATCCCTTGACGCCGATCCGGCTGTCGGCCGAACGGCTCTTGCGGCACGCACAGCAACGCGACGGTTCGCCCGCGCTCGATCCCGAATTTCCAGAGGTGGTGGCCGAGTGCGCGCGGTTGATCGGGCAGGAAGTGGAATCGCTGAAATCGCTCGTCGACGAATTTTCCCAGTTCGCGCGCTTCCCGGCGGCGCGGCTGGAGCCCGCCGACCTGAACCAGATCGCCCGCGCCGCGATGGAAGTGTTTCAGGGCCGGCTGGACGGCATCCGCCTGCGCACGGACTTGGCGCCGGAGCCGTTAAGGGTGCAGGCCGACAGCGAGCTGCTGCGGCGTGTGCTGGTCAATCTGATCGATAACGCGGCCGAAGCGATGGAAGGTGCGCCGGTGCGCGAGCTGCTGGTGGAAACGCGGCTGCAGGCAGCTGCCGATACGGTTGAGGTAATCGTCGCGGACACCGGGCACGGCATCTCGCCCGAGGACAAGGACCGGCTCTTCCTGCCGCATTTCTCAACCCGGAACCGCGGCACGGGGTTGGGCCTGGCGATCGCCGGCCGGATCGTTTCCGAGCATCACGGGACGATTCGCGTTGAAGACAATCAGCCGTTCGGGACGCGGTTCGTGATCCGGCTGCCGGCGCTGCCCGTGCGCGTGGAGGAGAGCAGGCGGTGAGCCATTCGATCCTCATCGTGGACGACGAGCCGGGCATCCGGAGTTCGCTCGGCTCGATTCTGCGTGAGGAGGGCTACGAGGTCGATGCGGTTGCTTCGGGCGAGGAATGCGTGGAAGCGGTGCGCGGGAAGCCCTTCGACCTGGTGGTGCTCGACGTCTGGCTGCCGAAAATGGACGGCCTGGAAACGCTCGAAAGGCTGCTCGAGCTCGAATCGACGCCGATGGTCGTCATGATCTCGGGCCACGCCAGCATCGAAACCGCCGTGCGTGCGACCAAACTCGGCGCCTTCGATTTCATCGAGAAGCCGCTGTCGCTGGACAAAACGATGCTCGTGGTGAAAAACGCCATCGAGCACTTGCGGCTCGAACAGGAAAATCGCCGGCTGCGCGCTGAGCTCGAGCGCAGCTACCACATCCTGGGCGACAGCGTACCGATGAAGGCGCTGCGCCAGCTGATCGCACTCACCGCGCCCACGGGCAGCCGGGTGCTCATCTACGGCGAGAGCGGGACCGGGAAGGAACTGGTGGCTCGGGCACTCCATGCGCAGAGCCCGCGTTCGGCTGCGGCTTTTGTCGAAGTCAACTGCGCCGCGTTGCCCGAGGAACTGATCGAATCCGAACTGTTTGGCCACACGCGAGGCAGTTTTACCGGCGCCACCGAGAACAAGGTTGGCAAATTCCAGAAAGCCGACGGCGGCACGCTGTTTCTCGACGAAGTGGGCGACATGAGCCTGAAGACACAGGCCAAGGTGCTGCGGGTGCTCGAGGAGCAGCGCGTCGAGCCGGTGGGATCGAACCAACCGGTTCGGGTCGACGTTCGGGTGATCGCCGCCACGAACAAGCGGTTGGACGAGGAGATCAGCCGCGGCGTGTTCCGTGAAGATCTCTTCTACCGGCTCAATGTCATCCCGGTTTCCGTTCCGCCGCTGCGCGAGCGCACCGAAGACGTGCCGATCCTGGCGTCGCATTTCCTGGCGGAATACAGCGCCGCTTATGGCAGGCGGCCGAAACAGCTCTCGGTGGCGGCGCTGGCGGTGCTGTTGCGCTATCCTTGGCCGGGAAATGTCCGAGAGTTAAAGAACGTGATCGAGCGGCTGGTAATCATGTGCCCGCAGGAAACCATCGAGCCGCAGCACCTGCCGCCGGAACTTTATCGCGGTGTCCCACGCGAGGCCCAATCGGCAGCCACAACGCTTCAGGAAGCGCGCTCGGCCTACGAGCGGGAATTCATCTTGCGCAAGCTCGAAGAGAATCAGTGGAACATGACCCGGACGGCCGCGGCACTCGGACTCGAGCGGAGCCACCTTTACCGGAAGATGAGGACGCTGGGCATTTCCGGCGATGCGTCTTGATCGCGAGCCCAGCTGCCGCGGGGAAACGCTTCCCGCTCTTGTTAGAAGCGCAGAAGTGGGAGACGCGCCAGTGAGACGTGGCCTTCGGCGGGCACAGCCCAGACATGCGCGCGGGATTCTTCCCTTCCCTCCACGACCAAACGCGGCACAGCCGTGCAGCTTGGCGGGCCAGCTCCAGAAACAACCCGTTACTTTGCCACCAGGATGACGTCGGGTTCGAGTTCAGGCGCCAGGATTCTCAGGTCCTTGTGATCCGCCTTGGCCGAAGCGGCGTCCGTGTAAACGCCGGCCTTGTAGCCGAACGAGTGAATTTCGTAGTCCCAGCCGGAGAGGAAGGCGCCGACCGCCCCCTGGCACGACGAATTCGCCTGGTTGTAATTGCCCATTTCGTAATACAGCAGCGTGCCCTTCCCCAGCCCCAGGCTCGACGCCGCGCTCACCGCCGCGTCCGCCGAGTCCTCGCCCTGCTCGCGAGCCTTGTTCCTGCTCGTGCTGGCGATATAGGTGCTATAGCCCTTCGTGCAGGAGGGTTGGGGGCCGACCCACAGAGGGACCAGGCTGAGGCCCTGGGAAAGCTGCTGCCTCACCCACTGAGACGCAGTCTTGGGGTACAGCGTGGTCAGGGCATTCTTCGTGTTTCGGCCGCCAAGGTAGAAAAATACCTTGCCCTGTTCCACGCGCGTCTGGGTACCGGCGGCGCGGCTGCTTTGCTCGCCAGCCGATCGTTTCATGCCGCCCGGCGCGGGCAGTGCTTGCCCCGCAAAAGGAAGCAGAAGCATCGCTCCGATGGTGATCACGAGGCTTGCCGTCTTGGACATCGGTGCCCTCCCGCTCAACTAGCCTTGCAGATATTCGCGGCCCACCCAAACTCCTCCCGTGAATCTACCACGGCGGGAGGCCGGAGCCCAGCCATTCGCATTCCCTAAACCGGGGGGACAGGCGGGCGAGGTCACTCGGCCGGATTGTCCCCCGAACTCGGGGAAAGCACCTGCTCCGACTGCTGCTTTTCTTCGTGCTTGCCTTCCTGCTTCTCGTCGATCAGGCGGATCTCGGTGATGAGCTCGTGGGCCTTGTGAAAAAGCGGGGAAAGGGGGTTGTGGTCTCGCAACAGATCTTGCTCGCGGGCTTCGGCGGTGAGCGTCGCGTGGTGGGTGAACAGGTAGAAATGGACGTGGTTTTTTTGCGGGAGCGGGTATTTCGTGGTCGGCTGGCAGTGCTGGCGGAACTCGGGCGCGGCGGCAAGCAACGCCTGGGCAGCCCGCTGTGGTCGCGCATGGGAACCCATGCCAATGATGCCGCCCCCGTTGCTGAAATAGAGGCTGACTGAGCCATCGGCCAGGGCTACGAGCGTCACCAAGGCTTCCGGGTACGCCTGCTCCATCACAACGCCCCAGATGTCTTCCGGCTTGTGGGGCGCGATGATCCCGATGGCTTCGGGCCTCATCGTGAAAACCATGTCGCGAAGAAGCACATAGTTCTCCGCCAGCCTGTACTCCGGCCCCGCGGCGGCACGCCCGAGGAGATGCGAAAGAAATGAAAACTTGTCCGACATGAGTTGGTTTGGCTAGCCGCAGTTTACCATTTGGTCCAAGAGGAACGAATGGTGAAAATCAATCACGCTCGGTGAAAAAATCACTTTGCCATAGGCAATTCGGCGCAAGGGATGACAGCCACCGAATCTGCGGCAGATCAATAGGTTGCGGCCGTGCGCCGGCCATGATCTTCGCCATTGAGCCAAATATAAAGCGGGGCGTTAGGCGAAGGCGGCGGCCAAGGCATGACAATTCTCAAAGTTTGTTCCTCCGGATTCCCCGGTACCGGCGTGGGAATTCCTAACACCTGGTAGCCATTGGTGGAATTCCAGCCGGTTTTTTCGATCACCTGAAGATTTCGACCCGTGAGCGTTCCCACGTAGAGGTTCGGACCTTGCTTCCGGGCGGTGAGGGTGAATTTTTCGATCCGCGGCAGGAGCACCACGCGACCGAGCGGGAACGGCGAGGAAACGCCCGTGGCAGGGTTGGCAATAGCAGCGGTCAATGGGCAAGGCGAAGAACCCAATTCGCTTGGATCGAGCGAAAGGAAGAAATGATTGTGGCCGGTTTCGTCGAATTGGAGGGAACCTCGCCGCGTACCGGGGACAATGGCCAGCTTGCCAGCCCCCTGCCGAGATTCGTGGCAGGCCAGATCCAACTTGGGGTGGGACCCGGAATGGCTCGTCTGAATCATAAAACTGACGTCTGCATCTGCCGGGATTTCGCCGGGAAAGAGCTGGACCCCGGATTCAGCTGCAAACGATTTCCGCACGGCCACAATACGTGGCAGCGGACCGATGACCTCGATCGCACCAGCAACACTGAGCGGCTGATTGAGGCCGGCCACAATGAGCGTGGCCGGAAATCGCTGGCCCTCGCGAGTGGCGGGGCCGAGCGCAATGGTGGCGACCCGCTGCTTCAGGTGATGGGTACCCACAGGAACCGGAGCGAGCGTCCACACGGCATCGGGGCTGGTGATGCGCTCGATGCGAGCGAGGCCGGTGCCTCGAAGCAGCACGGTCTGCTTGGGCGAGCCGACGTTCAAGCGCAAGGGCAGGTGGCTCAGCACGGGATCAGGCGGATGGACGGTCAACGGCACATCGTGGGTGCTGCCGTTGCGTTGGCTGAGCCGCAAGAGATAGGGCCCCGGAAGCAACGCGTCGCAATCCACCTTCACGTCTATGCTTCTCTGCTCGCCGGGCCGCTTGTCCTCGGGCAGGGTGAAGGAGATGGAATCCGGGGTGAAGGAAGAATCATCGCGGCTGAGGAGCTCGGCGTGGTCCACAAACTCAAAATCGGCGCCGGTGAGATGGACCCACTGCACGCCGTTGTTTTCAACGAGCCGGTCCTCGGAAGACGGCGTCACGGCGGCTGAGGAAAGATCGGGGAACGGAATGAGGGCGATCGAACCGGTGACAGGAAGCGGCGTCCAGTCCCACTTCGCTGCCAGGTGATAGGTGCCGGGTGCCAGCTTGGCGTGACGAAAATCGAGCGTGAGCGTGTCGGCGGGGGATCCGACCGCAACCTTCACGGGAACCGGAACGGCCTTGCCCGCCGAAACCAGCCGCCAGTCGCGGGCGCGAGAGAGCAATTTCAACTGTGCAACGCTGGCGGTGGTCACCTTCACCGTCGAGGTCCAGTCGAGCGGCAAGCGGACCGTATGGACCAGGGAAGCCGAGGGCGGAGCCGCATCGGGAATCCGCTGCACCCAGAGATAAGCGATCCGCGTTCCCCTTTTCGCCGGCTTGCTGCTGCTGCACAGGGTGAGTTTGTGCGAGGCGGCCGGCTGGGTGAAAGCGGCGCGGAAGTCTGTGCGCGGAAAAAGCGAAGTACGCAAGCTTTCGAAAAGCGTAGCGCCGCCGGCCGCCAGGCCCACGGGTGAGCCGAAGAACATCGTGGCGACTGACGCCGCCAGTCCCGTCGATCCCTGGAGCAGCAGCTTGCGGGAAGTGAGCGGCGTGCTGGAAGAGACCGCCGGTAGCAGGGCCTGCAGCAGCTCACTCGCCTGCTGCGTATTCGACTGCCCCGAACTGATCGCCGGAAGCGTCACGCCGTATTCCGTGGAAAAACCATTGAGGGCCGTCTGCAGGTTCGTCTGGCCCGGTTTGGACTGCTCGTATTTGGAAAGCGTCTGGACCAAGGCCTCGATCGTCGAAGCGCGCTTGGCGTAGTCCGCCATCTGCGGCATCAGGTTCGGATTCTTCTGGACGAAGGAGTTGACCTTTTTCACGCTCAGGCCGCTGGGCCCAAGCACCAAACCGACTACCGACGGGCGGAATGGCACTTTCCAGTGTGCCGCGGCGGCGGCCCGTTTCACCTTGAGCACCATCACATGCTCGTTCGCGACGTCCGTGGCGGGAACCAGGACGACGGCCACCCTACCTTTCTTGCGGGCTTTCCCCGAGAGATGAAACGGGGCGAATTCGAGCCAGTCACCTGCGCGAATCCGGTTCACCGAGTCGAGCGGAAGCTCCCTGCCCGCTTTCGGATGCTTCACGAAAATACCGAACTTGCCGATCACGGCGCTGCCGGGGCAGATCTTCGTGCCGACGGCAAGCGAGGGAAGCGAGGCGAGAAGAAGCAAAGGGAACCAAAGAAAGGCCGCGCAAACCCGGCAACGGAGATATAGGGAAACTTTTCCTGCGGCCCGCGCCGCTGGTCGTACTGTCATGCTCTAACCACCCATGGTGTTTGTTTCACTCACCGACGCCGTGGGGCCGGTCAGCGACGGCCGACGGGGCCTGTCGGGCGCCCTCAGCCTTTGGATTCGCCAGCCTCGCGACAAGTTGTCCACCTGCGGCCCCGGCGCTCATTCCTCGCTCATCCGCTCGAATTGCTTGCGCCAATCGAGCTCGCCGACGATCGAAGGGTTGTCACGCCAACCCGGTTGCAGCTTGACAAAGAGTTCCAGGTAGATCCTGGCGCCGAGCAACCCTTCGAGTTCGAGGCGCGCCTGGGTGCCGATCTTCTTGATTGTCGCACCGCCCTTGCCGATAAGGATGCCGCGCTGGCCTTCCCGTTCGACAAGGATGGTCGCGTAGATGCGGATCAGGCGGCCGGTTTCCTCGAAGCGGTCGATTGCCACGCCGATGCTGTAAGGGACTTCCTGATGCGTGAGGGCAAGCGCCTTTTCCCGGATCAACTCAGCGGCCAGGAAACGCTCGGGCTGATCGGTAAACTGGTCCGGCGGAAACAAGGGTGGGCCTTCCGGCAGATGGCGCACCAGTTCGCGCAAGAGCTCGTCGAGCCCTTCGCGCCGCAACGCCGAAATCGGGATCACCTCGGCCCACTCGTGCTCGCGGCGGTAGCGGTCGATCAAGGGCAAGAGCCGCGGCTTTTCGACAAGGTCGATCTTGTTGAGCAACAGGAAGGCGGGACCGGAAAAGCGGCGGGCGCGTTCGATCGCGAATTGGTCTTCGTGGCCGAATTCGCGAGTGGCGTCGACGATTACTGCCAACAGATCGACGCCCTCGATCCCCTTCTCGATTTCGTCGGCCATTTGCCGGTCGAGTGCTGTCGCAGCCCGGTGCAGGCCCGGCGTGTCGACGAGCACAACCTGGGCTTCGGGGCGGTGGACAATACCCACGATGCGGTTGCGGGTGGTCTGCGGCTTGGCGGAGACAATCGCCACCTTTTTGCCTACCAGCGCATTCACCAGCGTCGATTTGCCGGCGTTCGGCAAGCCGACGATGGCGACGAAGCCGGAACGGAAGCCTTCCCTTGGGCCAGGCGGCGCTGCGACTCGTGCAGCAGGCTCGGCGACGGCAATCCCCTGCTCTTCCAGCCGCTCGTCGAGTTGCGCTATGGCACGGCTCTTCGCGGCGCCGCGGGCAGGCCGGGCCACGGCTTTTCTCCTTGGTTTTTTCCCGGTTGCTTTTTTCGGCATGAGGCTAGTGTAACGGAAGTGGCGGGCCGCCGCTCACAAGGAAGATTTCATCTATGTGAGAGCGACGCGCTAATCGGCTTGGGCGGCTCGGGCGGAGCCTTCGGATACCTTACGGGCGCGCAGGCGCAGTACCTTGCGCTGATTTGCCTCGAGGATTTCGAAGCGCAGCCCGTCGGTATCGACCACCTCGCCCGATCGAGGCACATGCCCGGCGAGATGATTCAGCAAGCCGGCAATCGTGCTCGCCTCGCCGATCCGCTCGGGATCGAGTTCGACGCCGAGCATCTCTTCCAGCTTGTCGATCGCCACGCTGCCGCGGAAGACAAGCGTGTCTGGCGCTTCTCGGATGACGTCGGGAGCCGGTTTGCGATCCTCTTCCCCAATTTCGCCGACGATTTCCTCCACCAGATCCTCAGCCGTAACCAAGCCGGCCACGAGGCCATATTCGTCGATCACGATCGCCATCTGCTGGTGCTTGAGCTGCATTTCCCGCAGCAGCTCCGAGCCCAGCTTCGATTCGGGCACCATCATCACCGGCCGCATCAATTCGCGCACGATCCGGCGCGACGCTTCCCGTTCAGGCACGGCCATCACGTCGCGGATGTAAACGATGCCGAGGACATCGTCGAGCGACCCTTCGTAAACGGGCAGGCGGGAAAATTTTGTTTCCACCATGTGCCGGCGGAGTTCTTCGATCGTGGCGCTCGCAGAAATCGCGACGATGTCGGGTCGCGGCGTCATCACTTCCTTCACGCGCTTGTCGCCGAACTCGACAACCTGCTCGATCAGCCGCGCCTCGTGCTTTTCGAGCAGGCCCTCCTCCTGAGCGGCCTCCACGAAGGCTTCGATCGCCTCATCCTGGTCGGCTTCGCCGCCCGGTTCGTGCTCCTCTTTCAGTTCAGCCAGCAGCTTGCCCACCGACACCGCCGTTTCGAGTGGGCTCGCCGCGACAAAACTCGCTCGGATCACGGGAAGTAGTGGCAGCAGCCAACGGGTGCCCGAGCGCGCCAGCAGAATCGAAGGAACGAAATGCAGTGCGAGCACGATTTCGGTGCCGACGATGAAGATCAACTCGAGCACGGCGCGCCAGGCAACCGGCTCACGCTGGAGCACAGCCGTCAGCGTAACGGCCAGCAGGGCGGCCAGCCAGAGGTGGGTGGCCAGGCTGGCCAGCGAGGACGCGGTGCGGCGGTCGAAGCGCAGGCGCGGCTCGAACGTCGATTCGAAAGCCTCCAGGCGCTCGCGCAGCCGGCCGCTCGGCACGCGCTCCAGTTCGCGGTAGACGCGATCGAGGTAGGCAAAGATCGAGACGGTTGCGGTGAGCAGCAGGACGCCCAGCGTCCAGAGAAACGCATTCAGGTCGGCGTTCATCATGTAGCCAGACCGAGGCGGCGCCGCAGTCGGCGCTCGAGTCGGTCCATCTCGCCGTGGTCGCGCTCATGGTCGTAGCCGAGCAGATGGAGCGCGCCGTGGAGCATCAGGATGCGAAGTTCGAGGGCCAGCCCGCGGCCCAGCCGGCGGGCGTTGCGCCGCGCAACCGTCGGGGCAATGGCAATGTCGCCCAGGTAACCATCCGTTTCGCCGGCCCAAGGAGGCGCTGGCTCGGCAGACGCTCTGCTGCGAGAGCGCCGGCGCGAACCGCTCCGCGTGCCGGCGTGCCGCTCACCGCCGCCGAGAAAGGAAAGCACGTCCGTGGGACCATTTTTGCCGCGGTAGGCGCGATTCCAGCGGGCGATTTCGGCTTCGGAAACCAGGCAAACGGTGAGTGAATCCTCGGGCAAATCGAGGGTCTGGCGAAGCCGCTGGCCGAACCGATCGAGCGAGCGGAGGGAAACGGGCACCGTGCGCTGGCGATTGAGAATCAACGTCTCGCTTTACCTGCTCGCCGGACTACGTCCCCGGGACCTGTCGCGGGACCGCGGGCGCGGCGGCCGGCGTTTGTCTGGACTCGAATTCCTCGTAGGCGCGGATGATTCGCTGCACCAGGTTGTGGCGCACCACGTCGCGTTCAGTGAAAAAGATCTGGCCGATGCCCTCGACGCGGCCGACCACCTCGATCGCCTCGACCATCCCCGAGCGGCGATCGCTGGGCAGGTCGATCTGGGTCACATCGCCGGTGATGACAGCTTTCGAATTGAAGCCCAGCCGCGTGAGGAACATCTTCATCTGTTCGGTGGTGGAATTCTGAGCCTCGTCGAGAATGACGAAGGAATCGTTGAGCGTGCGCCCGCGCATGAAAGCCAGAGGTGCCACCTCGATGATGCCGCGCTCGAGGTAGCGCTCGAGCTTATCGGCGTCGAGCATGTCGTAGAGCGCGTCGTAGAGCGGCCGCATGTAGGGATCGATCTTTTCCTGGATGGTGCCGGGCAAAAAGCCCAGGCGCTCGCCCGCCTCCACCGCCGGACGCACCAGGATGATCCGGTTCACCTGCTTGGTGAGCAGCGCCGAAACGGCCATCGCCACGGCCAGATAGGTCTTGCCGGTGCCGCCGGGCCCGATGGCGAACACCATGTCGTACTTCTCCATCAGCTCCATATAGCGGCGCTGATTGGCGTTGCGCGGGGTCACCGTCTTCTTGCCGAAAACGCGCGGGCGCGACGGGGCCAGGATGCTGCGCAGCGACACCTCCGGCTCGGCGAGCGCCAGCCGCAGCGCCGCTTTCACTTCCCCGGCTTCGAAATGGCGGCCCTCCCGAATCAGTTCGTTGTAGCCCTCCACCAGCCGGACGGCCTGCTCCACGGCATCGGGTTCGCCCTCGATTTCCAGGCGGTCTTCCCGGAGGATGGTTGTCACCCCGAGCACAGATTCGAGCAGCTTCAGATTTTCGTCACGTGTGCCGAAGAGCGGTTCGATTCCGCCGGCCAAAACGACACCTTGTTTCATTCGGGTAGGGTGCTGCCGATGAAAATTTCCATCTCTATTCAGCCTACCCTTGCCAGCCACCAGGGTCAAGAAGCGGGATGGTCCCGCAAACTCCCACCGCGAACGAATTTAGTGCTTCATAGAATGCTTGTTCTCGATCCGAGCGCCAAACTTTAGTTGTGTCCGTCAAGTTCAGCAAATTGGGTCTGACGTTTTCTTTGTCGGCCGCTGATTTCGCGAAGGGCCTGCAGCCCGGTTCGAAACGCCGGGGGGTGGCGTTTCGAACCGGGCTGCAGGCGG
>JAKBLM010000076.1 GCA_021832085.1 Acidobacteriota bacterium | reverse complement strand
CTCGGTCGTATCCTTGTTCGGGGTCATGCTCCGTCTTCCTCCTTGTCAGGTTCTCGCAAACCGATAATTGGAAAACGTCATGACCCCTTCCGCAAAATAATTTGCTGAACTTGTGCAACATAACCCGGCATCTTGTCAGCGCCAGGGAGAAACCGAGGCGGGCTGAAGCCCGCCTCTACACAACCGGTCTCCATAATTGCATCAACCGGCTTGTGAGAAATGCGAACTTGTGCGATTGCCGCGCCGCCTATTTCCCGCCCCGTGGATGCCTGATGAAAACGTACGGCCGGATTTTCTTGAAGCGCTTGTAGCCGATGCCGCAGATGGCGAGCAGGTCCTGCACGGGCTCGAAGGGCCCGCTCTTCTCGCGGAAAGCAAGCATGCGATGGGCCATGGCGGGGCCGATATCTGACAGCTCCTCGAACTGCCGGAGCGTGGCCGTGTTCAGATTGATCGGATGGCTGGGCAGTTTTTTCGCCAGCGCCGGAGCGGCGAAGAAGAGAAAAAGCGCTACGATCGCGGCAACGGTGCCCGCGAGACGGCGACTGGTCGCATCCGGCGCGGAGGGTGCGGCGGCGACGCCGCGCGCGGTCGCCGCGCCCCATTCGCGGGGCGCGCTTGCGTCTCGATCACTCGATGCGCTTTCCATCGGCGTCCCACAGATTCACTTCGCCAAACAGCGCGGCCTGCTCGGCAACCTGCGCGCGGTCGCCGACGACCACCACCAGCGCGTTGGCCGAATCCATCCATTTGCGCGCGGCTTCGAGCACCTGTTCGATCGTGACCGCGCGGACGCGCTCGCGGTAGGTTTCCAGGTAATCCCCGGGCAGCTCGTGCAGGTAGACGGTGGAAAGTTGTCGGCGCAAGCCGTCTTGCGTGGCCACGCCGAGCGAGAAGACGCCGGTGAGGTAGTTCTGGATTTCCGCCAGCTCCTCGGCGCCAACGGGCAGCGAACGCATGCGGTCCATCTCGTAGAAAATTTCGGTGAGCGTGGCCGCCACCACTTCGTTTCGCACGGCTGCCTGGGCGCTGAACCACCCCTGCCGCCGCAGCGACTGGGCCTGGCTGCCTGGGCTGTACGTGTAGCCCTTCTGCTCGCGGATATTCGCCACCAGCCGCGAATGAAAAGCGCCGCCGTAAATGGCGTTGGCGACGGCGAGCCGCGTCCAATCGGGATGCTGGCGCGTGATCGCGCGATTGGCCACGACGACGCGCGCCTGCGTGGTCTCGGGCAGATGCACCAGATGGACGCGGCGCCCGCGCCAGCGCGTCAGCAGCGAATCCTCGAACGCCGGCTGCTCGCCCGAGGGCCAGGAGCCGAAAGCGCGCTCGATATGCTCCATCATGCGATCCGCGGAAAAATCGCCGACGGCGATGAGCAGCGCATTCGAAGCGACGTAGTGGTGCGTGTAGAACGCGCGCAGGTCCGCGAGGTGGTAACCCTCCACCTGCTCGATCGTGGGCGAGATCACGGCGTAGGGATGGGCGCCGAAAAGCTCGCGCCGCATCCGTTCGTTGGCCAGGAATCCGGGCGTCACGCGCTCGAGCTTGAGTGCTTCGATGGCCTGCTGGCGCTCGTGCTCGAATTCGGCTTCGGGAAACGTGGCTTCGCGCGCGATTTCCGCCACCAGCTCGGCGAGCGGCCCGGCGGCTTCGGCCAGCCCGTCGGCGGCGATCATGCTCGAATCGGCGCCGGCGCCGGTGGCGAGTTCGCCGCCCATGCGCCGCAGGTCTTCCTCGATTTGGCGGCGCGAGCGGCGAGCGGTGCCGGTGCGCACGGTGGTGGCGACCATGTCCGCGAGGCCGGGGACGGTGAGCGCGGTCGCTGCATTGCCGCTGCGCAAAAGCAGCTCGACGGTGAGCCGTGGCACGCCGTGCGCTTCCACCAGCACCGCCTGCATCCCGTTGCCGAGCCGGCGCACGGTGCGCGGCGGCCACACAACCGGGCGCTCGGGCCCGAGCGCGGGAACCAGGGCGGCGTTGGCTTGTTCTGCGGCGCTCATTGCTCACCTCGCTTGGCCACCGGCCGGCGTTCGACGATGGCGCGGTTGTTCGGCAAAATGTAGCGCGCCGCCGCTTCGCGCACGCGCCCGGGCGAAATGTCGGTGAAGCGGTCGAGGATGGTATTCAGCAGCGCGGGCTCGCCGTCGAAAAGCGAGAAGCACGCCAGGTAGTGCATGCGGCCGAATCGCGGGATCGATCCGCCGCCGTCGAGCGCGGAGTAGTAGTCGGATTTCATTTTCGCTTTCACCTGTTCCAACTCGTCGGCTTCGGGGCCTTTCTCGCACAGCTCGCCGGTGACCTGATCGAGCGCGGCAAGCAGCTTGGCGGCGGGGATATCGGGCCGGTGAAGGATGCGCGTGGTCATCAGCATCGGGCCACAGTAATCGAGCAGGTCGCCCGAATCGTAGTGGATGCCGCCCTCTGCGTCGACGGCCAGCTGCTGCTCGAGCACCAGCTCGCGATAGACGCGCCCCGCGCGCCCGCCGTGCAGCACGCGGTCGGCGAGCGCGAAGGCGTACCAGTCGTCTGTGCGGCGCTCGGGCGCGTAATAGCCGACGGCGATGCCGCCTAGGTTGCCGAATTTCTCTTCCACCACGCCCCGGCGCTCTTCGCCCGGCGGCGGCTCGTCCACATCGGCGTGCGGCGGCTCGGGCCCAGCCGGAATCGGCGCAAAATGCCGCTCGACCAGCGAAAAAGCTTCCTTCGGCTCGACGTCGCCGATCACCACCAATGCGGCATTGCGCGGCGTGTAATACGTGCGGAAAAATTCGCGAACGTCGCCGATGCTGGCGGCGTCGAGGTCCTCGAAATCACCATAGAAATTGTGGGCGTTGGGCCAGCGGCGGTAAGCGACGGGGGGCAGATCGAGCCACGGGAATCCGCCATAGGGACGGTTGAGCACGTTGATGCGGACTTCCTCTTTCACCACGTCGCGCTGGTTTCGCAGATTTTCTTCGGTCACGTTGAGCGCGCGCATGCGGTCGGCTTCGAGCCAGAGCACGCGGTCGAGCGCGTTCGAGGGCACGGCCTCGAAATAGTTGGTGTAGTCGTAGGCCGTCGAGCCGTTGAGCACGCCGCCCGAGGCGTTCACCAGTCGAATGTGCATCATCTTGCCGGCGTGCTCGGAGCCCTGGAACATCATGTGCTCGAAAAGATGCGCGAAGCCGCTGCGGCCCTCCGGCTCCAGCCGGAATCCGATGCGGTAGTAGACGCCGACGAGCACCACCGGCGCCGAGCGGTCGGGCGAAACGACCACGCGCAGCCCGTTCGCCAGCTGCGCCGTTTCCACGGGAATGCCAAGTGAGGTCAATGCCGCCTCCTGATTCATTGTCCGGATGGCAGTTTAGCAGCCCCGCCGCGCCCCGCGCGAACCCCCCTCCAGCAGCACACCCAGTCCCCGGCTCGCTGTCCGCTGGCGGCCTGGTTGTGGACTGGTCCTTTTGTTCCCAGCGTCTGGCCCGCAAAAACCGCCGCTTTGTGTGATCCCTGGGGCGATGTGCAACCGAGGCGACCAGCATCCGGTCCCGCAAAAACCGCCGGTTTGTGTAGCGCCGGCCTTCAGGCCGGCAGCTTTGCCCGTCCCCGCCCTTCAGCAGCACAGCCAATCCCCGGCTCGCCGTCCGTGCCACACCCACCTCCGTTCCCCGCAGCCATTCTCGCCGGCCAAACTCTTCCGCGCCACGCCAGCACCTACGTAAACAGTCCGCGCCGACGCCCCAAGTCAACATACACATTCCCCTGGCCAGACCTCCGCTCTCCCGTTACGCTAACGCGCGGGCAGCAATTGGCAATTTTCGCAAAATTCTCACGCCGCGCGTCACGACTCGCGACCCACAAGCCACGCCGCACGATCCAGAAATGTGACTTCGTCGGACGCATCCACCTGAAAACGAGTCGCTTCCCCGATTTTCCGTTCGACATCGCGTGACGCTTCGTTGCGTCGCAAACCGCGCGACGTGGGCGACGCCTGCGTCGTCCCTACCATGGCTAAGCCGGCGCGAGCGGGTCGCGCGGGCCAACGGGGCACCAGCGGAACGGTGCGGCACGGCTTGCTATCTGCGGCCGGAGAGGAGTTGGCGCTGGAGGCGGGTCAGGGCGCGGTAGGCTGCCAGATATTCGGCGGGCCATTTGCGCAATTCGCGTTCGTGGCGGCGGATGGTGGCGGCGTCGCCGCGGGAGACGGGGCCGGTCCAGGCCGCGCGCGGGCCGAGCCGCTCGTAATTTGCGACTGTCTGGCGGGCGAGCGGCAGCAGCGCCTGCATGGCCTGCCGGCGCCGGAAACCGGAGCCTTCGAGCAGGCGGACGGCGGCTTCGAGCAGGGCAAGCAGTTGTGGCGAGGCGAAGGCTCCCGCCGCGTGATAAGCGGCTTTGGCGTGGCCGTCGATGACGACCGGCGTTCCGCCCATCTGCCGCGCCAGGCGCACGGCCAGCCGGCGCGCCGCGGGCCGGCCTTCGATGGCAAAGCAGATGCCGGCGAGATTTGTGCGGCGGCCGCGAGCGAAGGTCTGCATCGGGTGCATCGAGCCGATTGCCGCGCCGCGCCGGGCCAGCGGCTCGAGCACTTCGCTCGCCAGGGCGCCGCTGGTGTGGAGCGCCACGCGCCCCTCGAGCGATCCGCTAGACAGCCGGGCCAGGCGGCGCGCCACGGAGGCGATCGCGTCGTCGGGGGTGGTGATGAGAATCAGGCCGGCATCGAGCGCTTCGGGGACCAGGCGGGCATAGGGCGTTCCGCCACCGATCGCCCGGATCGCCGATCTTGCCGTGGCGCGGGAGCCAGTGACGACCGCGCCGACTCGCCAGCCGTGGCCGGCCAGCCGCCGGCCCAGTTCCCGGCCGACACGGCCGGCGCCGATGATGGCCAGCGTCCTTTTCATCGCTGTGGTAGCATAACCCGCTTCGGCGTATTTCTGGAATTTCTGGAAGGTGTCGCAAGACCCGTTCCCCAGGGAACAGGGCAGGGAAGGCAGCCGAAGGAGCGGAGGCGGAGCCGAGGTGCCGCCGCACGAGTCCTTCAACCCTTCGAACCTGCCCTGAAAAGGTTTTGCGCCGAGTCCAAGACTTCGCGTGCACCTCTTGGTGACTATCCTGTTGGGCGTGGCCGCCGTATTTTGGGTCGTATACGGCGGGTATTGCCTTTTCCGAATTCGGGACATTGCCCGGCTCGGCGACTTTCCGCCGGAGGCAGGCGGGCTGCAGCCCCTGGTGTCCGTCCTGGTCGCCGCCCGCGACGAGGCGGGCCGGCTGCCGGCCGCAATGACCAGCCTGCTCAACCAGACCTATCCCAACTACGAAGTCATCGCCGTGGACGACCGGTCGAGCGACGCGACCGGGGCGATCCTCGACGATTTCGCGCAGCGCGACCCGAGGCTCCGGGTCTCCCACGTGCGCGAGCTGCCGGCGGGCTGGATGGGCAAGCCGCACGCGCTCGAAACCGCCTACGAGCAGTCGAGCGGGGAATGGCTGCTTTTCACCGACGCGGACGTCCGCTTTCACCCGGAAGCGGTGGCGCGCTCGCTGCGGCTGGTGCGGGAACACAAGCTCGACCACCTGACGCTGATTGCCGCCCTCGACATGCGCGGCTTTTGGGAACAGGTGGCGCTGAGTTATATAGCGCTCGCTTTCCTGCTGGGCATCCGGCCGTGGCTGGTGGATAAGCCGCGCGAAGGCAGCTACATGGGCATCGGCGCGTTCCAGCTGGTGCGGCGGAGCTCCTACGAAGCCGCCGGCGGCCACCGGCGCCTGGCGATGGAAGTGGTCGACGACATGAAGCTGGGCAAGATGGTGAAAGGCTCTGGCTTCCGGTCGGCGGTGGGCATCGCCGAGGACTACGTCCACATTCGCTGGCAGGAGGGCCTCGGGAACATCACGCGCGGGCTGACCAAGAACATGTTTGCCGGGATGAGCTTCCACGTGTGGAAAGCGGTGGGCACGCTCATCGCGGTGATGATCCTCAGCGTGCTGCCGTTCGTGGCGCTGGGCTTTGCCCATGGCGTGGCGCTCTGGCTGGCGATTGCGGCAGCGGCCGGGGCGATGATCTTCAACGTGGCCGTGGTGCGCGGGTCGGGCGGGCGATCGCCGATCTACGGCCTGGCCCATCCGATTGGGGCGCTGCTCTTCAGCTGGATCGCGTTTCGCTCGATGGTGGTGACGCTGTGGCGCGGCGGGATCATCTGGCGCGACACGTTTTATCCGCTCGACGAATTGCGCCGCGGCAGCGTGTAGGTACGCCTTCCGCAGCGGAGCCAGAGGCACGATGTCGAGATGGCCGCTCAGTAGCACAGCCAATCCTGGCTGTGCATCTATCGCAACATGCCCGCATACCGGCGCTGTGGCAAACCCGGCGGCCGGTAGATCGGCCGTCCGAGCGGCCGCAGGTTTTCCCGGCACAGCCAGGCCGCCCGCCGACGGCGAGCCAGCGATCGGCTGTGCTGCCGGGACCGGCTGGCGCGGCGGCAGCGTGTAGCCCGCGCTCATCGGGAGATGCCGTCCTGAAGGACGCCTCTACGCAAAACCAATTCCATCGCTTGACGAGCGCTTCCGGTTGCGCGTTCCAGCGGCGAAGGACGCGGCACAAGCGCGGCTGTAGCCGTTGACGGAAGGCGCCTAAGCCCATAGACTGGATAGACTGGGATTTTTTGTTATCGCTCTGCAGGTAGATCGCTTCCCCTTTGTCGGGAACTGAAGACTTATGGCGAGGAAGCCGGGACCGCCGACTCCGGAAGACAACCGTTTTCAAGCGCTGCTCGAGGCCGCTCCCGATGCCGTGGTGATCGTCGACGGCGAGGGGAAAATCTCGCTCGTCAACGGGCAGACGGAAAAGCTTTTCGGCTACAGCCGCGCGGAGATGCTCGGGCAGCCGGTGGAGATGCTGGTGCCGCAGCGGCTCCGCGGCGAACACGCCAGCCAACGCCAGGCCTTCGCGTCCAATCCGCACCCGCGGCCGATGGGCAGCGGCCTGGAGCTCTACGGCGTCCGCAAGGACGGCAGCACCATTCCGCTCGAGATCAGCTTGAGCCCGGTGCAAACGGCCGGGGGCTTCGAAGTCTTCAGCACCATCCGCGACATTACCGCTACCCGCCGCCTGGAAGACGAACTGCTCCGCGCCAAGAAGGAACTGGAAACGCGCATCGACGAGCGCACGGTCGAGCTGGCGCGAACGATCCGGGCCCTCGAAAGCGAAGTAGCCGACCGCCGGGCGGCCCAGGAAGAGCTCGCTCGCGAGCGTGACCGGGCGAAGAGCTACCTCGACATCGCCGAGGTTGTCCTGCTGGCGCTCGACCGTTCGGGCCGCATCCAGCTGATCAACAAGAAAGGGCTCAGCCTGCTCGGCTACCGCGAGAAAGAGCTGCTGGGCCGAAACTGGTTCGAAACCTGCATGCCGGAACGGAGCCGGAGCGATGCGCGCCGGCTTTTCCAGGTCCTGCTGGATGGCGAACTGGCGGAATCGGTCGTGCACCCGGTGCTCAGCCGCAACGGTGAGGAGCGGCTGGTGGCCTGGCACAACACCGTGGTCCGCGACCGGATCGGCAACATCCTCGGCACCCTCAGCTCGGGCGAGGACATCACCGAGCAGCGCCGCTCGGAGGAAGCGATTCGGCGCCTCGCGGCCATCGTTGAATCTTCCGACGACTCCATCGTGGGCGAGACGCTCGACGGCGCCATCCTCAGCTGGAACAAAGGCGCCGAGCGCATCTACGGCTATAAGGAGAGCGAAGTGCTCGGGCGCCCGGTGTCCTTGCTGGCCCCGCCGGAAAAGCCCACGGAAATGGCGGAAATCCTCGAGCGGATCAAGCGCGGCGAGCACATCCGGCACTTCGAAACCTCGCGCATCGCCAAGGACGGCCAGCGCGTCGAAATTTCCCTTTCGGTCTTTCCCGTGGTCGACCGGGAAGGGAAGACGATCGCCGCCGCCAACATCGCCCGCGACATCACCGAGCGCAGGCGCATGGAAGAGCAGCTCCGCCAGTCGCACAAGATGGAAGCCATCGGGCGGCTGGCCGGCGGCGTGGCGCACGATTTCAATAACATGCTCGGCGTGATTCTGGGCGATAGCGAGCTGCTGCTCTCCGAGAAGGGTATTCGGGCCGAGCAGCGCGCGGCGGTCGAAAGCATCCGCGAAGCGGCCGACCGCGCCGCCACGCTCACCCGCCAGCTGCTCGTCTTCAGCCGCCAGCAGGTGCTCGAGCCGCAGGTGCTCGACCTGAACACCGTGCTCAATGGCGTGCAGAACATGCTGAGCAAGCTCGCCGGGCCGGAGATCGTCGTCAATTTGATCGAGGCGCCCGATCTGGCGGCCGTGCGCGCCGATCCCGGCCAGATCATGCAGGTGATCCTCAACCTGGTGGTGAACGCCCGCGACGCCATGCCCGCTGGCGGCCGGCTCCGCATCGAAACCGCCAACGTGATGCTCGACAAATCCTACGCCGAGGCGCACGCGGGCACTCGCTCTGGCCCGCACGTGATGCTCTCGGTGGCCGACAACGGCCCCGGAATGGACCCGGAGATCCTCTCGCACATTTTCGAGCCGTTCTTCACCACCAAGCAGGGCAAGGGCACCGGCATGGGGCTCGCCACCGCCTACGGCATCATTCAGCAGAGCGGCGGCTCGATCTGGGCCTACAGCGAGCCGGGGCACGGCTCCCTTTTCAAGATTTTTCTGCCGGCCGTCGAATCGCTCGCCGCGGCCGAAACGGTGACGAAGGTGGAAGAGAAGGAAGAGCTGCCGTGCGGTTCGGAAACCGTGCTGGTGGTCGAGGATTCCAGGCTGCTCCGGCGCGTCACCAGCGAATTCCTCACCCGCCTTGGCTACACCGTCCTGGTCGCCGAAGACGCCGAACAGGCCCTGGCCACCGCCGCCCGGCACAACGGCGAAATTCACCTGTTGCTCACCGACCTCGCCATGCCGGGGATGAATGGCCAGCAACTGGCCGAAAATCTGCTTGCCGAGCGGCCTTCGCTCAAGGTGATTTACACCTCCGGCTACGCCGGCTCGGTGCTCCAGGACCGCAACCTGCCCGGTGGCGAAGACACCTTCCTCGAAAAGCCCTTCACCTGGCAAAACCTCGCGACCAAAGTCCGCCGCCTCCTCGATCGCCCGTAAGACCACCGCCCCGCCGCATCCGCCGCGTGCGTTTCGCCACCCGTCCCCACCCATCCCCCGCAAAGGATACACAGGCAGGCCGCCGGCAGACGGCGAGCCGGGAATGGGGTGTGTTGCCGAAGGCAGCGGCTTCGGCAATGCGCCGCCATGAAGACTTCAGACGGTAGTCCTTGCGAGAGGAACGGAGGGGTTTCGGGAAGCTCTATAAAAGGGGATGTCAAGAGGAAACACTGCACCTGTCGGGGAGCTGTGTCTTCTTGCATCCAGCCCCGGTAAGCTAACGCGTCGGTGTTGGTCTGCACTTGACCGCCCTCCATCCGAACAGCGAGTTCCGGTTCCAGCTGCACGTGCGTTCGCCCGTGTCTGACGCCTTCCGAAGCCTGTCAACCATGGTTCTATCTGAGACTCGAGGCCTACAGCTTTGTTGGGTTGTCCGAGGGAGCATACGGTGTCACAGGAGACTCCTGGCCTAACTTCGCAACGGAT
>JAKBLM010000037.1 GCA_021832085.1 Acidobacteriota bacterium | reverse complement strand
TCTCGGTCGTATCCTTGTTCGGGGTCATGCTCCGTCTTCCTCCTTGTCAGGTTCTCGCAAACCGATAATTGGAAAACGTCATGACCCCTTCCGCAAAATAATTTGCTGAACTTGTGCAACATAACCGCAGATTGCCAGAACGCGCCCAAACCTGCCGGGTTGAAACCCGGCGCTACACAACCGATCCCCGATTCTCCCAGATGGCTTGTGAGGAAAGCGGGCCAGCGGCTGCCGCAATCAGGGCAGTTCGTCGAAGAGCGTCGCCGTCTTCTCGAAGCCTTCCTGGCCCCGGTGGACCACCTGCTTCTCTGCGGATGGGAACGGCGCTTCGGCCGGAATGCGGTCGACCCAGCGCTGGTACGAAAGCTTTTCGTGGTCGGAGAATTCCAGCCGCACGAGCACGCGCAGCCGGTCGCCGGCCGGCTCGGCAGCCGCAGCGGACTCGGCTTCTTTCTTTTTCGATTTGCTCTTGCCTTTGCCCTTCGCCGGCTCCGCCTCCGCTTCGGCGGGCGGCTCGGCAGGCGGCTCGGGCGCCTGGCGCTCGAACTTGAATTTCAGGCGGTCACCGAGGTGCAGCGCCTGTTTCCATGCTTCGAGGCGATGCCGGGCCTGCTGTGCGGCCTCTTCGTTGGTGCCGAAATCGAAAACGAGAAACGTTTGCGGCATGGACCTTCCTCGCGTATGGCCCCGGTTTGCGCCCGGGGATTGGGGTCGCGGCGTCGGCTACCGGCAGCCGGGCCTGCCGATCAACAGTCTACCATCGGTCGTGACTGGGCAATGCAACGTTCCGGCGCGCCCGCCCAAATCATGCCCGCCGCTCGCTACGCCTCGCCGGCCGACCGCGCAATCCGCTTCCGCAACACCTCGACGTGCTCGAGCAACCGGTCGACCTCTCCGTTGAGAGCGCGCGCCACCCCCGGATCGAACGCCACGCCGTAACCTTTCATCCGCTTGGGCCGGCAATTTTCCAGCATCACCCAGGCGGTCGACACTTCGGCATTCAGCAGCTGCATCAGATCGACCGGGCGCGCCTCCAACTCGAACTCGGCGGCAAACCGGTGCAACTCCGCGTGGAACAGATCGATTTCCCGCAGCAACCGCTCGCGCTCGGCCTCGTCGAGCGAGCTGCGTACCACGCGCACGATCCCGCCGCCGGTCCCGGCCAGCCAGCGCCGGCAGCGCGCCACCGATTCCTCCAGCAGTTGCACTGTCGCCTCCAGACGCCGCCGATGCAGCTCGTCGAGTTTCATCGATCCATGCCTCCCTGCGCCTCCCCATTCTAGAGCCCTCCGCCCCTCCACTCCGCCGCAGTCCCGCCCCGAATTCCCTTCCCGTCCCCGGTAGCACAGCCAATCCTGGCTGTGCCAGAAGGCCATCGGGCCTGCCAACGGGCTGGAATATCGGCGGCCAAATGTACCAGTGGGTGCGGGGCGCGATTGCCTCCCCGGAAAGCCGGACAGCCAGGATTGGCTGTGCTACTTTCAGTACTCCAGCTTGATTCGCCGCATAAACTCTCGAAAAAATTCCCGTTGCCGCCTTTTGGGCGCGATGGTAGTCTCAAGCGAATAAAAAGCGAAGGAGTGCCCGTGCGTTCTCTCTCCATCCGCCGCTCCGGCCGCGACACGCTCGCCCCGCTCGATGGCGCCGTCGACGCCGTGCTCGCCCGCCAGCCCGCTCGCGCCGAAACCGATCCCGCCGAGCGCATCATCACCGCCATCCACGAAATTCCCGAGCGCCCTGCCGCCTGGGCGCCAATGCCGGAATGGCTACTCCCGGAACTGGCCGAAACCTATCGCGCCAAGGGCATCGAGCGCCTTTACAGCCACCAGGCTGCCGCGGCAGAAGCTGTCCGGGCCGGCCGCAACGTGGTCGTTGTCACTCCGACCGCCTCGGGCAAGACGCTCTGCTACAACCTGCCGGTGCTCAACGCGATCCTCGAAAATCCCGACGCCCGCGCCCTCTACCTGTTTCCCACCAAGGCGCTCGCGCAGGATCAGCTCGCCGAGCTGCACGATCTCGAGGAGCGCCTCGGCAACGCCTTTGCCGTCTTCACCTACGACGGAGACACGCCCCAGGACGCCCGCCGCGCCATTCGCGAGCGCGGCCACATTGTGCTCTCGAATCCCGACATGCTCCACGCCGGCATCCTGCCGCACCACACGCGCTGGATGCGCCTGTTCGAAAATCTGCGCTACATCGTGATCGACGAGCTGCACACCTGCCGCGGCGTCTACGGCAGCCACGTCGTCAACGTGCTGCGCCGCCTGCGGCGCATCGCCCGCTTCTACGGCTCCGACCCGCAATTCATCTGCTCCTCGGCGACCATCGCCAATCCGCGCGAGCTGGCCGAGCGCCTGGCCGAGCGCCCTTTCGATCTCGTCGACGAAAACGGCGCACCCTCCGCGAAGAAAACATTCGTGCTTTACAACCCTCCGGTCGTCAACCGCCGCCTCGGCATACGCCGCAGCTACATCAACGAGAGCCGCCGCGTCGCCCAGGAATTTCTGAAGCGTGGGTTGCAGACGCTCGTTTTCGCCAATTCCCGGCTCAACACCGAGTTGCTGCTCACCTATCTGCTCGAAGCCAACCCGCCCGCGCCCGGCGGCGCCGAATCGATTCGCGGCTATCGCGGCGGCTATCTGCCGGGCGAGCGGCGCGAAATCGAGCGCGGATTGCGCGATGGCCGCATCCGCGGCGTCGTCGCCACCAACGCGCTGGAGCTGGGCGTCGACATCGGCTCGCTCGACGCCGTGGTGATGGCCGGCTATCCCGGCACGATCGCTTCCACCTGGCAGCGCTCTGGCCGCGCCGGCCGCCGCAGCGGCCACGCCTGCGCCGTACTGGTGGCATCCTCGGCACCGCTCGATCAGTTCATCGTCACCCATCCCGAATATTTCTTTGGCCAGTCGCCCGAGCACGCCTACATCCAGCCCGACAACCCGGAAATTTTCCTCAATCATCTGAAGTGCGCCGCCTTCGAGCTGCCGCTCCAGCCCGGAGAACGCTTTGGCTCAACCGAAATCGACGAGCCGGCCGGGCTGCTCGAAGAAGCCGGATTCCTCCATCGCACGGGCCCCAAGCCCGCCGGAGCGGCGACTCCACAAGAGGAAACCTCGGCGACACCTCGCGAAGGCGGGTGGCATTGGACCGACGAAGCCTATCCGGCAGATGCCATCAGCCTGCGCCGCGTCACATCCGATAATTTTGTCATCATGGACACGACGGAGGGCGAGCCCGAAGTCATCGGCGAAGTCGATTTTTCGAGCGCGCTCACCACCGTCCATCCCAAGGCGATCTATTTGCACGATGGCGTGCTCTATTCCGTCGAGCGTCTCGATTTCGACGATCGCAAGGCCTACGTCCGCCAGGTGCAGTCCGATTACTACACCGACGCGATCCGCTACACTCAGGTATGCATTCTCGAAGAGGCGGCGCGCAAGCCTGTCGGCACAGTGCCCGCGCTCGCCGCGCATGGCGACGTGCTCGTCCGCTCGCAGGTCGTCGGCTTCAAGAAGATCAAGTTTTTCACCAATGAAAACGTCGGCGCCGGCAATCTCCAGCTCCCCGAAAACGAGATGCATACCACCTCGTTCTGGATCACGCTCGAGCGTCCGCTCGTCGCTGCGCTTCCCTACGCCGTCTCCGAGCGCCAAGCCGGCATGTACGGCATGCTCCACGCCCTCGAAGCCGTCGCCACGCTGCTGCTCATGTGCGATCCGCGCGACATCGGCACCGCCGTCGGCGAGCGTCCGGTGGCCCAGCCTGCAACTTCAGCCCCTGCTGCACCGCAAACAGAGGTCCCCGACGAATTTTTCGAGCCGAACCTGTATCTCTACGACGCCTATCCCGGCGGCATCGGCTTCAGCGAGCCTTTGTTCCTTCTTTCTGCCGAACTGCTCGCGCGCACGCGCGAATTAATCCGCGCCTGCCCCTGCGAAAACGGCTGCCCCTCCTGCGTTGGCCCCGCCGAAGCCGGCATGCAAACCAAGGAAGTCGCTCTGGCAATTTTGGACAACCTATGCGGTTAATAACGTCGCAAGACGCCGGCCACTTTCGCTGGCACAGGCTGAAGCCTATGCCACCAGTGGCACAGCCTTCGGGCTGTGGCCTCCGGCTCTTGACTGGGAGGAGAGACGCACAGGCTGAAACCCGTGCTACAAAACCGCGGTGACCTACTACGAACGCAACCTGCCACACTGGCATCCGCCCGGCCGGGCAATTTTCCTGACCTGGAGACTCCACGGATCACTGCCGTCCTCGTTCCTTGCTCGTTTGCGCGAACGGAAGGGAGACGATCCGGGACGTATCTTCCGCGCCATGGACAAGCAGCTCGACACCACCACGGCCGGACCGCGATGGCTCTCCGACAGCAGAATCGCGAAAATCGTTGCCGAACAACTCGTGAGCGGCCAGAATGCCCCGGCCGGATACCTGCTGCACGCGTTCGCCGTGATGCCCAATCATGTGCATGCTCTCGTCACGCCCAAGGTCGGCCTGAGCGCGATAACGAAGCAATGGAAAGGCGCCACAGCCCGCCGTGCCAATCTAATCCTCGGCCGCAAAGGTCGGCCCTTTTGGCAAAACGAATGCTTTGACCACTGGGCGCGCAATCCAGCTCAGTGCGAACGCATCCGCAGCTATATCGAATGGAATCCTGTTCGTGCACGTCTCATCGAACGCCCGGAGGATTGGCCGTGGTCGAGCGCGAACGCCGAGTGGCGCGCCTTTATTTCGGATGGCACAGGCTGAAACCTATGCCACCAGTGGCACAACCTTCAGGTTGTGGCCCTGCTGCGCTCGGCGGAGCCCAGCCACAAGCTCGACCTCCCGTACGGCGTGGCCGTAGCAAAAAGCCGAGATGTAAAGTACAAAGGACCTTCGCTCCATGGCTTGGTCGAAAAAAGATCGGCTGACGACCCTCAGCGCCCTGCGCCGCACGCGCTCTCCGGCGCTCACCGAGCCCGTCCCTACCGATTCCGCCGCTCGCCGCGACCAGCTTGCCGAAATGCTCGGCGCAACGATCGAGCGCAACCACTACGGCGAATTCCTGCGCATCCGCCGCTGGCTGCCCGAGCCACACCCCTGCGACCATCCCCACGCGCTCGGCCCGTTGCTTCGCCCCTCCCCGGAAGCCGCCGATCTGGCCGATCCCGAGCGCTGGCTCTTTCTCGACACCGAAACCACCGGCCTCGCCGGCGGCACGGGCACCTGTGCCTTCCTCGTCGGCCTCGCCTGGTGGGAACGCGGCGGGCTCACCATCGAGCAGCTGTTCCTACGCGACTACGACGAGGAGCACGCCGTCCTCCTCGCGCTCGCCGAGCGCATGGCCGAGCGCCGCGTCCTGGTCACCTACAACGGCAAGACTTTCGACTGGCCTCTGCTCGACACGCGCTTTCGCCTCACGCGCCAGATTGAGCCCGACCCTCCCCGCGCCCACATGGATCTGTTGCATCCGGCGCGCCAGTTGTGGCGCTTGCAGCTCGGCACCGCGCGGCTTTCCGAGATCGAGCGGCTCGTCCTCGGCATCGAGCGCGGGCCCGACATCCTTTCCGACCTGATCCCGCAGATGTATTTCGACTATCTTCGCGGCGGCAGCCCCGAGCCGCTCGTCCCCGTCTTCCACCACAACCAAGGCGACCTGGCCGGCCTCGCCGCGCTCGCGCGCCACATGGCCCGGCTCGCCCAGTCGCCCGAGCGCGCCGAGCCGCTCGAGCAGTACGGCCTTTCACGCCTGCTCGAGCGCGGCGGCGAACGCGCCCGCGCCCGCCGGGTCTACGAAATGGCCATCGAAGCCGGCTTGCCGCACGCGCTCGGCCTCGCCGCACGCCGCCGCCTCGCCCGGCTCGCCCGCCGCGAAGGCGAACACGACGTCGCGCATTCTCTCTGGCAGGAACTCGCCGCGCTCGATGCCCTTCCCCGCCAGCGAAGCCGCGGTCCGCGCGCCCTGCGCCGCGAAATCGATCCCGCCGAGCACAGGCAGATGCTCGAAGCCATCCTCGAAGCCTGCGAGCAGCTCGCCATCCACTACGAGCACCGCGAACGCAACCCGAAGCAGGCGATCCACTGGACGCGCCACGCCTCGGATTTGCTCGCCGAAGCCGAGGGCATCGACACCCGTTTCCGCCGCCGCTGGAACGACCGCCTCGCTCGCCGCCTCACCCGCCTCCAGTCCGATCCCGCCGCAGGCAAACTCCTGCCCCGTCTCTGATCACCGCCCGCTACCCAAACGCCCGCCGAAGCCTTGGCGAAGGCGTGGTTCGCGTGCCTTCACCGCACCAATCCCGATAGCCCGGAATTACCGAAAAAGTCAGGACCCCAAAGTCTGCGCGTGCTCTGTGCGCGCCCGAGGAACCGCCGCGAAATTCTTTTCTGTGGTTGACTCGCGAGCCCGGGAAGAATACGTTATGCGCCGAACGTGATGTTTCAAAACCGCGGCCTGATTTCACGCCCTGGGGCGGGACGTCGTGGGACTGAATTCGAAACGTATTCTTTGGCTCTGTCTTTTGGCGGCATCCCTTGTGGTTCTTCCTGTACTAATCTCCGGGCAAACGAGCGGCACGCAGCCTTTGATCACCCAGCCCATAGACCCGAACAGGCTGACCGTGCTCAAGGGCAACACCTTTCCGCTGGCCCGGCCGCAGTACGACCACGGGCCGGCGCCGGCGAGCCTGCCGATGGATCGCATGATCCTGGTGCTGAAGCGCAGCCCGCAGCAGCAAGTGGCGCTCGCCGCGCTGCTCCAGCAGCAAGAGGAGAAGTCCTCGCCCAGCTATCATCACTGGCTCACGCCAGCCGCGTTCGGCAGCGAGTTCGGCCTCGCCAATCAGGACGTCCAGACGATCGTCGCCTGGCTCCAATCCCAGGGATTCCAGGTGAACAGCGTGGCCAACGGCCGCGGCGTAATCGAGTTTTCCGGCACCGCCGGGCAGGTGCAGCAGACCTTTCACACCGCGATCCACAAATACGTCGTGAAAGGAAAAGCGCACTGGGCCAACGCCAGCGATCCCGAAATTCCCACGGCGCTCGCGCCCGCTGTCGCCGGCATCGCCAGCCTGAACAATTTCCGGCGCAAACCCATGCACGTCGTTGCGGGCATTTTCCGCCGGTCGAAAACGACCGGACGCGCCATCCCCGTGCAGCCGGCCTACACCTTCAGCGGCAACGGAAACACCTTTTATGCAGTCAGCCCTTACGATTTCGCCACGATCTACAACGTGCTGCCGCTCTGGAATGCCGGTATCGACGGCACCGGAGAGTCCATCGCCATCATCGCCCGAAGCGACATCAACACGCAGGACGTCGACGATTTCCGCAGCTTGTTCGGCTTGCCCGCCCCGAATATCAACGTGATCCACAACGGCCCCGACCCGGGAATCCTCAGCAGCACCGGCGACGAAACCGAATCCGACCTCGACGTCGAGTGGGCAGGCGCGGTGGCCAAAGGCGCGACAATTGATTTCGTCGTTTCCGAATCCACCGAGACGAGCGACGGCGTCGACCTTTCCGCCGAATACGCCGTCGACCAAGACATCGCCCCTGTCCTCAGCGACAGCTATGGCGCGTGCGAACTGAATCTGGGCACGGCGGGCAACCAGTTCTACGACCAGCTCTGGCAGCAGGCCGCCGCCGAAGGGATCACCGTTGTGGTCGCCTCGGGCGATGGCGGCTCGGCCTTGTGCGACACGGGCAACACCGGCGCATCGCTGGGGCTCGCCGTCGACGGGCTCGCTTCCACGCCCTACAATGTCGCGGCCGGCGGCACCGATTTCAACGACGCGCTCGACCCCACCACCTACTGGAGTTCCACCAACAACTCCACAACCGCCGCATCCGCCCTTGGCTATATCCCCGAAAACGTCTGGAACGACACCTGCACGAATCCCGAGCTGGCGGCGCTGGTCGGCGCCTCCACCGATGCTGAGACAAACTGCAACGACACCACCCTCACCTCGCAGAATTCCTTCCTCTTGCAGGTCATCGGCGGAGGTGGAGGCAAGAGCAACTGCGTTACGTCTACCGGCCAGTCGCTCTCCAGCTGCGGCGGCGGCTACCCGAAACCCGCATGGCAAACAGGCCCGGGCGTGCCGAACGACGGCGTCCGCGACCTGCCGGACATCTCGCTCTTCTCCGGAAACGGCTTCAACGGCAATTTCTATATCGTGTGCGAGGCAGACCAGCAGGGCGGCCCTTGCAATCTCGTCTCGCAGGAATTTCTCGGCGTTGGCGGCACTTCGGCGGCCGCACCCACTTTTGCCGCGATCATCGCGATGGTGAATCAGGCAACGAAATCGCAGCAGGGAAACGCCAACTACGTCCTCTACCCGCTCGCATCCAAGACGGGCGCCAGCTGCAATTCGAGCGGCACGGTCGCCAGCTCCTGCATCTTTTACGACGTCACCTCGGGCACCAATGCGATGCCCTGCATTACCGGCACTCCCAATTGCGTCACGAACACGATCGGCGATCGCTACGGCGTTCTTACAGGGTTCAATGCCACTTCCGGCTACGACCTAGCTACGGGCCTCGGCAGCGTCAACGCCGCCAACCTGGTGAATAACTGGAACAGCGTCACCTTTAAAGCCTCCACCACCACGCTCCAGCTCAATGGCGGCAATGCGGTCAACGTCACCCACGGCACCGCCGTCCCGGTCAGCATCACGGTTTCGCCCAGCTCGCCCGCGCCAACGGGAGTTGTGACGCTGATTGCCACTGTGGGAACCAGCACCTTCAACGCCGGCACGTTCACCTTGAGCAACGGCGCCGCGACGGGTTCCACCACGCTGCTGCCCGGCGGCACTGCGTACAATGTGGTCGCGCGCTACGCCGGCGACGGCACCTATGGTGCCAGCGAGTCCAACCCCGTCACCGTTACCGTCAGCTCCGAAGCAAGCAAGACCTTCGCCAACCTCGTCACCTTCGATAACAACCTGAATGTCACGAGCTACAGCGCCAGCAGCGTCACCTACGGCTCCGGCTTTTACCTGCTTCGCGTGGACGTTGGCAATTCCGCCGCAACGTATTCGCCTACCACCGGGATCTCCAGCACCTGCTCGAAGGGCACCGCCAGTTGCCCCACCGGAACGGTTACCATCACCTTGAACGGAACGGCGCTGCCGGGCGGCGCAGTGCCCCTGAATATCAACGGCTACGCGGAGGACCAGTCGATCGAAGTGGGCGCCAATGCACTCTCAGCGGGGACGTACGCGGTTTCGGTCGGTTATTCCGGCGATTCCAGCTACGGCGCCAGCACCGGCAGCGGGAGTTTCACGATCGCCAAGGCCCCAACCACGCTGAGCGCGTCGATACAAAGCTTACCGGTTCAATACGGGACCCAAGATTGGCCTGCGGCGACACTCAGTACGACCAGCTACGGAATCGCTCCGACGGGCACGTTCTCTTTCCTGGTCGACGGGTCTCCGGTGACGCTGTCGAACCTGCTGTACCAGGGGGTCGCGGGGAACCCGGGCGGATCTCCGCCGTCTTACGCGAGCTACTCGGCCAACGGAGGCACATACTTCCTGGACTTGGGAAGCCACACCTTGACGGTGAATTACTCGGGGGACACGAACTATGCCGCCGCAACAGGCTCCACAACGTTCACCGTCACACAAGCCCAGCCTTTTTTCACCTTCATGCAGGCGAACCCCTCGACGGTGAATGCAAATCAGCGGCTGACGCTCACAGCGCAGTTGTATGGGTCGGACTTCGGAGCGGCCCCGACCGGGACGATCACCTTCTATAGCGGCACGACTGCGCTACCGGGAACGGTCACGTATACAACAAGCGGCCCGTCGCAACCGTACCTCTTTGAAGCCAGCATGCCCTACACCCCCGCCACGCCTGGGGTCCTCGACATTTCCGCCAAATACTCGGGCGACACCTATTACCTGCCCGCAACCAGCTCTCCCGCAACGCTCACCGTCATCGGCCCGGACTTCTCCATCGCCGCACCCTCCACTTCGATCAATATCGCCAGCCCGGGCGGTACCGGCACGGGATCGCTGACGGTTAGTGCGCTGCAGGGATTCACCGGCACCATCGGCCTCTCCGTGACGTGCCCCGCCGGCGTCGGAATCACGTGCAGCCTCAGCCCGAGTTCCGTCGCTCTCAGCAGCACAACCACTTCCGCCACGACCACGCTCACCATCGCGACCACCGCGCCCAGCATGTTGCCTCCCGGCGAAAAGCCAGCGGGGCCGGGCTCGGGAAATGGACTCGAAATCGCGCTAGCGGGAATTTTCGGCCTCGCCATGCTGTGGCTCGCGTTTGGGAAGCGGGAATCCGAACGCCGCTGGAGCACCGCGCTCGGCCTGCTCGTTCTCGCTTCCCTGCTGGCTCTGTCCGCCTGCGGCGGAAGAAGCAAGTCGACACCTTCAAGTCCCGGCACGCCGTCGGGCAGTTACACAGCCACCGTCTTAGCGACCAGCGGCAGCTTGAGCCACTCAATCACCGTCGATTTCAACGTTCAATAGCCACAGGAGCGCGGAAGTTCCTCGCTCCTATGCGCCGGGCGCAGGATGGACATCGCGCGAGGGAAGGAACCCGAGCGAGCGATGAGGAAAAGAGCACAGGCAGGATTGCCTGTGCTACTCAAAACCATTCTTGGCGAACGAGCGGCCTGAACCGTTGCTCGCATTGTCGGCAGCGGGCGTAACGGAGCTTCCGTGCCGGGCTGAAGCCCGGCGCTACAGGGACGCGGCGGTGGCGGCGGGCAGTGCCGCGCGAGGGGCTCTGCTCGCTCTGGCGGCACCGGCGGCGGTGCCCGGCGCGGTTGGCCTTGGCGGGCGCGGCCAGTGCATCGCCTTGACCACCCTGTCGAACGCGGCGCGGCCGGCGCCTTCCATCGAAAGGCACTGGTCGGCGCGGCAATCGAAGAAGACGCTGCCATGGGCGGAATCGAATTGCAGGTATTCGGGCGCGGTGAAAACGTGTGAAGCGGTCGCGTGCTTTTTGCGGAGCAGCGCGCTGTAGGCGGTGAAGAATTGCTGCGTGTGCTCGGCCGAATCGAGCCGCAACCGGAAAACGAGCAGCGGCGCCTTGGTCCGGCGGTTTTCGAGGATCGCGTACCGGTCGCCCCACCAGTCGGGCGCGAACTCATTCGCCTGCGTGGTGTCCAGGTATTGCTTCAAAATCTCCTGCAGCCCGAATTCGCCGAAAATGTTCTGGTCGAGCTGCGTCCAGCGGCGCCCGAGCAGCCGCTTGAGATCGGGCAGGACGACCGGCGGCGGCGCTTTGTCTTCCAGATAGTAGGAGGGCTGCATCACCTGCTGCGTCGATACCGGCGGCCGCGCAAACACCGTGTAAAAACCGGGCCAGCCGTTACGCGCCTTCAGCAGGCGCTGGGTGAAAATGGCGCCGGACAGATAGGGAAACAGCAGCGAATCGCGGATATAGGGCGGGGCATTCTGCAGCCCCGGAGAACTCGACGCCTTGCCGATGATCATCGCGGTGAACGGCGCAATATCGGGCAGATCGTTGACGTTGGCGCCCATGCCCCGCAGCTCATACTCGATCATCGAAATCGTCGCCGAGCCTTCGAGCACGGCGTGGCGCGCGGCAACGGCATCGTCGTTGGGCTCGGCGGCCTTCAGCCAGCGATCGATGTGGAAGTGCTGGTCCTGCAGCGCGTGGGTCAACTCGTGCGCCATCACCATGCGCTGATCGGAGATCGGGATCCAGTTGGCGATGTAGAACTCCTTCGCCTTCGGATCGTAGTAGCCGGCAATCTGCTGGGTCAGCAAGCTGACCATGAATCGGTTCAAGTGAAACGCACGCGGGATCAGCCCAAACTGCTTGAGCGTCAATTCGTCGGCAAGGCGCTTCCGCGGGTGCTTGTCCCGCTTCTCCTCCCGCACCAGGTAGGCGCGAATCTCCGCCTTTGAACGCAGGCTTTCCTTGAGTGGGTGAAGGATCGGCAAGCCGATCAGCTGGCTCATCTGCTTCAGCACCTGATTGGCCGCACGGATAAACGCCTGCGGCGAGGCGACGGCGGCCGGCGGCGTGGAAGAGCCTTTCTGCTGCCGCGCCAGCGCGAAGGCCGGCACGAGCAACAGAAGAATCAGCGTGAACCCGGCGATGCGTTTGGCCATGGCACCCTCTCGAACGGAACGCCAAACATCGGCACCTTGCGGCGAAAGTTGTAGGATAACAGGTCGCCAGGCGGGACGACGAGGTGCGAAGCCGGAGCAGGCGCAATCGGCGCATCCGGAATTCCAGCGCGCCCATTGGGCCTCCGCCTCGCAGCCTGCGCGCGCAAATCCTCGCGCCTGGCGCGCCGGCTCGCGGGCAAGGCGTTGCCGCTCTTGTCACAATGCCGCTCGTCAGGCTGGCCGCGCCACGGGGACAATCCGTAAGATGGTACTAGGCCTAGGGTGGGTAATTTTGAGTGCCGAAAAAATCCTGATTGTCGACGACGAGGAGCCGATTCGAGACGTGCTGGCGGGACTGCTCGAAGCCGGCGGCTTCGACTGCGTCAAGGCAGCGAACGGGGCCGAGGCGATCGAGCGAATCGAGCACAATTCGTTCGCCCTGGTGCTGAGCGACATCCTGATGCCGGTGATGGACGGCCTGGCGCTGCTCGACCGGGTCCGCCAACGCCAGCCCGATCTGCCGGTGGTCATGGTGACCGCGATGCACGACATCTCGGCCGCCATCGGCGCCCTCCGCGCCGGCGCCTACGATTACCTGCTGAAACCTTTTGACCGCGACCAGCTCTATTTCAGCGTTCGCCGCGCCCTCGAGCATCGCCGGCTGGTGCTCGAAAATCGCAATTACCAGGAAGGACTCCAGCGGCTGGTCAACGAACGCACCTCCCAGCTCTCCGAGACGCTCCGCCAACTCGAGCAGTCCTACGATTACACGCTCGAAGCCTTTGGCGGGGCGCTCGACCTGAAGGACGCCGAAACCGAGGGCCACTGCCAGCGCGTGACCTGCTACACGATTTTGATGGCCCGAGCCATGGGCGTCGGGCCGGCGCAGCTTCGGCATATCGCCCGCGGGGCGTTTCTCCACGACATCGGCAAGGTGGGCATCCCCGATCACGTTCTGCGCAAGGCCGGCCCGCTCTCGGAAGAGGAAACCCGGCTCATGCGCCGCCATCCCGAAATCGGCTACCAGGCCCTCCGCAACATCCCTTTCCTGCAGCCGGCCGCCGACATCGTGCTCACCCACCAGGAGCATTACGACGGCCGCGGCTATCCCAAAGGCCTGCGCGGCGAGGAAATCCCCCTCGGCGCGCGGATTTTCGCCGTGGCCGATGCCCTCGACGCCATGATTTCCGATCGCCCCTACCGCAAGGCGATGCCGCTCGAAACCGCTCGCGAAGAGATCCGCCGCGCCGCCGGAACCCAATTCGATCCCAAGGTAGTTGAGGTATTTCTTTCCTTCCCCGAGCAGACCTGGCGGCAATACCGCCAAAGCCCCGCTGGCGCTTTTCGGCTGGCAGACTTCGAAAAAGCCGCCTTCCGGGAATCCTCTTCGGTTTCCTCCCCGTGCGTTTCGGGCTCCTGAGCCGTTCCGCGCCGCAACGCGATTTCCTGGCTACGGAGCCGGGGCGTTTGCAGGTATAATCGAGCCAGTTTGGGGAAGGAGAAAAGGATGAAACTGCGCCTTGCGTTAGCGTTGGCCTTCGCTCTTTTACTCGCTCCGCTGGCGGCTAACGCGCAACACAATCCTCTGGGCCACAATCCAAAGCTAGCCATTACCAGTCTCAAAGTAGGCGAGAAAGCCCCGAATTTCACTCTGCTCAGCGACCAGGGCAATCCGGTAACGCTTTCGAGCTTTCGCGGCAAGAAGACGGTGGTGCTCGCGTTTTACATCCTGGCATTCACCGAAGGTTGAACGCACGAACTCGAGGCGTATCAGGCTGATATGCCCAAACTCAAGGCCAACGATACCGTCGTGCTCGGCGTCAGCCGCGACAGTCCGGCCGCCAACGCCGCCTTTGCGAAGCAGATCGGGGTCACCTTCCCGCTGCTCAGCGACATGAACGCGAGGGTGATGGAGCGGTACGGCATCCTGCAAAAAACCTCGATCAAGGGTGTTCCCTTCGAATGGGCCCGCCGCACCACCTTCGTCATCGACAAGGAGGGCATCATTCGCCATATCCAGCAGGGGAACACGGCGATCAACCCCAACGACGCCGTCGCCGTCTGTCTGGATCTGAACAGAGGCCAGAAGAAATCGAAGTAGCGGTTCGGCTACCGATAGAAATCAGGGCCCTCGTCGCCAGGTGCGGCGAGGGCCCTTTTCCTTTCGCCCATCCGGCCTGGGGAAGCGCGCGGCCGGCGAGCGTTTGGCTGCCTCGATCTTACCGGTGGTGGGTGCTGCTCGGGCTCGGGTGGTTCGCGTGGGCACTGCCGACCACCTGGAACTGAAGCTGAGTTCCCGAATCCAGTTCCACGTTGCCATTCCGCCGGCTGAACACGGAAGTCGCGCCCGTCTGCTGGGAAGCGTTACCCGAGGCGCCGAGCTGCGCGCCGCCGAGCGCGCCGGTCACGCCTGCCGAACCGTTCCCGGCAGCCGCGGCGTTGTTGGTAACGATGATCGGGTTTTGCATCATTCTCATGCCGCCAGGCGACATGCGGCCGGCGCCCGCGGTCATTTGGCCGGTTGCCCCCAGCGTGGAATGGGCCATTGCTCCGGCCGAGCCCATCGTAGCCCCGACCGCCGAGCCCACGCCGCCCACGGCCCCGCCGGCCAATCCGCCGCCCCCGCCGCTACCGCCCATGGGCGCAGCGGGAGGCTCCATCGGCTCCTGCCCCGCCCCCATGTTCATCGGCTGAGGAGCAAAGGGCGCCCGCAGCGAGATGATCGAGGTGACGACGGCATGCAGCGCGGTGGAAGACCGGCCCTGCACCAGCCGGTCAAAGGCAACTTCCAGCCGCGAACCGGCGTTGCCCTTTCCGCTCGCCTGAGCGGAAACGATGTGTCCGATGAGCCTGGAATTCTTGCGGATAAGGATGTGGCCATGCTGCTTGACGTTTTGCGTCACCTTGGCGACGACACGCTGTCCTGGTTTCGCTTTCTTCGCATTGAGAGTGGTGAGCAAACGCGCGTTAACGCGCGTTCCCGAATCGATCGCGAGGCCATTTCCACTGCCCTTCTTCGCGGGCTGCGCGGCGGAACGCGCATGTGGCTGCCCCGCGGTCATCTTCTTTTGTGCGGCGGCCTGACCGCCCGCCCACGCCACCGGCGTGAACGCTGCAATCGCAACCAAACCGAGAATTGCTTTCGGTTTCATCGTCGGTCCCTCCAGGGTGGTTTTTGCTTCCCGCTTTCCATTGCGATGCGGGAGAGAGGGCGCGGCGTTGTCTTAAGCGGCGAGGGGGTTCTGGTACGCAGAGAGCTGAATTTCACCCGTGCGGGAGAAGCATTACGCGTGACTGCTGCAGACGCAAAACGCCGCTCACGCTAAAAGACTTTTCTGCTCATCAAGGGGACACCAGCCTGTCCGGCTCAGGCACCCGTGCGGTTGGAGGCCTGTTCGGGCGAGCCGGAATCGGTGTCGGAGCTGGCGTCCTGCTCGCTGCGCCACGCGCTGCTGCGCCGACGAATATAGAGGAACAGCCCGATGAAAAAGAAGGCCGGCGGGAGTCCGACCACGAGGATCGCCATGTCAAGCGCATGGGCACTACGCTGGGTGAGGCCGCCGAAAGACGCGTCCCAGGATCTTTTACTGATATGTGGCCACACCAAGAGGAAGCACGTCGCGCAGACTCGTTCCCAGGCCCCTTTGCCGAGCGGCAGGAGCGACGCCACGCTGGAAAGTCCCTTCACGCCGCAAATTCTCCGGAGGAGTTCCATGGCCGTCTTACCTCATTTGCATGTGCATCAAGCGAATGCTGTCGGGATAGAGGAAGATCAGGATCATGCAGATGATGAAAACGACGGCCGGAACAATCATCAGGAACAGGCCCATCCGCTCGAAGCGCAGGTGCATGAAATACGACATGATGAAACCGGTCTTGATCACCGAAATTCCCATCAGCAGCGTCAGCATGATCAGCAAGGTCATGTCTTCGTAGGCAAGCAGCGTTTCGAGACCGGTCATGAAGAGCAGGGCGACCCAGACCCACAGGAACAACCTGGTCGTGCCGGCGACGTGACCTTCAACGTGGTGTTCGAGGACTTCTTCTCTGGCGCTCATGAGCTGCTTCGCGTCTCCCTTCGCCTATTTCGGCACCACGTTGATCAAATAGACCAACGGGAAAATGAACATCCAGACCAGGTCCACGAAATGCCAGTAGAGGCCGCTGACTTCGACGTCTTCCGCGGCGAATCTTTGCGTGCCGAATCCCCAGGCCATCACGCCGAGATAGATCACGCCGATCGTGACGTGAAGCATGTGCAGGCCGGTCAGCCCGAAGTAGGCGCCGCCGAAGAGCGGGCTGCCCCAGGGATTATGGAACGGCGTGACGTGCTCGTTGACGATCAGGTTAATCCACTCGGTGATGTGGATGATGTCGAAAAGGATTCCGCCTACCATCGTCAGCAGGATGAATTTCACCGCCCGCGCGCGCTGCTTCTTGTGCGCGGCGTGCACGGCCAGCACCATTGTCAGCGAGCTGGTCAGCAGGATCGCGGTCAACAGTGTGGCCTTGACGATCGCGGGATAGAACTCGAACGGTCGCGGCCAGTCGGGGCTGGCGATGCGGACGTAGGAATAGCCAATCAACAGGCAGGAAAAGGTCACCGAGTCCGACAACAGGAACAGCCACATCCCCAGCTTTTTCTTGTTCACCGCGAGCGGGGATGGGCCGCCGGCCCAGGTGATTTCGCTAATCGGTTCGGCTTCGGTATGGTTCACGTCACTGCCCCAGCTTCAGGAGTAGGAACAGGAAAATCCACAGCACATCCATGAAATGCCAGTAAATCGTCGCCATTTCGGTGGCCGTCGAACGGGTCATGCGCGCCTTCTTCCAGTTCTTCAGCCCGATCACCGCCAGCACGATGATGCCGCCCAGCAGGTGCACGCCGTGCGCCGCGGTCAGCACATAGAAAAAGCTGCTCGAAGGGTTCGTCGCCAGGTAGACGCCTTCGTGAACCAGTTGGCGCCAGGCCACGAGCTGCCCGCCGACGAAGAGCAGCCCCAGCACACCCGTCACGGCCCACCAGCGCCGGAAGCCAGACAGGTCCTCGCGCGCCAGCTTGCCCCGCGCCATCTGGATCGTCGCGCTGCTCACGAGCAGGATGAGCGTGTTGAGGTAAAGGATCGGCGGCAGGGCGAACGCGCGCCAGTCGTTCGAAAGCCCCTTGCGCACAATGAAGGCGCTCACCAGCGCCATGAAAAACATCAGGATCGCGGCAAGGCCCATCGTCAGGCCGGTGAAGTAGGCCCGTTGCGGCACCGCTCCCGGTGCGCGCCCCGAACCCCCTCCGCCATCCCGGCCTCCGCCCTGCGGCGGCCCGCCTGGACCGATGCCGGTATCATTTACCCCGACCTGTACGGTCGGTGGCTCCGCGGTAATGGGAAGCGTGTGCGCCATGGCTTTCCCTCATCCCCTCGTTCAGGTCGTCGCCTGAGCGACTTCCTCCGGTTTCAGGTGCTGCGGCACATAATCCTCAGTGAAGCCAGGCACGCTGTATTCGTAAGGGCCGCGATAGACGCGCGGAGCCGTGAGGAAATTCCCGTGCGGCGGCGGCGAGGGAATCGACCACTCGAGCGTGGTGGCGTGCCAGGGGTTTTCGCCCACTTTTTCGCCGTGGCGCAGGCTCCAGAAGAAATTGAAGTAGAAGAGGAGCTGCACGGCACCGGTGATGAACGCGGCGATCGTGATGAAATGCTGGATCGGAGCCATCCGCTCGAGGAAGCCCAGCCCGCCGGGGCCGGCGTAGCGGCGCAGCGCGCCCTCGATCCCCATCCAGTGCATCGGCATGAAGGTGAGGTAGGCGCCGACGAAGCTGATCCAGAAGTGCGTTTTGCCCAGTTTCTCGTTCATCCTGCGCCCGAACATCTTCGGGAACCAATAGTACGTGCCGGCAAAGATGCCAAACATCGCCGCCAGGCCCATCACGATATGGAAATGAGCGATGACGAAGTAGGTGTCGTGCAGCGGCATATCGAGCGACGGCTGCGCCAGGAACAATCCCGAGAGGCCGCCGGTCACGAAGAACGAGACGAACCCGATCGCGAACAGCATCGGCGTGGTGAATTGGATCTTCCCGCCCCAAAGCGTCCCCAGCCAATTGAACGTCTTGATTGCCGACGGCACGCCGATCGCCAGGGTCAGGAACGAGAACGCCAGCGCCGAATACGGGCTCATGCCGCTGACGAACATGTGATGGCCCCACACGGTGAAGCTCAGGAACCCGATCGCGCAAAGCGAATAGGCCATCGCCTTGTAGCCGAAAACCGGCTTGCGCGAGAAATTCGAGAGCACGTGCGAGGTGATTCCCATCGCCGGCACGATCGCGATGTAAACCTCCGGGTGCCCGAAGAACCAGAACAGGTGCTCCCACAACAGCGGCGAGCCTCCCGCGTGCGCGAGCGGCGGTTGCGAGTCGTTGAAGACCAGCCCCGCGGGGACGAAGAAGCTGGTCGAAGCGAGCCGGTCGAGCAGCAGCAGGATGCAGGCCGCCAGCAGCACACCGAATGCCAGCAGCCCCAGCACCGCCGTCACGAACCACGCCCATACCGTCAGCGGCATCCGCATCAGCGACATCCCCGGGGCGCGCATCTCGATCGTGGTGGAAATGAAATTCAGGGCGGTGAGCAGCGAGGCCAGGCAGAACATCGCGATGCTGATCACCCACAGCGTTTCTCCCAGGCCCTGGCCCGGCCCGGCGATTTGCCCCACGGCCGAGAGCGGCGGATAGCTCGTCCAGCCGCCGAGCGGCGCGCCGCCGGGAACGAAGAAGGCGGACATCAGCACCAGGAAAGCGGCAAAGGTGATCCAGAACGAGAGCATGTTCAGCCGTGGGAAAGCCATATCGTCGGCGCCGATCTGGATCGGCAGGAAGTAGTTGCCGAAGCCGCTTTGCGGGGCGACCGTCAGCACGAAGAAAATCATGATCGTGCCGTGCATCGTCACGAGCGAGAGGTACTGCTCGGGCCGCATCGGGCCGCCGAAACCGGGGATCACAAACTGCGGCCACGCCAGGTGGGTGCGGAAAAGCCAGGAAAGCGTCATCCCGACGCTGACGGCCGTCAGGGCCAGGAACCAGTATTGGATCCCGATGACCTTGTGGTCTGTGGAAAAGATATACCGCCGGATGAACCCATGCGGCGTGCCGGCGTGCTCGGAAACGGTGTGCGCAGGGGCGCTCATCGGCTGGATCCTGTAGAGGGCAACGGCTTCATTGCTGGTTCTCCGCCTCCTGTTTCTTCAGCCACTGCTGGAACTCGGCATCGCTCACCACGCGCAACGTGCTGTGCATCCGGTTGTGTCCCATGCCGCACAGCTGGGCGCACATGATGTCGTAGGTGCCGATCTTGAGCGGGGTGAAATGAACCCGGATGAGCATGCCGGGAACGACGTCCTGCTTGAGCCGCAGCTCGCGCACGAAAAAGCTGTGGATCACGTCCTTCGACGTCATTCGCAGTTCAACCTGCTGGCCGACCGGGACCTCCAGGTAGGGCGAAACGATGTCATCCTGGTCCTTCGAATTCGGGTTGATGCCGAAGGGATTGCCGTTGGCGTCGTTGTAGTATTTCGGCGCGGTCGGCGCGAATTTTCCGTCGGGGCCGGGATAGCGGAAATTCCAGGTGAACTGCTCGGCCATCACGTCCACCTTCAAGGCGTTCGGCGAGGCGGGATTGAAGTGGACGTGGGCCCAGGCATGGACGGCCATCGCGCCGAGGAAGAGGAAAAGTACCAGCGTCGCGCTCGTCCAGGTCACTTCGAGCACGTGGCTGCCCCGCGTGAAATGGACCTTCTGGCCGCGGTCGCGATACCGGAACACCATCCAGGCCAGTCCCAGCTGGGCCATCACGAAAATGATACCGGTGATCCAGAGCGTCAGATCGTACTGGCTATCGATCCAGTGGCCGACACGCGAAATGGCGGGCGGCATCGGGAACACCCGTGCCGCGAAGATGTAGACCGTGACAACAACGAAAACTGTCAGAAACAGAGCCAAAAAGACAGCAGTAGCGCCGGACCTGCGTTGCCCTTCCCCTGAACGCATGGATCACGCTCCGATGGTTTACAGCTTTACCGTAGGCGATTGGTCAGCTTTTTCTGGATATCCTCCCCCACTTACAGCACCAATACTGCACCCAACCAGCACCCGACTCAGGACCCGACAAGCCCACCTATCATATACATCCCTGCACGAATTTCAAGCGACCGTCTCTCCTTTCTCGGTCGCCTCGTTCCACGCCGCCTGCGCCACGCTGTTTCACGGTTTTCTGGCGCAAATTCGTTCCCGCGCAGGCCAAGTGGCGAAGCGAGAGAGATCCCAAAGCCCGGACGCAGCCCTTCGACTTGCCGACGAAGATCGCCCGCTTGCGTGCAGAACGGCGGGAGAATCATTGGGAATCTAGGGGCGCTCCAGTATACTTTTGTCGGGAGAAACTTTAGAAAGAAAACTCCGCTTGACTTGGGCTTCCCAAGACGCCCAGCCGCAGAGGGAGGATGTGTCGTGATAGGCGATAAGACGCTGAATTTTCGTGGCAAGGCAGTAGATCTCGCTGGGCTCCAGAAGAAGATTGTGGACTACCTCCACGCAGATGGCTTCGTGACCCAAAGCTCGAGCCCGAGTCCGGAAGCGGCTCTCATTCAGGCAAAGAAGGGTGGTTGGCTAGCAGGTGTGATTGCGGCCGACCGGGCGCTGACCATTTTGATTTCCGGCAAGCCCGACGATTGCCAGGTGCGGATAGGCATCGGAAAGTGGATGGAGCACCTGACGGTGGCGGCGCTGGAAACCTTGTTTGTGTCGGGGCTCTTTCTCGTGGTGGACGTGGGAGAGACCTTGTGGAATCTCGAGATCGAGGAAAAGCTGGTGAAGGCCATCGAGTCGTTCGTCGGCTGAAGACCGAATCAGCATCGCGTTTTGACATTCACGAGGCACCTCAAGTTGTTGGGCCTGTGCGCCGGGGTGAGTGCGCTGGGGCGGACGGGAGCCGGCAAGCGAAATTGAGGCACCTGATCAGCTCCGCGACAATCACCCCGCCAGCGTCGCTGCGCTCCGATCACTGATCGGAATCAGCAGGAATGCTGATCGCCTTCACACCGGAATGCTGATGGTCTTCCCCGGAATCCCCAGGCGGGTGGGCCAAAATCCAAATTGAGAAGTCTGGGAGGTCGTAGTGGGAGAAGTTCCAAACTGAATTATCTAATCTGCTCAGGCACGAATCCCAACGCCCTGACGATGCAACGGGCAATTTGTTGCAGCTTTGTTTCGCTCAGTCTGCGGGGCGGTGTTTTTGGGCGTTGGAGGGATTCCTTGCGAATCGTGGCAATGTTCTCGCCTTGGGCCTCGCAGGTTTCCTTTAATCCTGTTTCCCCAGGCTGCAATCTAATGTGCGTTGGAACGTTTCCCCTTAGGGTTGTCGAGAGCGGAACGGCCAGCACGGTCGTGGCCCTCTCATGCCGATTTCTCGCGTCAGTCGAGACGATCACAACGGGACGCAAATTCTTGCCAGGAGGATCGGAGGGAACTTTCACAAACCAAATCTCGCCACGCTGCGCTTTGAGAAGCTCGGGCATCCGGATTATTGCCCGGCAGCAGGCAACTCACCCTCGGCAAGTTCGCCCCAGGCCGCCTCTTCCTGCGCTTCGTGGTCGCTGATCGAGTCGTAATAAGCACGAATCTGCCGATTTTGTGATTTTACTTCCAGGCTTCTCCTGCGCTCGGCGATCATCTCTTCGACGCACGCGCTGACCGACGGCGCATGTGTCCGGACGCAGAATTGTTTGAGAAATCGAGCGGTGTCACTATCGAGTGACAGCGTGATGCGAGCCTTCCGCTTTGTTTTTCGCGATGCCACAGACCCTCCGTATGACGATTATCACACGTTCATCATCCCATCCATGTCAAGGCCCTTGCCTGGACTATGCTGGCCCACAAAGAAGAGCTAGCGGAGCGAGCGAGGTAAGTTTGGTCGGTGCGAAAGCAGGGATTCGAACCCGGACGGCGCTGCAGCACATGCAACTTCCTGATTTTTCGTTCCGCTCATCCCCCAGAACCGCCAGCAGCCCGTCTGGGGTACGCGGCAAGCGACATTTCGGCCAATTCCCAATGCCCCGAGACGTTGAGTCGTTCCTGCGCTTAAGGTGCGGGGTCTTTGGGAGGCCAGTTCCGCGCCAGCTATCGCCTTGCTTCTTTCGAAAAGTCAGCCGGACTTTCTGATGCTCAACACTTCGTTCCACTCGCCTGGGCCGACGCCGCGGACGTGCAGCCCCTGATGCAGTTGGGCCAGCGGCACAAAGCCCAGTTCCCGGGTTTCGATTAGCAGTTCATCTGACTTTGCCACGCGACTCGCCGCTTCTGTTTCCACTTCCTCCTTCGCCATGCTTGCCTCGCTTTACTCCCTGGCCCGCATAGCCCCCAGGATCGCGAGAAGTGCCTTGATCGGACACCTCTTGGACGGGAGATTTGCCTTCAGGGTACACCCGTAGCGGTGTCACCTGTTGCGGAAAATGCACGCAATTTCGGCGCAAAAAAATCTAGCGTTCATGCGCTCAAATCGGCTGGTCTTGGCCCTTAAGTGCTATGACGCCAGTGGGATTTATGGAACGGAAGGCGGACGAGAACCCAGTACTCCGCAGGCTCTTGTTCCAATACTGAGCGATCTCGCGCACGGCTGCTTGGGTTGTCTGCGCCATATCGCTCGGGGTGGATTTGCGGCCGAGGGGATAGGTTTTCAACTTTCCGCAGGAGAACAGCTTGACGAATGCCGCTCTCTTGGCCTTCCGATTGCTCGTGCTTAGGCAAATTTGGCCTCAATCGAGGTGGCCGATGCCAAGATCTTCTCCGTTATTCCTGGCGGCCACCCTGGGTCTCTGGTCACGTTTCTGTTCCGCTGCCCTGCTCCTCTTTTTCCTGCCCTGCTTCGCCAGCGCCCAGCGGGTCGCGATCCCACAGCGGGGTTCGACGCCAGTAAGCCCCACTCAGCAAACCTTCTATACCGGCTCCATCCTCGTAGCCGTCACGGCCGTGTCGGGAAGCGTATTGACAATTCATCCCCACCTCGCGCTCTTCATCCGCGGACTCGACTCGCCATCGGCGGGGTTCCCGGTTCCATTCGGAGCAGGGCAATGGAGGTTCCAAGAGCTACAGGTCGGAAGAACATACACAATTCGCGTTGAAGCCCGGGGGTATAGACCCGAGGAGCAGTACGTCATTCTTCCCAATTCCGACGGCGCAACGGCCCGAGTTCACATCTATCTGTACCCGTCGGGCAAGGAACCGGAATCGGTGGTCACGCGATCGCGGCAGTTTCTGCTGGCGCCGGCGGCTCAACGAGAAGTGCAGCAAGCGGAAAAGGATTTGAAATCCAACAAGATATTGAAGGCCCAGAGATCTCTAAAGAAAGCGCTCGAATTGGCGCCGGCGCATCCCGGCGTGAACTATCTGATGGGGCTGAGCTACTTGCGCGAGAACCAGCCGGTGCAGGCAATTCCCTACCTGGAAAAATCTGTTTCCGTCGATCCGACGCAGACGAGCGCGCTCCTGGCGCTGGCGATCGTGCATTACGATCAGCGTGATTACCCGGGCGCCATTCAGATGCTCGACAGGGTGGTCACGCAACTGCCAAGGTCCTGGGCGGCGCAATGGATTCTGGCCAGTTGTTACCTGCGCGAAAAGAACTACCCAAGCGCGCGCCAGCACGCCGTGCGCGCGTTGAAAACAGGAGGAAAGAAGGCTAACGTCACCCGCCTGGTTCTCGGCGAGGCGCTGGCCGGTCTTGGCCGCCGTCAGCAGGCCATTGCCACATTCAAACTGTTCCTCAAAGAGAATCCTCACAATCCCGCAGACGGCCGGGTGCGCGCGATGATCCGGGAACTGCGCCAGCCTCCGGCGCCGCGCGTGGCGAAGGAAGCGTCGCCAAAAGCAAGGCATTCACCCACTCGTGCCGGCGTCCCGGCAGAGAGTGCGCCCGTGGCCGCACAGCCCATTGCCGGACCGACGGTCGCTCCGGCGCCGGAATTCCGGGCGCGAAACACCGCTGCCTTGTTGCCGAAGGAAAACTGGGCGCCACCCGACGTCGACGCCGTGCGGCCTGCCGTTGTTACCGGGGCCGCGTGCCACCTGTCTCAGATCCTCCGGGAAGCGGGCAAACAGGCCGTGAAATGGGTAAAAGACCTACAGGAGTTTTCCGCCACCGAGGAATACCAGTCGGTGGAAATCAATCACAACGGAATCGTGGGAGAGCCCTTCACAGAAAGATTCCGCTACCTGGTCTCCGTCGACAAGATCCGTCCTGGCGTTTTCACTCTCGATGAACTCCGCCAGCCGACTCCGAACCTGCGCAGGATGGGCTCGCCGTTCATCGGGCTCGGCGCGCCTGGTTTGGCTCTGGTTTTCCATCCCGACTTCCGGAGCGCCTTTTCCTGGTCTTGCGAGGGGCTGGGCAGCTGGGAGGACCGGCCTGCCTGGATCGTTCGCTTCACGCAACGGACCGACCGCCCGATCGCCCCTTTGTTAAGCTGGCAGACTCTTTCGGGCAGCCGGCTGCTCGCGATCCAGGGAATCGCATGGCTTTCCGAAAAGGGTGTACACGTGATGCACCTGGAGACGGATCTGGTCGAACAGGCAAAGGTGCTGCCCCTCGGGCGAGATCATTTTTCCATCGATTATCGCCTGGTGAAATTCCATTCGCATCCGGTGGATCTGTGGCTGCCCGAACGCGTCGACATGTACATCCTTTACGGCAGCAAGGCCTACCACAACTATTCGCGATACTCGCGCTTCCGGCTGTTCTGGACGAGCGCCTCGTATACGACCAGCAAACCTAAATAAGCCGACAAGCAGCCGAGAGGGCGCCGCGAGGGAATTGGGCAGGCGGCGAGCGTGATGACCGCCAGAATCAGGGGAGCAGCGACAAGCGTCAGCGGATCGACAGCACCGACGCCATAGAGAAGCGAAGGAAGCACGCCACAAGCCTCCGCGACCTCGCCCAAGCGTGCCTGCTTCGTTGCTGTTGGGTCACGAGACGAAGGGTCCATTTCGGGTACACGGGCGCAAACTGATGTTGTAACTCACTGAAAAAAGCGGATCTGGTTGGTGCGGAAGGTGGGATTCGAACCCACATGCCTTGCGGCGCCACCCCCTCAAGATGGTGCGTCTGCCAATTCCGCCACTTCCGCGTGGGGAAATCTATCGCCCAGAATTCTAAACGTCGCCTTCGCCCGAGGCAAGTCTGACGGCTCGGCCGCCGTCGATCAGGCACTCTGCCGCTATCGCGAAGCAGACCCTAGTGTTTCGCGGGCTTCTTGGCCGGAGCCGCCGGCGGCGTGGCCGGAGGCAGGTGCACGGGCACGGCCGGCTTGGCTGGGGCCGGAGCAGGAGCAGGAGCAGGAGCCGGCAGGCTCGTCGTCTGCGTAGGCGTCGACGGGGTCTTCGCGAGCACCGAGCCGATGCCCGGCAAGCCCTTCGGAGAGCGGAGGCTGATGAGCAGCGCGGCGACCATGAACATCGCCGCGCACCACACGGTGGCTTTGGTGAGGAAAGTTGCCGCCGAGCGCGGTCCGAAGGCGGTTTGGCTACCGGCGCCGCCGAACGCCCCGGCCAGGTCGGCCGCCGAGCCGCTCTGCATCAGGATGATCAGCACCAGCACGATGCAAAGCAGGACGAAGAACGTGGAGAGGAAAAACGGCACCAGCCAGCCAACCCACAGCAGTAACGCCCCAATCGCGAACGAAATAGACCACTTCATCTTGGCCGGCATAGCGTGAAATCTTCACCCCTCTCGAAAATTAACGATCGCGGCAAACGACGCGGCTTCGAGGCTGGCCCCGCCCACCAGCGCCCCGTCGATCTGCTCTTGCGCCATCAGTCCGCGAATATTCCCCGGTTTGACGCTGCCGCCGTAGAGAATCCGTGTCGCAGCAGCCACCTCGCGGCCGAACCGGGTGGCAACCAGGGTTCGCAGGAACCCGTGCGCCTCGGCGGCGAGCTCGGGCGTTGCGGTGCGCCCGGTGCCGATCGCCCACACCGGCTCATAAGCCAATAGGATAGGGGAGAAATCGCGCGCGGTCAACGCGCCGACCGCGCCGTGGAATTGGCGCTCGAGAATTTCCTCCGTCCGGTTCCCTTCCCGCTCGCCCAGCGTTTCGCCGACGCAGACGATCGGCCGCAGCCCGGCTTCGAGCGCCGCCCGCAGTTTCCGCGCCACCATCTCGTCGGTTTCGCCGAAATGCTCGCGGCGCTCGGAATGCCCGATCAGCACCGCGCGGCAACCTGTTTCGACCAGCATGCCGGCCGAAACCTCGCCGGTGAACGCCCCTTGCGGCTCCCAGTGCAGGTCCTGGCCCGCGATCATCACGGGCGAGTCCTTTGTCGCGGCCACGGCGTCGGCAAGCGCGGTGAACGCCGGCGCCACCACGATTTCGCACTCGCTCGTTCGGGCGACCAGCGGCAGAAACGCGGCGAAAAATTCCCGCGTTTCCGCCCGAGTCTTGTGCATCTTCCAGTTGCCGGCGATCACCGGCACGCGCGGCCGCGAACTCGTGGCCATCTAGTGGCCTGCCTTGTCGGTAAGCGCGATCACGCCGGGCAATTGCCGCCCGGCAAGGAACTCGAGCGAGGCGCCGCCGCCGGTCGAAACGTGGGTGATCCGGTCCACGAGGCCGCTCTTGCGCAGCGCGGCCATCGAATCCCCGCCGCCGACGATCGACGTCACCCCGGTGCTGGTCACCGCCGCGAGAGAGCGCGCTACCGCGATCGTGCCCCAGGAAAACGGCTCGACCTCGAACACGCCCATCGGCCCGTTCCATACCACCGTGCGCGCCCGCGCGATCTCATCGCTGAAGATCGCCACGGTCTTCGGCCCGATGTCGAGACCGACCCAGCCCACCGGCGTCGCGTCCATTTCGACCACGCGCATCTGCGCCGCCTGTTCGAGCGACGGGGCGACGGCGTGATCGACCGGCAGGAACAGCCGGAATTTGCGCTTGCGCGCTTCATCGAGCAGCCGCCCGGCCAGCTCCACCTTGTCTTCTTCCACTCGCGAAGCGCCCACCGGCATGCCCTTCGCCTTCAGGAAGGTATAGGCCATCGCGCCGCCGATCAGCATCGAGTCGGCGACCTTCATCAGGTTCTCCACCACCTCGATCTTGTCGGAGATCTTCGCGCCGCCCAGCACCGCGACGAACGGCCGCACCGGCCGCTCGAGCGCGTCGCCGAGGAACTTCAGCTCCCGCTCCATCAGCAGCCCGGCTGCGGCCTGATCGACGAATTTGGTGATGGCGACCACCGAGGCATGGGCGCGATGCGCGGTGCCGAAGGCGTCGTTGACGTAGAGCCCGTCGCAGAGCTTCGCGAGCTGCTTCCCGAACTCCTCGCCGTTTTTCTCCTCTTCCGGGTGGAACCGCACGTTTTCGAGCAGCAGGACCTCGCCCGGTTTCAGCGCCAGCGAGGCGCTTTCCGCCTCCGGCCCGACGCAATCGTTCACGAATTTCACCGGCCGGCCCAGCAAGTCGCTCAGCAGTTCCGCCACAGGCCGCAGGCTGAACTCCGGATTCGGTTTGCCCTTCGGCCGCCCCAGATGCGAGGCGAGCACCAGCCTGGCCCCGCGTTCGAGGCCGAACCGGAGCGTCTCGAGCGTCTGCAGAATCCGCATGTCGTCGCGGATCTTGCCATTCGAAATCGGCACGTTGAAATCCACGCGCATGAACACGCGCTTCTCTGCCAGCTTCAGATCACGAATCGAAAGTTTTCTCACTGGATATCCCCTATGAATGCAATTGCAGATCTTGAAATCTTGATGGCGCCCCGCTCGGCGCCGGGGTCGACTTCACCGGCGCCGTCCCTCCCGCTCACGCAACGTCCTTTCTCATCCGCGGGCGGCCATGTACTTGATCAGGTCGCGGCAACGGCAGGCGTAGCCCCATTCGTTGTCGTACCAGGCGAGCACCTTGACGCAATTCGTGCCGAGCACGCGCGTGTAGCCGGCATCGACGATTCCCGAACGGTCGTCGCCCCGGAAATCCACCGACACCAGTTCCTCTTCCGAATAGCCCAGGATCCCCTTCATCGGGCCCTCGGCCGCGGCACGGAACGCGCCGTTCACCGATTCCACCGTCGCCGGCCGCTCGGTCGTCACCACCAAGTCCACCACGCTGACGTTCGGCGTGGGCACCCGCAGCGCGAAACCGTCGAGCTTGCCCTTGAGTTCCGGAATCACCAAGTGCAGCGCCTTGGCCGCGCCGGTGCTCGTCGGAATCATCGAGAGGGCCGCCGCACGCGCCCGGCGCAGGTCCTTGTGCGGCAGGTCGAGCAACCGCTGATCGTTCGTGTAGGAATGGACGGTGGTCATCGTGCCGTAGGCGATCCCGAACGAGTCCTGGAGCACCTTGGCGACCGGCGCCAGGCAATTGGTGGTGCAAGAGGCGTTGGAAACAACGTGATGCTTGGCCGGATCGTAACTCTTCTCGTTCACGCCGAGCACCAGCGTCTGGTCGGGCTCGGTGGCGGGCGCCGTGATGATCACCTTTTTCACCGGTCCGCGGATGTGCTTGCGGGGCTCGGAGCCTTTGGCGAATTTCCCGGTCGCTTCGATCACATATTCCGCGCCCACCGAGGCCCAGTCGATCGAGCTGGGATCTTTCTGCTGGAAGACGCGTATTTCGCGCCCGTCGACGGAAATCGAGCTTTCGTCGAATGTGACTTTGTTCGGCAGGTTGCCGAGGACGGAATCGTATTTGAAAAGATGCGCGAGCGTTCGCGCATCCGTGATGTCGTTAACCGCGACGAACTCCAACTCCCGGTCAGCGAGCGACGCGCGAACCAGATTGCGCCCGATGCGGCCAAAGCCGTTGATTCCAACTCGAATGGACATAGTTCTCCTCGTTCTCCTCTCGGGAAGCGAGGCACCGTCGCAAGGACACCGGCCCAGAGGCCGCGAAAAAAGCTCTTGCGAAGATGCTACGCAAACCTTCCCCGCAAAGTCAATCAAACTCAATCAGCGGTAGTGGGTCAGTTTCCGAGTGGCCCGTTATCAAGGAGTTTCTGAGATCGATTCAGACCAGCCGACTTCGCGTTACAAATCTGGTTTCGATGAGTGCGTCGGCGATTTCGCGCCAACTCATGCCTGACGGGTGACGTTCCACCCTTCACTTCGACTGGCCGCGGACCGCATACCGCAGAAAGATCTCCCCGTTGCGAAACCGCCGCTCCTCGACCAGTTCCAGATCCAGCCGCATACCACTCGGGAAGTACCGTTTCCCGCCGCCGATGACCACTGGGCAGACACGCATTTGGAACTCGTCGACAAGCCCTGCCTGGATCGCCTGCGCGGCGAGTTCAGGACCGGCCACAGCGATGTCGCTTGCGACATTTGCCTTGAGCTTGCGGACCCCATCGGGATCGAAAGACCGCTCGATTTTTGTCCGTGCGCTGCGCGGCTCGGCGAGGGTCCTCGAGTAAACGATTTTCTCCGCTCCCTGCCACTGCTTCGCAAAGTCGAGCGCGAACTGCGGCTGGTCGGGAACCGTGTGCGCGGTCTCCCAGTACAGCATCGTCTCGTACAATCTCCGTCCGTAAAGACAGGTGCGGAATGACGACACATGCGCGAAGATCCAGGTGTGCACTTCTTCGTCCTGGGGAGCGGTCCAGCCAAAGCCGCCCTGTTCGTCTTCTGTGTAACCATCGAGTGACGTGTTCATCATGTATATCAACTTCGCCACGCAACTCACCTTTCATGCACACCTTGACATTGGTTCAGCGTTTCGGGCAAGCCCAATCGATGGTTCGTGACTGTTTCGTCAGCTGTCCATTGGCGTGAACAGGCCAAGTCGCTCATCGAGTTTGCATTCCACGCTAAATCGCGAATACGCCCCCTGAAACGGGCTTATCCCCATCAACTCCCGTATAGCCGGCTACCCGGGAACTGACCCACAGCCCAATCAGCGACATGGGAAAAATCAGGGAAACATCTTTACGCGGATCACCTGGTCGCCCAGGAAGGTAACGAAGACCGTCTTCCCCGGCGGGCGGCCATAGATCCAGTCCTCGGTCATGACTCCGGTCGGGCTGAAGTCGCGCACCTTGTGCCCCGGGCGGCCCAGCGCGGCCAGCACCATGGTCCGGTCCATGCCGACAACCGCCTGATGATTGGCGATCCCGTTCTTGAACTTCGGCGGCAGGCTGTCGACCCAGATCTGGGACGCCGAGCGCCCGTCCGCAAAACTGAGGAACGGCGAGAGGTACTTCTCCAGTTGCGCCGGGGTAATATTCGGCACCGGCTGCCCGAATTCGACGACCAGCGTCGAGCCCACCTTGACCAGGCCCTGCGGCTGCTCTTTTATCACCTGCGCGGTGGGAATCGGCAGGCCGACGGAGAAGTGGATGCGCTGCCGCAGGCTCTTGTGCGGGTGGCTTCCGCCATTGATGTTCACTCGAATCGATTTCCTATGGAATTCGATTCCAGTGATTTGCACCCGCTCGCCGGCCTTGGCCGCCGGCAGGCTTCTCATCAACGCCGATTGCAGCGCCTCTTCGTCCACCTTGCCGTCCGGCTTGATTTGAAACCCCGATTTGATCGAGGGCAGCGGCCGCACCACCCGGACGAAGTCCCCATCCACCTCCCGCAAGATCAGGATCTTGTTTTGTTCGGTGAGTTTGGTTTCTTTCTTGGCGGGTGGAGTGATCGGTTGCTGCGCAGTTGCGGCGGCACGCATCGGAAGAGCGGCCTTGCCTGCCCCGAAAAGCAGGGAGGCAAACCCAAGCATGCCCGAAAGCAGCACGGCTCGCCGCATGGCTTCTGAGTGGTATTTTACTCCAGTTCCAGTCCGGCCGGCGCAACCATCATTGGTCCCGGCCTGGACGTTCCCGGACCCGATAGCCCGGGCCAAATCCCGCGCGCCGCGGCCCGCCCCACGCTAGGCAAAGCCGCGCCCTTGGCTAGTCGAACGTCTTGACGCGCGCTCCATGCAGGTCGATCCGGCAGGGCAGCAGCTCGCCACCGGCCGAGCGAACCGCCGCTTCGACACGCTCCCGCGCCTCGGGCTCGATCAGCAGCGCCAGGCATCCGCCACCGCCTGCGCCGCACACTTTGCCCGCCATCGCGCCCTGCCGCCGCGCTCGCGCGAGGATGCGGTCGATCAGGGGCGTCGAGATCGTCGGCAGGTTGCGACGCCGGAAATTCCATTCTTCACGCATCAGCCGGCCCGCCTCGCGCCAGTTCTCGCTCGCCACGGCTTCGCGCATCGCCCGGGCGACGCCGGCGATTGCCGCCAGGTTGCGCCGCACCTGCCGCTCGCCGTTGATGTGCGCCGTGAAGACCCGCCAGTTGTTGATCGCCGATTGCCGCGGCTTGCCTGTGTAGCAAAGCACCAGCCGCCGCTCGAGCGCGGCGGGATCTCCCGGCAATGCTTCGCGCCATTCCCCGCCCGTATCCAGATGCAGCGCGGCCACGCGGCCAAACGCCGCCGGGTAGTGATCCTGCGTTCCGGCGGGCGCGCCGATCACCACCGCTTCGATGTCGCGGCTCGTGTGAATCCAGCCGAGCCGGCCCAGCCTTCCCCCGGTCAACCGTTCCAGCGCGGCGCACAGCGCCACGGCCATTGCGCTCGAGCCGCCAATGCCCGCGCCGGCCGGCGCCTGCGAATCGGTCACCACCCGCAACCCGCCCTGCGGCCGGAAATGCCGCACCAGATGTGCCAGCAGCGGCAAGCGGTAATGATCGCGGCTGGCGAGCGCCGCCAAGGAGGGGAAACGCTCCCGCAGGCCGGTGTCGCGCGAGATCAGTTCGATTGCCCGCCCCGGCCGCGGCTCGACCACGCAGTGGGCATGGCGCGTGATCGCGCAATTCACCGTTACCGCGCCAGGGTGAAACAGGTACAGGGGCCAGATATCCAGCGTGCCACCGGCCAGATCGATGCGCGTGGGTGCGCGGGCCTCGATTTTCACCGCAGGACCTCCCTATCCCGGCCGGCCTCACCGGCCCTTGCCGCCCGCTCCGTTCCGGCGGTTATTTCGGCTCCTCGACCGCGGCCGCGTCCGACAACCGACCGGCTTTCTCGCCCGCTGCCGGACCCTGCTGCGCCAGTTGCGGCTCGAAGCAGCGGCGGCACCGCGCCTCGTACATCCCGGCCGCGCCGACGACGATCAGGTCTTCCGACTTCACCAGCCGCTGGGTGTGGACAGCGGGATTGCCGCAGCGCACGCAGATGGCCAGCAGCTTGGTGATCTCCTCGGCGATGGCGAGCAGGCGCGGCATCGGCTCGAACGGCCGGCCGAGAAAATCCGTGTCGAGCCCAGCAACGATCACGCGCTTGCCGAGGTTGGCCAGGTTGGTCGCCGTCTCGATCAGCTCTTCCCCCAGGAATTGCGCCTCGTCGATGCCGACCACCTCAGTTCGCGCGTCCACGCGGGCCAGGATTTCCGCCGCGCCGCCCACCGGGTCCGACCCGATTTCCAGGCCCGAGTGGGAGACGATCTCGGCGACCGCGTAGCGCCGGTCGATCGCCGGCTTGAAGATCTGCACCCGCTGGCGCGCGATTTCCGCCCGCCGCAGGCGCCGAATCAACTCCTCGCTCTTGCCCGAAAACATCGGGCCGACGATCACTTCGATCCAACCCATGTTGCCCTTGACGATATCCACTTCGTCCTCCGCCCTCCGCTTTTCCTCGGCCCGGCGCCCTCAGCGGCGCCCGTAGATCGCGCCATTGTAAAACGGCGCGAACGCGTTGATCACGGCAATGCGAAACGCGTCCTGCCGAGTGATCAGGTTTTGCGACAGCACGCCCCAGGCTCCCTGCGCATCGCGAATGCCGTTGCTGCCGGCGAACTCGTCGATCACCTCGCCCAATTCGATCCCGCGGTCCACCACTTCCGCGGCAAGCGCCTCGGGCAGCAGGATGCTTCCCGATTGCCCCCAGCTGCCCTGTCCCGAGCGGTCGGCGACGTAGGCCCAGTTGTGCAGAAAGACCGCCCGCGCGCCGTTTTCCTCGATCACGTCGAGGCCGCCCTCCAGGCCCACCAGGTAGCGCCACGGCTCGTTGCGCTCGCGTGCCAGCCGTTCGAGCGCCTCGACGCGCGCTTTGGCGCCGGCCATCGTCTCGGCCCGGCTCAGCGGCGTGTGGCGCACGCCGCTCGGCACATCTACCCCGTCGACATCGAATTGCGCGTTGGCGTCGAGCGTCGGGCCGAGAACATTGAGGGCTTCCCATACGGCGTTCAGCTTCGGCCGCCTCAAACTTCCCACCGCGACGTGAATTTTCGGCATCATTGGGGGCGCGTGTCAGCCGAAGCCTAGCACTTTCTCGCCGCTTGCCAAAATCGCACGCGCCGGTTTCGGAACAGTAGGTGGGATCCTGCCAGAAAAGCAGGAGTAGGAAAAAGAAAAGCTGCGCTTTGGAGCGACCGAGGAGACTCGAACTCCCGCCTGCAGCTTGGCAAGCTGCCGTTCTACCCCTAAACTACGGTCGCATCACACGACAGTCTACCAGATTCCCGGCAGCCCGGGCTACTTGAGCTATAAGCCCGGCAGCAGCCGCATATGCGCTCCAAACCTCACCCAGAAATCGGCAAAGTATCCGAGAAGCACCACCGTGATAGCAACCATCAGATAGAAGAGCAAAGGTCCGCAACCATCGCCCGTCACCACGCGCTTCAGGAAAAGCCACTTCACGACCGGTGCACCTCTTTCACTTTGGCTGTACGCACCACGGGAGACTTCTGCTGGCGCTCGGCGAATCGCTCGGCGCGTGCCCGGTCGATGTATACCCGGGCGAATTTCTTGCCGTCGTGGTAGTAAACGGTGACTTCCCAATGTCTGTGTTTCCGCCGTCTGTCGCCCAGGCTGGCAGCTTTTCGGGTTTCCAGTGTTGAGCCTTTCTTCTCGTTATTCACGGATTCGCGCCATTGTGTGGCGCAGGCCCGGCGGCGCACAAGTATCTATTGAGTAAGGAGTTATGGGTAGACTGATAGTGGAAGAATAACCAGCGTAGATCGGATCTAGAACTCAGGATCTAGGAACTGATCGGTCTCGGAGCGGTCACCGACCCTTTCGAAACGCAAAAATTTCCTGCTTGGAACTAGGGTTTTCTGGTTCCAGAACTTCTTGCGGCATGCGGCACGGGAGCCCGGCGCATGCGCTCAACGATGAGTCGACCGTTGCCTTCATAGTAATAGACCCTTATGCGCTCGCCCTTTACGAAAACCCCTTCTTTTTTCGTTTGCGGGGTCAGGACGAACACCATCCGCTGCTTCAGCCGGCCGCGCGCATGCAACAGCAGCAGCCGGTTGCTCGAAAGCGAAAGCAGTTCCCCGGTGGCCTGGTGAAGCTTGGGACGCGTTCTCTTGAAAATCTCTACCGGGGCCGGGATCGCCGGCGCAGCGGCCACGGCAGGGACGGCCGCCGTGCCCACACCAAAGCAGGCGGCCAAAACGATCAGTGCAAGGGCACGAAATCGCATACAAGACACCTCCCGTCAAGAAAGGCGGAGGCGTGGACCACCCCTGGCCGAAGAAATTCCCTCCGCCTGGGCGCCGGACGCCCGGTTGCCGGGACGTCTTGCGCCGCATGGGTCAGAATAGTATGTCTTTGACGCTCTTGAAGAGCAGCGAATCGTAGGTGCTCTTGGCGATCCGGTACAGGCCGCTGCCGTCGCTCACCCAGATATAGACGCTCTTGCCGAACGGCTTCGAGATGCGGAAGGTCTCATTGCCGCCCTTTTTGCGCGTGAGCACGATCTGAATGGCCGGATGCGCCACCTCGGCCATCAGCGAAGCCGGCGGGGAGTCGATGATCTGCTCGGCGCTGGCGCTCGAAAGCGGGCTGAAGACCTTCCAGTTGGCCACTTCCTTGCCCTTGCCCGAAGCCGGCGTGAAGACCACCCAATCGCCCTTCTTGTTCACGCCGCACGAGAAATGCACCTTGCCCGCCGAATAGTCGATTTCCGTGAAATCGCCGGGCAGTCCGTGGAGAATGTGCTTGTCACGCAGGTCGAAGAGGTTCTTGTCCAGGTGCTTCTCGAGGCTGTCCGGGACCAGGAAAACCATGTTGCGCGAGGTGTCGCGGGCGTAGAACTGGTCGCCCAGTTTCCGGCCAAGTTCCAGCGAGCGTTGCGCCCCGGATTTCAGGTGTACCTCGAACGAGATGGCCGGGCGCAGCAGCCCGTACCGGCCCAGATCGCTGCTATTTTCGCTGACCACCTTGGTGAGCCTGGCGCTGGAGACGTTGCTGAGCAGGTTGGAGATCGCCGAGGTGTCGCCCGCGGCCTTCTGCGGCTTTTCGATTGACCAGCCCGCCGAAACGCCGTTGCCTGTCCGCTGAGCCACCACCTCGCCCGACGGGGTCTTCAGGTCGAACGAATCCACTTCGTGGCTGGAAATGTCGAGCACGGAATTGTCGCGCAGCTTGGCGACCGTCTCGCTCCCGTCGGCCAGCATGGCTTGCGGCACCAGCACCACGTTCTTCGAGTTGTCGGCCTGGGCGTAGATGGAGTTGCCGCTGAAATCGGTCGAGCCCAGCCGGATCTGGTGCCGCTGGCCGTTCTTGAGCGTGAAATCGAGCGTCACTGCCGGCGGCGCCAGCCCGAAGTCTTTCAGCCGGTCCGGCGCCGGGGTCAGCGTGTGGGAAGCCCGCGCCAGAGTCACGGTGCTCAGCAGGCTTCCGATCGCGCTCTTATTGGCTCGCGTATCCACCGGCTTGACGATCTGCCAGCCATCGCCGTGCCGCTCCACCACAATCGTCTTTCCTGCATGGGTCAGGCTGATCGAGGCGACGTCTGCCGACTTGAAGTGAACCAGCGCCGGATTGGTTTTGGTCTTCTCGGAGGGCGCCCGCTTGAATTCGTGCCAGTAAACGAATCCCACCACCGCGGCGGCAATCACCACCAGGATGAGTGTGCTCTTTTTCATCCTTCCCTACCGCCTCCTCCACCAGATCAGGACGCCCGCGATCACCACCAGCCCGGGAAGGATCCCCAAGCTCAGCCACATCAGCGTGCGCTGCTCGGCCTCGGTCATCGTCACCCGGCGGTTGGTAGGGCTCTTGGGCCGGATCGAGATCAGGTTTTCGTCCTGCGAAAGCCAGCTGACCGTGTTGTAAAAGAGATCGCCGTTCCGCTGCAGCCCTACCCACCGGTTGGTGGCAAAGGTCGAGTTGCCGAAGACGGCCAGCCGCGCGATGGCCTTGCCCTCGGTTTTCTGGGCGGTGACGCCGAGCGAGAGCGGACCCCTCATGTCCTGCTTCGGGTTGTAGCTGACCGTCGTCCCGATGATTTTCGGCGTGGCAAAAGAGGCCGGCGAGGTCTTCAGCAGTTCCACCTCGGTTGGCGTCGTTTTGGACGTATCGGCGATATTGACCGTCCGGGCCAGCGGGAAGAAGGTCATCGAGTCCTGGAAGCCCTGGGTGATCGGCGAGACGCCGTAGTCGTGGACCAGCGGCACCGCCGGGCCGGTGCCGAAGAGCCGGCCGACGCCGCTGGCGTCAATCACGATGTTGTCGCCCACCTTGATATTCCAGGACTTGAAGAGCGGTTGGAGCCCGGTGTGCGTTTCCGGATCCACCAGCACGAAAACCTTGCCGCCGTGGTCCAGGTAATTCTCGACCATCGCCGTTTCCTGGGGGAAGAACGCCTGTTTCGGCCCGCCGATCACCAGCTCGGTGCAGACGTTCGGCACGCCGTCGGACGTCACCAGGTTCACCGATTGCACCTTGTAGTCTTCCTTGGTCAGTTCGCTCTTCACCGTGCTGTAGCCGTTGCCGCCGGTGGAATCGATGGACCTTTCGCCATGGCCCTCGACGAAGCAGATCGTCTTCACTTTGTTGCGCGAGAGCCGGATGAGGGCATTGGTGATCGCTTCCTCATCGTGGCCCTGCAGGTGAATGGTGCGCGGGCCGTTGGTGGCCACCATATCGCCGATCGTGCGCACGTTGTACTGCTTGGCGAGGTCGGGGTGGGCGATGGGGTCGATGCGGCGGAATGCGATGTCGCGGCTATAGACCCGATACTCGTCGATCAGCTCGTCCAGGCGCGGATTGGCCTGGTTGCTGAAATAGAGGAAGCGGATCTTGCGGTCCAGGTGCCTGGCGATCTTCCGGCTCTGCGGCGAAAGCGAATAGAGATGGCCGCTGGTCATGTCGAAGCGCTTGTCGTGGCGGAACACTACCACATTGATGGCGGCCAGGATCGCCAGCACCGCGAGCGACATCACCACCGTGTTGGCGCCCAGCTTCGACGACCGCCGTGTGAAAAATCGGCCAATTGCGCCCAGGTTGAAGGCCGCGGCAATCAGCAGCAGGGCCCCGCCGCCGATCAGCAGGCCCATATCGAGCGGCGAAAGGACCCCCACGATCGCCGAACGCAGGTAGCCCGCCAGCACCAGCGCAACGCCCGCATAGCTGATGCTCTTGAAAAGTTCGCTGCGGTTGATCTTCGCTTTCATTGTCGCCCCCTTACGCCCTTCTCCAGCGCGCCGAATCGAGCGACCGCAGCGTCAGGAAGACCATGAACAGGGCGAAGCTCACAAAATAGACCAGGCTGGCCACGTCGATTACTCCCATTGTGAAACTGTTGAACCGACGGACGAGCGAAAGCTGCTTGAGCAGGCTGCCGATGCCGCCGCTGGTGTTCTGCGCACCCAGGTCGAGCACCCACAGCACCAGGAAAACGCCGAAGGTCAGCACCGCTGCCACGATCTGGTTTTCGGTCAGCGACGAGAGAAACTGCCCCAGCGCGATCAGCGCGGCCGTCAGCAGCAGCAGGCCCAAGTAGCCCGGCAGCAGCATTTTCCACGACGGCGCGGGACTGCTGAAATGAAACAGGTAGGCCTGGTAGAGCAGCGTGGGCACCAGCAGCATCGCGTAGACCGTCAGGGTGGCGAAGAATTTGCCCAGCACGATTGCCGAATCGCGGATCGGCGAGGTCATCAGCAGCTCGATCGTGCCGCGCTTCTTCTCCTCCGCGTAGACGCCCATCGTCAGCATCGGAATCAGGAACAGCGTCAGCGACCCGATGACCGCGAAAAAGTTCTGCACGATCATGCTGGTCACGTCGAGATGCGGCGCCCCGCCGAACTGCGCCGCCTGGAATCCCAGGCGCATCGACTCCTGGATCATGAACGTCACGATCCCGTTGAAAAAGAAGCCGGCGACGCCCAGAAAGACGCCGCCCACCACGTAGGCGATCGGCGAAACGAAATAGTGCGACATCTCCCGGCGATAGATCGCCCAGACGCTTCTCACGCTTCCCTCCTCGCCGCCTCTTCCTGTTCCTCGGTGGTCAACTGCAGGAAGATCTCTTCCAGGCTCATACTCTCGCTCCGCAGTTCAAAGAGTTCCAGGCCCTTCTGCACGATCCGGGCCGACACCTGGCTGCGCACGTCCCGCTCGGGAGCCACCCCAATCACCACCGTGAACTTTCCGGCCTCCCGCAACGGCGTTACGGTAACCTCCTGAATCCCTTCGACCGCGCCCAGCGCCTCGCGCAGCGGTGCTTCCTCGCCGCCCACCAGCAGGCGGAGCCGTTCTCCGCCCCGGAGTTGGGTGGTCAGATGCTCGGGCGAGTCCTCGGCCACGATCTTGCCGTGATTGATGATCAACACCCGGTCGCAGGTCATGCTGACCTCGGGCAGGATGTGAGTGGAAAGGATGATCGTGTGTGTACCGGCAAGGCCCTTGATCAGCTGGCGGACCTCGATAATCTGTTTCGGGTCAAGCCCGGCCGTCGGCTCGTCAAGGATCAGCACGTCCGGATCGTGGACGAGCGCCTGCGCCAACCCCACACGCTGCCGATAGCCGCGTGAGAGGTGGTGGATCAGGTCGCGCCGCCGGTCGACAATGTGCGCCATCTCCATCGACCGTTGTACCCGGTCGGCGCGCTCGCTGGCGGGAATCCGCTTGATTCGCGCGACGAAATCCAGATACGACTCGACCTTCATGTCGCTATAGAGCGGGGGAACCTCCGGCAAATAGCCGATCCGTTTCCGCACTTCCATCGATTGATCGGCAACGTCGAAGCCGGCGATGCGGGCCTTGCCGCTGGTGGCGGGCAAATAGCCGGTGAGCATGCGCATCGTGGTGGTCTTCCCTGCTCCGTTTGGTCCGAGGAAGCCGACGATTTCGCCTTTTTCGACGTGGAAGGAAACGTGATCGACCGCGGCCTTGGGCCCGAAGAGTTTGGTGAGGCTCTCGACTTCTATCAATGCGTGACTCCTGGCAAAGTCTCCTTCTGACGGAATTTCATTTTATATAACAGACCGGCGCTAAACGGGGAGCGAGCGCTAAAAAAAACCTCAGAAACCTGCCGGAAGTACAGAATCCCGCCGTGCCCGCCGGGTTGCCTCGCCCGCGCTCCGGCGGCGGCCCGATTCCGGAACGACCGCTCCCGGGCCTGGAGTTGCAATGTCCAGCGGGGGTGCTAGAATGCAATCACGGCTGCAAACGAGCCGCCTTCATTTCCACGCCGGGGAGGGCGAGTGGAACATCGGTCGAAGGCGTTTCGTCCGCTACTTTTCCCCCTATTGCTGTGTCTGACCATCTCCGTGTCGCTGTTCGCCCAGCAGAAGGGCCCCATGAAGCCGCCGGCGGCGCCCAAGCCCAAGCCACCGGCCAACGAGTTTCCCCATCCGCTGGTCCGTCACGTCAATATGGTTCTGGTGCCCGTCACCGTGCTCGATCCCTACGGCCGGCTGGTCACCGGCCTGCAACGCGACAACTTCCGCATCTACCAAAACGGGGTGCAGCAGGAGATCACGCACTTTTCAGAGGACGACGTGCCCATCTCCATCGGCGTGATTTTCGACGTCAGCGGCAGCATGACCGATAAAATCCAAAAGGCGAAAATGGCCGCGTTGCAGTTTCTCAAAACCGCCAATCCGCAGGACGAATTCTTCCTGGTGGACATCAGCAGCCGTGCCGAGCTGATTTCGCCCTTCACCAGTGAAATCAGCATCTTGCGCCGACGCCTGATGAGCATGCATGCCGGCGGCATGACCGCGCTCTATGACGCCGTGTACCTCGGCTTGAGCGAAATGCGGGGGGCACACAACAGCCGGAAGGCTTTGCTCATCATATCTGATGGCGGTGATAATCATAGCCGGTACTCGGAACACGACATTCGGCAGTACCTGAAGGAATCGGATGTCCAAATTTACGCCATTGGCATCTACGAACCGCTGGCCGACCGTACCGGCCTCGGAGTGGCGGAGGGCCCGGCCGTCCTTCGGGAGCTGGCGGACATGTCGGGGGGGCGCGTCTTCCCGGTCACCAGCCTCAGCGAGCTGCCGGACATCGCCACGAAAATCAGCATGGAGCTGCGAAATCAATATGTCCTGGGCTATAGACCGAGCGACCCGAAGAACAATGGCAAGTGGAGAAAGATCAAGGTCAGCCTTCGTCCGCCTCCTGGGCTTCCTCCCCTCACCCTCTACTACAAGCACGGCTACTACGCGCCGAAGCCATAGGTCTCGCCGGTTGTTCGCCGCGGCGATTCTTGCAGTCTGCGCCGCTTTCGCCGCGCCCGCCTTTGCTCAGCAGAAATCCCCGGCGCCGCCGATGCAAAAGGTGCCGCCGCCACCGCCCCTGCCGCCCGCGCCAGTGCAGTCCGGGGCCCAGATCAAGCGCAGCGTGGATCTGGTTGCCTTGCCGGTCACCGTCATCGACCGCAAAGGCAATTTCGTCGAAAGCCTCAAGGAAGACAACTTCAAGGTCTACGAGAACGGCGTCCAGCAGAAGATTTCCATCTTCAAGCGCGAGGACATCCCGATCACCGTCGGCCTGGTGATCGATAACAGCGGCAGCATGCGCGACAAGCGGCCCGAGGTCAACGCCGCCGCGCTCACCTTCGTCGAGACCTCGAATCCGCAGGACCAGGTCTTCGTCGTCAATTTCAACGAGAACTACTATCTCGATCAGCAGTCCAACTTCACTAACAACATCACCGTGCTCAAGGACGCGCTCGAGCGGATCGACTCCCGCGGTTCCACCGCCCTTTATGACGCCGTGCTCGCTTCCCTGCACCACCTCAAGAAAGGGACCCGCGAGAAGAAGGTGCTGCTGGTCATCACCGACGGAGAGGACAACGCCAGCCGCCACAATCTCGCCCAGACCATCCACGCCGTGCAGAAATCCGACGCCATCATCTACACCATCGGACTGCTCAGCCAGGATGATCGCGGCGCAGCCCGCCGCGCCAAGCGCGCGTTGAAGGCGCTTTCCGACGCCAGCGGCGGCCTCGCATTCTTCCCCCGGTCGGTCAACCAGGTCCACTCGATCTGCCTGCGGGTCGCCAAGGACATTCGGAACCAATACCTGATCGGCTACTACCCGACCGACCCGCAGTCGAATGGCGGTTACCGCCGCGTCAAGGTCAAGCTCATCCACGTGCCACATGGCCTGGGCCATCTCTACTTGCGCACGCGTCCCGGCTATTACCCGAAAATCGCGGCAAGCCAATAGGCTTCGCGGCAGCGCGTTCCCCCGGTTCGTGTCCTGCGGTGCCGGCCGGGCTGCGCCTCCTTCAAAGTCACACGGTGTCAATCGGGATTTCTCATAACTGACTACTATTCAGCGACTTGAGATTCTCCAAGTGTCACATTTTTGGCGGCTTCCTGCGGAGTGGCTAAGCGATTTTTGCGGAACGGGGCGGGGCGGGTTGTGCTCGCCTGCCGGCGCCAGCATAGCAGGCTGGGAGGCGCCGCGCTGGACGCGTTTCACCGTGGACGCGGTGGATTGGGATCAACAGGCGAAGCGGAAGAGCAAAAGCCCCACGCTCACAAGGCATGGGTCGCCCTGAGAACCGGAAACCCAAACATCCTGGTAATCAAAGCTTCGGGCCAGGCCAACCGCCGCCCTGAAAACCGGAAACCCAAACACACTGCTAATTGGGACTGGGGGCTGGGCCAACCACCCAAACTCGGTGAGGAAGGCGGACGGAAACCCAGGGGGCGCGCGATTGCTGCGTTTCCGCTATAGTTTTTGGGGCGTGTGGCGTTGAGGGGCGATTCGACTTGGGAGGGCTGGTTGGTGAAAAGCGCGATTCTGGTGACTGACGGGGCGTGCATCGGGAATCCCGGACCGGGAGGCTGGGCGTGCATTTTGCGGTTCGAGGCGCGGGAGCGGGAGATTTCCGGCTCCGAAGAGCACACCACGAACAATCGCATGGAGATGCGCGCCGTCATCGAAGGGCTGCTGGCGCTGCCCGAGCCGTGTCGGGTCACCGTCACCACCGATTCGCAATACGTCCGCAACGGCATCACGAAATGGGTGGCCCAGTGGAAACGCCAGGGCTGGCAGAAGAAACGGAAAGGCGTTTCCGGAACGCTCGACGTGCTGAACCGCGACCTATGGGAGCAGATCGATTCCCTCGCCGGCCGGCACATGGTCGATTGGCAATGGGTCCGCGGTCACGGCCGCCACGCCGACAATCTCCGCTGCGACCAACTCGCCCGGCTCGCCGCCAGGAAACAGGCCTTGATTCTCGGCTCGAACCGCTTCCATCGCGGCTAACCCTGTCGCCGGGACCATAGGGCGGGTTTGAAACCCGCCCCTACCAACGGCATGCCGCCTCCGCCCTCCCTCTCTGCGCGGGGGCCTCGGCACGACCCATGAAGTGACGCCAAGGCGCCCGCGGTGCGCTCAGCATGACAGGGCTTGGGCGTGCGCTACCGCCTCGGAAACAGGGCGCTAGCCCAAGTTCGTCACGGCGACGCGAATTCTGTCTTTTTTCCGAGGAAGTCGGCCGGGAAGTTGTTTCGTTGCAACGTGGCTTTCGCGAAAACACGATGTAGTGCAGACCTGCCCTCTTGAAG
>JAKBLM010000002.1 GCA_021832085.1 Acidobacteriota bacterium | reverse complement strand
TCCGTGAGCCTGGCGGTGAAACCTGTCGGAGAGCCGGATGCGGGAAATTCGCACGTCCGGTTCGATGAGCGGGGACGGGAGACGGAGCGCCCGTTTCGGCGCCACCGCGCTCATCCTCGACTCTACCGACGAGTTCGCAAGCGTGTCGGAAGCGTGCAATTTTGAGTGTCTGACCGTGCAACGAGACGGTGGCCAGGTTTTCTGCATCGCGGACCTTGTGTGCAAGGCGGTTGCGGGGGTTTGTGGACAGAGGTCGCCCCTTGGGGAAATTCGGTTGACGTTGGGTGCGGGCGGCTGTTGCCGCTAGCCGCTCAGGGCCGCGTGAGCCGCCACGAACAGATGCTTCCAAGGGTAGGCGTGCGAGTAGCGCACCCAGATGCGTCGCGCCGTGACGCGCACTTCCGCCGCGATCTTCAACAAGCGCAAGCGGATGGTTTCCACCTGAGCGGTGGCCCACTCGGTTCCGGCCAAGGCCAGCCGCCGCAGCGCGGCGACCAACACATAGGCCAGCGAGGAGAAGTAGAGTCGCAACTGATTGGCGCGCAGCGTTTCCGTGCTCAGCCGGTCGCTGAACAGGCTGAGTTGCTCCTTGAGCCGGTTCTCCATTTCTCCGCGAGCGCAGTAGAGCTGCTCGTAGAGCCTCTGGGCCGGCCAGACCGCGGCGCCCAGCGAGGTGACGACGACGCGCCGACGACGAGACCAGCTCGAGCGGGTGCGGTAGGAAAATTCCGCGAACACCCGCGCGGCTTTTCCCGTGCGCTGCTGTTCTCGCCGAGCCTCGCGTAACTGCCGGGTGATCTTGCGGCGCAATCGCTCGTTGCGCGCGAACCCGAAAACATACTCCACACGCTGCGTTTCGCACCACGCCATCAACTCTTCCCGGCAAAAACCGGAATCCCCGCGCACGATGACCCGCACCAATGGCCAGCAGCGGCGGATTTGCCGCACGATCCGCTCGAGTTCCTCGACGCTCCCCGCGCTGGCGTCCTGATTCGACGGCCGTAGCCGCGCACACAACAGATGCTCGCCCGCAAAGATGTACAGCGGCAGATAACAATACTCGCCGTAGTAGCCGTGAAAGAATCGCGCCTCTTGCTCGCCGTGCAGCGGCGTGTCGGTCGCATCCAGGTCCAGCACGATCTGGCCGGGCGGCTCGGCGTGGGCTTCCAGAAAAATCTCCACCAGCAGCCGGTCCAGCGCTTCGGCCGAGTAGCTGATCTTGTGATAGCGCTGGCTCTGGGGCGCCCCGGCCGGCGTCAGCTCCAGCCGGTTGAGCGTGCTCTTGCCCGCCAGCGGCTCTTGCAGTCTGCGCTTGCCAGCCAGCATCCCGAACAGCGGATCGCGGCGCAGCTCCTCGTGGTCGTTCAAGTCCTCATAGCCCAGAGCCAGCCCGTAAATGCGCTGCGCCAGCATCTGGCTCAGTTCGTGCTCAACCCGCTCCGGGTCGCGCGCGTCCTGGAAGCAAGCCGCCACGCGTCGCAGCAGCCCGATTCTCTTGTCCGTGGCACGCAAGAGCAGAGCCCCGCCGTCGGTGGTCATCCGCAAGCCTTCGAAGCGAGCCTCCACCCGCCGCGAAAAATGCGCTTCAAAGGGGAACGAAGTCTGGTTACACTCTGTCATGAAAAGGCCGCCTCCTCTCAGCATTGACTACGTCCCAACAACGCAGTTATGCCTGAGAATGCGGCCTTTTTCCATCTCTGATTTGCTCCCCTTGCCTGCCCCTGGTGAGAAATCCGGGCTAGAGGCCGGAGCGCTGCCGAAGGAGGCGAACGAGTGGTGACGAGTGTTGGGCGGTCGGTTGGGCTGTTTTTCCTTGCAGGGCTGTGCGAGATTGGCGGCGGCTATCTTGTCTGGCAGTGGTGGCGCAAGGACGCCCACTGGACCCTCGGGCTTTTCGGCGGCCTGGTGCTCTTCCTTTACGGGATCGTGCCCACCTATCAGCGGGCGAGCTTCGGCCGCGTCTACGCCGCTTACGGAGCCATCTTCATCGTGATGTCGCTCGCTTGGGGCTATCTGGTCGACGGCGTCCGTCCCGACCGGTACGACCTCGTCGGAGGCTCGCTCTGCCTGGCCGGCGTTGCCGTAATGATGTATTGGCCGCGATAGTCCGGCTTCGCCGGTCCGTTTTGGAGGAGTAGGCAGCGCACGGCAGCACGGGCTGCTCGGCGCAAGCCGGTTTGTGTGAAAATCGATCCTGCGCCGACCGGCACTTGCAGGGGATGGAACTTTTGGTCTACTTTTGCGTCCAACTATGCGGGAAGTCGCTATGCGAAACCTGTTTTCCAGAATTGTCGATTCATGGGGAACCAGAACAACGCTTCCGGCAGCGGGCTACCTGTGGATTGCCGGCATGCTCGGTCTGCTGGCCGCTCTTGAAACGAACAAAATTGGCCTTTATCTCGTGCCGCCCTTCGGCGCCACACTCTCCATTCTTCTGCTCCTGCCGGACGCAACAATCGCCCAGCCCTATGCGGTGGTTGCTGGATCGGTGATTGGTGCGTCGGTCGGCACAGTAACAAGCCTGTTTGGGCAAGGGCTGGCGATGGCCGTGCTGGCCGCGCTCATTGCTTTCGCCGTGATCAGCCTCATCCGCGCCTATCATCCACCCGGCGTGGCCCTCGCCATCTACCCCATCCTGCTCCGTCCGGGCGACTGGTTTCCGCTCGCCGTTGTTCTGCCTTTTGCCGTCACTGCGGTGGGATCGGCCGCGCTGCTGAGCCGGTGGGTCGCCAACTGGCCCGCGTACCCGAAATTGCTGAAAAAGGCCGGCGGGGAATAGCGGCTCCCCCGTCCGACGGTCGCCTCGTGCGTTTTGGGGGCATAGGCTCCCGGTTCAGCCTGCGGGCGGCCTGCATGAAGCACGGCAGGGCCAGGTTTCAGATCTGCCCCTTCGCATTGGAAAGCTGACGTCCTGAAGCGGCTCTACGCTGCTTGCGAACTAACGTCCGAGTGTCCGCTTTAGGGATTGTACTTATTGAGCCAGGCGCTCACCTGGTGCCACACGCTGATCCGCTGCTGCCAGAGCACGGGGAAATGCGGCGAGCCGGGATAGAGCACCTGCTTCACTGTCTTTTTCTTTTCGGCGAGCAGGATGAAAAGCTCCCGGCCTTGGAATGTGGGTACGCGCACGTCGGCGGTGCCGTCGAGGATCAGCAATGGGGTGGTCACCTGGTCGGCGTACTGCACGGCGGAGAATTTCAGGAACGGCTCCGGATCGTGTTCGGGGAAGCGGGCGTCGTAGTCGATCTGGGAAATGTCGCTCGTGGGAATGAAGCTGAGCCAGTCGGTGATGCCGGCGCCCTCGACGGCCACGCGGTAACGATGCGTCTGTGTTACCGTCCACGCCGTCATGAAGCCGCCGGCGCTCCAGCCGAAAATCGCCAGCCGGTGCGGATCGGCCCAGCCCTGCGCGATGGCGAAGCTGGTGGCGCTGTCCACGTCCTCGTAGGCGCGGTCGCCGAAATGCTGGTAGATGTCGTTCAGGAACGTGGAACCGTAGCCGGTCGAGCCGCGATATTCGGGCTGCAGCACCACGTAGCCCAATCCCGCCACCAGCCGCGAGAGTGGATCGAGATCGAGCAGATCGTTTGCTTCCGGGCCGCCGTGCGGCAGCACCAGGAACTTGTAGCGGCGGCCGGCGACGTATCCGGCGGGGAAGGTGGCGATGCCCTGGAGCGGGGTCGCCGGGCCTTTCCAGTTCACCACGCGCACCGGCCCGAGCGCGATCGATTGGAGCATCCGGTCGCCTTCGTGGGTGATGCGGCGGAGCTTGCCGTTTTCCGTTACGGTGGCGACATTGCGCGTGTGCGTGGGATCGCCGACGGTGAAGGCGAGCGTGTCGCGCGCGCTCGCCACCTGCGGAAACACCGGTGTCGCTTCGACTACACCGCCGGGCCAGCGGTAGCGCGGTTTCAGCGCGCCTCCGGAAAACTCATCCACTTCCGTTTGGACCCCGTGCGCCACCAGCACCCAGGCGTGGCCTTGCGGATCGACGCTCAGGCCCACCGCCGAGCCGTGGAGTGCTGGCGTGCGGTCGACCGCAACGCCGCCCGTGGCCGCCACCGTCCAGACGTGGTCAGGCGTGAGCACGTGGGTTGTGGTGCTGAGGAAGACGATCGTGCGGGCGCTGCGTATCCAGCCGATGCCGGAAGTGGCGTTGTCGATTTTGGCCACCGGACGCAAATTTTCGGCGGTGCAGACGTCGATCGAGCTGCGAACGAAATGGTGGCCGATCTTCGGCGTGGAGGATTCCACGGCGAGCGAGGCGCCGTTGGGCGACCAGGCGACCTGCTGAATATCGTGCAGCGACGGGCACCACCACGCTCCGCCTTTTCCGTTCGCTTTCACCACGTAAACGCTCGTCTCCGGGTTGGTCACGATGACGCGGATCTTGGCTCGCGGATCGGGTGTGTGCGGATCGGCGAGCACGGCGAAGCGTGTGCCGTCGGGCGAAAGCTGGGCCGAGCGAATGCCCGAAGGCAGGTGCGTCAGCAGGTGCACCACGCCGCCCGCCACGTTCACCACGGCGAGCTGCGCGCGGTTCTTGGTGGCCTTCGAGCGGAAGGCGCCGTAGAGCGCGGTGCCGTCGGCGGTGAAGCCGAAGGGCTCGAAGCCTTTTGGCAGCGCAAGCCGGCGTGTGTTCGAGCCGTCCTCACGCACGAGCCACCACTGGTGGTTTTCGCGCCCTGTGCTCCCGCCGAAATCGACGCGGTAGAGGATCGTCTCGCCGTTGGGCGCAACGGCGACGGAGCTGGCGCTGTGGAGAGAAGCCCAATCGTTCGCGTTGTAAGGATGTTTTTCGGCGGCGCGCGTCGTCGCGCAAACCGCGAAGCTCAAGAGAATCAGGAGCCCGATTCTGAACAAAGGCGATTTCATCGACTGCCCTCGATTCCGCACAATGTGGCGTGAAGCGCGTATCTTCATGCCGAGCCTGAAAGAAGAGCACGAGAGGCAGCTCCAAGGCAAGCACGACGATCACGCGTTCGCTCCCCCTACGGCGGCGCGAAGACTGGCGTAATAAACGTGGGCACAAATTCCAGGGAGTCCCCGCGGCTGGCTATGGGCTCCCGAGCCTATAGACGACCGTTATGATCGTATGGACGTGAACCGGCTGCCGGCACAGCACGGTGGGTTGGTAGCGCCACTGGCGCACCGCTGTGAGCGCCGAAACGGTCAGGAGCGACGATGGCGACTCGAGAGGCCACAACGCATGCACTGCGCCGTTAGCTCCAACTGTCGCGTGCAAGACCACGACCCCGCCGATGTATTCATCCTTGGCCTTTTTCGGATAGACCGGCATGACTTGCTTGATCAGCTTCGCCTTTTTTAGAGCCCTCCGACAGCCCTTTCCGCCCTCCTCTTCCTTGACGCCTGGCAGCGCCGCGAACAGCTTCGGATCGGGCTTCGTCATCCGATCGATCCTTATGGCGTCGACTTCCAGCATTTCGTGGCCGCTCACATAGTCAACGCGTATCGTGCGCGGGAAAGTCTTGTTCCCGAAAGACTGATAGTTACTGAAGAAGTAGCGCAGGCCGAGATATTCGTCCCACTCCTCGACCAGATGGCCCGTGGTGTAGTCGAAACAGTACTGCGCAGCCTGCTCGCCGCTGCCCGAGTCGACGCATTTGGCGAACCTCTTCTTGCCGTGCTTCGTTTCTCCTGGGAGATTCTTGAGCACACGCACGCAGAGCTTCAGCTTGGCCGGCAGCTTGGGTTTCGACGGGTGCGTGACACCCTCGACGACGGACCGGAGACCGCCGACAAAATCCAGCACCTGCCAAACCGCCTGGATGGGATAGGGGGTGTACTGAATGCTTTTCTTGGTCCACGATCGCTTCCCGTTTATCACTGTCAAGCTGTCGTAGCCGGTGAGCATCATTTCGGTTCGCTGCAAGTGGCCCGGCGCCCAGAAGTCAATCGCCATCCCCGATGTCTGGCCCACCCCAAGGGGAATGAGCACTTCGGCCTGGAAGCGAAAGGCCGGTGCGCTCTTCGCCTCGATATCGGAAGCGGCGATGGCCTTCTTGAAAAGCGCCCGCGCCGCGGGATTCGGTTTCCGATGCGCGCGGGCAGGCGTGACTGCCGTTGCTGCCAGCGCAGCCACCACTCCGGTCGCCGCCAGGAATCTACTCATCACGCCCCTTCCCATGAAACTGCGAACCGTGCTCTTTCTCGCGTGTTTTCCTGCGCTGGCCGATCAGCTTATCGTCCGAAACATGGACATCCCGACCCCTTCTCTCACTGCCCAATCGTGAAGACTATGGTGACGTAAATCGGAATGGGCACCGCGTGGACGCCACCGGCGCTTTCGCAGGTCCACGGCTTGTATCGCCACTGCCTCACGGCCGCAATGGCGGAATCGGTCAGCTGGGGCGAGGGTGTTCTCAGCGGCCACAGGCCCTCCGGGACACCGTCGGCTGCAATGTAAGCGTAGAGAACGACGCTCCCCTCCACTTCCTCCTGTAACAAGGCGCGTGGGTACTTGGGCAGGGCCTTCTTCGTCAGTTTCATCAGTTTGGCTTGGCTCGTCTTCCCGCATCCCGGCGAAAATTGCTCCTCGGAGCCTTTCGCTGGAATGAATAGCGCCGGCGAAGGCTTGACCACAGGATCGATGCGGCTGACATGGATTTCCAGCAGTTCGTTCTTGGCCTTGTAGAAGACGCGCACGAACCGGGGGAAGCTCTTTTGCCCAAAAGCAGCGTAATCCGAGTATTCGTAGCGCAATCCGGTGGCGCGGTCCCTTTCGCTCACCAGATGGCCGCTCGCGGCGTCGAAACAGAATTGTCCCTCCAGATAGATCAGGCCCTTGTCCTCCACACATTCGAGGTTTCCCCGCCTTTTGGGCTTGGTGAGCACTGGCTTTTTCTTTCCGGCTGGTGGATGGAAGGACGCTGGCGTCACTTGCCGCAGGGACAGGTCCACTTTCGGTTTCTGGCCGATCTGCCGGCGCAGGCGGCTCCGAAATCCGAGCGCGGCCCACAACTCGTAAACGGGGAATGGCACGTAGGTGAGCGTGCCCTTGGCCCATTGGCGCTGCCCATCGAAAACCCTGACGAGGTTGTAGCCGCCCATCATCGTCTCTTCGCGCCACTGGCCGGTTGGCTCCCAGAACTGCACCAGGACGGCGTCGGCATGTTTTCCGTGCGCGCCGAAAATGCGCGCGGTGGCCTGCAGGCGAAAAGCCGGTGCGCTCTTCGCCTCGATATCCGAAGCGGCGATGGCCTTTTCGAAAAGCGCCACGGCCGCCGGGTTCGATTTCTTCTCTTTTTTCTTCTTTTTTCTTGCGGCGGCCGGTACGGCCAACGCCGCCAGGCAAATGCCCACCCCGATCGTTGCCAGAAGATTCCGCATCACGCCTCCCGCCCCGGTTAAGTCGGATTCGCCTTGCGCCCTTTCCGGCGGGCAAGAGTCTAACCCCATCGTCCCTGCAGTGGTAGAGCGTCTTGAGACTTCCCTAATGGGGCAAACGAATCCGCCCGTTGCTGCCGGGATCGGCCGGCATCTGGAACGCAAAGGGAGGCGGTATACTGGTGCCGCTCGCGCGGCGCAAAGGGTTGCAGCAGTGAGCGCTGCGCAAAGCTCACCATGACGAATCAGAAACATACGAAAGCCGTTCCAGTCTTCGGCCCCGAAACGTTCCGCTTTTTCCGCGAACTCGCGCGGAACAACCGAAAACCGTGGATGGACCGGCACCGCGACCGTTACCGGGAAAACGTTGTCGAGCCCATGAGGGCCCTGCTCGACCGGCTCACGCCGGCGGTGCTGCGGCTCGATCCCGGATTCGATGTGAGCGGGCGCACGGGACGGAATTTTTCGCGCATCAATCGCGACATCCGTTTTGCCCGCGACAAGTCGCCCTACCGGGCACAGATGTACCTGAAATTTGCAGACTGTGTGGAGGGCGACGATGGCGCGGCCCAGCTCTATGTAGGTGTGGCGGCGGAGATCGTCACCGCCGGATTTCGCCTCTATCACAGCGGGCGACGCTCGCCCACGGCGCAGCTTGTGCTGCCGCGCCTGGACAAGCATTGGGGCTGGCTCGAGCGGCAAAGGCGCAGGCTGGGCCGCCGGTTTGACAGTTATTGGTATGCTGTCGAGCGGGGCGAGCGGACCAAGCACGACGGTTGGCCGCTCGATCCGAGCGAATGGAACAGGCTGAAAGGCTGGGTGGTGCGGCGTAAATTAACGCCCGCAGCCGCTTGCCGCGCAGCGTTTCCAGCGGAAATCGAGCGCGTGTTCCGCGAGGTGTTTCCGCTCTACCGGTTCACTGCGCGGCCCGACTGGAAGCCCTGACGATTAGCCGCGAGGCGATCCAAGGAGCACACCATGCACGTTTCGCGCGAGGAAGCGCGGCGCAAACACACCGAGCAGACAGGCCACAGCGACTATGTCGAGACGATGTACGGCATCATCTGCTCCGCGTGCCACAACTACATCGTCATCGACTTCACGAATTGCCCGCCTAGTTGCCGCGAGCATGAAGCTTGCCGGCAGGCCTACGGGTCCGATTAACTCGGACTTACCACAAGCCATTTGAGCGGCAGAAAGTCGAAAGTGCCACCTTGAAGGGTAGCGCTACACGGATCTGCCTTGGAGACTCCCTCGCCGAGTGCTGGCGAGCGGGTGATTTACGGCTTCCAGAGCTGTATGCCCAGCAGGTGCCAGTAGGCCATGTAAGCTGTCAGGCCACAGCAAGCGATGGTGGCGAGGAGCGAATGCCAGAACACAGCTCGCCGCACCGGGTACCAGTGTGTCCGCAACGCCAAAATCAGTCCCAGCAGCGCGAACGCGGCGAACGCCCACGTCAGCAGCCAGACGCCCACCGACGCCAGGTTGTAGGTGCCGAGAATCCAGATGGGCGACAGCGAAAGAATCAGATAGGCGCCCAGCAGGCAGAGCCCGGCGACCAGCGGCATCGTGCGGAATGGAATGCCCGCCTGCGGCTTCATTTTTCCGGCGACCGCCAATGGAATCCACCAGAGCGCAAGGGCGAACGAGCTGGCGATGGCCAGCAAGCCCAAATCGATCAGTAGGAACCGAACGAGCGGCCAAAGCTCGCTGCGCCGCGCGCCGTAAAATCCGCTCGGGCCGGCCGTCGAGAGGATCTCCTTGCCGTCAGGCCCCTTGAAGAAAATCATGCTCGCCGCGGCCTGATTTTCCAGGCGGAACTGGTTGTTGCCGGTCGGCACGAGCACGTGGGCGCGGCCGAGCCAGCCGAATTTCAGGTAAAGCAGACCGTTCGAGAGCGAGACGTGGGCGCCGCCGAGCAGCACGGAGAGGAAGGCGGTCATCTGGTTACGCGGATTTTGCTTTTCGTAATAGCCAGTGAGCGGCTGCAGCTGCGCCGGCGGCACGACGACCTTGGGAGGCGTCGGCAGGGTTTTCCCGGCGAGCAGGTAGTTGGTTAGCAGCTGAGCAATCGAGCGGAGCGCACGGCCGCCCGAATCGTTGTTGATCAGCACGACGTAGCCGACGCCCTGATGCGGCATATAGGCGAAGGTGGAAAGGTAACCGGAGATGCCGCCGTCGTGCCCGTGCTGCACCACCGGGCCGTCGAACATGGCGTAATTGGCCAGGCCGTAGCCTTCCTTCAGGCCGGCGCGGGCGGCCAGCGTCGTCTGCGGATATTCCATCCGCTCGATCGAAGTGGGGCTCACCAACTGTTGCTTGCCCACCTTGCCGTCGTTGAGGAACATCTGCACCAGCTTGGCCATGTCGGCGGGCGAGGATTTCAGCCCACCGGCCGAGCGCAGGTAGATGTTGAGGTAGGGAACAGGCCGCGGCGGATTGCCGTGGTAGCCCTGGGCCAGTTGGCCGTAGATCGTGTCGGTGAGCGTGAAGCCGCTCGCCGTCATGTTGAGCGGCTGCAAGATGGTTTGCTCGATGTAGGAGCCGAACTGCAGATTGCTGGCTTTCCAGATCAGGTAGCCGGCCACGCCGTAATCGGGATTGGAATAGGCCATGCGTGTGCCCGGCGGCCAACGAGAAACAAGCGTTTCCGGGAAGCGCTCGCAGACGGCAAACGGGTCCAGGTTCGGCGGTCCATTGACGTTATAGACCTCGCTCGGGGGCATGTCATCGAAGCCAGCGGTGTGCTCGAGCACTTCGGCCACCGTCACCGGGTTAGTGGCTTGCCAGGGATTGCGGAAGGGGAGGGTCGGGGCGATCGCAGCGAGCTTGGCGTTGAGATCGATCTTTTTCTCTTCCTGCAGCTTGAGCAGAGCCAGCGCGACGAAGGTCTTCGTGATCGAGCCCACGCGAAACATCGTGTCGGCCGTGACCGGAGTGCTCGTGGCCAGCCGCGCCAGGCCCACGCCGCCGGCCCATAGGATTTTGTCCTTGGTGACGAGCGCGATACCGGCGCCCGGCACGCCGTTGCGCGACAGGATCGCCTCGATCTTCTTCTGGAGCGCGGCGATGGCGGGAGGCACGGGCTGCGGCGTCTTCTGCTGCGGCGCCTGTTGCTGCACGACGACGGGAACGGGCTTGGCCGGCGCCTTTTGCCGCGCCGCGGCGGGCGGTTTTCGGTGCGGCGCGGGCCGGCGCCCGCGCTGCTGTGCCACTCCGTAACTCGAAAGCGCTGCCGCAAGGCAGAGCACCATGACCGAAGCAAAAATCCCGAGAAGGCGGCGTTTCCTGTTCATTGCGAGAACCGCGGCGATTGTATCGGAACCGCGGCAGGGTAGCTATGGGGAAATTCCCTGAGCCAAGCGGCCGTCCGGGTTCGGCAAAGCGCCTCGCTCGCTCCGGCGGACTCCAGCTTCCGGCCGCGCCAGCGGGGCTTGCCGCAGACCCCGGCCGGCTTTCCATCGCCCATATCGGCCCATATTGGCTATTGACCGGCCGCGCCCCGGTGGTTAGCTTCAGCGTGAGCAGGCGTGGGGGGGACCAGTGGACACAACCGATCTGAAGAAAAAAGCCGAAAGACTGCGCACGTTGCACAAAGGCCCCGGAATTCTGGCGTTGTGCAACGTCTGGGACGCGGCAAGCGCCCGCATCGTCGAGGAAGCAGGCTTTGCCGCGCTCGCGACGAGCAGCGCCGGCATAGCTTTTTCGCTCGGCTATCCCGATGGCCAGCGCGTCTCGCGGGAAGAGATGGCCGAGGCTGTCGCGCGGATTACGCGGGCCGTCGCTGTGCCTGTGACGGCCGATATGGAATCGGGATACGGTCCGGCGCCGGAGGCGGCGGCTGAAACTGTGCGCTCGGCGCTGGCTGCGGGCGCGGTGGGCATCAACCTGGAGGACGCCCACGGCGATCGCGAGTTTTTCGACGTTGCCCTGCAGGTCGAGCGGGTACGCGCGGCTCGCGAAGCGGCTGATCGCGCCGGCGTGCCGCTGCTGATCAACGCGCGCACGGACGTCTACCTGGCCGGCAAAGGCACACCAGCCGAGCAGTTCACAGAGGCAGTTCGCCGGGCCAACGCCTATCACCAGGCCGGTGCCGACTGCCTCTTTCTGCCAGGCGTAGCTGACGCGGACGTGATCGAGCGGCTGGTGCGCGAAATTCACGGCCCGATCAACATCCTGGCCGGGCCGGGCACTCCGCCGCTCAGGGAGCTGGAACGGATGGGGGTGCGGCGAGTCAGCCTGGGCTCGGGACCGATGCGCGCAACGATGGCGTTGACCCGGGAAATTGCCCGGGAACTGGCCAAGACCGGCTCCTACGCAGCCCTCACCCGTCACACGATCCCTTATCGCGAAGCCAATCGGCTTTTCGAGCGGCACGAGGGTTCGCGCTGACCCGGCCTCGGTGGGTGCAAGACTGTTGACTAGTGGGTACTGTCCGCATAGTATGCAATGGATCTGTTTCGCAATGGCTCGGCGGCTGGCTTTTCCGGGCCGGCGCGTGAACGGCTCAATCAGACGCAACGGTTTTCATAGCTGTTGGCAGTCCTAGAGGGGTTAGAAGTTAAAAGCCCGCCCGGGCCGGTAACGAAGGGGACCGGCCCGGAGCGGGCGCCCCGTCTGTGGTTCCCTTTGCTCTTCTCGGCTGTTTCCCTTACGTCCTCCAACTTTTCTGCGCGTGCGGCCGCGCCGTATAGTAGTAGTTGAAAACGAGGGAGATACCGTGCCAGATAAAAACAGAATCGGCATTCTTACCGGTGGTGGTGACGTTCCTGGGCTGAATTCGGTGATTAAGGGCATCGTGGCTGAGGCCGAGCCACTCGGCTACGAAGTGATCGGCATTCGCCGGGGGTGGATGGGACTGACGCACACGCGTCCGGGCAGCCAGCCCGACAACGAATACCTGATGCGTCTGACTCCCGCAAACACCCACAGCATCGACCGCAGCGGCGGCACGATGCTGCATACCTCGCGGGTCAACCCGCGCCGGGTGCGCCAGCAACTGCTGCCCGCCCGCCTCAGCGTCGAAGATATCTCGCGCATGGCCGTGGAGGATGGCCTCTACAACCTGACGCCCATCGTGCTCGACAATATCCAGTCGCTCGGCCTGAACTACCTGATCGTAGTCGGCGGCGACGATACGCTCAGTTACACGCACATTCTTGACGAGCTCGGCATTCCCGTCGTCGGGATTCCGAAAACGATGGACAACGACGTGCCTGGTACCGAGTATTGCATCGGCTTTTCCACGGCGATCACCCGCGCCCGCGAGCTGATCAATCGCCAGCGCACCACGCTCGGCTCGCACGAGCGCGTCGGCGTTTTCCGCATCTTCGGTCGCGATGCCGGTTTCACCGCACTTTACGCTGCCTACGTCACCTTCAGCCGCTGCGTCCTGCCCGAGGTGGAATTTGACCTCGACGGACTGATCAAAACGGTGATCGACGACAAGCGGCGCAACCCGAGCCGCTACAGCTTCGTGGTTGCCTCCGAAGGGGCCCACTGGAAAGGACAGAGCACCGTCGAATACGGTGCCGCCGACGCGTACGGCCATCGGAAGAAGGCCGACGTCGGTTTCGCGCTGGCCGAGGAGATTCGCTCGCGTGCCGGCGAGGACGCGATTTCGAGCGACCTCACCTACGACCTGCGCAGCGGCGAGGCCGACATGCTCGACCAGATGGTTTCGCTCACCTTCGCCAGCCTCGCGATCGACCTGATCCGTCGCGGACAGCGCGGTTGCATGACCGCGGTCCGCGGCGGCCGATATGCCTGCGTGCCATTGCCGCAGGGGCCGGCGCGCCGCGTCGATGTTGCCCGGCTCTACGACACCGAGCATTTCTGCCCCAACTACCGGAACAAGCTCGGCCTGCCGGTGCTGCTCGACGAAGTCGCCGATCCGGCCTGAGTCCCGCGCCGGCAAATTGACTTCGTTTGCGGCGGACGCATAGCATAGCCCTTTCCTCCGGGAAAGCGCGGTCGTGACCCTGGGCGGAGCATCGGGTTACGAGAGCGCCGAGGATGTGCAGACATGACTCCGGAAGCGACGGGAACGATTCTCGACAAGATCGTCGCCGCACGCCGCGCCGCGGTGGAGCACCGCAAGCGCGTGCTGCCGCAGGTGGCGTTGCGCATGGCTGTCGAGCGCGGCACGCCGCAGCCGGTGCGCGATTTTCGCGCCGCGCTGGCCGAGCCGGGCGTCAGCGTGATCGCCGAAATCAAGCGTGCCTCGCCCTCGCGCGGCCTGCTGCGGCAGGGCTACAGCCCCGATTGGCTCGCCCAGCGGCTCGAGCTGTCCGGCGCCTCAGCCATCTCGGTGCTCACCGAGCCGGAATTTTTCCAGGGCGAACTCGATCACGTGCGGCTCGCCCGCGGCGTCACGTCTGTGCCGCTGCTGCGCAAGGATTTCCTGTTCGACCCGTGGCAGATCTGGGAAGCGCGGGCCGGCGGCGCCGATTCTTTTCTGCTGATCGCCGCGATCCTCGACGACGCGTTGCTCACCGAGCTGCTCTCCCTCGGCCGTACGCTCGGCATGGAGCCGCTTGTCGAGGTGCACAACGGCGCCGAACTCGATCGTGTGCTCACCGCCGGCGCGACGATCGTGGGCGTCAACAATCGCGACCTGCGCACTTTCGAGGTGCGCCTGGAAACCTCGCTCGATCTGATCGAGGCGATCCCCGACGCGTGTGTCGCCGTCACCGAATCCGGCCTGCACTCTCGCGCCGATATCGGGCGGCTCGCCGCGGCCGGCTTCGATGCGTTTCTCGTCGGCGAGCACCTGATGACCGCCGAGGATCCCGGCGCCGCCCTCCGCGAGCTGCTCGCTAACGATGGTGACTGAGACGCTTTTCGGCCAGGGCAGGGAACCGCGCGTCAAAATCTGCGGCATCACCAGCCTGGCCGACGCCCGGCTCGCCATCGAAGCCGGAGCGGACGCGCTCGGCTTCAATTTCTACCGGTCGAGCCCACGCTACATCGAGCCGCGCGAGGCCGGGCGGATCGTTCGGGGGCTGCCGCACCGCGTGGTCAAGGTTGGCGTGTTCGTCGATGAGACGGCGGAAACGGTCGGCGAGATCGTTGAAACGGCGGGACTCGACGCGGTGCAGCTTCACGGCCGCGAGCGGCCGGCGTTGGTTCGCCGGCTCGCCGCGTTGCGGCCGGTGATCAAGGTGTTTCGCGTGCGGCCGGGCTTTTCATCCGCGCGGTTCCGGAGCTATCCGGAAGCGGCGGCGTTTTTGCTCGACGGTTTTCGGCCCGGCCTGCCCGGCGGCACGGGCGCGCGCTTCGATTGGACCGTGGCGCGCCGAGCCGCGCACTACGGCCCGATCATCCTGGCCGGCGGCTTGGCGCCGGAAAACGTCGCCGAGGCGATTGTGAGCGTTCATCCCTACGCCGTGGACGTTTGCAGCGGCGTTGAGACGCGGCCGGGAAAGAAGGACCCGGCAAAGGTGCGGGAGCTGATGCGAGAAGTGAAACGGATCAAGAGGCGGCGAAATTGAGCAGCGCACCAAAAACGTTCCCTGACGCGCGGGGGCGATTCGGCCCCTACGGCGGCCGCTACGTCCCCGAAACGCTGATGGCGCCGATCGAGCAGCTGGAGCGCGGCTACGCCGAGGCTTCCGCCGATCCTGAATTTGCTCGTCGCCTCGACGATCTGCTCCGCAATTTCGCCGGCCGGCCCACGCCGCTCCAGTTCGCCGAGCGGCTCACCGCGCATCTTGGTGGCCCGCGCATCTACCTGAAGCGCGAGGACCTGCTCCACACCGGCGCGCACAAGATCAACAACTGCCTTGGCCAGGGTCTGCTCGCGCAGCGCATGGGCAAGAGCCGCATCATCGCCGAAACCGGCGCCGGTCAGCACGGCGTCGCCACGGCCACCGTCGCCGCGCGGCTCGGCCTCGATTGCGTCGTCTACATGGGCAGCGAAGACATGGAACGCCAGCGCCTCAACGTTTTTCGCATGCGCTTGCTCGGCGCTCGGGTGGTCGGCGTCGATTCCGGCAGCCGCACGCTCAAGGACGCCATCAACGAAGCGATGCGCGATTGGGTGACCAACGTCCGCACCACGCATTACTTGCTCGGCTCCGTGCTCGGCCCGCACCCGTATCCGCTGATGGTGAGAGAGTTTCACAAGGTGATCGGCCTCGAGGCCCGCGAACAGATTCTCCGCGCCGAAGGCCGCCTGCCGAATCTGCTGGTCGCCTGCGTCGGTGGCGGCTCGAACGCCATCGGCCTGTTCCACACCTTCATTGGCGACGCCAGCGTGGGCATGCTCGGCGTCGAAGCGGGCGGAAGCGGCCATCACCTCGGCGAACACGCCGCGCGGCTCGCGACAGCGGCAGGCTATGGCGGCGCGCGGCCGGGCGTGCTCCACGGCACCTACACCTACGTTTTGCAGACGCCCGAGGGCCAAATTGCGACCACGCATTCGGTTTCCGCCGGCCTCGACTATCCGGCTGTCGGTCCCGAGCACGCCTGGCTCGCGCTGGAGGGCCGCGCCGAATACACGGCCGTGGAAGACGCCGCCGCCATCGACGCCGCGCGCACCCTGTCGCAAACCGAAGGCATCATCCCCGCCCTCGAATCGGCGCATGCACTGGCCGAACTGATCCGCCGCGCCCCGACCATGAAGCGCAATCAGCTTGTGATCCTCAATGTTTCCGGCCGTGGCGACAAGGACATGGAAATTCTCGCTCGCTATCTCTGAATCCCGGCAAATGCGATGAGCCAAACGCCACAACCCGTTCCTTCCGCTTCCGAGCCGCAATCGCACGAGACGCGCATCGGCCGCCGCTTCGCCGAGCTGCGTCAAACGGGCGAGTTGGGGCTGGTCGCCTATGTGACCGCTGGCGATCCTTCGCTCGACGCGACACGCGATATTGTGCTCGCCGCTGCCGAGGCGGGTGCCGATGTGATCGAGCTTGGCGTTCCTTTCAGCGATCCGATTGCCGATGGACCTGTAATCCAGCGCGCCAGCGAACGCGCGCTGCGATCGGGAACCACGCTCGAAGCTGTCATCGGCCTCGTTGCCGAACTGCGGCGCCACAGCCAGGTGCCGCTCGTCCTCTTTTCCTATTTCAATCCAATCCTGCAGATGGGCCTGGAGACTTTCGCGCGGCGCGCGGCCGAGGCGGGCGCTGATGGCGTCCTCGCCACCGACCTGACGCCCGAGGAATCGGTCGAGTATCGCCGGATTTTACGCCAGGCCGGGCTGGACACGGTGTTCCTCGCCGCGCCGACCACCCCCGACGAACGGCTGGAACTCATCGCCGCCGTTTCGAGCGGTTTTCTCTACCTCATCTCTCGCAACGGAGTCACTGGCCAGCGCGACCGGCTGCCCGAGGACCTGAGCGCGCTGATCGCCCGCGTGCGTCGCGCCACGCCGTTGCCGCTCGCGGTCGGCTTCGGGCTTTCGCAGCCCGAGCATCTCCGCGCGCTGATGGGCCAGGTGGAAGCGGCCGTCGTCGGATCTGCTCTGGTTTCGGAAATCGAGCGTGCCGCTTGGCCCGCCGCTGCGGTCGAAGCGGTTGCCGCGCGCGTGCGCGCGCTCAAAGGCGCCGGCCGTGTCCGATAGCATCGGAAGCAGCCTGGCGGCCATCGAGGAACTCCGCCGGGAAATCGACGAGATCGACCGCCGACTGCTCGACCTGCTGAACCAGCGCGCCCGCCGCGTGGTCGAGATCGGCCGCATCAAGAGCGGCTGCGGCCTGCCGCTTTACCAGCCGGATCGGGAGCGCAAGGTCTTTGAAGGCGTCGAGGCGGCCAATCCGGGCCCCCTCTCGAACCGAGCCATCCGCCGTCTCTTCGAGCGCATTCTTGACGAGTCCCGCTCGGCCGAGCGCCGCGTGATGGAGCCGCCAGAGGGCGCGTGGCCGGAAGGCGGCGGGAGGGGCGAGCGATGATCGTGGTGATGCAGCCGCAGGCCGGCGAGGACCAGATCCAGCGCGTCATCGATCGCCTGATCGAGCTGGGCTTCGACGCCCATCGTTCCACCGGCGAGGAAACCACGGTGATCGGCGCGCTCGGCGTCAAGAAGGACTTCGATACCGGCCAGATCGAGGTTCTCGAGGGCGTTCGCGAAGTTGTCCGCATCTCCCAGCCTTACAAGCTGGCCGGTCGCCGCTTCCGCGCCGAGGGCACAACCGTCGATCTCGGCGCGGGCGTTCGTTTCGGCGGGCCTGAGATCGTTGTGGCCGCTGGCCCCGGCGCCATTGAATCTACCGAGCAGATCGACCGCATCGCCGAGGGCCTGGTCGAATCCGGCGCGCGCGTCCTGCGCGCCGCCGCCTTCCAGGCGCATCGGTCTCCCTACGGTTTCAAAGGCTTGGGCGAGCGTGGCCTGCGGATGTTGCGCGAGGCGGCCGACCGCAACGGCCTTCGCGCCATCAGCGAGGCGCGCGGCGCAGGAGAAATCGAAATGTTCGCCGGCTTCGTCGACATGATCGAGGTCGGCGCCCGCAACATGCTCAACGACGATCTGCTCGACGCCCTCGGCGCTTCCCGCAAGGCCGTGTTGCTCGAACGTTCGCCGGGCGCCACGATCGAAGAGATACTGCTCGCGGCCGAGCATGTCCTCGCCGGCGGCAACTACCAGATGGCGCTGGCCGACGGCGGCATCCGCAGCTTCGAATCCGGTTCTCACACCACGCTTGACGTTGCTGCCATCCCCGCCGTCCACCGCCTCACCCACCTTCCGATCCTTGTCAACCCATCGCGTGCCGCGAGCCGCCGCGATCAGGTGGCGCCGATTGCCCGCGCCGCGGTTGCCGCGGGCGCCGACGGCTTGCTGCTCGAGGTCCACCATGATCCCAACCACGCGATGGTGGACGGCGCCCACTCGCTTTCCCTCGAACAGTTCCGCCAGCTCCTCGGCGAGTTGCGCGTGATCGCTTCCGCCATCGGCAGGCGCTTGGCCTGAGCCATGTCGCCGCCGTTCCGCCATGTCGCCGTCCTCGGCACAGGCCTGATCGGCGGCTCGTTTGCGCTGGCGCTTCGGCGCGCGTTTCCCGAGATGGTCGTCACCGGCTGGGACCGTACCGCCGTGCTCGATCGGGCGGTCCGCCTTGGCGCAATCCACCAAGCCGCTCCTGATTTGGCCTCTGCCTGCCGCTCCGCCGAGCTTGTCTACGTGGCCTTGCCTGTCGAGGAGGCAATCCGGCGGCTGCCGGAAATTGTTGCGGCCGTTTCGGCCGAAGCGCTCACCACTGACGCCGCCAGCACGAAATCGGCCATCTGCGAAGCCGCTGCTCGCTTTTTCCAGCCACCGAAACTATTCGTTGGTGGCCATCCCATCGCGGGCAGGGAATTGGCTGGTGTCGAGCATGCCGACGCCGATCTTTTCCGCGGGGCGCCTTACGTTTTGATTGGTGAGTCCGGCCGGCCCGTCGAGCCGGACGAGCGTGTGACCAGGCTCGTGGCCGCTATCGAAGCCATCGGCGCCCGGCCCGTCTGGCTCGACGCCGCCGAGCACGACCGCCTCTTTGCCTTTCTCTCGCATTTGCCGCAACTCACCGCGGTTGCCCTGGCAGAAACGGTGCTCGAAGGCGCCGGGGATTCCGCCGCGACACTGGCCGGCCGCGGTCTCGTCGATTCGCTTCGCCTGGCCGGCAGCCCCTACGATCTCTGGGCAGGCATTTGCCGCACCAGCCCCAGCCTCGATGAAGCCCTGGCCCGACTGATCCGCGCGCTCGAGCGCATCCGCACCGGACTGGCCGGCGAGCACGACCTGGCCCGCGACTTCGATCGAGCAAACCGGCTCTATAAAACCCTTCGCCGGATAGAGTAGACTCGAATCCGAGCTATTCTTGCTCCAGACTACTCTGGGGAAACGATCCAATGGACAAACGCGTTGCCAATGCCGAAGAAGCCATCCGCGACCTGAAGGACGGAGCCACGATCCTTGTCGGCGGGTTCGGGCTCTCTGGAGTTCCCGAGAACCTGATTGCGGCGGTGCGCCGCAAGGGCACCAAGAACCTGACGATTGCCTCCAATAATGCCGGCGTCGACGATTTCGGGGTCGGCATCCTCTTCGAAAAGAAGCAGGTCAAGAAAATGATCTCGACCTACGTGGGCGAGAACAAACGCTTCGAGCAGCTTGCCATGAGCGGCCAGCTGGAACTTGAGCTGAATCCCCAAGGTACCTTTTCCGAGCGCATCCGCGCCGGCGGCGCCGGGATTCCGGCTTTCTTCACGCCTACCGGCTACGGCACCGACGCCGCCAAGGGCCTGGAAGTACGCCAGTTCGGCGACCGCAACTACCTGCTGGTGCCGGCGCTGCGCGGCGATTTCGCCTTCATCAAGGCGTGGAAGGGCGATCGCTGGGGCAACATGGTCTTCCGCAAAACTGCGCGCAATTTCAATGCGATGATGGCCACGGCCGCCGACCGCGTGATCGCCGAGGTCGAGGAGATGGTCGAGCTGGGTCAGCTCGGTCCCGACGAAATTCACGTCCCCGGCATTTTCGTCGACGCGATTTTCCAGGGCGAGCGTTATGAAAAGCGCATCGAGCGCCGCACCGTCCGCTCGGCCGAAACAGCCGGCTCCGCAATCGCGCCGGGCGACAAGCGCGGCCTGATCGCCCGCCGCGCCGCGCTCGAATTGCGCGACGGCAACTACGTCAACCTCGGCATCGGCTTGCCCACGCTCGTCCCCAATTTCCTGCCGCCCGGCGTGGAAGTGGTCATCCAGTCGGAAAACGGCATGCTCGGTGTCGGCCCCTATCCGCTCGCCGGGCAGGAGGACCCGGATCTGATCAACGCCGGCAAGGAAACGGTGAGTGAGATCCCCGGCTGCTCCTATTTTTCAAGCGCCGATTCCTTCGCGATGATTCGCGGCGGCCACATCGACGTCACAATCCTCGGCGCGCTGCAGGTGGACGTGCGCGGCAACCTGGCCAACTGGGCTGTTCCGGGCAAGATGCTGAAGGGCATGGGCGGGGCGATGGACCTTGTTGCTGGCGCGCGGCGGGTCGTCGTCGCGATGGAACACGCTACCAAGGACGGCAAGGCCAAGATCGTCAACAGCTGCTCGCTGCCGCTCACCGGCGTCGAGGTGGTTCACCGCATCATCACGGAACTCGGCGTGATCGACGTCACTCCCGAGGGACTCGTGCTCCGCGAGGTTGCCCCCGGCGTCAAGCCCGACGACGTTCAACGACTCACAGAGCCGCGGCTCATCGTCGCTGCCGATCTGAAGACAATGGCTGGCTGAACCATGTCCGATACTAGCGGTGTGGCGCGGCTGCGCGATCTGCTGTCGGTGCCGAACCAGTTGACGTTTCTGCGGCTGGCGATCCTGCCGTTTCTGATAATCTCGATTCGCTACCAGCGCTACGATTGGGCGCTGGGTGTGCTGCTGGCCGCCGGGCTCAGCGATGCGCTCGACGGCCTGCTGGCGCGCCGGCTGAGCCAGAAAACGGCCGTCGGCGCCTACCTCGATCCCATCGCCGATAAGCTGCTGCTTTCGTCGTCGTTTTTCATGCTGGCGCTCGAAGGCAAGATCCGCTGGTGGCTGGCGATCATCGTGCTTGGCCGCGACGGGCTGATGCTGATCGCCGCGGCGGTCATCCTGCTCGCGGCGGGTTACGTCTCATTTCCTCCAAGCATTTGGGGCAAGCTCACCACCGTCTCGCAAATTCTGATGGTGTTCCTGGTGATCGTCTTGGCTGTCTTCGCCAATCCGGTGTTGCATATGGCGCGCGACGCCTGCGCTTGGGTCGTCGCCGGGCTCACCGTCTTTTCCGGTCTCCACTACAGCCTCATAGTCGCCCGCCGTCTCGGCACGGTCCCGCCGCCGCGCGAGTAGCCCGAGTCTCTTTTCGCCGCCACCTGTAAGCCAGTGAGGACGACGCCGTGTCTTTGTAACGCCGGCGTCTTGCCGGCGTTTTTCCGCAGTCGATGAAAAGAAGGAAGTTACCCGCGAGAGGCCGGCCTTACCCGGCCGTGCGGAAATCCAATCTGCGCAGCCATTCGGTTGTCCCGTGTAAACGGGCCGACCCAACTCCCTGAGGGGATGGTATCTGACTGAATCCTGAGCGGGCGGCCGGAAGGATCCACGCCGTGTAGTTACCGGAAATGGATGAACTGGGCGACCATGAAGCCGAAGCTGACCACCACCAGTGCTCCCGCGAGCCAGCCCAGCGCGTAAGCCTTTTTCCGTTCGACGGAATCGGCGGGCGGCCGGTCCATCATCACCCAGCCCATCAGGAAGCCGGAGATCAGGCCGCCGGCGTGCGCAGCGTTGTCGATGTTCAGGCCGGGCAAGAAACCGAGGATGAAGATGTAGATCAGCCAGCGGACCAGTTGGCTACGCATTGCCTGCGCCGTGGCGCTTTGCTTGTGCTTGAAAGTCACCGCCAGCAAGGCACCAATCAGCCCGAGCAGCGCGCCTGAGGCGCCGATACTCATGTAGCCAAAAAACGAACTTGCCACGTAACCGACCGCGCCGGTGACGACGAACAGCCAGAGGAAGCGGGGCGAGCCGTACAGGTCTTCGACCATCGGCCCGATGTCGTACAGCACCCACATGTTGAAACCGATGTGAATCAGGCTGGCGTGCAGGAAAATCGCGGTAATGAAGCGCCACGGCTGCAGCAGGTTGTAGAAGAGTGGCAGCGATGCCCCGAGCATCATCAGCACCCGCCCGCTGATGCCGCCGAAATTCAGCAGCCCGCCGCCGACGTGCACGCCCGAGCGGATCGTCAGGAGCAGGCAAAGGCCGTAGAGGAGGAAGCAGAAAAAGAGGATCCCGTAGGTGGCCGGCGAGGTTTCGGGGAGAAAGCCGGAGAAAGTCTGGCTCAGGGCGGCGAGCGAAAAGGTCATGCTGGCGCCGCAATTCGGGCAGCGGCGCGATTTCACCCCCGCCAGTTGCCCGCAGGAAGGGCAGATCCTCGGCCGGGGCATCTGCTCGCTCTCACTCGCGAAGAGCCAGCCGAAGTATTCGCGCTTCCATCGCTCAATTTTCCACCGCCAACGCGGGCTCAGGGGCAACGGCCTTCCTTGTCGGACGCTTCCGCGGTTCATATAATACCGGAAAGTTATTGTTGGCTGCTGGCTCGCGTGCGAACGGGTTCCAAATCGCGCTGTTTCCCGCGTGGGGCCGAGGCCCCGTCGGCCTGCCGGACGCGCGTGCGAGAGGCGTGAGGCGTTGCCTGCTCCGCAGCGCGGCAACCGGAAGCGGCGGCGGCTGGCCCTGGCCGCGCTTGCCACGCTGGCTTTCGTCGCCGGCTGCCAGCATCGCCTGCCCGCGCCGCATCCTTCCTCCGTTCCACCCTCCGTTCCGCCGCCACCTTCCAAAGCCCCGCAGCCCGGACACTGGACCGAGACGGGCCTGGCCTCCTGGTATGGCGTTCCCTTCAACGGCCACCGCGCCGCCGACGGCCAGATCTTCAACATGTACCAGATGGTCGCCGCGCACCGCACTTTGCCCTTCGGCTCGCTGGTCCGCGTCACCGATCTCCAGAACGGCCGGCAGGTCGTCGTCCGCATCATCGATCGCGGCCCCTTCGTGAAAAACCGGATCATCGACCTTTCGTTTGGCGCCGCTCGCGTCCTCGGCATGATAGGGCCGGGAGTCGCGCCGGTCCGGCTGCGGCTGCTTTCGAAGGGGAAGGCCGGCCCGGTCGGGCCGGAATTTACCGTGCAGGTGGGCGCCTTCGCGGTTCTCAGAAATGCCGAGCGGCTGCGTCGCCGCTTGGGAAAGCGGTGGGGCCCCGTCTTCATCCAGAAAGTCGATTCAGCGGAAGGGCTGCTCTATCGGGTGCGCGTGGGCGACGTGTCCAGCGAGGCTGCAGCTCGCCGGCTGGCCCGGCAGCTGGAGAAACATCAGGGCTTCCGGACGACATTCGTCGTGCGCCTGGACCGCTGATCGCATTTCTCACAAGCTATTTGACGGAGAAAGGGAAACGGTGGCGCGGCAGCGGGCTTCCGCTTCCCACCTTGCTGCTTTTTTGGGCGAGAAGAGACGTGTCACACGTGCCGCACAAAGCGGGACACGATGTCGAACGAAAAACGGGGCAAGTGTTGCGTTTTCAAGGAGATGATTTTTCCCAAGCGTCACATTTTCCGGTTTTTGCGCTTGTGCGCCTGGGCTGGCGCCTTCGCACGCCGAACGGCTCACCTGTCGGCGTCAGCATAGCAGGCTTCGGGCTGCCGTGCAGAACATGTTTCACCATAAACACGCCGTGCGTTCGCCGTCCGCGCGTCGGTGCTCACGGCAAGGCTGAGGCCGCGCCTTTAAAAAAAAGAAAAATGGCTTGCCTCACAGGCCTCAAAGGACGGTTTTGCGGAGACGCCTGACCGAGCTGTCGCCGGGAGGGCGGCGCGACACACACCTCGCACGGGCGGGGAATTCAGGATAGGGACTCGGCTCTATGCGCCGTTATTCGAGATTTCCACCGGCACCGTTTCGGCAATCTCGCTGCTTTCAACTTCGGCGGATGTTTCAGCAGGGGTCTCAGCGGGTGCGGCGGCATCGAGCGCCGTACGGGCCTGGGCGAGTTGCCGGCCGGCTTCCTCGTAGGTTTCGCTTGTTTGCCGGAGTTGGTTGCCGAGTTCGGCGTGCACGCGACCGAACTGGTCGAACTGTTTCTTCACGTCCTCCAGGCTGGCCAGCATCCGCTTGGCGTTTTCCTCAAAATCCATCCCGCGCAGGCCGATGAGCACCGCGCTCAGGTAAGCATGCAGGCTGTTCGGCGAAACCGGCAGAACGCGCTTCTGCCGGCAATAATCTTCCAGCCGCCCCTGCTCATCGCTCGTGAGCAGCAGTTCGAGGAAGGCGCTTTCGGAGGGTACGAACATCAGCGCCACATCGAGCGTGCCTTCAGCGGGCAGGATGAGCGATTCGGCGACCGTATCGACATGCTGGCGTACCGCCTGCGCAAACTCGACGCGGGCCTTCGGGCCGTTTTCCACCGCCTTGCGGCAAGCCTGGAGCGGAAAATCGGCGTCGATCGCCACGAGCTTGTGTCCGGTGTGGAGCACCGCGGTGGCCGTCGCCCCATTCGAAAAGGTATGCGCAAATTCGTAGCTGCTCCGCGGCAGCACATCGCCCAGCAGGTCCTGGAGCTGCGCTTCGCCCACCACGCCACGCGACTTCGGTCCGCCGAACACAGCCTGCATCGTCTGCGCCGCCTGCGTCAGCTCGCGTCCGGATTCCTGCACCTTGTCGAGGTGCTGGCTGAGCCGCGAGAGTACGTCGGTCGAATTCCGCAGCTGCTCGGAGACTTCGTGCTGGGCGTCGGAGGTGATTTGCCCGGCCGTGGTTACCCCCTGCTCGAGTTCTCGCCGTACTTCAGAGATTTGTTGCGTGACCACCTGCGAGATCTGTCCAACCTGCGCCGCAAATCCTTGCGACTGCATCGTGAACAGGCGCTGCACCTCTTCGCGGAGCCCGCTCGCGTCGCTTTTCGGTGCGCCGCCGCGGAGCCAGGCTCCTAGCATCGCGGCCGCGAAAACTGCCACCACAACGACAACAACAGTGTCAACGCCGGTCATGGCCAAAATCCTCCTTGGGCGCTCATTGTAAAGGCGCAGGGCGTGGGCGGCTGTTCCATTTCGGATATGTTTACTTTATAGATAACATTGCTTTCCGTCGCGCCTCTATGCTTTTCCTTTGCTTTTCGCCTTTCCATCGCCCCGGCACTTAGCGGCCTTTCTCCGGCGGGGGTTTCCGATCTCGAGAGGTGAGCGGCGGCGGCCCCGTGTGATACTCTCTGCCACCTAGGCAATGGCGGGGGTGTCGAGATGATCCTATCGGCGATGATCTTTGCCGGACTCACCTTGGTCATTGGGTTTGTGCTTGGCTTTTTGCTGGGCCAGGCCAAGGGCCGGATGAGTGCCGAAGAGAAGTTGCTGGATGCCGAAGCGGCGCGTACCGCGTTGGCCAGGCAGGTGGCTGAATTGCGGGCCGTTTCGAGCGCGCCTGCCAGCGAGCGGAAACCGGGGATCGAATCCAATGCCGGTCCGGTACGAGGTAGCGAATGAGTCTCGAGGCGATTGTTCTCGGCCTGGTGGCGCTGGGAATCGGGCTGGCGCTCGGTTACCTGCTTGGCGCGGCGCGCTCGCACGGGGCCTTTGATGCGCGGCTGCGCGAGGCGGAAACCGGCCGGGCGGCTCTCGACGCCACAGCCGGCGAATTGCGGAGCCAGGTGGAGACGCTGCGCGCGGGCCTGGACGAGCGGCAGGCGCGCCTGGAGACCGAGGCGAGCCAGAGGGTGGCGGCGGAAACGGCTCTGCGCAAATCGGAGGAAAATCTGGCCGAGCAGCGCCAGGTCTTCGAGCAGATGAAATCGGAGATGAAGGCGGTTTTCGAGGCGCTCGCCCTCGACGCGCTTGGCAAGAGCAGCGACCAGTTTCTCAAGCAGGCCGGCGAGCGATTCGAGGGCCTTCGCCAGCAGGCGGCCACGGAGCTGGAAACGCGGAAAGTGGCGATCGATGGCCTGGTGGCGCCGCTGGCCGAGACGCTGAAGAATCTGCAAGCGCAGATGGCACAGGTCTCGCAGGCCGAATCGGCGCTCGGGCAGGCGCATGGCGATCTGGCGGCCCGAATCCGGGAACTGCGCCAGGAAACCGGCACGCTGGCGACCGCCTTGCGCCAGCCGCGCGTGCGCGGCTCCTGGGGCGAGCTGACGTTGCGCCGCGCCGTGGAGCTGGCCGGCATGTCGGCGCACTGCGACTTCGACGAGCAGCAGACGCTCGGCGGCGAGGGCGGCCGGCTGCGCCCGGACCTGATCGTTCACCTGCCCGGCGGGCGCAACATCGCCGTCGACGCCAAGGTGCCGCTCGAGGCGTTTCTCGAAGCCGCCGAGGCGACGAGCGAGCGCGAGCGGCAGCAAGCGATGGAAAAGCACATCCACCTGGTCCGCTCGCATCTGCGCCAACTCGGCTCAAAAGCCTACTGGAGCCAGTTCCAGCCGGCGCCGGAATTCGTCGTGCTCTTCATGCCGGGGGAGTCGTTCTTCAGCGCGGCGCTCGAAAGCGACCGGCAGCTGCTCGAAGACGCGCTGGGCAGCGAGGAAAAAGTGCTCCCCGCCAGCCCCATCACCCTGATCGCGTTGCTGATGGCGGTCGAGCACGGCTGGCGCCAGCACCGGATGGAGGAAAATGCCGCCCGCATCAGCAGCCTGGGCAGGGAACTTTACGAGCGCATCCTGAAATTCGTCGATCACCTCGTCGGCATCGGCGAGGGGCTCGACAAGGCCGGTTTTGCCTACAATCGCGCCGTTGGCTCGTTCAACGACCGGCTGCTGCCTTCGGCGCGACGCCTGCGCGAGCTCGGGGTCTCGGCCGACGGCGAACTCCCCGCCATCGAACCCACCGAAGTGGACTTGCGCCCGGCGCCCGCGCCCGACGAGCAAAAGCCCGACGGGCCGTGAGCCCGTGCCTCAGAAATTGAACTTCAGGCCAAATTGGAATTGCCGCGCATTGAAGGCCTCGGTTGGCTGGCCGGCATTGCAGACGCCTGAGGCGGGATCGCACACCTGGTTCACGTTGAGGACGTTGAACCGGTTGAGCAGGTTGAAGGCGTCCGCGGTGAATTCGAAATTCAGCGTGTCGGTGAGGTAGAACTTCTTATCGAGCCGCAGGTCGATATTGAAAAAGTCCGGCGTCACGAAGGTGTTGCGTCCCAGATTCCCGGTGCAGCCGTAGGGCTGAATCGGAACCGTCTGCCCGAAGGGCGAAGTGACCGATTTCGGGATCCCCGCCGCGCAGACGGTCGGCTCGCCGAACGACACGCCGGAAATATAGGGCGAGCTGACCGAGCCGCCCGCGCCCGACGCGACCACCGACGGCCGGTCGGTATAGGGATTGAAATTCAGGTTCGTGTCCACGCCGGTGATCACGGTATAGGGCCTGCCGGAGGCCACCACGATGATCGGCGCAACGAAGGAATCGGCCAGCACCTTCTTGAGAATTCCCTTCTGCTTGCGCCGGTACGGGCTGTCGATCACCGCGCTGGTTACCCAGCGTTGCCGCTGGTCGAAGGCCGAGTTGCCCCACGACAGGTTCGGATTGTTGTTGTTCTGGGGCTGGTAGAGCGTCGTCAGGCCGGTCAGGTCGTCCAGAGCGTGGGACCAGGTCCAGCTCGACAGAAGCTCGAAATTGTCCGAAAAGCGCTTGGAAAGCGCGAGTGTCAGCCCGTCGTAAAGCGAGCTGCCCGAAGACTCCTGCTGGTTCACGTCGCCCCAGGCCACCGGCACGCCAAACCCGGCCGGGAAGCCGGCCTGTTTTGCCAGCGCCACCAGCTGGTCGTAATTGGCATAGTCCTGCCCGGCGAAGGAGGGATTCGGGCCCGAAGGCCGGAAGAAATTGAAGACCGCCGGCGTGCCAATGTAGCCGAAGGGAGTGCCGCCGCAATCGGGCGTGCTGTAGCCGGTCCCGAGCTGGCCCGAGGAGATCACCTCGACGCTGCTCGTGCCCGAGGTGGAGACGCAGCTGCCGGCCGCCGCGGAAGGCACGGAAACGTTCAGCGGACCCGAGGGCTCCAGTCCGGCCTTCACTGCGTTCGCGTAATTCTGCGCCAGCAGCACCGGGTTCGTCTGATTAATGTTGCGCGAGCGGAACAGGTGCACCCCGTGCACCCAGGTGTAGCCCAGGCTCACCTTGTAGTTGTGCCAGAACTGATGCTCGATCGTCAGACTCCCTTGTTCCGAGTAGCCATTGACGAAATTGCTGGCGACCGGCAACGTGAACGGGAGCTGCGCCAGCGGGAAGCCGGCGGCCAGGTAGCTCTGATTGTTGAGCAGCGAGCTCGAGATTGACGGGGCGAATCGCTGGTCGGCGCATTGGTAGCCGAGGCTTACCGGCAGGTTATTGCCGCAGAGCGTGAAGCCGGCCGAGGTGACGGAAGGGATCCCGCCCAGCACGCCCTGGAAGATCGAAGAGGCGTTCATCGTCTGGACCGCCGAAGCCGAGGTCACCGCTGCACCGGTCGGCAGGCCACCGGCCGTTTCCAGCTGCATCGATTGCGCCCCATCGGCCGCCGAGGACTCGAAGGCCAGCATCAAGGGCGTCTGCCCGTAGAACATGCCGAAACCGGCGCGGACCACGGTCTTGCCCCTGCCGGTCGGGTCCCAGGCGATACCCACGCGAGGTGCGATGTCCTTGTAATCGCGCGGTATCCCCTGCACCACCTTCATCGCCGTTCCGGCGGCCGCGTTGATCGTCGTTGCCGGTGGCAGAATCGGCGTGAGGTTCACGTCGTAGCGCACGCCGTAGTTCACCGTCAGCCGCGGGTTCAGTTGCCAGCTATCCTGCGCGAAGCCGCCGATGATCTTTTCGTCGAACGGCTGGTACGACTGGCCCATGCCCTGAACGAAGTTCTGGGGCATGCCCAGCCCGTAAGCCTGCACCGCGCTGAAGGCCGGAAGCCCCGGAAGCTGCAGGAAGCCGGCGTCAAGCGTGTTGAAATTGTAGACGCCGCCGTAATTGAGATCGAAGATCTGCGACGGAGTCGAGACCAGCTGCAGCAGGTTGAAGTCCGCCCCGAATTTCACCGTGTGCTGCCCGGTAACCCAGGTCACGTTGTCGGCCAGCTCCCACCGCTTTTCCGTGCGGTCGATCGTCGAGAACGGCTCGCGGCCCAGAAAGGCCACGCCGGGGATGTTCACCCCGGGATTGCTGCCGGGATTGGTGGTCGTCGTGCCCACGGTAGTGGTCAGCGGCGAATAGCCAAAATGCAGGCCGCGGCGGGCGTACTGGAAACGCGTCACGTTGGCCAGCGTGTCGGAAAACAAAATCGTGTGCTGCGCCACCAATGCCTGGTCGATGTAATTCTGCTCGGAAGTTCGCGAACCGGCGTCCAGCCCGTAGGTCTGATTGGGCGCGTTCACCTGAATCCCGGTCTGGTAGGAGGGCGAAAGCGAGCCCTGGAGAAAACTGCGCTGGTTCCGGTTCCAGACCCTGTCCAGGCGAATCGTGCCGATGTAGGTCCGCTGCGTCACGGGGAAGCTGCCCATCGCCGAGGTTAAGCCCACGTAGGATTGCGGCAGCGGCACCACGTTCGAGGGCGTGCAGCTGTTGATAACCAGGTAGTTGCAGTCGACAGGGAGCGGGAAGGTGGTTGGCACGCCGGTGACATTGTTGAGCAGCGCGGTTGCTTGCGATTCGCCGTTGAGGGCGGTGTCGGAGGCGGCGCCGTAGAGTTGCGCCGCCCGGATCAGCGGCGTGGCCTCCGGGCTGCCGCAGCCGCCGGCCGCCGGAATCGCTTTCTGAAAGTAGCTTGCCTGCTGCGCGGTCACCTGGATCGGGCTCGCCAGGCAGGGAATCGTCGCGCTGATCAACCCGAAATTGTTTTCGCCGATGCTCGAAAACTCGTCGCCATGAAACCGCAACGCCTCGCCCGAAAGGTAGTAGAAGAAACGGTTCTGTTGCAGCGCCCCGCCGATCGATGCGCCCGCCTGCACCCGCGTGTACGGCGGCTTGTAGGCGCTGGCGACGCCGGTGGTCGGATCGACCTGCACCGAAAAGGGATTTCGGGCCTGCACGCGCGAGTCGCGCACGAAGCCGTACAGGTCGCCGTGCACCTCGTTGGTGCCCGATTTGGTGACCACGCTGATCGCGCCGCCCGTCGCGCGTCCGTATTCCGCCGGGTAGTCATTCTCGAGAACCTGGAACTCGCGCACGTCCTCGAGCGCCACCGTCGATCGGATCCCGCCCACCGCCGCGTCGGTCGCGTCGCCGCCCAGCACGTACACTTCGTTGCCGCGCGCGTTCTGGCCATTGAAATTCAGGCCGCTGGTCGGAAAGGCGCCGCTCAGCGGCGTATCGTCGGGTTTTATCGCCGAGCTCAGCAGCACAAACTGGAAATAGTCGCGGAGGTTGATCGGCAGGTCGTTGATCTCGCGCTGGGAGACCGTGAACGCGGTTTCGGTGCGTGTCGGCACGATCAGCGCCGGCTGGGTAGTGATCGTCTGGGTCTGCGGCCGGGTCGAGGCGCGCAGCGTGGGGCTGTATTCAGCCGTTTCGCCGATTCCGATCTTTAGCCTCGAATTCAGCAGCGTCGCGTAGCCGCGCGCCAGCACGGTGAACTGGTAGGTGTCCGGCGGGAGTTCGAGGAAAAAGTATTCACCCCGGGCGTTGGTGGTGATCTCTCGCGCCCAGCCGGTTTCCAGGTCCACAATCCGGACCCGGGCCCCGGCCACGCCCTGGCCCTTGGCATTGAGAATCCGCCCGCGCAGATTCGTCGTGATCATCTGCGCCCGCACCGGCCGCGAACCTACCACAATCAGGCAGCCGATCAGGCACGCCATCCACGCTACGATGACTCCACGCCGCATGAAAACCCTCCCCAGATTTTTCCTCCCGCCCGAATGCCACGGGCCGAGCCGCCGTTCGGTTTCGCAGGTCCCGCCGGTTGGCCGCCGTATCTTAACCCGGCGTGACCCTTGCGAGCCACGCCACCGCCTCGCCACCGGCTGAAAATCCGGCTCTCGCGCCCGCTTCCGCCCTTCCATTCCGGCCGGCTTCGCTTGCCCGGACCCTTCGGCCGGCCCGTCGGTCTGCACCGGCACCGTCCGCCATTTTCTGCCACGGAAAAAACGGAAACGCTGGTGCTAGCTACTGTGGTTTGCGCCGCTCAATTGCACCAGTTCCTGCCCGCCGGGGTCGGAACCGGCGCCGGGACCGGGACCGGAACCTGGCGTTGAGACCAGGACCTGCGGAGCGCGCCAATTGTCGATCGTGGCTACCTGTTGCACGCAGGAGATCGTGCAGCGCGGCGCGCAGCCCTTCCGCGTGAAGTATTCCCGCCGCCTCATTTCGTTGGTGTACTGCTCGATCGGGATGCCCGGGTAGCCCCGCTGCTGCGAGCAGTAGTGCACCAGCCCGTCCTCGCAGATGTAGAGGTAGCGCGAGCCGGCCCGGCAGCGCCACCGGTGTTCGCGCCCCATGGCGATATCGTGCTGAAAGCCGTTGATCCGGGCGAAGGAACGCTTGCCCAGCCGCATGATCTCGCCGAAAATCTCCCGCTCGCGGCCGCTGAGCGGTTGCAACTGCCCGTTGCCGTCGTGCAGGATTCCCACGGTGCTGGTGAATCCCAGCGCCACCGCCCGGTGCGCCACCGTCAGGGCGTCCTCCGGATTTTTCACCCCGCTGCCGAGCACGGAGTTGATGTTCACATGAAACTCCGCATGCCGGGCCAGCAGCACCAGCTTTTGGTCGAGCACCTTCAGGCTCTTTTTCGACACCTCGTCGGGCATCACGTTGTCGATCGAGATCTGCAAATATTCAAGCCCGGCGCGGTTCAGCCGCTCGATCCGGTCGGCCGTCAGCAGATAGCCGTTGGTGATCATCCCGGCGATCATGCCGTGCCGCCGGATGTGGCCGATCACCTCGTCCAGTTCCGGGTGCAGCAGCGGCTCGCCGCCGGAAATCGTCACGATCTTGGTCCCGAACGAGGCCAGACAGTCTAGGCGGCGCTTCAGCTCGGCCAATGGCACCGGCGCCGAATGCTTGTCGTATTCGTTGCAGTAGGTGCAGGAAAGGTTGCAGCGGCGGATCGGAATGATGTGCGCCAGCACCACCGGCTCGGTCGACATGAGCGCTTCGGCCAGCTTGCGCCACGTTCGCAGTGTCCGCCGGAGCGCAGCCTGTCTCCGCCGTATTTGTTTCTGGAAACTCATGGTTGTGCGCCGAGCCTTCGTGCGCCAGGGTCTGGTCCGCCCCCTCACCGGAGGCCACGGAAACGTAGGTGCATCGCCGGTTTTGCGCCCGGCTGCTCGTTGCCCAAGCACCTATGCTATAACAAACTGCGCGCGCAACCGGCAACCTTTTCCCCGGCCGGCCCGGCCCGCAAGGAAGCCTGCTTGCCCGATTCACCCAATCGCGATATTCACGCCACGCGCCGCTATCACCAGGACACCTCCCATTCCTACTGGAGCGTTCGCCGCAGCGGCCGCGAGCTCGATTGGCCCAACTACCCCCGCCCCTTCAAAATCTATCCCCAACTCGATCCGATTCCGCTCCCGCGCGAATTCCCGCCGACATCCGTTCCGGCCCTGGCCGTCCACGGCCACGAGATGAGAGGGCCTGCCACTCCGAACGAAGCGAAGGGTCCCGTCCCTGCACCTGCCGTCCTTGCTTCTTCTCCGACGCTCGCTCAACTTGCCGCCCTGCTCTACTATTCCGCCGGCGTCACCCGCCGACGCTCCTGGCCTGGCGGCGAAATCTACTTCCGCGCCGCTGCCTGTACCGGCGCGCTCTACGAGATCGAACTGTACCTGGTCGCTGCCGATCTCGACGCCCTGCCTGCCGGCGTCTACCATTTCAGCCCGGCCGATTTCTCCCTGCGCCGTCTCCGCGCCGGGGACTGGCGCGGCGTGCTGGCGCGGGCCACTGCCTCGCATCCGGACGTCCTCCAGGCGCCCGTCGCCATACTGGCCACCGGCATCTATTGGCGCAACGCCTGGAAATATGGCGCCCGCACCTATCGCCACTTCGGCTGGGACAACGGTACGATCCACGCCAATCTGCTGGCCATGGCCGCGGCCCACCATCTTCCGGCGCGCCTGGTGCTGGGCTTCGCGGACGAGTCCATGAGCCGCCTGCTCGATCTCGATGGGGAAAAGGAGGTCCCGCTTTCGATCGTGGCCCTTGGCGCGGGTGCGGCGCAGCCGGCCCCGGCGCCGGACGAAATTCCTCGGCTCCATTTCGAAACGCTTCCCGCTTCGGCCGAAGAGGTCGATTATCCCGAAATGCGCGCCATGCACGCCTCTACGCTTCTCACTGATTCCGCCGAGGTGCTTGCCTGGCGCGCCGCCGCTTCGCAGCTTCCGCCGGCGCAGCCTGCCGTGGCAGCGCCACAGGAATCGGTGATCCTGTTCCCCGAAGCCGGGCCCGAAGCCACGAGTAACGAGCCGCGAGCCACAGACCACGACGCCGGGGCGACCCTCGAATCGGTCATCCTCCGCCGCGGCTCTTCGCGGCGTTTCAGCCACCAGCCGATCACGCTCAACCAGCTTTCCATCGCCCTCGAATTCGCCACTCGCCCCTTGGCTGCCGATTTCCTCGCCACAGGCGAGCGCTTGAACGATCTCTACGTCATCGCCAATGCCGTCGAAGGACTCGCCGCGGGCAGCTACGTTTTCGCCCGCGATCCGCTCCGGCTCGAGCGGCTGAAAGCTGGCGTGTTTCGCGACCAGGCGCGCTACCTCGCGCTCGACCAGGCGCTCGCCGGCGATGCCGCAGCCGCCGTTTTCTTCCTTGCCGATCTTGAAGCGATCCTCGCGCGCCTGGGCAATCGCGGCTATCGCGCGGTGCAACTCGAAGCCGGCATCCTCGGCGGCCGGCTCTACCTGGCCGCTTACGCTCAACGGCTGGGCGCCACCGGCCTCACCTTTTACGACGACGATGTCGTGGAATTTTTCTCGCCGCACGCCGCCGCCAAGGCCGCCATCTTCCTGGTCACCCTGGGCCATCCCGCCAAGCGCCTCCGCACGCTCTAGCGCACCCTTGGGCCGAGGCTGGCAGTGGCCCAGTCCGCGCGCCAGACCTTGGGCGGAGAGCGCCGCTCGCTCACCAACGAAATTCGAATTTCCCGCGGAAGACGCGGCCGACGGAATTGTAGAAGCTGCCGAACTCGGGCGAGGTGATGTTGTTCTGCACATCGCGCGGATTGTCATGGTTGGTGACGTCGAAAACCTTGAAGCCGACGCGCAGCGCGCGCTCCTTGCCCATGAAATTCACGTGGAATTGGCGCGAGAGCTGGAAATCGAGCGAGAAAAAGGTGGGAAAGCGCCCGCCGTGGTCGCGCGGGCCAACGAAATCGAGGTTGCCGTTCACTTTTGAGTAGGGAAAGCCGGTGTGGATGTCGACCACCGGCCACAGATCGAGTTTCCACGGCAAGCGCACGGCGCCCCAGGCGATGAACCGGTTCGGCGCGTCCCACGGCAGCGGTCCATACTCGTTCGGCCGGAGAATCGGATTGGGCACGTTGCCGAAATACGACTGGAAAAGATTCAGCTCGCCGCGCGCCCGCGAGCGCACGAAGCTCGCGTTCAGCAGATCGTGTTCGCTCGCCCGCCAGCGCACCGTCCAGACGAACTGGCGATAGCTTTGCCGGCCGGAATTCAGCAGCTCGAGCGCCGCGCCGCCCGGCACGCCCGCGGCCGACGTTACCGGATTCAGGAAAAATTCCCGATGCGTGCGGCGTTCACTGTAGCCGAAACGCACGAGCAGCCCCGGCCGGACCTCATGATCCACCTGGAACCGCCAGACCAAGCTATAGGGCACGCGGAGCCCGCCAGGCGCGACTACCCGGTGTGTGAAGAGTTGCGGCGAGGAAAGTGGCGTCGTGCCGTCGGTGGCGAACCGGGTCACGATCTCGGCCGGATAGCTGGCAAATGAAAGGATGTCGAGCGGAATCTTCTCGTAGAAGAGGCCGATGCCGCCGCGCACCGCCGTCCGGTCGCTGCGCTGCGGCGCCCAGACGAAAGCGGCACGCGGGGCGAAATTGAGCGCCTGGCTCGACGAGCCGTCGTGATCGAGCCGCGCGCCCAGATTCAGCGTGAAGCGCGGCACGATCGACCATTGGTCCATGCCGAAGAAGCTGGCGTAGGTTTGGCTGCCGGCCAGCGCTGCGGTCGGGGTGAAATCGATCGACTGGCTCGTGGTGCCATTTTGCCGCAGCACCACCACGGGGCTGTTGCCCACCGTGCCGTCGTAGCTGGCGTGCATCACCTCGTAGCCGAGCAGGAACATGTGCTGCCCGGCCCCGCGCAGAATGCCGGGATGATAGATCTGCGAAATCTGATACTGGCTGCTTCGCCGGCTCTGCTGGTCGAACCAATTGCCGCGGTTCTGGTCGGGGTAAAGGATGAGCGTGCCGTCCCGCCCGCTCGAGGGCCAGACGGAGATATTCAGCCGCTTCACCGAAACCATCGTGTCGAGCACCGCAGCGCCGAGGATCGCCCGCTCGTTGAGCCCGGTCTGCCAGCCCCGGCGATGCAGATCGGGCGTCACGCCCTCCGGATTGAACGTGTTCAGGTTCAGGTAGCTGAGGTTCTGCGGATAAAAGGTGAACGTGCCGGTGAGGTGGTTGGACTGGTTCACGTTCCAGTCGAATTGCGTCTGGGAATCGAACGCCTCGAACACCTTGTCGTTTTCGAGCTCCGGCAGGCTGTACACCGGCACGCGCACGAACCGGTAGCCGAAGGACTGGAAAAGGAACAACCGGTTCTTGCGCAGCGGGCCGGCAAAACTGAAACGCGGCGTGAACGACGCGAGGCCGACGAAACTGCCGTTGAAGTAGCGAGGACGCGGGAGGAAATCGTTGAACAGGTAGTTCCAGTGGTTTGTTCCGCTGCGGGTGTTCACTTCGGTCACGCCGCCGGCGAAACGGCCGTATTGCGCCGAGAACGGGTTCGGCAGCACCTTCACCGATTTCACCGCTTCGATCGGCAGGCTGATCTCCGGTCTGCCCGTCACCGGGTCGTTTGCGCTCGCCTGGTCGAGCAGGGTTTCGCTGGCTGAGGGACTCGCCCCATAGACGTCCAGCAGACCATCGGGACCGCGGACCACGCCGGGAATCAGCGGCAGCGCGTCCTGGAAGCGTTCGCTGACGAGCGGGGCGAGTTGCAGCACCCGCTGGGTGATCGCCGGAGCTGCGGTGCTGGTGGAAGTAATCGCCACGGCGGTGGGCGAACTCGCCCGAACAGTGACGCGTTGTTCGAACCTCGCCAGCGTCAGGTTTACGTCGGCCTTGACGGCCATTCCGGCGCGCACATAGACGGTCCGGCTGGCAGGCTGGAAGCCGGGCGCCAACGCCGTCAACGTGCAGCGGCCTGGCGTAACGCGCGTGAAGGCGTAGCGGCCGCTACCGTCGCTCGTCGTATGCCGCGCTGCTTTTCCGGCGCCGCACGCCAGCTGAACATCCGCATTCGGCAGCGAAACCTCTGTTTGCTCGCTATCGCGAGTGCGCACGGTGCCTTCGACCGTGCCCCATCCCTGGGCCAAGGCGAGGCGCGATCCGAGCAGCGCCGTTCCGGCCAAACACACCAATCTCCGCCACCACCGCGCTGCCCCCGGACTCACCACATAGCCTTTCCCTGATTAATTCCCCGACGATGCGCCCTTCATGAAGGCACCAGAGTATACGAAATCGGCATCGCACCGGAAATCCGACGATTCCCTTTGAGACATAAGCCAGAGCAAACTTCCTTGCATATCGGGTGCATGTCGGGCATCTTAGGAGTTCCGAGAGGAAGGGTTCGGGGTAATCAATTAGCAAACAAGTTTCCTGCGGAGGTACCAGTTAGATGCGGTGTGGAAAATTTCTGGCAGCGTTTGGCCTGCTCGTTGCGATGTGTCTCCCTGCTCACGCCCAAAAGACGGCTCCGAAATTCGAATTGGCGGGTACGTATGCCTACCTGCGACTCAATGTCAAAGGGCCGAATTGGAGCGAAGGCCTCCAGACCAATGGTGGAACCGGCTCGCTGACCTACAACCTGACGAATGCGGTTGGCATCGTCGGTGAAATCGGCGGGTACAAGACCAGCACCATCAGTTCCGCTGGAGGCCAGGATTTCACTTTCGTTTCCTATTTGTTTGGGCCGCGATACAGCTTTCGCAAGTGGGATACTCTTACGCCCTATATCCAGACCCTGTTTGGCGGCGTCAAAGGCAATAACGAACTCTACCTAGGCGGGAATACCAGCAATCCCTTGATTCGCACCAATACCAATGCCTTTGCCTGGACGGTTGGCGGTGGGCTCGACGCCTCGGTGACGCGCCACCTCGCCGTTCGCGTCTTTCAGGCCGAGTACTTCATGACCGACTGGAAGAATTTCGGCGTGGGCCACCAGAACAGTTTCCGCATCGAAACCGGCCTGGTCTGGAGATTCGGCAAACGATAGTCCTCGGCTGTTGCCGGGCTTCGAGCGGTTGGAAAAAGCGGATTTTCCCGGCGGCGGGCGCGAGTCCGCCGCCGACTTTTCTTCCTCGTGAAGTGTGCTTCCCGTAACGCAATGCCAGCCAAAGCCGCGCGCACGTCCACTCCGGGGACGCGCACACGGGCAGCTTTGCTTGAAACTCCCTTTGGAAAATGAAACCGACGCGCGTAATGCGCCTTGTCGGTGCGCTGGAAATCCCGCCAGGCCCACAACCCCAGCCGCCGGAACTGTCGGGCCGCTGCGCTGGCTACCGGTCCCTGCCTAGGAAGCGTTCGGTCGCGCGCCGGCCGCCGGCCGCGCTTGGACGCCCGCGGCGGAGGAGGTTTCGGCCCCGGCCCCGCGATTGATTTCGATCGAACCCTTGAAGTAGGCCCCGTCCTCAATCATGATCCGGGCGGTGCTCAGGTCGCCGACCACCGATCCGTCCTTTTTGATCTCGATCCGGTCCCGGGCGCGGAGGTTTCCCTTCACGTTACCGAACACCACGATTTCCCTGGCCTGGACGTCTGCCGTTACCTTCGCTGTCGATCCGATCGTCAGCCGCCGATCCCCCAGGTGGACGTGCCCTTCGATCGTTCCATCAACCTGCAAATCCTCACCGCCGCTGATCTCCCCTTGCACGTGGAGTCCCGCGCCAATCCGCGCTCCTTCACGGTTGACAACTGGGGCAGGGTGGGGTGGTTCACTCGGCGTCATCGGTTTGGCCTCCTGTACAGGCTTGGTCGGGGTGGGTTGGGCGGGCGGAGTGGGCGGAGGAGGAGCTTTCGTTTCCGGTACCTGTGGTGCTTCCCGCTTCTTTCCTGTCCACATACGATTTCCTCGTTCTGCTGCTCGGTCTCGGCCCGCCCGCTTTCGCGGGTGGCACGGAATGAACCAACACTGTAGACCGTGATCCGGAAACCAGGCAAGCCGGAAATCGCCGGTGCGGCACAACGGCGCGAAAATGGTGGTTTGCGGGAAAAGGAGCGACCGCGCCGGCTCGCCGGCACGGTTATCGGCTGGCCTTGCGCCGACGCCGCGCAGGCGGGCTCAATACTTGCGCAGCACTCCCACCACCCGCCCTTGCACCTTTACGTCTTCCGCGGGCACCAGAATCGGGTCCATTTCCGAGTTGGCGGGCTGCAGCCGCACCCGGCCCCCCGGCTCACGGTAGAAGCGCTTGAGCGTGGCTTCTTCGCCGCGCACCAGCGCTACAACGATCTCGCCCGCGTTTGCCACCTGCGTTTGCTCGACCACGATGAAATCCCCGTCCAGGATGTGGTCGTCGCGCATCGAGTTTCCCTTCACTTGCAGCACATAGGTGTTCCGTCCGCGCGTGAAGTCGCCGAGCGTAATCGTTTCCCGCTGTTCCACCGCTTCGAGCGGCTGACCGGCGGCGATTCGACCGGCCAGCGGCAGTTCGACCGCCTGCCGACCTAACACCTCTTCGCGAACCGGCCGCGGCAGATGGACGATCTCGATCGAGCGGCTGCGATTGTGGCCGCGCCGGATGAAGCCCTTCCGCTCGAGCGTGGTGAGGTGCTTGTGCACGGTGGCGAGCGAGGCGAGCCCAAGCGACTTGGCCATCTCTTCGTAGCTCGGCGAATAGCCGCGCTTGTTCAGGAATCCCACCAGGAAATCGAGGACCTGCTTCTGTCGTTTGGTCAGGGCCATGGCGCCTCCGGCGGAGTGCATTGCAACGATACTGTAGGCGAAGAGAAGGCGAAGGGCAAGAGAAATCTTCCTGGCCGTTTCCGGGCGGCAGATACCCCAGCGCGCTCCGCCGCCTGCGGTCCCTGGCATCCCGGCTCGCTCTTTGCTGAAAGCGGACCCTTCGGTCGCCGCTCGGCAGAAGGGCAGTCTGGCGGGTTTGCCTGCGGCATCAGCCGTGTTAGAGTACGGTCAATTCGTCGTTCGGGGAGGTATTGGTGGCAGACAAGAGTCGGGATACATCCTTCTCCTGGATGATCGGTGGCCCTCAGGGAAGCGGAATCAACGTCAGCGCAGAAATCTTTGCCAAGGCGCTTTCGCGCGCCGGCTACTACGTTTTCGGCCAGATCGAATACCACTCGAACATCAAGGGCAAACACAGCGCGTATCGTCTACGGATTTCCGAGCAGCCGGTCAGCTCCCATGTCGAGACGGTGCATCTGCTTTCGGCGCTCGACGAGGAGACGCTGGTGGGCGACCTGTACCACGAATTCCCAGCCCACCCGGGGCACGCGCACGAGGTCGCGCCCGGCAGCGCGATCCTCTACGACCGGGAATATCGGAAGTTCATCGACTGGCTCGACCGTTCGGACGTCCTGTTTTGGGAGATACCCTACGCCGACCTGCTTGAGCAGGCGCTTTCCGAAATGGGCAAGCCCGGCCAGGCGCGCGCCTACCGCATCATGAACAACAGCATGGTGCTTGGCGCATCGGTCGGCGCGCTCGGCTTCGATTTCGAGATGGTGGCCGAGGCGATGCGCGAGAGCTTCGGCGCCAAGGCCGGCAAGGTGGCCGAGATGAACGTCAACGCCGCCCATCACGCCTGCGACTATGCGCGCGAGCACTTCGCCGGCAAGATTGCGCACCGGCTGCCGCCGGCGCCCGCTCGGCGCGAGCAAATCCTGATCAAGGGCAGCCAGGCGGTCGCGCTCGGCAAGCTGCAAGCCGGCTGCGGCATCCAGACCTATTATCCGATCAGCCCGGCCACCGACGAGAGCGTCTATCTCGAAGAGAACCAGCGCGAGCACAGCCTCGTCGTACTGCAGACCGAAGACGAAGTCTCGGCCATCGACGCCGCCGTCATGGCAGCGCATGGCGGCGTTCGCTCGGCCACGTCGACCTCCGGCCCCGGCTTCGCGCTGATGCCCGAAGGGCTGGGCTTTGCCGCGATGACTGAGGCGCCCGGGCCGGTGGTGGTCATCTATCAGCGCGGCGGCCCGTCGACCGGTCTGCCCACGCGCTGGGAGCAGGGCGACCTGAGCTTCGCCGTCTCGGCGGGCCAGGGCGATATCCCGCGGATCGTAATCGCTTCGGGCGATATCGAGGAGACCTTCTTCGATTCGTTCGACGCGTTCAACTACGCCGACCGCTATCAGATCCCGGTGATCCTGCTGGTCGACAAGCACCTCTCTTCCTCTTACCAGACGATGGCCGCCTTCGACACCTCGAAGCTCGTGATCGACCGCGGCGCGCTGTTCGATCCCGCTAAAAATGGCGGAGGCGAATTCTTCCGCCACGCTTTCACCCCCAGCGGCATCAGCCCGCGCTCGATTCCCGGCCAGCCCGGCGGTGTCTTCTGGACCACAACTGACGAGCACGATCCCCGTGGCCACATCACGGAAAGCATCCCCAACCGCCTGGCCATGGTCGACAAGCGGATGGGCAAAATGGACTTGGCGGGCCGCGAAATTCCCGACGAGAAGAAATTCCGTCTCTTCGGCAGCGGCCGCACGCCGGTTCTGGTGATCGGTTGGGGATCGACGAAGGGTGCGATTGTCGACGCCCTTCGCCGGATCGATCCCGAAGGCCAAACCTACAGCTTCCTGCAGATTCGGATCCTGCGGCCGTTTCCCGTCGAGCCGATTCGTGAGCTGCTCGAGCGGGCCGGCAAGGTGATCTGCTTCGACGGCAACTATTCCGAGCAGCTGGCCCGGCTGCTGCGCACCGAAACCGGTTTCCAGCCGCAGCACCGCGTCGTGAAATACGAAGGCCGGCCATTCTCGGAAGACGAAATCGTGGCTGCGCTCGAACACGCCGTGGCCGGCGGTCCCGACCGGATCGTCGTTACCGGCGGCCGGGTGATCGACTCCGATTTCGCCATGAAGGAATTCGACCGGATGGTGGAAATGCGGCTCAAGCACGAGAAGATGCTGCCCCCGATGGTGCCGCTGCCGCCGGGTTACAACCGCTAGCCGAAGGAGAAATCAATGGGCACTGCTACCGATATCAAGACCTTTAGTCCGCAGGATTACAAGGCGGACATCCACAACGACTGGTGCCCCGGCTGCGGCGATTTCGGGATCCTCTCCTCGATCCAGATAGCGCTCTCCAAGCTCCAGATCCCCCCTTATCGCACCGCTGTGGTTAGCGGTATCGGCTGTTCGGGCAAGACGCCGCACTACATGAACACCTATGCTTTCCACACCCTTCACGGCCGCGTGATGCCCTCGATTACCGCGCTCAAGCTCGCCAACCACGACCTCACCGTGATTGGCGTCGGCGGCGACGGCGACGCCTACGGCATCGGCGCCGGCCATTTCGTGAGCGGCGGCCGCCGGAATCTCGATCTCACCTATATCGTCTTCAATAACGACGTCTACGCCCTCACCAAGGGCCAGGCTTCGCCCACAATCGCCAAGGGCCAGAAGACCAAGTCGATGTCGGAAGAGTCGATCATGGAGCCGATCAACCCGGTGCTGCTCGGCCTGGCTTGCGGCTACACCTTTGTCGCCCGCGGCTACGCGCTCGACACCAAGTACCTAGTCGAATTGATCACGCAGGCGATCCGCCATCGCGGCACCGCCCTGGTCGACGTGCTGCAGACCTGCCCCACCTATAACGATTTGCACAGCAAATCCTGGTACGGCGAAAAGGTCGACGGCGAAGACCGCCTCTACAAGCTCGATCAGACCGACTACGACCCGGTAGTGCACGATCCCAACGACGTCGCCGAGATCACCCAGAAAAAGGCGCAGGCGCTGCTCAAATCCCAGGACCCGACGGGCCGCATCGCTCTGGGCGTCTACTACAAACTCGAAGTGCCGACCTACGAGGACTTCCTGAAGGAAAAGATCACTGCCCTACAGGCGAAGCCCCTGGTCGAGCTCGAGGAGATTTACCACCGCGATATCACGCCCAACCTGAGCAAGATGATGTAGCGCGCCTGGGCACGCCCCTGGCGCGGGCGCTCGGTTCCGACTTTTTCCTCCGTCGGATCTCGTCCGCGCCTTTTTTCTTCCAACACGGCGAAGCCGCCGCCCTCGTTTGCCAGTGAAGCGATCTGCGTTTTCACGCGCAGGGTCCACACGGCGGGTAAACGCGGCACGGGCCCAAACTCCCGTTTCTCTGTGGGGAAGCCGTTTACGCGGCAGGGAAGCGCAGCACGGCGCCGTCGGCGGGAATCAGCACGCGCTCGGCGAGTCCCTGCTCCGCGAGCGAGTTGCGCAATCCGGTGCGTGTCAGCAGGCAGTGGTTGATTGCTTCCATGTGGACGGCGATGACGGTGGCCTGGGGCGCCGAGTTGCAAACCTGGGCCACGTCCTCGGCGGTCATCGTGATCGGACCGCCGGTAAGAAATTGGGCCGCGCCGGCGTTCAGCACGATCACCTCGGGCTCGAACGAGTCGAGCGCCTGCCACACCTCGTCGCACCAGACCGTATCGCCGGCCACGTAGAGCGACGGTTCGCCCGGGGCGCGCAGCACGTAGCCTGAAACCGGCGCCATGCGCTCGGCCATCTCGCCATGACCGTGCTGGCCGGCGGTCCGCACGATTTCGATGCCGCGCCAGGCGCGAGAAGTCTCGACCGGCAGCACTTCTGTGAATCCCATGGCGCGGATGGGTGCCTCGTCGTCGGGTTGCACCAGGAGCGGCAGCTGTTTCGGCAGCGCCTCGCCGGCCACCGGATCGAAATGGTCGCGGTGGATGTGGGTAACGATGGCGGCGTCGACGCTGGAAACCAACTGGTCGAGCGCGACCGGCAGCGGCACCAGCGGATTGCGATGGGGATTGGGCGTATCGGGGATCGCCGGCATTTCGCCCGCCGGCCCGAGCATCGGATCGAGCAGCAGCCGGGCCTCATCGGTAGAGATCACTATCGTCGCGTGTCTCAGCAATTGAATTTGCATAGTACGCTTTCCCGAAGGCGCAGCCGGCTTTTCCCCGACGACCGGCCCGGCGCTCAGTGATCGACCGAGGAGGAATCTCTCCAGGTGAAATTGTCGGCCGAGAAAAAGTTAAGCATGTAGAGTTGCCGGTAGATGCGGCCGCCGACTTCGGCGGCGTGCGGGCCGCTGACGCGAGGTCCGTAACGGCGCAGCAATACTACCAGCACGAGCTTCGGACGGTTTTGGCCGTTATCGCCGCTGACGTAGGAAACGAACCAGCCGAGCTCGCCGCCGCGCGTCTCGTCGGTGCAGGTGCCGGTCTTCGCGTAAACAAGCTGGCCGTCGGGCGTGTAGCTTTCGCGCGCGGTGCCGAATTCCACCGCCCCCAGCATGCCCTCGCGGATGTCTTCGGCGTAAGGAGTCAAGTCGATGTGGCGCTTGAGCCGCGGCGTGAAGTCCTTCACCTGCTCCTCGGTGCGGGGATATTGCAGGTAATAAAGCGAGCCGCCGTTGGCAAAGGCCACCATCTCCGCCGCCAGCTGCAGCGGGGTGATGCGAATCCCTTCACCGAAGCTGGTCATTTTCCCGATGCCGCCGCGCCACGGCGGTGGAGGCGCTGCAGGGAAGGTGCCCGGATGCTCCTCGGGCATATCCCAGCCGGCCGGCTGGCCGAGTCCGAGCAGATGTGCATAGCGGGAAACCGTGGCGAAGCCCAGCCGCCGGCCCAGCTCGGCGAAAAATGCATTGTTCGAATGGGCCAGCGCCTCGGTCAGGTCGATCGAGTAGCGGCGGCCCACGCGAATCATCGTGTGGCTATTGATCAAGCCTTCCCGCAGGGCAGCTAGCGCGATCACCGGCTTGATCGTCGAGCAGGGTTCGAAGCCGGAGGCAAAGGCCAGCTTCTGGTTGACGACCGCCAGGATGCGGCCGTTATTCGGATTCACCGCGACGACCGAGCCGTAGTACGGCCCGAGTGCCTGCAGTGCCGCCTGCCGCACCACCGGGTCGTCGAACTTCGTGAAGTCGCCGGCAGCCGGATTGAACCGTCGGCGGTAGTAATAGCGCGTGCGCCGCACGTAACGCCGCCGGACCGGACGTCGGATCGTCCGTCGCGCCACGGTTCTCCGCCGGCGAACCACGCGGCGCCGTACGATTCGCCGACGAGCCACACGCCGCCGCGTACCGCGCGCCGTTCGGTGCACGATGCGCCTAGCTGGCTTGCGCGCGCTGGCGCGTTTCTCCCGCTTTGCCTTGACATTCGCCGCGCGCTTGGCCGCGGCGGTTTCCGAGGAACCGGTTGCCGCGCCGCGCTGCTGGGAGGCAGCGGGCAGCAACCCGGCCAAGAAAATCAGGGAAAGGAGCGCAAACCAACTACGCCCCAAGCATGCTCTCGGGGAAGAAATCATCGATTCGGCACCCTCGTCGACACCCAGATGCCGGAAAGTCGTCTTTCCGGCCGCCGCACACTCTACAATTTCGGATTGTAGGGGAGTCACCCTCCAAGGGCAATAGTTTCGATGATCCTGATTCCTTTATCCGGAAAGGGTCAGCGGGATTTCTCTTTTCCTTCTTTCCCTGCTGCCGCGGCGGCGGCTGCCGCAGGCTGCGGCGCCGGCTTTTCCTTTGGCGCGTCGCCATTCATCGGAGGCAGGCCGAACTCCTTGCGGATGGCGGCCACCAGCTTGCCGCGGATGTCGTGGTTTTCCTTGAGGAAGAGCCGGACATTGTCACGCCCCTGGCCCATTCGCTCGCCCTGGTAGGAAAACCAGGAGCCGGATTTCTCGATCACGCCGAGCTGCAGGCCCTGGTCGAGCAGATCGTTTTCGAACGAAATCCCTTCGTCGTAGAGGATGTCGAACTCGGCCTGCCGGAAGGGTGCGGCCACCTTGTTTTTCACCACCTTGGCGCGGGTCCGCGCGCCGATCACCCGCTCGCCTTCCTTGATCGACTGGACGCGGCGAATGTCGAGCCGTACCGAGCTGTAGAACTTCAACGCCCGGCCGCCGGTGGTCGTTTCCGGATTGCCGTAGAACACGCCGATCTTTTCGCGAATCTGGTTGATGAAGATCAGGCAGGTGCGCGATTTCGCGACGATTGCGGTGAGCCGGCGCAGCGCTTGCGACATCAGCCGCGCCTGCAGGCCCATCTGCGGCTCGCCCATTTCCCCTTCGAGTTCCGATTTCGGCACCAGCGCCGCCACCGAGTCCACTACCACCGCGTCCACGCCGCCCGAACGGATCAGCGTCTCGGCGATCTCCAGCGCCTGCTCGCCGTTGTCGGGCTGCGCCACCAGCAGGTTGTCGACGTCCACCCCCAGCTTGCGCGCATAGCCCGGATCGAGCGCGTGCTCGGCGTCCACGTAGGCCACCTGCCCGCCCATTTTCTGCGCCTGCGCCGCCACGTGCAGCGCCAGCGTCGTCTTGCCGCTCGATTCCGGCCCGAAAATCTCCACCACCCGGCCCCTCGGCAGTCCGCCCACTCCCAGCGCCGCGTCGAGCGAGATCGACCCGGTCGGAATCACGCTTACCGGCACCATCACGTCGCGGCTGCCCAGCCGCATGATCGACCCTTTGCCGTACTGCTTCTCGATTTGGGCAATCGCGTTTTCCAGAACTTTGGCTTTTTCGTCCGCCATCTTCCACCTCGTCGTCTTTTCCTGGCCGCCCAGCCAATCACATCGCGGCCCGCCATTGCAAGGGAAACCTAGCGGCTCAGCCCGCTTCCCGCAAGACCCGGTATCCTATCATGAGGCGAAGAAAAAGCAAATGATATTTCTGCTTTCGTCCGCGCCCGACATGCGTGGTCGCAGGTCCATCACCGCAGCCGCTTGTCCCTCACGCCCGGGCTTCGGTCGCGCTGCCGTAGCCCAGCAGCAGGCAGTCGGTGATCCTCACCGGCCATTTCTGGTCCGCATTGTCCCGGAAACGGTAGTGCTCGAGCAGGCAGCAGAGCGAGCCGGGGTGATAATTCACGCTCACGATCCGGTTGGCGAATTCGGCGGCCACATCGGTGGGAATGCCTTGGGAGGTGAGTACCTCCTCTGATGGCAACTGAATCCGCCGCTTGCGCCAGTTGTGCGGCAAGCGCCAGATGGCGCCGATCCTGTCGCGCCAGAAGATCCGGACGCGGTCGGGCGGCGAGATGCGGACCTCGACCTCGGTGACGGCGCGAACGCCTTCTACTCGTTCCTCGGGAATATTGACGGACCACATATCCCAGACGGACGGCAGTTGAAATTCCTCGACGAAGGCGACTTCGCGGGAAACGCCCGGTCCGGCGTCAAAAGCCGGCTCCGCGTTCGCGGGCCATTGGGGCAGCCAGTTGCGCGGCAAGTGCCAAATGCGGCCGTCGCTTCCGGTGTAATACACGCGCAGCGGCCGATAATCGTTCCAGCAGTTTCCTTCGCGGTCGACCAGGAGCGGAAAGTCGTCTCGCTCGACCCGGCGCGTGCCCGGCTCCTCCTCGGGAAACGCCCGCACGGAAACGGTGCTACCGGCGAGTGCGTGCGCCAGCTCCTCCGGCAGATTGATCTCTTCGAGCAGCAGCGGGTCGGCGGGCAGTCGCAATTCGACCGCCTCGCCCGCGAGCAGATTGTCCTTCACGCAATCTCCGTTGACGACGAGGATTGGGGCCGAATGTGGCTACGACTGGGAAGCGCCGGCCGAGCGCACCGCGGGATTCGGCGCCGCGGCGCCGGCTTCGTACACGTAAAAGCCGATCCCCGTCTTTCTGCCCAGCCAACCGGCGGCGACCATCTTCCGCAGCAGCGGGCATGGCCGGTATTTCGAATCGCCGAGGTCGCGGTGCAGCACTTCCATGATGTCCAGGCAGACGTCGAGTCCGATCAGGTCGCCCAGCTCGAGCGGACCGAGCGGGTGGCTCATGCCGAGTTTCATCACCTGGTCGACGGCCTCGATTGTGGCGATGCCCTCAAGCACGGTGTAGACCGCTTCGTTGATCATCGGCATCAGCACGCGATTCGAGACGAAGCCCGGCGCGTCGTTCACGGCCACCGGCTTCTTGCCCAGCCGCTCGCACAAGCCCAGGATCAGCCCATACGTCTCGTCGCTCGTCGCCATGCCGCGAATCACCTCCACCAGCGCCATCATCGGCACCGGGTTCATGAAGTGCATGCCGGCGAAGCGCTCGGGGTGGCCGGTGGCCAGCGCGAGTTCGGTAATCGAGATCGACGAAGTATTGGAGGCGAGCAAGGCTCCTTCTCCGAGCTGACGGCCGAGTTCGCCGAGCACCTGCTTCTTCAGTGCGGGCTGTTCGGGCACAGCTTCGACGACCAGCTGCGCCGCGGCCAGATCGCCGATCTTCGTGGTGAAGTGCAGCCGGGCGAGCACGGCCGGCTTCTCGGCTTCGGCGAGCTTGCCGCGCTTGATTTCGCGGTCGAGGTTCTTCTGGATGGTGGCGAAAGCGCGATCGAGAAACCGCTGCTCCACGTCGCACAGGGTCACCTCGTAGCCGGAACGGGCAAAGACGTGCGCAATGCCGTTGCCCATCGTGCCGCCGCCCACCACGCCCACGTTCTTGAGATTGTCGAGGTTCATGATGCCTCCGCAGATTCGCAGCCCATGCTTATGGTCGCTTCAAAATCGCCGGCCTTCGCGCCAGGGTTCCCTGGTTGCCTGCCGAAGGAATGTCCCGAGCCGCCATTCCGGTGAAGCGAGTAATTCGCGCTTCGTGCTTCCGCCGCGCTCGGCGCGGCAGCCTCGCCTGGAAATCGATAGCGCTGACAAACGGCCGGTTAACTGGCAGCTTCGGTCCGGAAGCAACTCGCGTGCCGTAACCGAAATTTACGCACTAACTCCCTTCGCTTGTCATGCTGAGCGAAGCGAAGCATCCCGTTGCTACGGGCACCCCTTTCCGCTTTCCCTCTCCAAGGGGGCATCGCGACTTCTTCCACCAACCGCTGTGGCAGGACACTCGCATGGGAGACTTGAAATAGCTTCTAGGAAATCACCAGCGGCAGGAGAAATCAAGTGCAGACGTCAGCCTGCTTTGCCCATGCCGCCGGCCGCCGCGGTCGCGGCGGAGCCGAGTAACCGCAATCGGGCGGCCGAAAGTCCCGGCCAAGGCAAGACCGGGAAAGGCTCAGAAGGAGACTTCGACCGGGCGTCCCTCGAAGACCGCCCGCCGCGTCTCTTGCATTAAGTGGATTTCCATGGCGCGCTGAAGCGGCGGCAGCATTTGCGAGCCATCGGCCAGCCGCATCCGGAAGACGCGCCCGGCGTCGTCCCAGCGCATCTCGACGCCCATCCACACACCCTGGTGGTAATCGAACGACTCGCCGTCGTCCTCGTAGAGGAAAAACGAACCGTCCGCTCCGGGATAGATCGTGATCGAAAGCGGTCCCTCAACCTTTTCCTCGACGTACTGTTTCACCGGGCCGAGTGGTAGGATCGCTCCGGCGCGAAGGAAGAGCGGCATCGTCTCCAGGTTCACGGCGCGAGTGATTTCCCGGCCGCCATCGAGAGCTTCGCCGGTCCAGAAATCGTACCAGCGGCCGCGCGGCAGATAGAGCCGGCGCGAGGTCGCGCCCTTCTCGAAGACCGGCGCCACCAGGATGTCGCGGCCCCAGAGGTATTCGTCGTCCCGCGCCACGGCCACCGGGTCGTCGGGATAGTGCAGCCAGAGTGAGCGCATCACCGGCAGGCCGGTCCGGGTGCCTTCGCGCATGGTGCTGTAGGTATACGGCAGCATGCGGTAGCGCAGGTTCATGTACTTGCGGCAAATCGGTTCCACGCTCTTGTTGTGCAGTTCGCTGTCGGGCGGCACAAAGCGCGACTCGACGGGTCCGGGATTTCCCATGTCCCATCCCCACGGCAACCGCAACATCCACGTGCGGCCGTGGCAACGGAACAGGGTGCAAAAGGCGCCGAATTGAAACCAGCGCAGGTAAAGCTCGGCGGTGAATTCCTTGGTTGGCACAAAGCCGCCGATGTCGGTGCCCCAATAGGGAATGCCGCTCAGGCCCGTATTGATGCCGTTGGCTACCTGCACGCGCAAGGTTTCCCAGGTCGATTCGGTGTCGCCCGACCACACAAAGGAAGCGTAGCGCTGCATCCCGGCGTAGCCGTTCCGGTTCAAGGCGTAGGGGCGCACGTTTGGCCGGTCCATCTGCGGCCCGTCCCAGTACATGCGGTTGCGGTCGAGCCGCGAAGCGATGTCGAGCGCGTCACCTTCATCCGCCCACCAGCCGTCGACGCCCATGGCGAAATCCCGCCGATGCTCGTCCCAATAACAGCTGGCGCGCTCGTCGTTGAAGCGGGCGAGGTCGCATTTCTCGTAGACGGTGCCGGTGAGCTTGCGCGCCAGGATCACCACGTGCAGCACCACCTTGAAATGCTCCTCATGAAACTGCTGGATCATCTTCCGCGGATCGGGAAAGACGCGCGCGTTCCAGTCGAACGAGCCGTTGGCCGTGTTCCAGCCCGAGGGGCAGAAGCCGGTGCCCAGATAGATCAGCGCGTCACAAGGCAGCTTAAGCCTGCGGAATTTCGCCGCCTCGTCGAGAACCTCTTCCGGGCTCGTGATCGTGCGGTGGGACTGCTGGTAGCCCAGGCTCCAGAGCGGCGGCATCTCCGGGTAGCCGGTCAGCCTCGCATATTCGGCCATGATCGTCGCCGGCTCCTTCGAGCCCACGAAAAAGAGGTCGAGCGGCAACGGCGCTCCGCTCACGGGCAGAAACCGGCTCTCGGGCCCGGTGAAATCGAAGGAGCCGAACGGCTGGTGGAAAAAAAGCGCCCAGCCGCCAGTGCCGATGATCCAGGGGATCGGCAGGCGGGCGCCGGCCGTCGCAAGATCCGGCACTCCCTCGCCATTGCGCATCGGGAAAAAGGACCCGCGGCGGTCGAATTGCTTGCCGCCCTCGCCCAGACCCAGCAGCGGCGCCTCTCCCGTGGCGAACGTGACGGCGCCCGTCGCTTCGTCCACAGCCAGCCGCTGAATCGGATCGCCCTGCGCCGATTCCACCGCGAAGCGGAGCGGGCGCGGCTCGATGCGCACGCGGAGATCCCCGCAGGTAACCGTGCGCGCGGCAAACTCGCCGCGCAACTCTTCCTGCCGCGTGCCCCACGATGCCCGCACCAGCGAGCCGTCGTGCGCAATCGCTGCGGGCTGGACCTCTACGAGCGGCCGAATGCCCAGGCGAAACATCCGCGCGCTGATCGTCGTGATCTGAATCTCGGTATCCTGCCCTGCGACGCGCGGGCCGCGGTCGGCAAACGCCAGTTCCGCCGGCAACAGCCCTGCCGCAGCGGCCGCTCCTATCGCTTTCAGCACCTGCCTTCGGTCGATTGGTTTTCCCATGGTTGTCTGTTCTCACCTGCGCTCGGCACACTGGGGAAAGGAGTTTCTATTTGTAAGTCTGTCATCCCGAGCAAAGCCCTCTGCGGCGACCGCAGGGAGTCCCGACGCAACCGGGCGGGATCTACTTTGCGCAATTCGCCGGCGTTTCGGATTTCGCATCCTGGCGAATTATCGTTGGCACGGCTGTCGAAGCCAAGCGCGTATCGGCCGCTCGTGTTCATTTTCGTGAATTTTACGGGGAGCGGCGTTCGCAAACAGGTCCTTTCTCGCCTCGGCGTCGAGAAATGATGGCTGGTTTGTAGGGAGCCGCCTTTCAGGAAGGCCCGCTCCGGTTCGCGCGACCAGAGTCGGGATCGGAGCCCTTCGTTTGCCTATGCCGGTGGTATCCCTTCGACGACCTGGCGCACGATCTCGTGCGCCCGCGCTTCCTCTTCGGGCAGCACGCGCACGGCTACCGCTTTCGGGTCTTCGCTGTCAACGTAGCAGCCGATCCCGTTCGCCGCCAGGCACGACTTCAGAAACTGCCCCATCGCTTCCTCGTCGCCCTTCCACACCTCGGCGGTGGCGTCCTCCGGGTGCGGCTCCTCGACGATGCCCGGCGTTTCGGACCACTCCTCACCCTCCACGCTGTCGGCATAGGAGGAAGAAGAATCGCTGTCCTGGATCGGCTGCGCGATCTGCGCGAGCGTTTCGTCGAGCACTTTGCGCGCCGCGTCGAGCTGCGCCGCCGGTACCCAGACGTCGAGCGGTGCGTAGCCGGAGCTGAAAGTCAGCCGCGCGTCGAGCTTCTCGCGGTTGTAGCGAATCCCGGCCTCGTCGAGCGCCCCGGCGATCGCGTTGAAGACGCCGCCCTGCGTGCCGCGCCAGAGCAGTTCGAGCGCTTCCTTCTCGCCCTCCGCTTCGCCTTCGGCCGGCTCGCCTTCCGCGGGCAGCTCCTCAACCAGATCCACGTCGCAGTCGTTGCAATGCGTGAATCCGGGCCTGTACTCCACTCCGCAGTTGGGACAGAACATAAGTTGCGCCACTCACTTCTTCGGGTGAGACAAGCTGTAAGAAAACGAACCCATCAGAACGCGCGCCTCGTCGGCATCCAGGGCGGACAACCGAACCTCCGGTTCGTATAAGAGCGCTCCACCCGGATGATCGAAAATCGCGATGTCCCGTGCCCGAAAATAATAGACTTTCCCCGCCACAGCTTTGAAATGGGTCGCCGCGGTCGATCGCGTCGGACTAAACAAGATGACCCGGGACTGCCAATTCGCGCAAACATGGTGCTCGCCGGGATCCACCAAGGCGAAAAAATACGAATTGGCATGCGTGGCGCCCACCCAGGTCCCGTCGATACCAAACCGTGTCGTCGGCCGCGGCCTGGAGCCGAATTTCAAATCGTCCTGGAGAAAAAACACAATCGCTTTCCCGGACCGTGACACGGGCGCCGTCTTCGGTTTCTTCTCGGTCTTCACGTCAAACTTGACGCTGGGTGGGCCGCAGCCGGGACCCGCGGGTGCCCGTGCCCCCGCGGTGTAAGGCGCCGAAACGGCAAGCAACACGGCGAGCAACGTGGCGGTCATTCTCGACCTCCGCTAAAAAATCAGGATCAGACCGCTTTCACAGCCACCGGGCTTCGCAGTCGGAGGCTGCCTAGCGCTCCACAGCCAGCGCCACGGCGTTCCCGCCGCCCAGGCACAGCGCCGCGATGCCGCGCTTCACGTTGCGCCGCTGCATTTCGTGGAGCAGCGTCACCAGGATCCGCGCGCCCGAAGCGCCGATCGGATGGCCCAGCGCCACCGCGCCGCCATTCACGTTCACCTTTTCCGGGTTGAGCTTGAGCTCGCGCATCACCGCCAGCGCCTGCACCGAAAACGCCTCGTTCAGTTCGATCAGGTCGACGTCCTTGTCGCGGTCCCAGCCGGTCTTTTTCAGCAGCTTTTCCACGGCTTGGACCGGCGCCATCATCACCCATTTCGGCTCGACGCCGCCGACGGCCTGGGCCACGACGCGCGCGATCGGCGTCTTGCCCAGCTTCGAAGCATTCTTTTCGCTGGTGAGCACGAGGGCCGCGGCGCCGTCATTCGTTCCCGGCGCGTTGCCCGCTGTCACCGTGCCGTCCTTCTTGAATGCCGGCTTCAGCTTCGCCAGGGCCTCGAGCGAAGTGTCCGCGCGTGGCGATTCGTCCTTCGTGACGCTGATCGTCTGGCCCTTTTTCGCCGGCACTTCCACGGCCACGATCTGCGAATCGAAGAGGCCGGAATTCATCGCGCGCACCGCGCGCTGATGGCTTTCGAACGCGAATTTGTCCTGCTCCTCGCGCGAAATCTTGTATTTATCGGCAACCAGTTCGGCGGTCATGCCCATGTGGAAATCCTCGTAGATGTCCCACAGGCCGTCGAAGATCATCGAGTCGACCGCTTCGCCGTGCCCGAGCCGATAGCCGGTCCGCGCGCCTTTCAGCAGGTAGGGCGAATTCGACATCGATTCCATGCCGCCGGCCACTTCCACTTCTGTTTCGCCCAGTCGGATCGCCTGATCGGCCAACGCAACCGATTTCAGTCCCGAGCCGCAAACTTTATTAATCGTCATCGCGGCCACGCGGTTGTTCAGTCCGCCGAAAAGTCCTGCCTGCCGCGCCGGGTTCTGTCCCAGGCCGGCCGGCAGCACGTTGCCCATGATGATTTCATCCACCAGATTCGGATCGATCCCGGCGCGCTCCACCGCCGCGCGTACGGCCACCGCGCCCAGCCTGGTTGCCGCCAGCGGCGAGAGGCCGCCGAGAAATTTGCCCACAGGTGTGCGCACCGCACTCAAAATCACCGTATTTTCCATGATTCTCCTTCCGCGTCCGCTTGTCGTTTGTACCCGCCAGTATAGGCCCCGTTTTCAGCAAGGGTCAAAGCTTCCACGGGTTAGCGTCTACGGCCGCAAAAAATGGACCACCCCCTCGGCCCTTCGCATGGTATTCGCCCGTGGCGTATGTGGTGCATTTCGCGCTCTCCGACTCCTGCCGCATATGCGCGGCGGGCGCATTGCCAGCGTGCAACGCTCGTGCCAGCGTGTGTGCGACGCTTTCGTGCGCTCCGGTGTTCCCGGCAGCGGCAGAACTGGCTCGTTCGTTTGGCGCCGGAACCCCCAAGCGATGGCAACCCGGCCGGCGATTGCCCTCGGAGGCGGTCAGGCGTATGTTGTTGGCTGGGCCGGAGTCCATAACGGAAATCACGATGAACACCTGCCTCCAGCTGCTGATGTGCTTGCTGCTTTTTCAGGCGGCCTCACCGCCGAGAGCGCCGCGGGTGCTCCACTGGGATTGGCACAAATCGCGGTATTTATCTTATTCAAGCTCGCGCGTGAAAGATGCCAATATGCCACATTCCGACAGAGCCGCACTCGCCAAGGCTATCCAGGCACACATGGGTCCGCCGGACCTCTACGATACGGATATGGCGTCTGCGGATCAGGCGAGGCAAGCAGCTCTGAACGCAGAGATCAAAATGATTCGCCTGAAGCCAGACGAAAAGGACCCACGCGACGTCGTTGCGACGGTAAGGGGTTTTTGTACGGCGGACGGGAATTGCCCGCTGTGGTTCTTTCGGAAGACCTCGCACGGTTACAGGCTGCTGATCTTTTCAATCGGTCAGAGCTTCAACATACAGAAAACCACAACAAATGGGTTTAAAGATTTGGTGGTTAACATGCACAGTTCTGCCACCGACGAGTGGCTCAAGTTTTACCGTTATGCCCGTGACCACTACCGGCGAGTGGCTTGTTACGATGCAGACTGGGCCCCGCTCAAAAATGGCGTTGTCCTTCACCTAAAAGAGCCACGCATTACGTCTTCGCCCTGCAATTAGCCGTGCTCCCTGAGTGCTCAGCCGCAGCGGATTGCGCCCTGGGACCGCGCTTCAGGAAAGCGACAAGAAAACTATCAAGAGGCGGAGGCCGCTTTACGCTTTGGCGTTCTCGGCCATGGCAAAAGCTGGCAAGTCCGGCCAACGCTGGAAGCTTCGAGCAGAGAAGACCCGCCTGGCGGTTGCCCTCGGGCGCGGTCGGGCGTATGTTGTTGGCCGGGCCGGAGTCCATAACGGAAATCCCGGATGAGAGCAGTGCTCGGCCGACTGCGTCATCTCAAGAGAGGCCAGAGGCCGGTCGCTCCTTACTTTCAGCGTCCAGAGGCTCAATATGCTGGATACGCGTAGCTGCTTGCTAGCCCTCAAACAATCGGCCTTGTTGTGCCTGTTACTCCTGGCTGTGCCATCTCCTCGAGCATTGGCAAGTCAAACCACCGCGAAAATTCCATCAGTAGAGATCAATCGGCGTGTAATCGCCTCGCTACCCACTTGGCACGGCGAGAGCGCTCATATCGTTGACCGCCTCGACCTGACTCGCCCCTTTGGGACGCGAACTCAGTGGACTTTTGTCGTAGCCGCCTTGCCAGGATCTCGGCATAACGCATTCTCACGGACAGTTGACGGCGGGTCGTTAGCAGCGTGCTTTGTGAACAAATTAACGCCACACTGCAAATACACACTGCCACGCAAGCCGCCATTCCTGTCTTGGGTTTCCATCCCGGTTCACTTTTACGCGGCCAAGGTGGCCTTTGCCCGCCCAAACCACGCTTATCCGCTTCTGTTGGTAAAAACAGGATCGCCATCCGGTGGCGATGGAAACCATGCTATTTACACTCAAGTCTTCATGTATGACAGCCAGGAAAACCAATTTAAGTCCGTCTTCTCTAACGACACCGGTAGTAACCGTAACCAGGAAACCGTATTGTTGGAGCACGGCCCGCTGCGCGGCGATATCGTCGTGGCCGAACCGACTTCGTCGGCGCCGTACGCGTACTGGATCTCCGTCTATCCTTGGAACAGGGAAAATCCATATTCACATCGTGCGCTGCGATATAGGAGCGCCACTCTTTATGGGGACGGAAATCCGCTGGCAGTGATCGATTCTGAGATGCCAAATATCTTGGAGCACTTTGGCAAATGGAGACCGGGTGATCCACTTCCGATACCGCGGTACCTGCCACCGGGTTGCACGGATCATTTCTTTCTTCGTGGCCACGAGGAGTGGTGCAGGCAAAAATAGGGTACCCGTGTACTGAGCCGCGGATGGAACTCCAAGACGCGCCGAGAGTGAACGGGATCCCCCTAAGGTCTGTATTCCCCAGGCCCTGTCGCAAGCCGCCCGGCTGTTCCCCGTAACCCGGCCACCACCTTCGCTAGTGTTGAGGGTTTTACCTTCTTGCCGTTGACAACCCCCCTTATCGTGTTGCGATCAAGCCCCGTCTCTTTCGTTGTTTCTCGCAATCCCCGCTTGCTGACCCCGCAAATAGGCCTTCATTGGCGGCCACACATCCGCCGTCGTAATGGATGCACACATCATTGCCTTCTCGATGAAAAAGGCCTCGACCTGCCTTGCCTCGACTTGACGGGCCGGCACGGATCACGCTGCCCGTTTCTACCGGGAGCGGACCCACAGCAGCGTGGCGTTGGCAAAGGAAACCTGACCGCGCAGCAAGTGATACACGTAAGCGCCCAGGCAGAACCTCCCCAAGAGGAGCAGGGAAAACGCCACCACCAGGAGCGCTTCGAAGACCCACGCAGTTATCGCCCAGCCCTGCAGCAGGGCAAACGCAACAATCAGCATCATGCACGCGGCAATCCCCGCAGGGAGCGCCGCGTCCGTCCGCGATCTCGTAGAGCTCTAGTGCGCTTGCATCGGGAATGAGTAAAGCGCTCGCCGAGCGGACTGCGCGTCCATGGGGGAATGGCCTCTCACGGGCATAAGGGAGGGCCAGCCACGTGGCAGGAAGCAGGCGGGAGGGCGGCAAGGCATCGAGCGTCTCGAACGACAGGGGACGGTTTGCGCTTCGGCGTTCTCGGCGGTGGCAAAACCGGCTCGTTCGTTCCGCGCTGGAAGCCCCGAACGGTGAAAACCCCGCTGGCGTTTGCCCTCGGGGACGGGCCAGACTCAGTCACGAATCACACCGCACGCCGCGGAAATGTGATCATCGTGATCTAGTACGAAAGAGAGCGGCGTCTATGCCGTGCTGTCGGCGCAAAACAAACCATCCCCTGATGCCGATTCCACAGCTGCTGATTCCACAGGCTGAGGTTGACATTACGAAAACATTCCCGTACAGTAATGCATTACCAGACGGTAATATATCGGAGGTCGGCTATGCCGCAAGTCATTCGTTCGATTGAGATCCAAGCTGCACCGAGCAGAGTTTGGCGCTGGCTCGCAACCCAGGAAGGACTGCGCCGTTGGATCAGTTCCAACATTCAGATCGATTTGCGCGTCGGTGGCGGATACCGTTTCCTCGGACCCGATGACCGGACGTGGATCAGCGGTACTGTGCTGGAGTTCGTGCCAGAGAAAAGGCTCATTCTCTCGTGGCTCGAAGAGGGTAGTGGGTGGGCGCATCCGGCGCGGTTAGTCCTCACGCTTGCTCCCACGGCCGTCGGCACGCAGGTTACGCTCATTCACGATGGTTTCGAGGGCATCGGTCGTCCGGACTGGCCCGAGACGCTACAAGATTACGAGCGTGGCGCCGATCTGCACCGGGTTCTCGACCGGCTAGCCGATCTGGTGAGCGCTGCTGATGCCCAGCAATAGCGATGTCCTCTTCCGGATGCTGGCCGATCCCACGCGCAGGTCGATCCTCGATCTCCTGGCCGAACGGGGCCCCATGACGGTTGGTCAATTGGCCGCGGAGTTCCCCGACCTGGTCGCATCGGGCATCTCCAAACACCTGATGAGCCTGCGTGCAGCCGGTCTGGTCTCCGCAACGCGTCGGGGTCGGCAGCAGATTTACCGGTTGGAACCGCGTGCCCTGGCCGCCGGGCTGGCACCGTGGATTGCGAAATACGAGCAGTATTGGTCCGCCGCCCTCGAGCGCCTGCGTGACCTCGCGGAGGAGGATGGCGCAAAAGAAGAACTCACGTTCGGGAAAAATCTCCGGCGAAAGAGGCTGAAATGAAACTCATCAGCAGCGCTCTTGCTTTGGTTTTCCTCCGGGCGTGGCAAGCGACTGCTCAAAGTGTAACGACGGTTTGTCCAAGCTTGGCGCCGGCTCCGCAATACCGCCAGTTCACCCACCGAGCCTGAAGGGGGATTCCAGGCAAGTAACGGACTACCCGGAAATAATTCCAACTGGACCATAAGTGGGATAGCCGGACAAGTATCTGGCCCTTTTTCAATCCCGCTCCGAACTTCCTCGCCGTTCTCGACGAAAAATCCGTCAACCTACTTTGCCTCGATTTGACCGGTCGGCACGGATCACGCCGCCCGTTGCTATCGGGAGCGGGCCCACGGCAGCGTGGCGTTGGCAAAAGAAACCTGGCCGCGCAGCAAGTGATACATGTAAGCGCCCAGGCAAAACCTCCCGAACAGGAGCAGAGAAAACGCCGCCACAAGGAGCGCTTCGAAGACCCACGCCGTGACAGCCCAGCCCTGCAGCAGGGCAAGGGCAATGATCAGCATCATGGCTGCGGCCATCGCCTGCGCAAAGCGGCGTGGCCCAGGCGCGGGCACGAGCCTGCGTTTCCCGCGAGGCAGGGCAATCAGCCGGTTGTAGATCAGCTCAAACGGATTGCGTGCGGGAACAAGAACGTTCCACCACAGCACGCCGGAAAGCACAAGGAAGAAGATCGGGGACCCAAAGACGATGGCCACAACAACGAGCGGCCCGACGATGCGGGGCTGAAAATTAAGGCCGGCAAAGTGCGTGTCGCAGGTTGGAGCGGCCTCATCGGGGAAACCCTGTTGCTTCATGAAATTTCGCACGATTTGCGAAGCCATGACACTTCCCCCCTCGGCCAAGGACTAAGTCTGATTTCCATCATACGTTCAGGCTGCGCTTTGGGGAAAGCGGGTCTTCCCTGGAATGGAATTTCCGATTTGTACGCCCCGGCCGGCCACCACCACGCATCTCTCCGAAGTCCCGGTAATGCCCGGTGGCTACATATGCAAAGCCTGCACCAGAAGAACCACTCCGATGACGGTGAGAGCTCCATGGATATAGAACAGGAACCGGTGGCCGGGTATCCGCCGATTGATGGCCCGTCCCGCGAAGATCGCCACCAGCACCAGAGGCAAAGACATCAGGTAGTAGCGAGTCACTCCGGGGGTCCACAAACCCTCCAGCCAATAACCGCCCATGACGACCATGCTGGCCGGAAGAAAGTACCCCTGCAAGGTCGCCCGGAAGTGCCGCGGTGACCAACCGCGAAGCGCACCGTAAATCACGACCGGCGGGCCGTTCATGCCGTACGCGCCTCCGAGCACTCCCGCGGCGAATCCGAACACCCAGGCCAGTCGGTCGTCCTTCAGCACGTAGCGTTTCCTGCTGAGCAGGGAGTACATTGAAAAAGCGATGATCACACACGCAAGGATTGCCTTCACGACCGGTTCGGCAACCCTTGTCAGGAGGAGCAAACCCAACGGAATCCCCAGCAGGGTCGAGAGTGCCAGCCACCCCGCACTACGGGCGTGCACTTCAGACCAATCCTGCACAAGCACCACACCGGCCACGGTGATGGAGACAAGCACCGCAATCGGCGCTGCGACTTTGACCGGCATGATCAGGGCGAGCAGCGGCACGGCGAATAGGGCTTCGCCAAATCCGAACGCCGAGCGAATCAGCGCGGCAAAAAGCAGCACGGCAAGTACGAGCAGAGTCATCCGATCCATTATGCCTGGTGGAAAAGCGGACCCGAGGTTCGCACCTTGGCGATTGAAGCGAACCCGGCCACGGCCAAATCACCGCTGGATTTAACCATCGTATCGGCCATGGTCAATGCCAGCGGCACGACCAACCTGCGGGACGAACCCAACCATCGTGCCCGGCAAAGTGTGCCGCCGCATCCGCGCCCGTTAATTCTGGGAGAGGCAGCCGCACTTTCCGGACCTTCGGGTACAATTTCGCTTTTCCTGCGCCGCGCGCCTGTGTCAACCTGTACCCCATCTGGCCATGCCTGAACGCACACGAACCACGATTACCTTGAACGACCGCCAGCTCGCCGCGGTCAAGCACGACGAAGGCCCCCTGCTCGTCGTCGCCGGCGCCGGCACGGGCAAAACGCGTGTCATTACCGAGCGCATCCGCCGCCTGCTCGAGGAAAATCCGGCGCTCTCGGGCGAAAGCATCCTCGGCCTCACCTTCACCGACAAAGCCGCCGCCGAAATGAAGCACCGGGTGATCCAGGCGGCCGGCGAACGCGGCAAGGACGTCTGGCTCGGCACTTTCCACGCCTTCTGCCTCAACGTGGTTCTGAAACCCCACGACACCGAGCTCGAACCGATCGAGGACATCGACCACTGGATCCTGCTTCGCCGCCACATGCGCGAGCTGCAGCTCGAGCGCTACCTGAAACTCCACGAGCCTGGCCAGTTCCTCAGCGATTTCCTGCAGTTTTTCTCCCGCTGCCAGGATGAACTCGTTCCGCCGGACGATTACGACCGCTACGTCGAAGCAATCGCCGAGCGCCTCGAAGCCGCGCGCCCGCAGCTTTCCCCCGACGACGTCGCCGACCGCGAGGACGAACTCGCCCGCCAGCGCGAAATCGCCCGCGCCTATCGCGTGAGCGATCGCCTGCTGCGCGACCGGCGCCAGCTCACCTTCGGCTCGATGATCCTCGAAGCCGAGCGCAAGCTGCGCCGCGATCCCGAGCTTGCCGTGCGCCTTTCCGAGCGCTATCGCTACATCCTCGTCGACGAATTCCAGGACACCAACGTCGCCCAGATCGAGCTGCTGCGCCTGCTCTCGGGCCGCCATCGCAATTTCTTCGTCGTCGGCGACGACGACCAGGCCATCTACCGCTTCCGCGGCGCCTCCTTCGCCAGCTTTCAGCGCTTCGCCGATTTCTTTCTCGCGCCCGCCGGCCGTCCCAAGGGCCATCTGGCGCTCACCGAAAACTACCGCTCCTCGCGCCGGATCCTTCGCGTCGCCGCCGAAGTGATCGCGCAGAATCGCGACCGCTTCCTGCCAGATAAGCGCCTCGAAACGCCCAATCCCGAGGGCGAGCGCGTCCGCGTGGCCGAATTCCGTTCGCCCGAGGAGGAAGCCTGGTGGGTGGCCGCGGAAATCGACCGCAAGCACGCGGCCGGCACACGCTGGGGCGTCATGGCGATCCTCTACCGCAAGCACAACCATCGCGACCTGGTGGTGCGCGAGCTGGCGCGGCGCGGCATTCCGTTCGTCATCCGCAAGCTCTCGATCCTGGCGAGCACGCTGGTGCGCGACCTGGTCGCCTACCTGCGCCTGATCGGCAATCCCGGTGACAACATCTCCTTTGCCCGCGTTGCCGCCGCGCCTTATTGGCGCTTCACTGCGGAAGATTTGGTCCGCCTCGCGCAGCGCTCCGCCCACAACCATCGCGGCCTCTTCGACGAGCTGGAAGCCTCGCTCGATCTGCCGGCCGCCGATCCCGCGCGCGGCCGGGAACTCGTCCGCTGGATTCAGGGCCTGCGCCAGCTCGCTTTCGGCCTTTCCGCTTCCGACTTGGTCGCCACGCTCGCCGACGGGCTCAACCTGAATCTGGTTCCATCGAGCGCCGACGAAGCGTACCTGAAACGCCTCCTGAAATTCGTCGCCGAATGGCAAAAGAAAAGCGAGTCGGCCGCCTTCGCCGATTTCCTCCAGTACCTCGAATATTTCTTCGAAGCGGGCGAGCAGATCCATGTCGACGAGCACGAAGCGGAAAACGCCGTCCAGCTCATGACCGTTCACGGCGCCAAGGGCCTCGAATTCGACAGCGTCTTCGTCCTGCGCCTCTCGCAGCGCGCCTTTCCTTCCGGCAAGCGCCGCCCGACCTTCGAATTTCCCGCCGAATTGATGAAGGAAGCCAAGCCTGAAGGCGACTTCCACATTCAGGAGGAGCGCCGGCTCTTCTACGTCGCGCTCACCCGCGCGCGCCGCGAGTTGACGCTCACCGCCGTCGTCGGCCCGAAAACGAAGCCGTCGCCCTTCCTCGACGATTTCCTCACCGACGCGCAGCTTGCCGCGCGCGATGTCGAGCGCCTTTCGCCGAAAATCGAGCTCCCGCCCGAGTCGCTCGCCGTCGCCGGCCTGCCCGCCGATCCCTCCTCGCCGGGGCTGATCGATCCGGCACGGCAGGACGCGCGCGCCTGGTCGCGCATTGCCGTCTGGGCCACGCAATATTGCCCGCCGGTCGCCGTGCCGCTCGAGCTTTCGCCCACCACGGTCGACACCTATCTGAGCTGCCCGCTGAAATACCTGCTCGAAAAAGGCTGGGGCCTGCGCGGCGCTCCGAAAGCCGCGATGACCTTCGGCAGCCTGATGCACACCACCATCCAGCATTTCGTCGCCGGCCTCCGCAAGGGCGTGCCGATGCCGCTCGAGGAACTCGAAGCCATCTACCAGCGCGAATGGCCGGTCGGCAAATATGGCGACGACTTCCAGGAAGAGGAATATCGCAAGGCTGGCCTCGAGCAGTTGCGCGCCTTCCACGCGCGCTATCTCGAACTGCGGCCCGAGGTTCTCTTTCAGGAAAAGCGCTTCGAGTTGCCGCTCACGGCCGACGTCGTTCTCGCCGGCCGCATCGATCAGGTGAATCGGCTGGGCAAGGACCGGATCGAAGTTGTCGACTACAAGACCGGCACGCCGAAAAAACAAAAAGACGTCGACAAGGACCTCCAGCTCAGCCTCTATGCCCTGGCTGCCCGCGAGGCGCTCGAACTCGATCCGGCGCGGCTGGTACTCTGGTATCTGAAAGCCGATACGCGGCTGGAGACCACGCGCGACCAGGCCGATTGCAACGACGCGCGCCAGCAGGTGATCGAAGTCGCCGCCGCCATCCGCGCCGGCCGTTTCGAGGCGCGGCCCGGCTTCCTGTGCGGCTTCTGCGAATTCCGGCCGCTCTGCCCCGCCCACGAGCAGCTCGTGCCCATCCAGCCGGCGGGCGCCGCGGCAGAAATGCCGGAATCGGAAGCGCGGCCGGGCGCCACAGCAAAACCGTAACCTGGGGGAAAAGCCACGCATGTTCGATGACGCCGCAATCGAGACGCAAGGGCTGACGCGCCGCTTTGGCGGGCTCGTCGCCGTCGATCACGTCGATCTGCGCGTCAGCGGCGGCCAGTTCTTCGGCTTCCTCGGCCCCAATGGCGCCGGCAAGTCAACGATGATCAAGATGCTCACCGGCCTGCTCCAGCCCTCCGAAGGGAAGATTCGCATCCTCGGCCTCGATCTCGCCGCCGATCCCATTGGCGTGAAAAGCCAGATCGGCGTCGTCCCCGAGGGCCTGGCGCTTTTCGACCGGCTCACCCCGCCCGAATACCTCAATTTCGCCGGTCGCATGTACGGCCTCGATCCGCCGACGGCGGCCGAGCGCACGAAAGAGCTGCTCGATTTCATCGAGCTCGCCGACCGCGGCAAGGCGCTGATCACCGATCTCTCCCACGGCATGAAAAAAAAGCTGGCCATGGCCGCCGCCATCATTCACGGCCCGCGGGTCCTGTTTCTCGACGAGCCGTTCGAAGGCATCGACGCCGTCGCCGCCGGCACGCTCAAGTCGATGCTCCAGCGCATGATCGCCCGCGGCGCGACGATCTTTCTTACCTCGCACGTGCTCGAAATCGTCGAGCGCCTGTGCAGCCACGTCGCCATCATTCACCACGGCAAGCTGGTCGCCTTCGGCTCGCTCGAGGAATTGCGCGCCGGCGTCGAAGCGCGCCAGGAAGAGGCCACTGGCCCCGCCGCCCGCGGCGAGAAGCTGACGCTCGAACAGATCTTCCTCGACATCGTCGGCGGGAGCCGCCAGGCGAGCGAAGAGGAGTTGAGCTGGCTCGCATGAGCAGGCAGCCGGCGATCCGCGAACAGATGCGGCTGATCGCCGGCCTCCGCTGGTGCCTCTTCCGCAATTCGCTCCGCAGCCTGCGCGGCCGGCTCGACGTGGTCGGCTATGTCCTGCTCTGGCTGATGCTCGCCGGAATGATGTTCGGCGGCGGCGCCGGCATCGGTTTCGCCGCCTACGCCTTCCTCTCGCATCACCAGGCCGCCAGCTTCGCCGATCTGTTCTGGGCCGTGCTCCTCTTCTGGCAGCTCTACCCGCTGCTGATCGGCACCGGCGGGCTCCAGTTCGAATTCGGCAACCTGCTCCATTTTCCGCTGCGTTATGGCAGCTTTTTCGCACTGAGCCTTACCTACGGGCTGTTCGATCCCGGCGCCGTGATCGCCCTTTTCTGGCTGGCCTGCCTGACTCTCGGCGCCGGCCTCGCGCGTCCCGGCCTGCTTCCCTGGGTGGTGACGGCGGCGCTGCTTTTCGCGGCGATGAACCTGCTGCTCTCGCGCGCCATTGCCACCTGGGCCGATCGCTGGCTGGCCCAGCGCCGCACGCGCGAGATCCTGGGCATGCTTTTTATCGTCGGCATCCTGGCGGTGCAATTCGCCGGCCCGGCCCTGGTGCGCTGGAGCGCGCACGAGCACGCCGCGCAGCGCTGGGTGCTGCCGCTGGCATTCCTGATCCACGCGCTGCCGCCGGGGATGGCGGCGCAGGTCATTGCCGGCGCCGCGGCGTTTCGGCCGCTGGTCGCCCTCGCCGGCCTTCTGGCGGTCTGCCTCTACAGCGTCGGTTTTTTCTGGCTGCTCCATCTCCGGCTCGCCACGCAATTCCGTGGCGAAAGCCTCAGCGAGGCAAAAGCGCTCGCGCCGCCCACAACGCATGCCCGCGCCGCCTTACCTTCGGCCGGCTGGCGCTTGCCCGGGCTCTCCACTCGCACCGCCGCGCTCTTCGAGCGGGAAACGCGCTATACCCTGCGCAATTGGCCGGTGCTCTTGCAGCTGCTCCTGCCGGCCTTTTTCGTCCTCGTGCTCAGCCCCAGTTTCAAGCACACCCGTTTTTTCACGGCTCACCCCGAGATGGCCTTTCCGGTCGCCGTCGCCTACGCCTTCTTTTCCGAGAACTATTGGATCTTCAACAGCTTCGGCTACGACGGCGAAGGCATTCGTTTCCTGCTGCTTGCCCCGCTCCGTTTCCGCCAGGTGATGATCGGCAAAAACCTGCTGCACGCCGTCGCCACCGGTTTGAATATCGTGTTGCTTTGGGTCTGTGTTCGCTGGATCTTCCGGCCGCCCGGAGTGGAGATCGTGGCGCTCACTCTGCTCGTCTCTCTCTACGCGCTGCTGGTGAATCTGGCCGTGGGCAACGTCGTATCAGTTCGCCTGCCCAACCGGCTCGAATTCGGCGTCTTTCGTCGTGGCCGCGGTGCCCGTGGCCTGGCGGTTGTCATCGGCTTGGGCACCGAAGCGGTGCTGGTTGGCTCGGGTATGCTGGTCTTTGTGCTCGGCATATGGCTGCATAGCATGGGACTGGCGATGCTGGCTTCCCTCGGGCTGGCCGGCATGGCTGCCGCCGGCTACGTTTTCAGCCTCGGGGAAGTCGAGCGCGTGATCCTGCACCGCCGCGAGGCCTTCACCGAGGAGCTGTGCCGCACCCCGAGCGCCTCGTAGAAGCGCCCGATGCACCGCTCGGCCGGGGACGCCGGTCCCCTCTCCAGACATCGCGCTCCCCCGCCCAGGCATCGTAGGGTAAGATAGTTGGCACTGGCGGGTAGCGGAGTGGTCCGATCGAAACGATGAGCATTCGCCGTAGCCGCGTTGCCCTGGGAGTGGTTCTTTCGATCCTGCTGGGCGCCTGCGCCGCCCTGGCCCAGCAACAGCAACCCAACCTGCCGCAGGTTCAGCAGCCCCTCAAGGTGCGGGTGGAGATGGTCCACCTGTTCGCCACCGTGCGCGGCCGCCACGGCGGCATCGTCTCGGATCTCACCAAAAACGATTTCCACGTCTACGAGAACGGAAAGCAGCAGAAGATCGCCTATTTCAGCCAGGAAATGAATCTGCCGCTCACCCTCGGCCTGCTGATCGATACCAGCGGCAGCCAGCAGCGCCTGCTCGGCGACGAGCAGATCGCGGCCAAGCGCTTCCTGCAGCAAGTCATGACGCCCAAGGACTTGGCCTTCGTCATCACCTTCGATACCGAGGTCAACCTGCTGGCCGATTTCACCGAGAGCGTCGGCCGGCTCGACCGCGCGATCGACCGCGCCAGGATCAACGCGCCGCTCGCGCCCTCGATCATCGTCGAAACGCCGCTGCCCCAGCGCTCCGACGGCACCCACTTCTACGACGCCGTCTATCTTGCCTGTCACGACAAGCTCGCCGGCCAGGCCGGCCGCAAGGCGCTGATCGTGCTCACCGATGCCCAGGATTACGGCAGCATGGAAACCCTCGACGACGCCATCGAAGCGGCCCAGCGCTCCGACGTCGTTGTCCACATTCTGCTGATCGCCAACCCCTGGCAATACATGTACGCCGGCGGCTATCGCGGCGAGGGCGTTGCCGAAAAGCTTGCCAAGCAGACCGGTGGCCGCGTCATTCGCGTCACCAGCGGCAAGCAGCTCGACAAGGCTTTCGCCTCGCTCGCCCACGAACTGCGCAGCCAATACGTCATCGGCTACTACCCCACCGATTCCGCCCGCAACGGCGCCTTCCGCCGCATCAAGGTGGAAACCACCCAGAAGCACGACCACGTCCTCACCCGCTCCGGCTACTACGCCCCCTCGCAGTAAGCATCCGTAGGTCCCGGCTCGCAGTCCGGGCCTCGCCCCGGCATCTATTGTCGTGTCCCGGAAACAAGCAGCTGTCTTCGGAGGTCGGAGTTTCAGCTCCGACATCCCGGCCGCTGATTCGTCAGTGGATTTGCCCAGTCGGCGTATCCGCTTGTAGGGGCGCGTTGCACGCGCCCGGCGTTACCGCGGATTTGTCCACCAACGCCGGCCGTTGAAAGGGCTCGGCTCGGTGTTGGCAGGGCCGGTTTTCCAACTCGCCGGTCTTCTGTCGCGGATTCGCCCAGTCGGCGCACCCGTCGGTAGGGGCGCGGTCCCCGCGCCCAGTGTTACCGCGGATTTGTCCGCCAACGCCGGCCGTTGAAAGGGGCCAGGTCGCTGTTGGTACGGGCGGGTTTCAGCCTCCATCCCGCACGCTTTTTGCCGAATGGTGTGGGAAGCGTCAGTTTGAGCCTGTCGCGGGTTCGAGCCCTGAAATTTGACACTGTCTTGTCACTGGACTAGTTTCCTACACGCATGCCCACGCTCCTGGAGCAATTCGGCCAGATCGACATCTACCTTTTCGACCAGCTACTGAAACGCCGCATCTCACCCGGAATGCGAATATTGGACGCCGGATGCGGTCCCGGCCGAAACCTCGTCTACTTCTTGCGGGAAGGGTACGAAGTCTACGCCGCGGACTCGGACGCGCAGTCTGTGGAGAGCGTCCGCTTCCTCGCTCGGAAGCTCGCGCCCGCGCTTCCGGCGTCGAATTTTCGAGTCGAAGCCGTCGAACAAATGTCTTTCGACGATGCCTGCGCGGATGTGGTCATCAGCAGCGCCGTCCTCCATTTCGCTCGCGACGACGCGCAGTTTGAGTCCATGCTGCTGGGATCCTGGCGCGTTCTCGAGCCCGGAGGGCTCTTCTTTTGCCGCCTCGCATCGTTGATTGGCATGGAGAGCGAGTTCAAACGTATCCAGGGCCGCCGCTACTGGTCGCCCGACGGTGCGGAGCGGTATCTGGTGGACGCACCGCTGCTCGCCTCGCTGACCGAGCGGCTAGGCGCCGAACTCGTCGAGACGCTCAAGACCACGGTTGTCCAAAATCAACGCTCGATGACCACCTGGGTCCTGCGCAAGAAATCGCCCTGAGAAGGGGAGCGCAATTAGTTTGGAATCGATTCGCAATACCGCCGGTAGCCGCTGGTAGGCGCGGGTTTCAAACCCGCCCGGTTCGATGTTACCTCCACTGGTTCAGTAGGGGCGGGGTCTCCCCGCCCGCCTTTGCCTGTGCATTCGTTGGCTGACGAACCGGCGCGCGGTGACCGCGCTCCTACAAACACTCTGCTGTGCGATTGCCGCGGGAGGTAAACGGTGGGAGATGCTGGCATCCATCGAAGAAAACCGACGCGCCTTCGCGGCTACGATTATTCGCACCCCGGCGCCTATTTCGTCACCGTCTGCACAGCGAGCCGTGCCTTCCCATTCGGCAACGTAATCGATGGGAAAATGCAGCTGAACAACGCCGGCCGCGTCGTCCTGTCTGCGTGGACCGAACTGCCCGCGCATTATGCCGGACTGGAATTGGACGCCTTCGTCGTAATGCCAAACCACATCCACGGGATCATCGTCCTGCACACCGCGGCGGACAAAGGTGCCATGGTAGGGGCGGGATCTCCCCGCCCGCTCTCGGTTGCCGAGTCCACCGTTGACGAACCGGGCGTGGTGACCGCGCCCCTACGGGTGTCGTTCGGCCGCGTGGTCGCCTATTTCAAATACGAATCGACCAAACGCATCAACGCCCTGCATGGCACACCCGGCAAACGCCTCTGGCAGCGCAACTACCACGAACATGTCATTCGCCGCGGCGATTCCCTCGATCGCATCCGCCGCTACATCGCCGGAAATCCCGCCCGCTGGTCCTTCGACCGCGAAAACCCCCATGCCGTCCATCCGGAACCGGCCGATGGCTGGGCGAACGCCTGACGGCATCTCGGTCTGCCCCGTTCCATGTTTGTAGGGGCGGGGTCTCCCCGCCCGCCTCTGCCTTGGAATTGCCCGCCCCAGCGCACCCTCGCTGGTGCCCTCCTGCCGTTGGTACGTGCGGGTTTCCAACCCGCTCGCTTTTGCCATGGATTCTCCCGCCCAGCAAATCCGCTGGTTGGGGCGCGTTGCACGCGCCCGGTGTTATTGCGGATTTGTCCGCCAACGCCGCGGCGTTCCAAATTGCCCTGCGCACGAACCCTTGACACTGGGTTGTTATTCGAAGATATTCGCCCCGACAAAACAAGAGCGACGCTCTTGAAACAAGCAGCCGCACTGAAGTCCTGTGACTTGGCGGAAAAATGAGCACACCATCTATCGTTGACATCGTCCATTCACATTCCTTGGAAGGATGGTCAGAACGGAACAAAGCTGCGTTTGGCGCACTCTTTGGAACGCCCGGCGGCCGCTATCCGCAGTCAGCCGAAAAGGTGCTGTCGTTGCGGGCACCGGAAATGAGCCCCGGGTCCGGCGTCACATTCGCTGCCTACATATCGCATTCCAATCCCACTTCGGGGCCCTACAGCGGCTTATCTTTCGTGATGTTTCCGGTTCCGGACCAGCCATGCCTGCTTGGGATGGTGGTGGGCACACAGGGACTCGAACCTGACGAGGCGATTCTCGGGCGCCCGGGCCATGCTAGAAAAGCGCAGGCGATCTGCGCGTGGCTAAACAACGCGTACGGAGATGGAAAACGGATCGCATGGGCAAAGCAGGATCCCACCCGAACAGACATTCCGATCCCCGACGACGTGAAAAGGGATTGGCCAGCCTACAAGAGCGCTTTCGATCGGTACGGCAACGTCGTCTACGCACTGTTCCGCCCAACAGAGAATCATGCGGCAACGGAAGCGGCCGTTAACGCCTTCCTCGATCTCCTGATGGAGGAGCGCGGCTTCGAGCCGCTCGCCGACCACAAGCAAAGTAGCGAAGCTACCCGCTCGGCATGGCTCGAGCACCTGATGCCGAGCGTCGACCGTCAGCAGGTCAAGCGTCTGTTGGACAGCAGAAGATATGCGATCATCCAAGGTCCGCCGGGAACGGGTAAGACCGTCATGGCCACTGATCTCCTTCGCGAGGAATACGAAGGTCGTGGTCGCAGCATCCAGTTTCATCCCAATACCACGTACGAGAACTTCATTGGTGGCCTCACCCCGGTCCACTCGAGCGAAGAGCTCGGCCTGCGCTTCAGCCCAACGCCAGGATTCCTGATGGAAATTGCCGCTTCCGCGAAAAATGACCCTGACCACGACTATCTTCTGCACATCGATGAGATCAATCGTGCAGACTTGGGGAAGATCTTGGGCGAGTCAATCTTTCTGTTGGAAGCGGACACCAACTTCGATCGGAAGATCGACCTGCCATACGATTTTGGCGAGCCGTTCCACAGGACATTTTCTCTGCCGAAGAATCTGCACATCCTGGGAACGATGAATACGGCCGACCGCAGCATCGCTATCGTCGACATTGCGGTTCGGCGCCGCTTCGCGTTCGTCTCGCTCTGGCCAAGCATGAAGGTCGTCAACGAGCTCGGATGTGATCTCATGCGGAGGGCCTTCCGCGAGCTTCTGTCGATCTTCGTAGAACACGCGACCCCGGACGCCTTCGCGCTTATGCCCGGGCATTCATACTTTCTGGAAAAGGACAGAGGGAAGGCGGTTGAGAGGTTGCGTGACAACCTTGCACCCCTGCTCGAAGAGTATCTTGCACAAGGCTATGTCGGTGGGTTTGCCGAGCCAATCCGGAGCTACCTGCAGTGGCTGCAAAGTCTTTGACTCGCCGCAAATTACAGCGCACCGACGGAGGCCTCTTTCCAAGCAACCGCCGGGGACCTGCCGACAACGTCTGTATCGAACTGGAAGACCATTCGAGCGTCAAACGCTCCGCTGTCGACTTCTTTCATTTGCGGCATCTGCGCGATCCGCAGCCACAGGCCGCGCGCATGGCCGAACAGTTCATCGCCCAGAATCGCCCGCTGTTGTCCCGCCTGGACGGCCGGATGGAGGGAAGCTACGATGGCAGGGATGTTTCCCTGGTCATTCACACCGGAAGCGCCGTGGGTGCGGTTCCACTATTTTCCCCCACAACGGCACGCCCGGATTACGGCCTCGTGGTGCAGCCAAGGTTTCCATGGCCTGGCATTGGTTCCATGCTGGGGAAAATGGGCTGGCGCGTAACGCCGACCCCGCTGCGACTGCCGCTTCTCCATCGCTCCGAACGGCGAGTGCCCATATGGGTGCTTTCGTCGATGATCTTGATGCGGCTCAAGGCCCTCCTCGGCTTAATGGAGCGCAGGTTCGAAATGGTCAACGAAACTCTCAGCGCACCGCGTGGTCGGGTCGATTGGACACGGTATGCCACCCGGAGCGCACCCAGGGCCCAGCTCACTTCCATTCCCTGCTGCTTCGCGGATCTTCGTGACGATCGATTGCTGAAAAGCGGCGTCCGCTACACGCTGGAACGACAACTGCGCGCCCTCGAAACGCAGGTGCAACACGGCGCGTTTGTTCAAGGCCTCCTTGAACTCTGTCAGCAACTGCTGCAAGTGGTGCACGACGTTCCTCCATTCGCCCCTTCCCGGTCGATGATCTCTTCATGGATGCAACGCCCCATGCGCGCCCACCACTTCGTGGAGGGCCTGCAAGCAATTGAGTGGAGTATCGACGAGCGTGGGTTGGGCGGCCTTAGCGACCTCGAGGGCCTACCCTGGACAATGCCAATGGACCGCTTCTTCGAGGCTTGGGTTGAAACGGTTTTCGGGATGGTGGCGCAGCGGACCGGGGGACACGCAAAAGTAGGGAGGAAAAGAGAAACGGTGCAACCGCTCCGTTGGGACCCACCCTATCTCGGCTCGCAAAAATCGCTGGTTCCGGACATTTGGCTTGAATGGGATTCCCTGACGCTTATCGCCGACGCGAAATACAAACGTCACTGGGAGGAGCTGGGCACGCAAAAGTGGTCGGCAAGCGAAGAGCAGTTCCGTGAAGAGCACCGCAACGATCTGCTTCAGGTTCTTGCCTATGCCAACCTAGCCCGCACGCCCAAGGCTGTCGTTTGTCTTGCGTACCCGTGCTCGCCAAACACTTGGCTCGCCCTCAAGACCGGCGGCCGGCTATTCCATCAGGCCGAGCTTCCCGTGGGCTCACGATCCTTGCGGCTCTGGTTGACCGCCGTGCCCATGGCCACCGACGTCGAGATAATCGCCGAACCGCTCAGCCGCGAGGTTCGCTCCGCTCTGCAGTAAGGTCGCGAGCCGAGCGCGGCGTCCCGAAAGCTCTGAAATGCCACGGCCCACGGAATGGCTGGCCCGAGGAAGTTTACGTAGACCCAGCCGTTGCCGCAGTTTTCCATACCCGCTATCCTATGCCCGCAGGGTCTATCCCAAATCCCGCATTTTTGCGATTTTCCGCGCCCCGAAACACGGCACACGAAGCCCAAAAGCGTACCGATTCTCCATTTCACTTTTGTTCAGGGTAAAGGACTTACGGGCGGAAAGAATCGAACCAGCGTACCGATTCTCCGCATCGGTTTGGCGGCGAAAAACTGGTGATCCAGGGCGCGTGCAACACACCTACGAACGAGACGAAGGAAAGAGGCGGGGAGGGTGGTGAAACGAAGCACCGGCGCCACGCTCGGCAGGGGCCAAGTCACGAGGCGCCGGCCACGAACCACAAGTCACGGGTCACTGCCCACTAACAACTAGCCACTGTCTTCAGCGCGTGATTGTCATGTTCTGGAGGGTCTCAATCCGCTTCTCCAGTGGCGGGTGGGTGCTGAAGAGCTTGCCAAAGGCTGTGGCAATCGACCGGCGTGCCGAAAGCGGCGCGACGATAAAGAGCGACGAGGTGGTGGGTGACACGTTCATCGGGATCCGCTGGTTGTAAGCCTCGAGCTTCTTCAGCGCGCTGATCAAGCCGTAAGGATGGCCGACCATCCTGGCGCCGGAGGCGTCAGCCTGGTATTCGCGTTGCCGCGAAATGCCCAACTGCAGCAGCATCGCCGCAAACGGAGCGAGAATCAGCATGGCCAGCGCAACAATGGCGTCGCCCATGCCCTCGTCTTCGCGCCCGCCGAAGCCAAATAGCATGGCCCACCGGCCCATCATGGCGATCCACGTGATGGCGCCCGCGACGGTCGCGGCGATCGACGAGGTCAGGATGTCGTAGTTCTTCACGTGTGACAGTTCGTGCGCGATCACGCCTTCCATCTCGTCGTCGTTCATGATCTGCATCAGCCCCTGGGTGACGGCCACCGAGGCGTGACGCGGATTGCGCCCGGTGGCGAAAGCGTTGGGTGCAGCCGTCGGGATCATGTAGAGCTTCGGCATCGGCAGGTTGGCCTTCGCGCAGAGCCGCTCCATCACCTCGTAGAGGCGTGGCGCTTGCTCGCGCGTCACCGGCACGGCGCCGCTCGTCTTCAGCGCGATCTTGTCCGAATAGAAATAAGCCACCCCGTTCATCACGATCGCGGCGCCCAGCGCCAGCGTCATCCCAACCTGGCCGCCGAACACGCGTCCGATGAAGAGCAACAGCAACGTCATGGCCGTCAGTAAAAATGCGGTTCGAAAAGTTCTCATGATTACCTCACCTTGCCCCGTTCAGAGCTAGTGTAGAATGGCCGGGAAACGGGGTCAAATCCTTCGATTTTCTCTAATCGGCGGCCTTTGGTCGTACTTTCTTCCTTCCGCCCGCCTTGAGCGGAAGGCCGGGCGGCGCCGATCCCTTCGCGTCCGCCATCGTATGAGATGCAACTGCCTTGTTCCGCGTCAGGCGGCGGTCTCCTTGGCTTCGGCCCGGCTGAACTTCATCTGATGGGAGCGGGGATCCACGCTCACCCGGACGCGCTCCCCGGGAACGACGTGGCCCTCGAGCACTTCCATCGCCAGCGGGTCGAGCACGAGCCGCTGGATCGCCCGGCGCAGCGGCCGTGCGCCGAAAGCCGGATCGTAGCCCTCGCGCAAGAGTCTTTCGCGCGCCGCGGGATCGAGCACGATCGTAATGTCGCGTTCTTCCAGGCGCCGGGCGAGCTGCGCGATCTGCAGGTCGATGATCTGGTCAAGCTGCTCGCGCCCGAGCGGGTTGAAGAGCACGATGTCGTCGACGCGGTTCAGGAACTCGGGCCGGAATGTCGCGCGCAGGGCCTCGGTGGCGAGTTCGCGGGCGCGCTCGGCGTCGCGGCCGGCCCACTCGCTGATGGCGCTCGATCCGACGTTGCTCGTCATGATCAGCACCGTGTGGCGGAAATTGACTACGCGGCCTTTGCCGTCGGTCAGCCGGCCATCCTCCAGAATCTGGAGCAGGATGTTGAAGACGTCGGGATGCGCCTTTTCGATTTCATCGAACAGAACCACGGCATAGGGCCGGCGGCGCACCTGCTCGGTGAGCTGGCCGCCCTCCTCATACCCGACGTAGCCGGGCGGCGCGCCGATCAGCCGCGCGACCGAGTGCTTCTCCATGTATTCGGACATGTCGAAGCGGATCATGGCGCGCTCGTCGTCGAAGAGGAATTCGGCCAGCGCACGCGCGAGCTCCGTTTTGCCGACACCGGTCGGTCCGAGAAAGATGAACGAGCCGATCGGGCGTTTCGGATCGGACAGGCCGGCGCGGCTGCGGCGCAGCGCGCTCGAAACGCGGGCGAGCGCGTCGTCCTGGCCGACCACGCGGTGGCGCAGGCGCTCTTCCATGTGGACGAGCTTTTCGACTTCGCCCTCGAGCAGCCGGCCAACCGGAATGCCCGTCCACTTGCTGACGACGCGGGCGACATCTTCCTCGTCGACCTCTTCTTTGAGCATGCGTTGATCTTTTTGCAGCTCGGCAAGGCGCTGCTGGGCCTGCGCGAGGTTGCGTTCGGCCTGGGCGAGCTTGCCGTAGCGGATTTCGGCGACGCGGTTCAGGTCGCCCGAGCGCTCGTAGCGCTGCTCGTCGGCCTTGAGCTGCTCGATCTGCTGCTTCAAGCTGCGCAGTTCGGTGACGGCCTTCTTTTCGGTCTCCCACTGCGCCTTCAGCCCGCTCGATCGCTCGCGCAGTTCGGCGAGTTGGCTCTCGATCTGGCCCAGGCGCTCCCGGGAATGCTCGTCGGATTCCTTCAGCAGCGCCTGGCGCTCGATTTCGAGCTGCAGGATGCGGCGCTCGATTTCGTCGATTTCCACGGGCATCGAGTCGATCGCCATGCGGAGGCCGGCTGCGGCTTCGTCGACCAGGTCGACGGCCTTGTCGGGCAGGAAGCGGTCGGCGATATAGCGCTGGGAAAGCGTGGCGGCGGCAACCAGCGCGACGTCCTTGATGCGCACGCCGTGATGGACCTCGTAGCGCTCCTGCAGGCCGCGCAGGATGGCGATGGTGTCTTCGAGCGAGGGCTCGGCCACCAGCACGGGCTGGAAGCGGCGCTCGAGCGCGGCGTCCTTTTCGATGTATTTGCGGTATTCGTTGAGCGTGGTGGCGCCGATTGCGCGCAACTCGCCGCGGGCGAGCGCGGGCTTGAGCATGTTCGAGGCGTCGATTGCGCCTTCGGCGGCGCCGGCGCCGACGAGCGTGTGCAGCTCGTCGATGAAGAGGATCAGCCGGCCATCGGATTCGGTGATTTCCTTCAGCACGGCCTTGAGCCGGTCTTCGAATTCGCCGCGGTATTTCGTGCCGGCGACCAGCGAAGCCAGGTCGAGCTGGACGATCTCCTTCGGCTTGAGAATTTCGGGAACATCGCCCGCCACGATGCGCTGGGCGAGGCCCTCGACGATGGCGGTCTTGCCGACGCCGGGTTCGCCGATCAGCACCGGATTGTTCTTGGTGCGGCGGGCGAGGATCTGCATCACGCGGCGGATCTCCTCGTCGCGGCCGATCACCGGATCGAGTTTTCCGCGGCGGGCTTGATCGGTGAGGTTGCGGCCGTATTTTTCGAGGGCGCGATAGGTGGTTTCTGGCGTCTGGCTGGTGACGCGGTGGCTGCCGCGCACCGAGACGAGCGCCTGGAGTACGGTCTCGCGCGAGGCGCCCAGGCGGCTAAGCATCAGGCCGGCGGGGTTGCCGTCCATGCCGGCGATGGCAAGCAGCAGATGCTCGGTGGAAACGAATTCGTCGTGGAAATGCGATGCTTCGTCGAAGGCGCGCTTGAGCACGTCTTCGCTCGCCGGACTCAGATATTGCTGGGCGACGCCGGTGACCTGGGGCAGGGCAGCGAGCTGCTGTTCGACTTCGGAGGAAACGGCCTCGGGCCGCACGCCAAGCTTGGCCAGGACGGGCGGGACAACGCCTTCGTCCTGGGCGAGCAATGCGGCGAGCAAATGCAGCGGCTCGATTTGCTGATGATGGCGTTCGGCGGCGAGTTCCTGCGCCCGGCCGAGAGCCTCCTGCGCTTTGACGGTCAGTTTGTCCATGCGAAGCATTTGATTTCCCCCGATCCCCTGAATCTCCGATGAGAAGCTTACGCCGGGCCGACACGGGCCGGCCCGGCGCCCATGCATTCGGTTCCTTGCCTACGGCCGCTCACTTGGCGGTGTTGACCGCGACCTTGATTTTTTTTGGCTTGGCCTCCTCGCGCTTGGGCAGGCGGATGGTGAGCACGCCGTTGCGGTAGTCGGCCTGGATCTGGTCGGTATTGATGGTGTGCGGCAGCGAGAAGCTGCGGGTGAAGCTGCCGTAGGAACGCTCGACGCGGAGATAGTTCTCCTCGTTGACTTTCTTTTCGAACTTCCGCTCACCCGCGATGGTGAGCATGTTGTTCTCAACACGAATGTCGAGATCCTTCTCGTCGATGCCCGGCAAATCGGCCTCGAGAACCAGGGCGTCCGAAGTTTCGTGGATATCGACCTCGGGAGCCCATACGGTCAACGAGGACTCGCCGGTACGGCGCAGGAAGCTGTCTTCAAAGAGGCGATTGACCTGGTCCTGAACCTTGGACAGCTCGCGGAAGGGATCCCAACGAGAAATGGTGGGTGTGGTGCTCATGGGCGAACCTCCTGATAATTTAGTTCGCCACAAACATAAAACATAAGTGTATCGTTGTCAAGTATGTTGTCACATGGCTTATATTACATTAATAATAAAGCACTTGAGATAATATGTTTCAGGCATTGTAAGCAGCACTGGATGGTCGGAAGCTTGCGTCCGCCGCTCAACAACGGATACATGGCGGTGGGCATCAAGTGCCGCTTCGGCAATAATTTGAGCGAAAAGGGCTTCGGAGATGTGGTGGGAGCAGGAGGAGGTGATGAGGAAGCCCTCAGGACGAAGCAGGCGCAGGCTGCGCAGGTTGATTTCCTTATAGCCGCGGCAGGCGGCGGCGATATTGCGTTTGTTTTTGGCAAAGGCGGGAGGGTCGAGAACGATGGCGTCGAAGCGGCGACCGGCCTCGTCGTATTGGCGGAGCAAGTCGAAGGTGTTGGCTTCCTTGAGCGAGACGTTGGTGGCGTTGTTGATCTCGATATTGCGCTGGGCGCCGCTGAGGGCGGAAGCGGAGAGATCGACGGCCTCCACATGCTCGGCATGGGGAGAGATGGTGAGCGCAAACGAGCCGGTGCCGGCAAAGCAGTCGAGCACCTCGCCGTGGGCGTAGCGCGCGGCGGCATGGCGGTTCTGGCGTTGATCGAGGAAACCGCCGGTTTTCTGCCCGTGATAGAGATCGTAGGCCAGGTGCAGGCTGTTTTCGCAGGCGATGACCTCCGTGGGCACCTCGCCGTGAAGCAGGGAGACTTTCTGTTCCAGGCCCTCGAGCTGCCGGACCTTAGGGTCGTTGCGTTCCAGAATGCCAAGGGGAGCGAACTGCTCGACGAGAATATCGACGATCTCCTGCTTGCGCTGATCGGTGGCCTGGCTGAGGGTCTGGATGACGAGGAAATCCCCGTAGCGGTCGATGATGAGGGAGGGGATCTGGTCGGATTCGGCATAGAAGAGGCGGTAGGCGGTGACGCCCTCGACCATCGGCCGGCGCAGGCGGGCAGCGCGGGCGATGCGTTCTGCCAGGTAGGCGTGGTCGACGGGAACGTCGTCCCGGGTGACTAGCCGGAGGCAGATTTCCGAGCGGTCACTGAAGAACGCCCGGCCGAAGAAGCGACCGCGCTCGTCGAGGACCCGGACAGCTTCGCCGCCCTGGGCGCTGGAACTGCGAATGTCACTGCGGTAAACCCACAAATGGCCGGAGAGCAGACGACCGGCCCCATGCTGATTGATCACCACATTGGGTTCAGGCACCGGGACCCTCCACGTACTGCTGTACAGCGTTCGGTAGAATGACGAAGAAGGTTTTCGAAGGTTGTCGGGCGCTCCTGAACTCTGCTAGCCCTCGTCATAACATAACGGGGGCGTGCCTGCCAATAGCGGCGAAGTAACAGGGGGAAAAGTGGACCTCAGCGATTTTGACTACCAGCTTCCGCCGGAGCGGATTGCCGAAGCTCCCTTGGCCGAGCGAGACGCTTCGCGGATGATGCTGCTCGATTGCGTTGGACGGCGCTGGGAAGATGGCTGGTTTCGGGAGCTCCCGGAACGGTTGCGCGGGAACGAGTTGGTGGTGGTGAACAACGCCCGGGTGATTCCGGCGCGGCTGTTCGGCCGACGAGCGGGAGTGAAGGCGGAGCCGGCGGGGCGGAAGACCGGTCGCGAGTTCCTCAAGTCCGTGATCGAGGTATTGCTTTTGCGGCGGCTGGGACCGGATCGGTGGCAGGTGCTGGTGCGGCCGGGAAGGAAAATCCGCGCCGGGGAACGCATTCTCTTTGACGAAGGGTTGGAATCGGAGGTGGTGGGCCGGGGTGCTTACGGACTGCGGGAGCTGCAATTTTCTTCGGCGGAGGGTCTGGACGAGGCAATCGAACGGATCGGGCACGTTCCGCTGCCGCCCTATATCCATCGGCCGGACCAGGCGAGCGACCGCGAACGGTATCAGACGATTTTCGCGCGCGTCGGTGCGGCGGCAGCGGCCCCGACGGCCGGTCTGCACTTCACGAAAAGGCTGGTCGAGCGGCTGCGAGAGCGCGGCATCGAGATGGTGGAACTGACGCTCGAAGTCGGGCTGGGAACCTTTCAGCCGATTCACGCCGAGAAGGTGGAGGAACACCGGATCCATCGGGAAGCATACGAGGTTCCGGAGGAGACGGCAGCGGCGGTAGCGCGGGCACGAGCAGAAGGGCGGCCGGTGCTGGCTGTGGGAACGACAGTGGTGCGAGCGCTGGAGGATGCGGCGGCGAAGTTTCTCGCTGGTTGCGGTGAGGAGAAAACGGCCGGACCGGAGGTGCTGGCCGCAGGGCGAGCTGAGGCGGAACTGTACATCTATCCGGGGTACCGGTTTCGGGTGGTCGATCAGCTGCTGACCAATTTTCATCTGCCGCGCTCGAGTCTGCTCGTAATGGTGGCGGCCTTTGCCGGCCGGGAATTTTTGCTAGAGGCCTACCGGCACGCGGTAGAAACGGGGTATCGTTTTTACAGTTATGGTGATTGCATGCTGATTCGGTGAGAGGGGGCCGGGTGGCCCATATATAATGGGCCCGCCCGGAGGAGCCTGATGCCGCGATACCTGTTGCTGAGCGATATTCATGCGAACCTGACTGCGCTCGAAGCGGCGCTGGCGGCCGTCGAGGGACGCTGGGACCGCGCCGTCTGCCTGGGCGACGTGGTTGGCTACGGGCCGGACCCGAACGGGGTGATTGACCGCGTGGTGAGCCTGGGCGTTCGGACGATCCGCGGGAACCACGATAAGGCGGGCTCGGGAGTCGAAAGCGGCGAGGATTTCAATCCGATTGCGCGGGCCGCGCTGGAATGGACGCAGCATGAGCTGCGCCCGGAAAATCTGCGCTGGCTGCGCGCGCTCCCCGCTGGGCCGCTGGTCGAGGACGGGCTGGTTTTCGTGCACGGGGCGGTGGCCGACGAGGACGAATACATCTTTTCAATAGAAGGAGCTGCGCGCAGCCTGCGCGAATCGACCGCGGCGATCACCTTTTTCGGCCACACGCACTTGCAGGGCGGCTTTTTGCTGCGGAACGACCGTGTGGAGGCGTTCCGGCCATCGATCGGGAAGGACGGTGGATCCGTGGCGATGGAACTGGACCCGAACGCGCGCTACCTGATCAACCCGGGTTCGATTGGGCAGCCGCGCGACGCGGATCCGCGGGCAGCGTTTGCCATAGCCGACCCCGAGCGCCAGGCGATCGAATTCTGGCGTGTGCCGTACGACATCGAAGCGGTACAGCTGCGCATGGACGAAGCAGGGCTGCCTGAACCGCTGGTGCTGCGTTTGGCCTTCGGGCGGTGAAGGAGTTGAAGGTGGATTTCGAGGTCCAATCGACAGAGAAGCCGCGCGGACGCTGGCCGTTCCTCTTGATCGGAGCGGCGGTGGTCGTGGTGCTGGTGGTGCTCTTCTCGTGGGTGTCGCGGCAGACGGGGCGGCAGAGCCCCGGACAGGCGCGTTTGCCGTTTGGCCCGGCCGAGCAGGCCTACGCGCCGAACGTGAAATTCGAAAACCTGAAGATGAGCCGGTTCGCGAACATGCTGAACCAGGACGTGACCTACCTGGCGGGTGAGGTGGTGAACCAGGGCAACCGGACGATCGCGGACCTGCAAGTGACGGTGGAATTCCGCAACCAACAGAATCAGGTGGTGCTGCGGGAGGCGAGGAGGTTGCTGGGTTTTGAGCCGGTGCCGATCCCGCCGGGCGGGCGAGAAGCTTTTCGCATCGGTTTCGACAAGGTTCCGAGCGACTGGAACGTGCACTACCCGAACATTCAGGTGACCGGGCTCGTGCTGCATTAACGACCGCCGAAATTGTCTGTGGATCCTTCGAACGAACTCGATCAAGCCCTAGCCAAACTGATCGCGGACCACGCAGTGGAGGTACGCGAGGACGGGCGGCGACTGCCGGGCCTCGATGACGCACACTATGAAGTGCGGCCCGGGGTGAAACCGACGCTACACCTCTGGTCGGACGAGCGGACGCTGGTGCGACGGGTGACGCGGATTGTCGAAGCGAACGGCGAGCGGTTGCGGCTGGAAGTGGAGCGGTTCGGGCGGAAGAGGCCGGGACGGCTGGAGATCGTGCGCCGGGAACGGGCGCGAGCGCCGGCGCAGCTTGGCCGGGAGAGTTACGCCGAGCGGCTGGCGGGGCTGCTGACGCGGCAGTTTCCCGACGAGAAACTCGAATCGCTCACGACGGCGGCCGATCTCGAACACTCGCTTTCCGGTTCCTACGCGCGCGGCCAGCTGCGGCGCGGACAGCAGGCATGGGCCGTGCTCGGAGTGGCTCCTGGGGAAAGCGCCGCGACGATCGATGGTTCGCTGACCTTCGGGCTGATCTGGCTCGAACACGTGCGAGGGCGGGCCGCCGCGCCGGTCGTGGCAGGGCTGCGCCTGATCTTGCCGGCGGGATCCAGCCGGCTGGTGGCGCATCGGCTCGGCGCGCTGGCGCCGGACGTGGCAGTGGAACTTTACGAGTGGGAGGCTGACGAGCCGCTGGCTCGACGCAGGGACCCGGCCGACGCCGGTAACGTGAAGACCTGGCTGACGCCCCGGCGGCAGACCGACCTACTGCTGGGGCAGGTGGGCGGAATTGACGCGCGGATCAGGGCGCTGGCACCGGAGGCGATTGACGCGGTGGTCGTTCCCGGGACGCGGCAGGTGGGCTGGCGGTTTCGCGGGCTGGAATTCGCCCGGTGGTCACGCGGGGAGATGCGGTGCGGAGTCGGCTCGCGCCGGGAAAAAGTGACGGGAGAGAACTGGGATAAGCTCGAACGCCTGGTTTGCGAACTAGCCGAGAGGAGAAGGCCCGATGGCGAGCACCGCGACCCGCTCTACCGTGGCGCACGGGAGCGCTGGCTGGAGACACTGGTGCTTGCCGAACCGACCCGGATCGAACCGCGGCTCGAGCCGGAGACGGTTTACGCGCAGGTGCCGGCGTTTTCGGCGAGCGACCGCGGCGTGCTCGATTTGCTGGGCGTGACGAAGGAAGGCCGGCTGGCCGTGATCGAGCTGAAGGCGGACGAAGATCTACAACTGGTTTTTCAGGCGGTGGATTACTGGTTGCGGGTGCGGTGGCACCAACGTCAGGGCGATTTCGCACGCTACGGCTATTTCCCGGGAAAGGCGCTGCAAGAGGAGCCACCGCTGCTGTACCTGGTGGCGCCGGGCCTGCGCTTCCATCCAGTGACGCGGTTGTTGCTACGTTACCTTTCCACGGAGATCCCGGTCTGCCGGATCGGGTTGAATGAAGACTGGCGGCAGGGGCTTCGGGTGATCGAGCGCGAATGGCAACCGGCGGCAAAAGGGGCACCGACCAAGCAAGCAGCGGGAAAACTCTCCAGAAAAAATTGAGGGAAGCAGCCTGGGTGGGACCGAAGGCTGCTTCCCGGGGTGTGTCCTAGAGGTGCCTTCTGCTGCATATGATGAAGCAAACCCCCAAAGCGGTTGCTAAGTGGGGAAGTTTTTTTCAAAAAAGTTGAAAATTTTTGGGAAGCCAAGGAAGCCCTGCTTTTAGGGCTTTCTTTCCGGACAGTAGGGCCAAAGCGTGCGGTCGTTCTAGAACTTGCCGGGCATGGGCTGGCGGGGTGGGCTGCTGAGGCAGAGGCTCCGACAAACCGGTACTGTGGTGGGTGGCAAGGCTTTGGGCACGGCGTTTGGTGTCTGGACGAAGCGGCGGCTGCCCGGTTCCCTCGGGATCAATAAAAGAGGTACTTGCGCCACTTCTCTTCCTGATTGGCCATCAGGCGCATGAGCTGGCGCGAGGTATGGAGGGTGAAGGGGCGGGGCTTGCGGACCAGACGCAGGCCAGCCTCCTCGGGGGTGCGGTCGCCCTTACGGTTGTTGCAGCCGTAGCAGCAGGCGACCAGGTTTTCCCAACTGGAGCGGCCGCCGCGGGAGCGGGGAATGACGTGGTCGAGAGTGAGCTCGGCGGCAGGGAATTTTCGGCCGCAGAACTGGCAAATATAGCGGTCGCGCAGCAGGATATTTTTCCGCGAGAGGGCGCGAGTCTGCTGGGGGATATGACGATAGCTGAGCAGGCGGATCACCGACGGAGCCTGGAGGGTCCGCGAGGCGGAATGGACCTCGGCAGTATTGATTTCCTCGGCCTGGGCCACGCCCTTCAGCATCAGCACGAGAGCGCGGCGAACGCGGGTGACATGCACGGGTTCGTAGGTGGCGTTGAGGACGAGCACGGGGAGCTGCATCACCGGATGATGCTTCCGCTCGGGGTGGCCTGCGAGGGGGGACGGTGGAGGGTCGAGCGGACGAAGCGAGGGCAGGCTTCCTCGATGATGATGCAATTCGCCTGGCATATGCGTTGACCGTACTGCCCTGGCCGCGCAGCCTCCCTAAGGAGTGACGCTAGGTCCGCTCCAAGGGTTGTCCCCAGAAGCGGCCAGCTCCGCACGAGGCAGAACCCGCGCGACCGTGACCGCATGGACAGCGGCGGCGCCAGCCGTACGAAGGGCGCGCGCACAGGCGTCGAGGGTCGCCCCGCTAGTCAGAACATCATCTAGCAGGAGAATGCGCGAGCTGTCAACTCGCCCGCTGCCGAAAGCCTCGAAGGCGCCGCGCACGGTTTCCCAGCGCTCGCGGCGGCTCAGCTTCAATTTGGGCGGCCGGGAACGGAGGCGGCGGAGCAGGTCGGTGGCCAAAGGAAGACCGAGACGGCGCGCGAGCGGGCGAGCGATGAGTTCTGCCTGATTGTAGCCGCGCTCGCGCAGGCGATGGCGGTCGAGCGGAACGGGAACGATCCAGTCGACCTCGGCCAGGGCAGGCTCGGCATGTACCACCTCTTCGATCCGCGCGGCGAACCAAGCGGCCAGTGGCACGAGCGGATCGTATTTCAGCAGCAGGAGGATGCGTTCCATCGGGCTGTCGTAGATGGCGAAACTGCGGGCGAGATCGAAGTGGTAGAGGCCGTGGCGGCAGGCGTGGCAGACCGGAGCGGCGAAGGCGGCTGCTGCGGGAGGTAGCGGGCGCCCGCAGGCGCGGCAAAGCGGGGCTTGGATTCGGCGGAGCGCGGCGAGGCAGGCCTGGCACACCGGAACGCGGCTGGTGGTGGCCAGCGGTTGGCGGCAGACGCGGCAGGCGGCTGGAAACAGGACGGAAACCAGGGCATCCATCGCGCCGCGCAGGGGCTGCCAGCCAGCCGCGCTCTTTTCACTTTTCATGGCAGGGAGCTTAACGCCTCGGCCCGTCCGGAGGAAAGGTCGGAGTGGCGGGCGAAGCGGAGGAAACGGAGGCTTTCAGCGATCAGTCCTGGCCTTTTTCGAGCCTTTCCTGACAGGCGCGGCAATGACGAGCCCAAGGCACCGCATCCAGGCGCTTCTGCTGCATTTCTTCGCGGCAGATCAGGCACTCGCCGAAGGTGCCTTGCTGGATGCGCTCGAGGGCTTCGCCGACCATCCGCAGGGTCGTGCGGTCGGTATCGGTCTGTCCGAAGAGGAATTCCTTGGTATAGGAGTTGGCAGCCTTGTCGGCCACATCGACGGTGGGATCGTCATCGGCCGAACGGCCCTCTTGCTGGGTGCGCGCGATCGTTTCGAGCAGTTCGTCGCGCTTGGCTTCCAGCTTCTTGCGGTAATAGTCGAGCCGCTTCTTGTCCATGACGCGAGTTCCCCTATTGCCCCGAACGCGTCCACCTAAAATGCGCCATTGTAGAGAGACGGGTCCACCCCTGTCAATCAGCCGGAAGGGTCCCTTACGCCGGCAGAGAACCCGTTGCCGAGCAAGCGAAGCACGGGTCTTGTTGCGGCGGCGTGGCCCGAGGTTGTCCGGAACTGCATCAGTAAGAGTGAGAGGCGAATTGTCCGGGTGCCTGCCGGCGGCTCTGAACAACGGACGCTCGTGACAGCGGGTGGCCGATCACGAAAAAGGCAAGGCTGAATGCGGGAAAGCGCTGATCGCCGAGAAGCGCAAGGAGGGCGGGTGAGCGGCGAGGAAATTTCGAGTGTGGTAGAGTAAAAAATTCAATCATGGTTTATTCACTTTCGTTTGTGCTCTGGTTGCTGGGATCGGCGTGCCTAGCGGGATTTTTTGGAGCCCTGTTGGGAGTTGGCGGCGGAATTTTCATCGTGCCCGTCATGGTTCTGATGTTTCACCTGCCGATCAAAATCGCGATAGCGGCGAGCATCGTATCCGTGATTGCCACGTCCAATGCCGGCGGCTCGTCGTACGTGGACCAGCGCATAACGAATTTGCGGCTGGGAATGTTTCTCGAGATCGCCACAACCATCGGGGCGCTTTCCGGCAGCATTCTCGCGCTCTATCTGAACGAATGGTTGATGACGCTGATTTTCGCGTTGTTGCTCCTCTACATGGGCGTGACCGCTTTCATGCAGCGCAAACTGGATGACAAGCGCATCGCCGCGGACGATTACGCTGATATCCGACCGGACCGCCTCTCCGCCTATCTCGGGCTGGCCGGTGATTATCACGACGAGGCCGCCGGGCGGACGGTGAGCTACATCGTCACGGGCACTCCTTTCGGGAGCGGGATCTGTTATCTGGCAGGGCTCGCGTCCGGTATGCTGGGCGTGGGCGGGGGCGTGCTGAAGGTTTCGGCGATGAACGCCCACATGAACGTTCCGATGAAGGCGGCGATCGGGACCAGCAAACTGATGATCGGGGTAACGGCCTCGGTCAGTTCGATTCTTTTCTTCATGGCCGGGCTGATCCATTTCTACGTGGTGGCGCCGGTGGCCTTGGGGACGACGATTGGCGCCACCGCCGGCACGATGATCATGAACCGACTGCACAGCGTGTGGCTGAAGTGGCTGCTGGCGGTGCTGATGGTTTACCTCTCCTACGGGATGCTGGCGAAGGGACTTGCGATGGGGTTTCACATCCACCTGCCGACACTCGGATGACGGTGGCAGGGAGGCAAAGGAACTGGAGAGGCATGCGGCACGCCGGTGGCGGCAAGAAGTCACTCGCGGTACCGGGAGGATATAAGCGGCGAAGAGTAAGCTCCGCGTTGCGAAAGTAAGGAAAAGAGAGACAAGCACTCATGCCTGAAGATCAAAACGAGAAACCGGCCGGAAATGTGGCGGCAAACGTCTACGCTGACGTTTACCGAGTGCTACTGGTCGGCATGGTGTTAAGTTCGCTCTTGTTCGCCGTCGGGGTAATTGCGGCATTGCTGCACCCCTCTTACGTTCCGCTCTCCGCCATCTGGATTCGGCACCAATACCACTGGGACGTGTTTTGGCACGGCCTGCTCACCGGGAATCCGACAACGCTCATGATGCTGGCGACGATCCTGCTGATCCTGACGCCGGTATCGCGCGTGTTGGTCTCCATGTACGTTTTCTATATCGATCACGATTACAAATACGTGGTCGTGACCGGCGTGGTATTTTTTGTCATGGTTCTGACGGTCGTCTTCTCCCAGCTCGGCTTGAAATAAGCCTGGCCGGAATTGCGAAGCTCCGCTAGCGGAGAAAGAGGCTGTACGTGAGAACGGCGAGAACGAACGCCGTGAACAGGGTATATTTCCAGTTCTTCAGGAATGCCGCGAAGTAGGCCACGGAAGCCAAGACGCGCACAAAAGGCGTCAGCATCAACACGACGATGCCGAAGTTGACCAGCAGGCGAGGGCGGATTGCGTCATGCCCAGCCAACCGAATCTCTGCGACAACGAGTTCGAAGAGATTCATTCCGCCCAGCCGATAATGGAGCGCCAGACTTCCCGTATCAGCCCATTCCCAGATCAAGCCAGCCGCCACCAGCGCCATGCTGAGCAGAACCCCACTCAGCAAGACGTAACCCACCAGGGCGTCCATATCCAACTGGGTTGACGTTTCGCCTTTTTCGCTCTCAATCGGAATTTCGGTTGCGTCCCTGGCTATGCGCCTCGTATGCCCCTCACAATCATTTCGACGGCCAAAATGATCAACACGACCAGGAAGAACCGGCGGACCGCCTGGTTCGTGAGCCGAACCAGCAGCCGGGTGCCGAGGAAAGCGCCCAAGACGACGCCCAAAATCACCGGCGCGGCCATGCCCGGGTCGATCAAACCAGCGGCCAGATATACGCTGGTTCCCGCCAACGCCGTCACGCCGATAATCAGATTGCTGGTGGTGGTGGAAACCTTGGGCGGAAGCCCCATGATGAGATCGTGAATCAGGACTTTCACCGCCCCCGCACCAATGCCCAGCAGGCCAGCGATCATGCCGGCCCCGAACATCGCCGGCGCCCCGAAATAGGCGCGGCGGCCTTTGTAGTAGATCTCCTCGCCGAGAGCCTTGTCCGGATAGCTGCCTTCGAGTTCCAGCCAGCGGGATACAGCGTCTTGCTTGGCCACATGCCAGGTTTGATGGCCTACCGCGAGCAGGGCGACCCAGGAACCCAGCAAGACCGCTCCGAAAGCGATGAAAAGGGGCCGTGGCGACGAAGCCAGCGTGATCCGCGCTCCTACCAGCGCCCCGACGATGGTGAACATCTCCAGGAACATTCCGACCTTGAGATTGGTGATGTGATCGCGCACATAGGCCGAAGCCGAACCGCTCGAGGTCGCGATGATGGAAAGAATGCTGACGGCGATGGCGTGCTTGATGTCGACACCCAGCAAGGTGAGGGCGGGGATCAGGACAACTCCGCCTCCCATGCCACTCATGGCGCCCACGAAGCCAGCCACTATTGCAACGAGGAACAGGCCCGGCACGGAAACCATCAGCTTTCTGCGCGCCGTGGCCTCCGCGGCACAAGTCAGGTGCGCGCTGGGACGACCATCCGGCGTTTGCCTCCTCACTCAGAATGTCTGGTACCGAACTCAAGCCTCAGAGCGCCTTGCCGTGAAGCCGCCGCAATTTGTGGCGCTGCTTTCGGCTAATTAAATGGCACAGAAGGTCGTTTCTAGTTTGTTTCCCTGCGGCTAGGTTGGCTTTTTTGTTTTGAAATCTTGATACTAACACGATGGGCCGACTTGCGCCAGGCGCGATATTTCGTGCCGCGCGACCGGCATGAGAAGTTCCTTCCTGCTGCTAGCACCATTTCTCCTTTTCGGGCACTATCTCTGAAGCGGTTTTTGAGCAAAACCCCGTGGGATCGCCATGTCGCTGATCGAGACGCTTCTTGTGTTGCTGATTCTCTCCCGAACTCTCGGAGAGATCGCTGAGCGGTATGGACAGTCAGGGATGCTGGGGGAAATCGCGGCGGGGGTGCTGGTTGGTCCCTCGGTTCTGAATTTGGTGCACTACACGCCGGAGATCCGGGCGATTGCGGACCTGGGCGTGCTCCTGCTGGTCTTCTTGACCGGCATGGAGATGGACCTGGACGCGCTGTGGAAGTCGGTTCGTGGCCGCGGCTCGTGGGTCAGCGCGGCCGGCTTCGTGGTCCCGCTGCTTCTGGGGGTCGGGGCCGGGTTCCTCTTCGGGCTCGATCGGACGCGGACGATCTTCGTGGGTCTGTGCATCGCGATCACCGCGCTGCCGGTGAGCGCGCGGATTCTGATGGACATGGGCAAACTGCAGACGGAGATCGGGCAGAAGATCATCTCCGCGGCGGTCTCGAACGACGTTGCCTCGCTGCTGGCTTTGGGCATCATCTTGAACGTGAAGGGAGGAACAGGGTCGGCCAGGAGCTTGTTCGAGTCGCTCGGCCTGGCGCTGGTGAAAGCGATCATCTTCATGGCTGCGATTCTGGTGGCCTCACGCCTGATCCGGCGTTACACGCGGAAGCATTTTCTACTTCTACGCTCACCTCATCCCTTCGACCGGCTAGTGGCCAAGCTGAAGGGGAAGGAATCGATGTTCGCGATCGTCTTCCTTTTCGTCATCGCCTTCGCCAGCTTCTCAGAGTTCCTGGGACTGGACTTCATCGTCGGCGCGTTTTTCGGTTCGATGCTGTTGACCTATACGGTTTTGGGGCCAGCCAACTTCGAAGAGGTGCGGAAAACCGCGTCCAACGTCGCGATGGGCTTCCTGGGTCCGATTTTTTTTGCTGCGATCGGCTTGGAGTTCAATGGGCCAGCCCTGCGGGACTGGCAATTGGTGGCCGTCGTTCTGTTGATCGCGTTCGCCGGGAAAATCGTGGGCGGCTATCTGGGCGGTCGGCTGGCCGGGATGACGGGCGATGAGAGTTGGGCGCTCGGGATTGGGCTCAACGGAAGAGGGATCATGGAACTCGTCATCGCGAACATCGCGTTGTCAAAGGGATTCATTGGGAACCAACTCTTCACCATTCTGGTGTTGATGGCCGTCGTGACGACGTTCGTAACACCATTTCTGCTGAAGCGAGCGTTCGACCGCTTGCCGGAAGCTGCCTTAAACCGTCGCGCGCAAAGCACCGCCAGTGCCGGCGAATAAAGGAATGCGGCGACTAGTTCGTTCGCCCGCCGGGCAGACGCTTGGTGCCTTGAAGTTCGGCGGCGGTATAGAGGATATCCGGCTTCAGGAAGTAGTCGAAAAAGCCCCAAGATCCGTAATGCTTTACGAAGGAGGGACGAAGGGCGGCGACCAGCGCGTCACCTGATTTTCCCTGCTTCAGGCCAAGGGCCACGCTTTCACGAAGAAAGATCAGGTAGCCGCGAAAGGCCTCGACATCTTGTAGACGACCGATGGAACCGTGGCCGGGCACGAAGGTCGCAGTGGGATATTTCGCGATCAGGGTGTCGAGCGTCCGGATCCAGGGCTCGGTGGAGGCGTCGATCAGGTTCGGCAGATGATGACCCCAGAAGAGGTCGCCGGTGAAGACGACGCCGGCGTCGGGAACGACGATGATCGAATCCGAGCCGGTGTGGCCGGGCATGTGGTGGACGATCAGCTCGCGCCGACCGAGATAGAGGTCGATACCGTTGTTATAGGTGACGGTGGGAAGCACGAGCGATTGAACCCAGGCGCGGTCTTTCGCCGAAGGATGGGGACCGAAGAATTTCAGGTTTTCCGTGCGGGCCCAGGCGCGGACGTTGCGATTGGCCACGATCGTGGCGCCGACGGCGGCGAAAACGCCGTTACCGGTCATGTGATCGATGTGGTAATGCGTATTGATGAGGAAGAGGATCGGCAGGCTGGTTTTTTTGCGAATATCGGCGAGCAGTTCCCTGGCGGCGTCGACGTTCTCGAAGGAATCGATCACCGCGACGCCGTTTTGGCCGATGACGAAGCCGGTGTTCGCTCCCGCCTTGCTGCGATCGGGCGAGATGGCCGCCCAGACACCCTTGCCCACCTTGTGGAGGGTGAAGAGCGGCTTCTGCGGCTTTTGGGCAGCCGCGAGCAGGGCGGGGAAGAGAACGAACAGTGAGAGCGGGAAAAGCCTCTTGCCAAGCATGGCGGAGATGCTATCACCGGCGGACGATACGCCCAAGGAGGAATGTCCCCGAAGGCCAGCCGGAGGGATTTCCGGCGCTCGTGCGCAACCGGCGCGAGGTCACACGATGTCAAACGAAAATTCTTCCAAGCGCCGCGCATTCAATGACTTCCATTTTTTGACCCGTCACATTTTTGCTGATTTTTGCCTGCACGGAGCCGGAGAGCGGGAGCTCGGGAAGGCGGATTGGGGTGAGCACTCTGGCGCGTCAGCATAACGCAAAATTGGCGCGGTGGAAACCAGATGGTCTACGTGGTGTCCGGTGGTCCGCAGTACTAGTCTGGCGGACTCGCCGGTTGCCTTGGGTGGCACCGCCTTGAGTGGGCTGTGAGTCTGTGGCCGCACCTCATGGAAACAGGCGGCCGGCCGAGTTTGGGGATGCGCGCGGCAGTGCGCTATTCTGCGGCCAGCCATGATTGACATCCACTTTCACTTGCTCCCTGGGCTCGATGACGGCCCGGACACGCTCGAATTGGCATTGGAGATGGTCGATGTGGCCGTCGAGGGCGGGACGACGCATATCGTGGCGACGCCGCATGCGAGCCCACGCTACGCGTTCGATCCGGAACTGGTGGCCCAGCGGCTGGAAGAGATGCGGTCGCGCGTGGGCGATCGGGTGAAGATCTTCCGGGGATGCGATTTTCACCTGAGCTTCGAGAACCTGCAGGACATCCAGCAGCACCCGGAACGCTACACGATCGACGGCAAGGGTTACCTGCTCGTCGAGTTCGCCGATTTCGCGATTCCGCCGACGATGGACCAGACGTTTCATGAGTTGCAGCTGGCGGGCATCACGCCGATCATCACCCATCCCGAACGCAACCGAATTTTGCGGCGGGACACGGACTGGCTCGATACATGGGTGAGCCACGGCAGCGTGATGCAGGTGACGGCCGGCGCACTGCTCGGGCGATTTGGGCCGAATGCGCAACAGATTGCCGAGCAATGGCTCGCCACCGACCGCATCCACATCCTGGCCAGCGACGCGCACAACGTCACCAGCCGACCGCCTTCGCTGGCCGAGGCTTACGCGCGCGTGGTGGAACTGCGCGGGGAAGAGGTGGCGCGGGCGCTGTGCATCGAAAATCCGCTGGCCGCGATCGAGGGCCGGCCGCTGCCGTGGGCGCCCGAGCGGAGTGGGCCGGCGGAGAACGAGCCGGAGCGGCGGCGGAAGCGGTTCTGGATTTTCTAAGGGAAGAGTGGTTTGGGACCTGGTGGATTAGAATGACAGGCATGAAGCCCGTGGTTGCCAAGTTTCTCACTTTCGAGGAAGCCGAGGCGTCCACACGGGAGTACTATCGGAGCCTTTCGCCCCAGGAGCGCTTGGAAATCCTATTCCAGCTTCGCGAGATGGCAATCGAGGAGAGCGATGCCGCTTCCGGCAGATTGGCGCGCGTTTATCGAATCGCTCAACTCCAACGGGGTTGAGTATGTGATCGTGGGGGCGGTGGCGCTGGCGCATCACGGAATCCCGCGCTATACAGGGGACCTCGATGTGCTTGTCCGCAACTCGCCGGAAAATGCACGGCGGTTGGAATTGGCGCTGACGGAGTTCGGCTTGGGCACGCTCGGCCTGAAGGCTGCAGATTTCGTCGATTCCTACCGCGTCATCCAGTTGGGCGTTGTCCCGTTTCGCATCGATATTCTCACCTCACTTACCGGAGTGACATTCGATCAGGCCTGGGCCAACCGAATCGAGACCTTGGTAGGTGAAACGCGCGTGAACTTCCTCGGCCGGGAAGACTTGATTCGCAGCAAGAAGCTGACCGGGCGCGCGCAGGACCGAGCCGACATCGAGGCGTTGGGCGATGAGGGAAAACGGTAGCCTGCGAGGGCACCCAAACAATCACGCCGATTCGCGGGTTCAGTCGAGGAGTTCGAGGACTTCTTCGTAGCGTTTGAAGGGAGGGACGAGGTAGGCGCCGGCGAATTCGGTGCGGGCCCAATCGAGCATGCGGCGGGCGACGGCGAAGCCGGTTTCGCGAGCGGCGCTGCCGGCCGCTTCGAGTTCCTTCAGCACCGCTTCCGGAATGACGATTCCCGGGACTTCATTATTCAGGCGCACGGCCTGGCGATGGCTGGTGAGCGGCCAGATGCCGACGAGGATCGGCACAGGCGGCTTGCCGCCAAAGCGCGCGAGAAACGCATTCCAGGAGGCGGGATCGAAAATCGGCTGTGTCATCGCGAAATGGGCGCCAGCCTCGATTTTGGCGCGGAAGCGGCGAATCTCCTCGTCGAGATCCTCGGCAACGGGATTGAGCGCAACGCCGACGGTGAAATTGGTGCTGCCGCCGAGGGCCTTGCCGGCCCAGTCAGTGCCCTGGTTGAGCCGGGCAAGCACCTGGACGAGGCCGATGGAATCGATTTCGTAGACGCCGCTGGTTTCCGGATGGTCGCCGAGCGATGGCGGATCGCCGGTGATGGCGAGCAGGTTGCGGACACCGGAGACGGTCCAGGCGCCGAGCAGGCTGGCCTGGAGGCCGATGATGTTCATGTCGCGGGTGGTGAGATGGGGAATCGTCTCGACGCCGCGAGCCTCGAGCGCGCCGGCAACCAACAGCGCGTCCATGCCGACACGGGCAAGGGTGCCGCTGTTGATGTCGATCACGTCGACCTGGCCGCTCGCCACCAGGTGATCGACCTGCTCGAAAATCCGGTCGAGGGAAGTGCCCTTGGGCGGATCGATTTCCACGGAGATGGCGAAACGGCCCTGGCTGAGTTTGCGCCAAAGGCGGCTTTGCGGCTCGCGAGCGAGCGTGGGCTTGCGCGCGGCGGTGGCGAAGCTGTTTTCCGTCAAAGAAGAAGGCGGCTCTTCGAGCGTGATGCCCAGCGCGGTGTTTCTGGCGGGAGCGGGCGGCCGCGCCTCGATCTCGCGGAGGGTCTCGGCCATGGCGCGGATATGCTCGGGGGTGGTGCCGCAACAGCCGCCGAGGACGCGGATGCCGAGCGAGGCGCCCTGGCGAGCGAAAGCGGCGAAATATTCAGGCGAGGATTTCGGATAGACGACGCGGTCGCCCATGCGCTTGGGGAAACCGGCGTTGGGCATGGCCGAAACGGGCAGGCCGGCGGAAGCGGCGAGGTCGCGGGCGATCGGAAGAATGCGTTGGGGACCGATGGTGCAATTGGCGCCGATGGCTTGCACTTCGAGCGCAGCCAGGCGAGCGGCCGCCTCGAGAGGGCGCGTGCCGTCGAACGCGGTGCCCTCCTCGGAAAAGGTGAGCTGGGCGAGGATGGGCAGGCGGCTGAAGGTGCGAATTGCGGTAACGGCCGTGGCCAAATCCTCGAGGTCGGCGAAGGTTTCGAGGATGAAGAGATCAACGCCGCGTTCCTCGAGCGCGGCGGCCTGCTCACGAAAGATGTCGGCGACCTCAGCGGTTGCGAGACGGCGCACCTGGCGGGCGGCGCCGAGCGGGCCGATCGAGCCGGCGATCAGCACGTCGGCTGAAGCGGCTTCGCGGGCCTCGCGGGCGATCTTGACAGCACGATGGTTGAACTCGACGACGCGGTCGGCCAGGCCGAGCGGAGCGAGCTTGAAGCGGTTGGCGCCGAAGCTGTTGGTTTCGATCAGACGCGCACCGGCATCGAGATAGGCTTTGTGGACGCGGAAAACGGCTTCGGCTTCGGTGGCGTTGACTTCCTCGAAGCAGCGCTGCGGGCCGACCATTTCGTAGAGCAGCGAGCCCATGGCGCCGTCGGCCAGCAACAGGCCTTCGGAGAGTCGTTTCTGGAATTCCTCGGTCTTCATTCCTTGCTTCCGTGCCGCCGGCGAGGGCGGCGCGACAGAAGATTCCGTCGGCGTTCTCCCGACACTTCAAGATGGGTTCCGGGCGATGCGCTCGGGATTCGCCAGGCTGAAACGCGCAGTATACCATTGGAAATCGCGTGGACCCTTTCCCGGTGGCGCAACTGCCAACGAGGTGCTAGCATCCCCGTCACGGCGAAGGGCATCCAATCGGGCGACGAGCCGGACTGGGTGGTGGGAGGTGTGGAATGGGGATATCCCTGGTATTGTTCCTCTGCGCTTCACTTCTGGGGCTACCGCCGCATACGGCCGAGAGCCTGTTGGAAGGGAACCCGGGGAGTACGGTGCGCAGCGCGGTGACGGCGATCGACAGGAACTACCTGCGCGCCCAGACGAATCCCGCATGGAAGGAAGCGAAACGGAAGCTGCTGGCCGGCGAGTATGGGAGCGCGGGCCAGGCGTATCAAGCGCTGGCCGCGGAACTCGCCCGGGTACACGATCCGGAACTCTACCTGGTGAACGCGGAAGAATTTCGCGCCCGGCAGGAGGAACTGGACGCCGAGCGCGTGGGAACGGGCCTGCCCACCTTCGCGATCGATTGGGACCGGGCGACCGGCGAGGCTCGGGTGGTGACGCCGCTCGGGGATTCGCCAGCGGCCCGCGCCGGGATTCGTCCGCGCGACCTGATCGTTTCGATCAACGGCCGGCCAACCAAATCGATGAGCCACCAACAGGTGATCAACGCGCTGGGCGTGCAGGCGAGAGGGAAGGTGCGGCTAGTGATCCGGAGGGGCTGGCGGACGTGGGGGTTGACGCTCGAGCCCTCGGAGCGACCTTTCAACGCAGTGCAGTATTCGCGCCGGTTCATCGGCGGGGCGGCGATCGGCTACATTCGCGTGCTGCTCTTTACGCCGTACGCGGGCGAGCAGGTGCAGGAAGCGGTCGAGCAACTGCGGCGGGAAGGCGTCGAGGGATACGTACTCGACCTGCGCAACAACCCCGGCGGGCTGCTCAGCTCAGCCGAACGCACGGCCAGCGTATTCACGGCAGGCGTGCTGGGGACCGAAGTGCAAGGCCGGGGCGAGGCGAAGCGGCTGTTGACGCATCGGGCGCCGGTGACGGGCAAGCCGCTGATCGTGCTGATCAACGGGGGCACGGCGAGCGCGGCCGAGGTGCTGGCCAGCGGCCTGCGCGATCTGCATCGGGCAGTGCTGGTGGGCACGCCAACCTTCGGACGAGGGCAGACGCAGAAGTACGTGCCGCTGACCGATGGCTACGGCGTGATGGTGCCGACCGCCGAAATCCACACGCTCCGTGGCCGGCCGCTCAAGCGTGAGGGGGTCCGGCCAGACCTAGAAGTGGGCAGGAATTTTGTCTCCGAGCAGGAGATTGCGACGCGGCGCGATGCGCAGTTCCGTCAGGCGGTCGCGGTGCTGACGCGGTCCTGAGTCCAACGGCAATAATTTCAACGAAACAGATTTCCGGGAGAGGCTTGCGCGTATTTTTCGCCGGGCGAAGAGGTGAGAGCTCGAGGAGTGGGTGAGATCTTGCCCGCGCGCGAGAAACGGAGGGGTTTCCTGGTGGCAACCTACCGTTCGGGCAGAAGGCGCGCAATGGAGGGTTTGGGACCAGGGGCAAAGCGGCTGGCGAAAGTGTCAACTCCTTGCGACAAAAGAATCCCTTGCGCGTGGCCTTGCGAGGAGGATGATGGACGGACGAGAATACGCCAAACGGATGACGATTCAGGATGAGCCGAGCGATGGGAGAGGAGCCGAAGACTTTTCCGGCGAACTGGGACGCGGCGCTCTATGACGCCAAGCATTCGTTTGTCTGGGAGCGCGGGACGGACGTGCTCGCGCTGCTCGCGCCGCAGCCGGAGGAGCGGATCCTGGACCTGGGCTGCGGGACCGGCCACCTGACCGCACGCATCGCGGCCGCGGGCGCCCACGTCGTCGGACTCGACAGTTCCGAGGAGATGATTGCCGAGGCGCGACGCAATTTTCCCGAGCTGGAATTCGTGGTGGGCGACGCGCAGGATTTCCAATTCGACAAGCCGTTCGACGCGGTCTTCTCCAACGCGGCGCTGCACTGGGTGCGGCAACCAGAGCGGGCGGCATATTGCATCTGCGAGGCGCTCACACCCGGCGGGCGGTTCGTGGCGGAAATGGGCGGCGAGGGGAACATCGAACGCGTGCTCGAGGGAGTACGCCGCGCGCGGGTCGCGATCGGTTCCCCGGTGGAGGAGGGTTTCAATCCCTGGTATTTCCCGACGATTGGCGAATACGCGTCGCTGCTGGAGACGCAGGGGTTCGACGTGACATTGGCGCTGCTCTTCGACCGGCCGACGCCGCTCGAAGAAGGCGAGGCGGGACTGCGAAACTGGATCCGGATGTTCGGGGCGAGTTTTTGCGCCGATCTCGAGCTGAAGAAGCAGGAAGAGTTCTTCTTTGTGGTCGAGCAGCAGCTGCGAAAAGAGCTGTTTCGTGAAGGGCAGTGGCGGCTGGATTACCGACGGCTGCGCGTGATGGCGCGGCGAGTCGACTGACCGGTCGCGTCGATGGAGCGATAGGGATTGGCCGGGGCTGGGAGCGAGCGTATCATCGTGGACAAAGACTTCTGTGGAGGTGCCATGTCCTCCTGTCCCCGTTGCCACCATCGCATCGGTTTGAAGACGATCATGCTGGGGTCTGGCCTGGCCGGCACGATTTGCCCGCACTGCCAGGCGGAATTACGAACACGGTACTGGGGTTCGGTGGCGCTCATGCTGATTTCGCTGTCGGTGGGCGAGTTGGTGGGAAACGCCGTGCGGCAATCCGGTGCCGCGTTCCCGGCCGGCCCGCTGGCGCTGCTGGGCGCATTTTTCGCAGCGTACTTGGGGCTTGCGCCGGTGCTTTTGCGGTTTCGCGAGAAGCAGAAACCGGCTTCGCTGCTGGGGCGCTGAGGCGAAGGCCTACCTGGAAAGATTCCAGAAATACATCTGTACTCTCAGACAAGCACGCGGTGCGACTGATCTGCCAGGGTTCCCGCAGGCGTACGCTTCGCGTTTTCGCGAGCGATGATGGCGGACGGCGGAAACCGGGTCCGGAGGGTTTGCGAGAACGGGCGATTTCCTCCGAACCCGGACCGTTGTGCACTCCTCAGAGCGTTTTGCGCGCCGCTTTCAGGCCGAAAGAAGCGGCAAGCGAGAGCAGACCGAGAAGCCCGATCAATGGGATGGGGCTGGCGGTCTTGGGCAGTTCAGTCGGGGCGGGTTGCGGCTCGGGTTGCGGTGCCGCTTCTTCCTCGACGGGCTGGGCTTCGGTTGCCGGTGGCTCGGCCTTTGCAGCAGGCTCAGGAGCGGGGGTAACCGTCGTCCTGGTGCTGCGCTCGGCGACGGAGATCGGTTCTTCGGTCAGGATGGTGGCTTGGATGGGCATGCCGGCCCGGAGATCGTAGATGGACATGGGTTCGCCTTCGATCATCACCTTGGACCACGAAGGGATTCGGTAGGTGTGGAGCTTGAAGTTGGCGTCCCGGATGGTAATTCTCTCGCCGTTGACATGGAAGATGGTGCCGCCGGTAACGTCGACGCGGGTGAGCAGCATGGGCTTGATGGTGGTGGTGATCGTGTCGGTGAGGAGCATGCCCGGTTTCAGGTCGTGAACCGTGAGCACCTGATCGCCCATGTGGAAGCGGGCATCCTCGGGAACCAGAACGGCCTCGAGCATGCCGTCCGGTTTCTCGGTGACCAAGTGATTGCCTTCGACGTAGACGACCTTACTGTGCTCGTATTGCACCTCGATTTCCTCGGTGCCACTGGGTTTTTGCTGAGTTTGCTGCGCGCGAGCGCTGCCGGCCAGGAAACTGGCCATGGCGACAAACGCGAGCAGCCCGAAAAGCGTGGTGAATATCGTTCTTTTCCCGTTCATTGTTTCTTTTCTCCTTGAAAGACGTGCTGGCTGGTTCGGCCGGATGGTGGACCAGCGTTTGGAACGATTTTTTCGAGTGAACCGACGACGACAAAGCGTTTCGGGGCACTACCCACGTAGTAGAAGGGGTAACAGGTGACGAGCGTAAGGCGGGAAGTTGGTCCCGGCTGCAGGACCTGGACGTCGTTCGGCTTTACGACCTCGATTTTGTCGATTACATAGGTGGCGGTTTCGCGGGGCTCGACCAGTTCGAGACGGTCACCGCGGGAAACGTTCTTGAGCCCGCGGAAAAAGCCGTCGCGGTGACCAGCGATTCCCAAATTGCCGGGCTGGCCGGGCAGAGCGGTGCCCGCGATGCGGCCGACACCGCGATTGAGCGTGATCTCGTCGGTGCCTTCGAAGATGGGGACGATCAGATGAATTCTGGGAATTTTCAAAAGCGCGAGCGGACGGCCGGGATGACGTGCGAGGCTCCGGCGATAGGCGCGGACGCGAGAGGCGGACCAGAGCGAAAAATCGACCCTGGCGGGCGCGGCGAGCGGAACGGCAGGCGATGGAACTTCGACGGCCGGCGCCGGTTTGGACTCGGGGGATGCCGGCTGTTCGGGCGCAGGCTTGGGCAGAGAGGACTCAAAGGTCTCGATCGCCTTGCGGGAAGCGAAATAGCCGTCGAGGCGCGCGACAAGGTAAAAGGCTAGCAGCGCCAGTCCCGCGACAAGCGTGGCAATCTCGAGAATCCTGAAGATTCGCGAAAGCAAGGCCCTTTCTCCAGAGCCGTTTGCCGAATAATGCGGAATATGAGAGTTGGGAAACGCTGAGAATGAAGGCCCCGCAGCCTGCTTCCCTACGTTTTGGTGTAACGCATACTCCCTTGCCCTTTGGATAGCATTCCGGCGACCAAACCGGCAGAGGGCGGAAAGGGGCTAAGTGCCGTGCCCTCAGTGCAGCAGGGGGAATGTGGTCAGGAATTGTGCGGATTCACCCGTCAAATTGAGCTATTTCACCCCACGGTGCCACGTCCAATGCCGGTTGGGACCTTCGGAGGGCGATCGGCCCGGCCGCTGGCTGGAATTTCCCGCTGGGCTAAGATTGAGGTTTGTAGATGAGTATATTTCGCATTGCGCTGGCGAACCTGCGGTACCCGGCGAGTCCGGAGGAATCGATTGCGCTGGCAGAACAGGCCATCGCGCAAGCCGGCCGCGAGCGCGCCGGCTTGGTCTGCTTTCCGGAATGCTTCATTCCGGGTTACAGGGGAATGGGCAAGAGCGTTCCACCTCCAGACCCAGCGTTCCTCGATCGCGCGTGGTCGGCCGTGACGGCGGCCGCGGCGAAGGCTGGGGTTGGGGTTGTTCTCGGCACCGAGCGCGTCGTTGACGGCGGGCTGCTGGCCACCGCGCTGGTCGTCGAGCGGGATGGAACGGTCGCCGGTTTTCAGGACAAAGTCCAGATTGATCCTTCCGAGGAGCCTGTCTATTCGCCCGGTAGAGGCAGGCGGGTTTTCGAGAGCGGGCGGCTGAAGTTCGGAGTCGTGATCTGCCACGAGGGCTGGCGCTATCCGGAAACGGTGCGCTGGGCGGTGCGACGAGGGGCGCAGGTCGTCTTCCATCCGCATTTCCATGAAGCGGAGCCGGGCGGCTATGTGGCGTCGAGCTTCGCCGATCCGAAGAATTCCTTCCATGAGAAAGCCGCCTTGTGCCGTGCGGCCGAGAACACCTGTTATTTCGCCACCGTAAACTACGCCAGCGCGGGATCGCCAACGACTTCGGCGGTGGTGCGTCCGGATGGCACATTGCTGAGCTACCAACCATACGGGAAAGAGGGGCTGCTCATCGCCGATATCGACCTCGCCGCGGCAACCGGGCTGTTGGCGGAGCGCTACAAGCCTCTGGCGTAGCGCGTTCCGTTGTTCAATTCAGCCGATCCAGCTGAGGCGTCTTCTCGGCGAATTGCGTGCTCTATCGACGGTGGAAAAACGGCGGCGGAATGGCGGCGAAATCCCGGCGCGACGCGGCCTCTTGTTGGCATAGGCGAAACACACAGCGGCGTTGACGCAGGACGGCCGGAATGCCGGAAAGTCGCTCCTAGTCTGCTATATCCGAAATCTCTTGACCATTGAGAACCCGCCAAGCCGCAGTTCTCACGGGCTCCAATAGTAAGCGCATTTCAGAAACAGGAGACTAGCGGACCTGCTCGACCAGCTCGGCGATGGTGCTCATCAGGTCGTATTTCGTGATGATTTCCCAGTGGCCGTCGCCCATATCGACGAAGACGGCCGGGCCCTCGTGGCTGAGCAGGTAGGTGAGCTTGTCGACCGGGGCATTGTGGGGGACGACGGGGAGCGGGGCGCTCATCGCTTCGCGGATGACGAGCTTGCGGAGATCCTTGCCCTGGAGGGCGAGATTGAGGATCTGATCTTCGTAGATGGTGCCGATCAGATTGTTGTCCTCGAAGACTGGGAGCTGGGAGATGTCGTGCGTCTGCATGGTGTGCAGGGCGTGGAAGACGGTCTGATAGGGGCGGGCGACGATCAGCTCGGGATGGCGTCCGGAGCGATGCTTGGCGCGCAGGACATCGTCGACGGTGAGAGCGACGCCGGCTTCGGTGTAGTTGTGGTCGCGCATCCATTCGTCGTTGTAGACCTTGCTGAGGTAGCGCATGCCGTTATCGGGCAGAAAGGCGACCACGAAGGCTTCCGGACCCAGTTGCTCGGCCACGCGAAGCGCCGCCAGCACGCAGCCGCCGCCCGAGCCGCCGGTGAAAATGCCTTCGGCCTTGGCGAGCCGGCGAGTCCAGAGGAAGCATTCCTCGTCGGTGACCTGCAGGACGTCGTCGAGCACCTTGAAATCCATTGTCTTCGGGAAGAAATCCTCGCCGATGCCCTCGACGACATAGGTCCGCGCCTTGGCGGTCTTGCCCGTCTTGAAATAGTCGTAGTAAAGGGAGCCGACCGGATCGACGCCGACGACGCGGACGCCCGGGTTTTTCTCCTTCAGGTAGCGGCCGACGCCGCTGATGGTGCCGCCGGTGCCGATGCCGCAGACGAAATGGGTTATCTTGCCTTCCGAATCGTTCCAGATTTCCGGGCCGGTGGTCCGATAGTGGGCCTCGGGATTCATCGGGTTATCGTACTGGTTCGGATAGTAGGAATTGGGGATGTCGCTGGCGAGCTTGCGGGCAACCGAATAGTAGCTGCGCGGATCCTCGGGCTCGACGGCCGTGGGGCAGACGATCACCTCGGCGCCCATGGCTTTGAGCAGGTCGATTTTTTCCTTGGACTGCTTGTCGGTGATGGTGAAAACGGCCTTGTAGCCGCGCACGGCGGCCACCAGCGCCAGACCTACGCCGGTGTTGCCGCTGGTGCCTTCGATGATCGTGCCGCCGGGCTTGAGCCAGCCGCGGCGCTCGGCCTCGTCGATCATGGAGGTGCCGATGCGGTCCTTCACCGAGCCGCCGGGATTGAGATAGTCGGCCTTGACCCAGATCGAGGCCCTCAGATCGCGGGTAAGCCGATTCAGCCGGATGAGCGGCGTGTTCCCGACAGCTTCGAGAATGTTGTTGCAGCGCATGGACAAGCCTCGTTCGAAAAGTGATCGCAACCGCGGAGCCTTCGGGCCGCCGAGACGGGGACAACCGCGATTTGCGCCGTGCCGGAAGCGCTCGGATAGCAAGCAACTGCAGTTGCCGAGGGTCGGAAGCGCCGCCCAGGTTCCGCGAGGGTCACAGCTTACGGGGTTCGCGGCCGGCTGACAAGCCGGAGGTTTGGGCGCTTGGCCCGGGCGGCAACTGCGCTAGAATCGGCGGGAGTTTTGGGGGCCGAGAAGCAAGGTAAGGAGGGCTCGTGACGCGAATCAGCGGGCCGCTCTTGGTGTTGGTTGTAGTGGCAGTGCTTTACGGCCTGGAAGCCTGGTCGTCCGGCTGGGCCAAGCTGGCCAGCGCTTACTCTTGCAAGAATCCTTTCGACGGGCGCCAGTGGCGTTTCCGGAAAACAAGAACCTGGCGGTCCAAGTACAGGACCGGACAGATGGACTGGTGGGTGAACGTGGGGGGCCGACCGGCAAATGCTCTATCTGCAGTTGTGGCCGTTCAGCCTGCCGTTTTATCCGGCCCTGGGCATACCGTGGAGCGATGTCGTCGGGGCACAGACGGAACACGTCGTCTTGCACCATTACGTCCGGCCGCACTCTCGCGCCCGGCCTGCCGTGACGCTGCAACTAAGTGAGCGTGCGGTGCGGGAGATCGCTGCGGAGGCGGGCGACGCGTGGCCGGACGTCCGGTCGTCCTCTGCCGCTTCTACCGTGGGATCGCGAGAAAAAGGCAAGGCAGCCATTGACCACACCGAAGCCGAAATCCTTGGCTAGCGGCGAATTCTGGCGCCAGGAGAATGAGGATGAAACGTGGAAACTTCTCGAGTGGGACACCGTGGGAGCCGATCGTCGGCTATTCGCGCGCGGTGCGAGTGGGCCAGCAGATTTGGGTGGCCGGAACGACGGCGACCGATGCGAAGGGCAACATCGTCGGAACGGGCGATGCCTACCAGCAGACGCTGCAGACGCTCCGCAATATCGAGAAGGCGCTCGCCCAGGCTGGGGCGCATATGAGTGACGTGGTACGCACGCGGATCTTCGTGCGCAATATCGCCGATTGGGAAAAGGTCGGCCGGGCGCACGGCGAATTTTTCAACAAGATCCGGCCGGCGACCACGATGGTGGAGGTGAGCGGGCTGGTTTCGCCCGAGATGTTGGTGGAAATCGAGGCCGAGGCGATCACTTCCAAATAGCCGGGCCCGGCACGGCGCAACGACAACGGAGGAGCGGGCAATGCACGTGATTTTGTTCTACGACATCGGCGAGGACTATATCGAGCGGCGCGGTCCCTATCGCGCCGAGCATCTGGCGTTGGCGCGGCAGGCGTTCGAGCGGGGGGACCTGGTGCTTGGCGGAGCGCTGGCGGATCCGGTGGACGGCGTGGTGCTTATTTTCCGCGGGCCATCGACCGAAGCGGCCGAGGCGTTTGTGAAAGCCGACCCTTACGTGAAGAACGGGGTGGTGAAGTCGTGGCGGGTACGGAAGTGGACGACGGTGGTGGGGGAAGGGTCGTCGGCGCCGTGAAGCGGATTTCCGAGAGCGTGTGCCCAGGGTCTGGTCCGGCAGGGCGCGGGAACCGCGCCCCTAAAACGCAGTGACGGTTGGCGACCGGAGGGAAGCGCAGGCTATTTGGCGGCGCGGCGGCGGGCGTGCCACTCTTCGGCGGTGATTTCCCAGATTTCCGCGGGCAGGCGGCCGGAGACGAAGTCGCGCTCGACGATGGCCACCAGGCGCATGCCTTGGGTTTGCGAGATGCGGCGCGAAGCGATGTTCGCGCGCGCCTTCGGGACGCGCATCAAGGAGAAGCCGAGCACATCGAACCAGTAATCGGTTACGGCTTCACAGGCTTCGGTCATGTATCCCTGTCGCTGCCACGGCAAGCCGAGCCAAAAGCCGCGGTTATTGTCTTCGCCCTTCCTCAAGCTGATTGAGCCAATCAGGCTTTCCGGGGCACTTTTGAGGCGCAAGGTCCAATGCCAGGCTTCGGCGCGCTCGACGGCGGGCAGGGCCACGTCGCGGCCAAAGCGATAAGCGCCGTCGGGCGGATAGGGCCACGGCACGACGGCGCCGAGGTAGCGCACGATCTCCCAGTGAGGAAAGAGGAGCTGGATTTGGGGCGCGTCGGCAAGAACGAGCGGCCGGAGAAACAGGCGCGGGGTTTCGAGTTGCGGCGTCATGGCGCGTCGGCGCGGGCCGGCTGATGACGGTACCCGACGGCCGATCTTATTCCGTTCGCACAAGCAAAGCACGCGTCCTGAAGGGGCGGGGTTGCCCGGTTGTCGAAAGTGTCAGTTCGAGGCGAAGGCTGGCGGTTGTGCGGGATGCGTTGCGCTACAATCGAATTCTTAGGCAATGAGCCCGCAACCGCTTACGGTTCGCCTTGGTCACTACCGGTTGTTTGGTCGCCTGGCCTTCACTTTCCTGCTGCTTTGCTCGATTTTGTTCGGAGCGGCGGTGGGACTGCTTTTCGTCTACGGGATCAGCCTGCCGCAGATCCAGGAACTCGAAACTTACCGCCCCGACGTGATCAGCCAGATCTATGCGGATAACGGCGAGCGGATCGGCACCTTTGCGCTGGAACGGCGGGTGCTGGTGACCTATCAGCAGATTCCTGAGATCCTGCGGAACGCCGTCATCGCCACTGAGGACCGGCATTTCGAGGAGAACTGGGGCATCGATATTCCCCGGATTCTCGAGGCGGCGTGGGTGGACCTGCGCGAAGGGCGCGCCGCAGAAGGAGCCAGCACGCTGACGATGCAGCTGGCGCGAATGCTTTTCCTGACGCCGCAAAAGACCATTCACCGGAAGATCGAGGAGGCGCTGCTCTCGCTGCAGATCGAGCGCCACTACACCAAGCAGCAGATCTTCACGATGTACTGCAACCAGGTTTACCTGGGCGACGGGAACTACGGTTTCGAGGCCGCTTCTGAATTCTATTTCGGCAAGCACGTGTGGCAGCTGACGCTGCCCGAGGCGGCGATGCTGACGGCGATGATCAAGGGCCCGGGCTACTATTCGCCGACGTTGCATCCGGAACGGACGCTGCGGCGGCGGAATTTGGTGCTGCGGCTGATGTGGGAAGACGGCAAGCTCTCGCGGCAGCGGATGGAGGAAGCGCAGAAGCAGCCGCTTGGCCTGCGCGTGAAGTACCCACAGGACGATATCGCGCCCTATTTTGTCGAGGAAGTGCGCCAGCGGCTGGAGAAACGGTTCGGTCCGACGGCGGCCTACACGGAGGGCCTGCGCGTCTACACCACACTCGACCCGAAAATGCAGCGCGCGGCACAGCGCGCGGTAGACGACGGCCTGCACGCCTACGAGCGCCGGCACGGCTGGCGCGGCCACCTGACCAACATCCTGACCGAGCACCTCGGCACGATCCGGAGCTACCAGGCAGACGACTGGAAGCGGCCGCTCAAAAAGGACGAATACGTCACCGCCCTGGTTACCGCGGTCGGCCCGCGCGATGCGCGGCTGAGGATCAAATCCGATTATGCACTGCTGACGCCTCCGGAATTCGCCTGGACCCAGTTCCGCTCGCCCGAGCAGTTCCTGAAGGTGGGTGACCTGGTGCAGGTGCAGATCGTGGGCCTGCGGGGGCACGAGGCGCAAGTCACACTGCAGCAGCGACCGCGGGCAGAGGGGGCGTTGGTCTCGATCGACAACGCGACCGGGGCGATCCGGGCGCTGGTGGGCGGCTACAGTTTCGCGCGATCGAAATTCGACCGGGCGACGCAGGCCCACCGGCCGGTGGGCAGCTCGTTCAAGATCTACCTGTATTCGACGGCGCTCGAGCAGGGCTGGACGCCCTTCGACAACATCGCCGATTCGCCGTTCACGATCATGAGCGGCGGCCATCCCTATTCGCCACACAATTACGACTACAAATTCCTGGGCGACATCCCGCTCTGGGAGGCGCTGGCGGATTCACGCAACGTCGCGGCGGTGCGTCTAGCCTCGAAAGTGGGGCTGGGGAATGTGATCGCGATGGCCCGGCGCTTCGGAATCAACGATCCGCTGCCCGACTACTACCCGCTGGTGCTGGGTGCTGCCGATCTGACATTGTTGCAGCAGACCTCGGCATACACGGTGTTCCCGAACGGAGGCGTGCGCGTGCAGCCGCACTTCATTCAGCGCGTAACCACCTACGACGGAGCACTGATCTACGAGGCGCACCCGAAAATCTACGATGTGCTGAGCCCGCGCGTGGCACACACGATGACGGCGATGCTCGAACGCGTCATCAAGAGCGGCACGGGCACCGCCGCCCAGGCGCTCGGCCGGCCCTGCGCTGGCAAGACAGGTACCACGCGGAACTGGACTGACGCCTGGTTCCTCGGCTTTACGCCTTCCCTCACCGCGGGCGTCTGGGTGGGCTACGACAACGACGCCCTCTCGCTCGGCCACGGCGAACAGGGCGCCGAAGCCGCGCTGCCGATATGGTTGGAATACATGCAAGGCGCGCTCAAGGGCACCCCGGTGGAGCAGTTTGCCGGCGTCACGCCGATCAGCAAGATGGCCGCGCAGCAGGCCGTCACGAATTCGCCGCAAAACGATTCCTCATCGCAACCCCAACAGCCACAGCAGCCACCTGCACCGACCACGCGTTGAACGGTAGCGGCGTTCTCCCACGCGAGTTTGCACTCCCGCAGGCCGGATGCTCTTTTGCCGCCTGAAGGATTCGCTCGCAGGCTGGGCTTTGGATAACGCGAGTGGAGAAACGGATCAGCGGCGCTCGCGGAAGGGGTCCCAGCCTGCGGCAGCGAGCGGCCGCTCAAGGCCTTGCGGGCCCACCAGCACTACTCCTCGTCCGCGGACGAACTCTCCAATGCGGGTGATCGGGGCGCCTCGAAACGAGCGCGGAACGGCGCTGACGCGCGCGGGAGGAACGGCAAAAAGCAGGCCATAATCTTCGCCGCCGTGGAGGGCGAGTTGCAGCGGTTCGAGGCCGCCGCGGGAGATTGCCGCGGGAACGCGAACAACAGGCAAACGGTCGAGGAAAATTCTGGCGCGCGACCGGCTTGCGAGGGCCATCCGAGTCAGATCGGACGAGAGGCCATCGGAAAGATCGATCATGGCCGAAGCGATCCGGTTCTCGGCCAGGTGAATGCCCAGTGCGAGCGGAATTGAGGGATAGAGGTGCGGTTGGAGCAATCGGCGCTCGGCGGCTTTCGTCAGCCGGGTTGTGCGACCGCGGCCTCGGTGGCGGCGAAGGAGCAGTTCAAGGCCGAGCGCCGCGGCGCCCAGGCGTCCGCTAAGGAAGAGTTGGTCGCCGGGCCGAGCGCCATCGCGGCGCACCGCGGCGCCGCGTGCAGTGCGGCCAATCACGGTGAGGGAAAGAGCCACCTTTGGCCAGCGCGTCGTATCGCCGCCGATCAGCCGGAGCTGCAGTCGCCGGGCCGCGCGCGCCATGCCGGCGAGCATCCGGTCGAGCCAACGCCCGGTACGCTCGCGCGGCAGCGAGAGCGAAAGAAGAAAGAATGCAGGATGGGCGCCCATCGCGCCGAGATCGCTCGCGGCACGTGCCAGTGCACGGAAGCCGATCGCTTCGGGCGGATGGGCGTCGGCGAGGAAATGAACGTCTTCGAGGGAAAAATCGGTGCTGAACACCCAGTCTTCGCCGACCGGCGGGCGCAAAATGGCGGCATCATCGCCGATGCCGAGCACGAGCGCCGGGCTCACGGCACGTGTGCCGGGAGCAAGACGACGCGCGATGTGCTCGATGAGCTGGTCTTCGGAGATCAGCGGTTGTGTGTTTCTGCGTGGCATGCCGACCAAGATACTGCCGCTCGGCTTGGAGGAAAAGCGGCGCGAGCGGCAAGGGATGCGCCGACGGTCCGAAATTCGGCCGGGCCACCAGGCAGGAGGTACAGGGCATCTATAACCGGGAGGGAGAGCGCACAGGAATTTAGGGTTGACAGCATTGCGAAGTCTCCATAGACTTCTTGTGGTTTCGAACCAGCTCTCGCGGTTCAAACCGGTTTTTGGGTTGCGGCGGGCCACCGGACACGGCGGTCATTCCTCCAGGGTTTCGAAGGTGCGGCGTTGAGCATGAAGTCCCGTTTCTACACGCTGTATCTTGCGAGCAGTGACGCGCGAAACGTTCGCAAGATTCGTGTCCCTTACTATGTGTTCCAGTTGGTCGCGGTGCTGGCGGTGGTGGGCGCACTGACGCTGGCCGCAGCCGTGACCTCCTACAGCCGGATGCTGCTGAAAGTGGCGAACTATAACGAGCTGCGCAGCGACGAGAACCGGCTGCAGCGGCAGTACGTGCGACTGCAGGTGCAGGCCCAAGACGCGCGGCTGCAGCTCTCATCGATCCAGTCGCTCGCCACCGAGGTGGCGATGACCTACGGCGTACTCCGCTGGCGGAACACCCCATTCCGCAGCCAGGGAGATCCAGCGCCGAACCCGGCAAATTTCGAGACGAGCGTGAAACAGTTTCACTTCCTGATGCAGAACGCCAGCCTTGTGTCGATGGTCGATGCGAGCGGGCTGCACTTGCTGCCCGGGCCGGTGCCGGCGAATTCGCGGCTGGTGCCTTCGCTCTGGCCGGTGCTGGGACCGATCACTTCGCCCTTCGGCGAGCGCGAGGACCCCTTCAGCGGAGAGCCGGCGTTTCATCCGGGTGTGGACATTGGCGCACCCGAAGGTACGCCGGTGCTTGCTACCGCGGACGGAGTGGTGGCCTTCGCCGGCTGGGAAGACGGCTATGGACGGCTGGTGGTGATCGACGATGGTTTCGGTTTTTCGACGTGCTACGCGCACCTGTCGGCCTTCAGTGTCCAACCGGGCATGCACATCGACCGCGGTCAGGTGATCGGCTATGTGGGCGACAGCGGCCGTTCGACCGGGCCGCATCTGCACTACGAGGTGAGGATCAACAACACTCCCGTCAACCCCTGGCGTTACCTGCGTTCGGCGATGCCGGTGAGTGCGGTGAGGCAAACACAGGGGAATTAACAGGGGCCTGCCGGCCGATGGCCAGGCGGAGTTGCAAACCCGGTGAGCCCCGTGGTAGCCTTATGCTGTTTCCCTCTGCGCTGGCGTAGCTCAGCGGTAGAGCATCTGATTTGTAATCAGAGGGTCGGGGGTTCAAATCCCTCCGCCAGCTGTGCAAGGAGAAATCGAAAAGGGCGCGGCAGCGGATTTGTGCCTCTGGCGAACAGGTTTCCAAAGAAGTTGAGGGAGTCGGGACGGAATGGTGTGTTTCCGCCGACGCATTTTTCTGTCGGCGGTGTGCCCGTGCCCGGACGGGTGGGTGAGTGGCTAAAACCAGCAGACTGTAAATCTGCCGCCCCTTGCGGGCTACGGAGGTTCGAATCCTCCCCCGTCCACCAGGTGTTTGAAGCAGCGACGCGACGCAAACGCGGGCGCTGCGGAGAAAGAGGATTCGCGAAGGAAGCCTCGTTCCGGCAGGAGCGCGGTGGCAGCCCGGCGGAGCCGATACGTTTTTCGCCCCTCGCGAGGCAACGGCGCGGGGCCAGCCGGGCCTGGGTAGCTCAGACGGTAGAGCGCGTCCTTGGTAAGGACGAGGTCACCGGTTCAATCCCGGTCCCAGGCTCCAGACAATCGAGCGTGGGCGGGGGTAACTCAGCGGTAGAGTCTCGGCCTTCCAAGCCGATGGTCGCGGGTTCGAATCCCGTCCCCCGCTCCAATCTGCGGGCCGGAACGGGCGACGAGGAATGGGTTAGAGGGCGATGAGAGAGATCATTACCTTGCAGTGCAACGAGTGCAAGAATCGAAATTACACGACAACCAAGAACCGGAAGAAGCACTCCGACCGGCTGGAGACGAAGAAGTTTTGTCGTGCGTGCCGGCGCCACACACCGCACCGCGAGGTGAAGTAGGCGGCGTGCGGCCAGATTTTTCGCCTTCGGGTTCGGGGCAACGCTCGGGACGCGAAGGAAAGGGGAGTAGGTTCAACGGCAGACCGCCGGTCTCCAAAACCGGATGTGGGGGTTCGAATCCCTCCTCCCCTGCCAGTTTTTGAATGATGGGAGCCGGCAGGGAGCAGATTGCCGGGGAAACAACCAGAAAGATGTCGCAGGCAACGCGAGTGAGAGACGAACAAGTAGCGCGCAGTGGGCCGGCGCCGCTGCCGGGAGTTTTCGGGCGCGTGGCGGAATGGCCGCGCCGGGCACGGCAATTTTTGCGGGAAACGCGCAACCAGATGCGGCTGGTGACCTGGCCAGGGGGGCGCGAAGTCTATTCGACGACCATTGTGGTGGTAGTGACGGTGGCGTTTTTTGCCCTGTTTTTCTGGATCGTCGATGGCGGATTCAGCTACGCGGGCCAGTGGGTACTGACACACTTTGGACAACACTGAGACGGCAGGACGAACGGGAATGGCGAAGCAGTGGTACATCATCCACACCTATTCCGGCTTTGAGCGCAAGGTGAAGGAAAGTCTCGAAAGCCGCGCCCGCGCTTTCGGCCTCGAGGAGAGGATTTCCCAAGTGGCCATCCCGACCGAGGACGTCGTGGAAGTGCGCGGAGGCAAAAAAGTCACTTCGACCCGGATGTGCTATCCCGGCTACGTGCTGGTGGAGATGGACATGGACGACCACACCTGGCACGTGGTGCGCTCGACGCCGTGGGTGACCGGCTTCGTAGGCTCCGGGCAGACGCCGACGCCGCTGAGCGAAGAAGAAGTGCAGGGCATCCTGAACCGGGCGGCCACCACGGCCGAACGGCCACGGCCCAAGCTGAGCTTTGACCGCAACGAACAGGTGCGGATCATCGAGGGGCCGTTCGCGAATTTCACCGGCGTGGTCGAAGAGGTGAATTCGGACCGCAGCACGCTGAAGGTTTCGGTGACGATTTTCGGCCGGTCGACGCCGGTCGAACTGGATTTCGCTCAGGTGGAGAAGATCGCCTGAGCCTGTCCCGGCTCCGGAAAGGGCCGGAAGGGAATTGGGAAGGGAGCAGGATCCGCCATGGCAGCACCAGCACCCAAAGGTAAGAAAATCGCCGCGCAGGTGAAGCTGCAACTGCCCGCCGCCAAGGCGACGCCGGCACCTCCGGTCGGCACGATGCTCGGCCCGCACGGCGTCAACATCATGGAGTTCTGCAAACAGTTCAATGCCCGGACGGCGAAGGAAGCCGACGGAATGATCATCCCGGTCCTGATCACGATCTACAGCGACCGCAGCTTCACCTTTATCCAGAAGACGCCGCCAGCTTCCGAACTGCTGAAGCGAGCCGCCTCGATCGCCAAAGGTTCGCCGCAGCCGAACCGGTCGAAGGTGGGCAAGGTGACGCGGAAGCAGGTGGAAGAGATCGCCAAGATCAAGCTGCCGGACCTGAACACCTCGCGGCTGGAATCGGCAATCCGGACCGTGGAAGGCACGGCGCGCAACATGGGCATCGAAGTGGAGGGTTAGGAAGATGGGCACCGGAGGAGTGGGCAAAAACATCGATCGGGCGCGCAAGCAGGTGGAACCGCGGCTCTATCGACTGGCCGAGGCGGCCGAACTGCTGAAAAAGCTGCATTTCGTGAAATTCGACGAGACGGTCGAGTTGACGGTGAACCTGGGAGTCGACGCCCGGCAGAGCGACCAGATGGTGCGCGGCACGGTGGTGCTGCCGCACGGACTCGGCAAATCCAAACGGGTGCTGGTGATTGCCAGTGGCGAGAAGATCCGGGAGGCGCAGGAAGCCGGAGCGGATTTCGCCGGCGCCGACGACATGGTGCAGAAGATTCAGGAGGGCTGGACCGACTACGACGCTGTGGTCGCGACGCCCGACATGATGAAATCGCTCGGACGGCTCGGCAAGATCCTGGGGCCGCGGGGACTGATGCCGAACCCGAAGACCGGCACGGTCACCTTTGAAATTGCCCGGGCGGTGAAAGAGATCAAAGCGGGCAAGGTGGAGTTTCGGATCGACAAAACCGCGATCATCCACGCACCGATCGGCAAGACGAGCTTCGAACCCAGCCAACTGGCCGAGAACGGGCAGGCGCTGATCGCGGCGGTCTCGAAGGCGAAGCCGGCTGCGGCGAAGGGCAAATATATCAAGCGGATCACGCTGAGCTCGACGATGGGGCCGGGGATTGGAATCGATCCGGCGGAAGTCGAACTGGCAGCGGCCGCTGCCTAAGGAACACCGATGAAGACGCGGAAGCAGAAGGAAGGGGATGTCGAGAAACTGAAGCAGGAACTGGCCCATATCTCGACAGTGATCCTGAGCACGTTTCAGGGCATCAAAGCGGAAGACGAGACCCGGCTGCGGCGCACGGTGGAATCGGCCGGTGGCCATTACCGCGTGGTGAAGAACTCTGTGGCCCAGCGGGCGGCTGAGGGGACGGCGGCCGAAACCCTGCTCAAGGGGCTGGCAGGCTTGAACTCGATTTCCTATACCGAAGCCGATCCGGTGGCCTTTGCCAAGGCGCTGGCGAAGCTGGCGAAGGATATCCCGGCATTCGAGTTTCGGGCGGGTGTGGTGGAAGGGCGGGTCATATCCGTCGAGGAGTTGGTGGCGCTGGCGGCCCTGCCCTCGAAGGAAGCGCTGTTCAGCAGGATCATGTTCCTGATTCAAAGCCCGGCGCGAGGAATTGCCCAGACGCTGGCGGGAACGTCACGGAATCTGGCCGTGGTCACGAACGAAGCGGCCAAAGCCGAAAAGTTTTCTCAATAGGAGGAAAACGCAGTCATGCCCAGCAAGGTGGAAGGAATTCTCGAGGAAATCAAGGGGCTCACGCTGCTCGAAGCGGCCGAACTGGTCAAGATGATGGAAGAGGCGTTCGGCGTTTCCGCGGCAGCGGCCGCGCCAGTGGTGGTTGCCGCCGGCGCGGGAGCGGCCGGCGCTGCGCCGGTCGAGGAAAAGACCGAGTTCAACGTCGTGTTGTCGGAAGTCGGGCCAAATAAGATCAACGTGATCAAAGCGGTCCGTGAAATCACCAGCCTGGGCCTGAAGGAGGCCAAGGACCTGGTCGATGGCGCTCCGAAAGCGGTCAAGGAAGGCGTCGGCAAGGAAGAGGCCGAGAGCATCAAGAAGAAGTTTGAAGAAGTCGGAGCCAAGGTCGAAATCAAGTAAGCGCCGCTCGGTCCGCACAGTTATTTCCCGCGAGCGTTTGGGTGATGGGTGTGCCCCGACGACGCCTTTTCCCCGGTTTGCCACCCGGATTTTCGCCGTAGGTCTGAGGGAAGGATGCCATGAGCCAAGGCAATGAGTTTCGCCCGGTGAGGGAAGTCCCCCGCCTGGATTTTTCGCGCATCAAGACTTCACTGCCGATTCCGAACCTGATTGAGGTGCAGAAGAAGTCCTATGACCGGTTTCTGCAGATGGACAAGCTGCCGGCCGAACGCGAGGACAACGGACTACAGGCGGTCTTCGCCTCGGTGTTTCCGATCCAGGACTTCCGCGGCCTTTCGCAGCTGGAGTTCGTCGACTATTCGATCGGCAACTGGGAGTGCAAATGCGGGCACCTGCGGGGTCTGCATCACTTGCGGGCGACCTGCCGGAACTGTGGCGCTTCGGTGGTCACCAACCCCTACCGCATCGGAGACGTGATCTGCCCGAAGTGCGGCACTTTCAACCGCAACACGCCGACCTTCTGCAACAAGTGCGGCGACCCGGTCAGCCTGCAGCTCAAGTACGACGTCAGCGAATGCCAGGAGCGCGGGATGACCTACGCCGCCCCGCTCCGCGTCACCATCCGGCTGACCACCTACGACAAGGACCCAGACACCGGCGCCAAGACCGTCCGCGACATCAAGGAGCAGGAGGTCTATTTCGGCGATATCCCGCTGATGACCGACAACGGCACCTTTATCATCAACGGCACCGAACGAGTGATTGTCAGCCAGCTGCACCGCTCTCCCGGTGTTTTCTACGAGACCGCCAATAACCGCACCTATTTCCTCGGGAAGATCATTCCTTATCGCGGCTCGTGGGTGGAGTTCGAGTACGACACGAAGAACCTGCTCTACGTCCGGATCGACCGGAAACGGAAATTCCTGGGCTCGATCTTCCTGCGCGCACTGGGCATGAAAACGAACGAAGAGGTGCTGCGCGCCTTCTACCGGATCGAGCGCGTCACGCTGCGCGAAAACGACCTCTGGTGGAACCTTTCCGAGGGCTTGATCGACCGGAAATTCACCCATGAGATCCGGCATCCGCGCTCGGACGAAGTGCTGGTGCAGGCGCACAAACGGGTGACCGAGGCCGCCTACAAGGAGCTGGCGAAGAGCCGGGTGGAACACGTGAAGGTGGTGGCCGCTGACCTGGAAGGGGCCTACGCGGTGGCCGACGTGGTGAACAAGGAGACCGGCGAGGTGCTGGTGGAATCGAACAAGCCGATCACCGCCGAGCTTTGGACCAAGCTGGCTGAAGCCGGCGTGGGCGACGTCGATATCTTCTTCCCCGAGCGCGACGAGGTGGGCCCGATCATCAGCCGCACGCTCGACAAGGACACCCTGCACACCCAGCGCGAAGCACTGATCGAGATCTACCGCAAGCTGCGGCCGGGCGACCCGCCGACTCTGGAGACGGCTACGGCGCTTTTCCAAGGCATGTTCTTTGATCCCCGGAAGTACGATTTCAGCAGGGTGGGCCGGCTGAAATTCAACACCAAGCTGGGCCTGGAGACACCGCTCGACCACCGCACGCTCGATACGCCGGACTTCATCTCGTCGATCAAATACCTGCTGAAGCTGCGGCGCAACATCGGGACGGTGGATGACATCGACCACCTGGGCAATCGCCGGGTGCGCGCGGTGGGCGAACTGCTCGAGAACCAGTTCCGCATCGGCCTGGTGCGGATGGAGCGGGCAATCAAGGAAAAGATGTCGGTTTACCAGGAGATGTCGACGGCGATGCCGCACGACCTGGTGAACGCGAAGCCGGTGATGGCGGCGATCCGGGAATTTTTCGGATCGAGCCAACTCAGCCAGTTCATGGACCAGACGAACCCGCTCAGCGAAGTAACCCACAAGCGGCGGCTTTCGGCGCTGGGGCCGGGCGGCCTCTCGCGAGAGCGGGCCGGGTTCGAGGTTCGCGACGTTCACCCGACGCACTACGGCCGCATCTGCCCGATCGAGACGCCGGAAGGGCCGAACATCGGGTTGATCAGCTCGCTTTCCTGCTACGCGCGCATCAACGAGTTCGGCTTCATCGAATCGCCCTACCGGAAGGTGAAGGAAGGCCGGGTGGTCGACTACGAGCGAGTGCTGAACTCCGGCGAAAGCGATTTCAAAACCGGCGAGATCGTCGAGCGCGAAAAAATCGATTCGGTGAACCAAAACGCCAAGAAGAACAAGATCACGTCCGAGCCCTTCTGCTTCTACCTTTCGGCGTGGGAAGAGGACCGTTACGTGGTCGCCCAGGCGAACGCGCCGCTCGACGAGCGGGGCCGCATCACGACCGACCTAGTCAACTGCCGGCAGGCGGGCAACTTCGTGCTGAAGAGCCGTAACGAGGTTGACTACATTGACGTTTCGCCGAAACAACTGGTCTCTGTCGCTGCCAGCCTGGTGCCGTTCCTCGAAAACGACGACGCCAACCGCGCGCTAATGGGCGCCAACATGCAGCGGCAGGCAGTGCCGCTGATCCGGGCCGAGGCGCCGCTGGTCGGCACCGGAATGGAGCGGGTCACCGCGCGCGATTCCGGCGCGGTGGTGCTCTGCAAGCGCGACGGCGTCGTCGACCAGGTCGATAGCGAACGGATCATCGTTCGCGTCGAAAGCGACCAGTCTGGCGTGCTCAGCCGCGAGGTGGGCGCCGACATCTACCAGCTGATCAAGTTCCGGCGCTCGAACCAGAACACCTGCATGAACCAGAAGCCGCTGGTGCGGGCCGGTGACCGCGTCCGCCAGGGCCAGACGCTGGCCGACGGGCCGTGCACTGACAGGGGCGAGCTGGCGCTGGGCCGCAACGTCCTGGTCGCCTTCCTTCCCTGGCGCGGATACAACTTCGAGGACGCGATCGTTGTCAGCGAGAAGCTGGTGAAAGAGGACTATTACACCTCGGTGCATATCGAGGAACTGGAGATCGAATCGCGCGACACCAAGCTGGGGCCGGAAGAGGTGACGCGGGACATCCCCAACATCAGCGAGAGCTTCCTGAAGAACCTGGACGAGGCGGGCATCATCCGGATCGGGGCCACCGTCTACCCGGGCGACATCCTGGTAGGCAAGGTGACGCCAAAAGGCGAAACGACGCTGACGCCGGAAGAGAAGCTGCTGCGCGCGATTTTCGGCGAAAAGGCCGGGGACGTGCGGGACGCTTCGCTCTACTGCCCGCCGGGCATCGAGGGCACGGTCGTCGACGTGAAAGTCTTTTGCCGCAAGGGGGCTGAGAAGGACGAGCGGCACAAGGCGATCGAGGCGGGCCAGGTGGCCAAACTGGAAAGGAACCTGGCAGACGAGATCCGGATCCTGACCGACGAACGGCTGAAGCGGCTGACGGAAATTCTCGGTGGCCGCAAGCTGGCCGCCGACCTCCACGACGAGAAGACAAACAAGCGCCTGCTGACCAAGGGCACGACGCTCAACCGCGAGCTGCTCGAGAGGATTTCGACGCGCAACCTGAAACGGCTGCGGCTGGCCGAAAAGGATCCGCTGCTGGTCGAAAAGATCGACGAGATCGAGGAGATGACCTCGCGGCAGATGGAGGTGCTCCGCAAGATCACCGAGGAGCGGGTCGAAAAGCTCAAGAAGGGCGACGAACTGCCGCCGGGCGTGATCAAGCTGGTGAAGGTGTTCGTTGCGATGAAGCGGAAACTTTCGGTCGGCGACAAGATGGCCGGCCGGCACGGCAACAAGGGGGTCATCGCCACCATCGTTCCCGAAGAGGACATGCCCTATCTGCCCGACGGCACGCCGGTCGAGATCGTGCTCAATCCGCTCGGCGTTCCGTCGCGAATGAACGTGGGCCAGATTCTGGAAACGCATCTGGGCTGGGCGGCGAAGGATTTGGGACCACAGGTGGCCCGGCTGCTCGACGACGGGGTGCGGGCCGAGGCCTTCCGCAAGTGGCTGAAGGAAGTCTTCGGGCCGACGCCGGTCTGGCGCTCGCTGGCGGATTTGCCGGATGAGGAACTGCTGGATCTGGCGCAGGGCTTCCGCAACGGAATCAATTTCGCCTCGCCCGTATTCGACGGGGCGCGCGAAAAAGAGATTCGCCACCTGCTCGAACAGGTGGGCTTGCCGGCGGCCGGGAAGACGACATTGCGCGACGGGCTCACCGGCGTGCCCTTCGCCGAGCCGGTAACGGTGGGTTACATCTACATGCTGAAGCTGGCGCACCTGGTGGACGACAAGATCCACGCGCGCTCGATCGGGCCGTACTCACTGATCACACAGCAACCGCTCGGCGGCAAGGCTCAATTTGGCGGCCAGCGGTTCGGGGAAATGGAAGTCTGGGCGCTCGAAGCCTACGGCGCCGCACATACGCTGCAGGAACTGCTCACCTGCAAATCGGACGATGTTTACGGGCGGGCCAAGATGTACGAAGCCATCGTCAAAGGCGAACCCGGCATCGAGCCCGGCGTGCCGGAATCCTTCAACGTGCTGGTGCGGGAGCTGCAGGCGCTTTGCCTGGACGTCGAGTTGATGAAGCGGCAGAAGCCGCAGGAACCCGCGGCCGACTAACGGGTCGAGGAAAGTTTCATTCCCGGAATTCCGGGAGGGGAGGGTTATACCTTGTACCGCAGCAGCCCCTACGATCGTGTGAACCAGATCGCCGATTTTGATTCGATTCGCATTTCTCTGGCGAGCCCGGAGAAAATCCGCTCGTGGTCGCACGGCGAAGTGACCAAGCCGGAGACCATCAATTACCGCACCTTCAAGCCGGAGCGCGACGGGCTGTTCTGCGCCCGGATTTTCGGACCGATCGCCGACTGGGAATGCCTGTGCGGCAAGTACAAGCGGATGAAGCACCGCGGCGTGATCTGCGACAAGTGCGGCGTCGAGGTCACCCTCAGCAAGGTGCGCCGCGAACGACTTGGCCACATCGAGCTGGCTTCGCCCTGCTCCCACGTCTGGTTTTTCAAGGGCGTGCCCAGCCGCATCGGCTACCTGCTCGACATTTCGATGCGCGATCTCGAGCGCATCCTCTACTTCGAGACCTACGTCACGATCGAGGCCGGCGAGGCGCCGCTCAAGGACCGTGAGCTGATCGACGAGCAGAAATATCGCGATCTCCAGCGCGATTTCCCCGGCCGTTTTCGCGCCGGGATGGGCGCAGAGGCGATCAAGGAGCTGCTGCGCCAAGTCGATGTCGACAAGCTGAGCGAAGAGTTGCGCGAGAAGATGAAGGCGGACCCGAGCTTGCAGAAGCGGATCAAGTTTGCGAAGCGGCTGAAAGTGGTGGAGGCGTTCCGCAAGAGCGGCAACAAGCCGGAATGGATGATTTTGGATGTGATCCCGGTGCTGCCGCCTGAGTTGCGGCCGCTAGTGCCGCTCGACGGCGGGCGCTTCGCCACTTCCGACCTGAATGATCTTTACCGCCGCGTAATCAACCGCAACAACCGGCTGAAGAAGCTGATGGAGCTGCATGCTCCCGACGTGATCGTGCGGAACGAGAAGCGGATGCTGCAGGAGGCCGTCGACGCCCTGTTCGACAACGGGCGCCGTGGCCGCGTGCTGCGCGGCACCAACAACCGGCCGCTGAAATCGCTTTCCGATGCGCTCAAGGGCAAGCAGGGCCGCTTTCGCCAGAACCTGCTCGGCAAGCGCGTCGACTACTCCGGCCGCTCGGTCATCGTGGTGGGGCCGGAATTGAAGCTGCACCAGTGCGGCTTGCCCAAGCGGATGGCGCTCGAGCTCTTCAAGCCGTTCATCTATCACAAGCTCGAAGCCGCCGGCCATTGCACGACGATCAAGCAGGCCAAGGAGACGGTCGAGCGGCAAGACCCGGTGGTCTGGGACATCCTCGAGGAGGTGACCCGCGAGCATCCGGTGCTGCTGAACCGCGCGCCGACGCTCCACCGTCTGGGCATTCAAGCCTTCGAACCGGTGCTGATCGAAGGAAAGGCGATCCGGATTCACCCGCTGGTGTGCCCGGCATTCAACGCCGATTTCGACGGCGACCAGATGGCCGTGCACGTGCCGCTCTCGCCCGAAGCGCAGATTGAAGCGCAGGTGCTGATGCTCAGCTCCAACAACATCCTCTCGCCAGCCAACGGCATGCCGTTGGCAGTGCCGACGCAGGACATGGTGCTTGGCATCTACTACATGACCAAGGCGAAGCCGGGATCGAAGGGCGAAGGGCGCGCCTTCGGCTCGAGCGAAGAGGTGCATCTGGCGCTCGAGGCGGGCGAGGTCGAGCTGCTCACGCCGATCCGCTTCCGCTACACGGGCGACGTGATTGACCTGACGACTGCTTTCGACGATCAGGACGTGCTGCATACCGAGGTGATGCACGTCGACCGGCAGTTCCTGAACACCACCGTCGGCCGGGTGATCTTCAACGACTACCTGCCGAAGGACATGCCCTTCATCAACGGCCTGTTGAAGAAGAAGGGCGCGCAGATGGTGGTGCAATACGGCTACCTGCGCTACGGGCTGGAGATGACGGTGCGCATGCTCGACCAGCTCAAGGCGCTCGGCTTTGCTTATTCGACCCGTTCGGGGATCTCGATCGGGATCGACGACATGCTGATTCCGGCTGACAAGGCGCGGCTGGTAGGCAGCGCCGAGCGCGAGGTGGTGAAGGTTCAGCAGCAGTACCTGGACGGCGCGATTACCAACGGCGAACGCTACAACAAGGTGATCGCGATCTGGGGCGAAGTGACCGAGCGCGTCGCCGACGAAATGTTCAAGGCGATGGAAGAGCAGGACAAGCAGGGGGTGATCAACCCGATCTACGTGATGGCCGATTCGGGCGCCCGCGGATCGAAACAGCAGATTCGACAGCTTTCCGGAATGCGCGGCCTGATGGCCAAGCCGTCGGGCGAAATCATCGAGACGCCGATCACCTCGAACTTCCGCGAAGGCCTCACCGTGCTGCAATACTTCATCTCGACGCACGGCGCGCGCAAGGGCCTGGCCGATACCGCGCTGAAGACGGCCGATTCGGGCTACCTGACCCGGCGACTGGTCGACGTCGCCCAGGACGTGATCATCGCCGAGAAGGATTGCGGCACCACCGACGGGATCGTTGTGGAACCGCTGCTCGAAGCGGGCGTCGAAGTCGAGCCGCTGCGCGACCGCGTGGTCGGCCGCGTCTCACTCGAACGGATCCGCGACTACGAGGGCAACGTCATCGTCGACATCAACCAGGAGATCACCGAGGAACTGGCCAACGCGATCCAGCAAGCCGGTATCGAGCGGGTGAAGATTCGCTCGGTACTCACCTGCGAATCGCGGCGCGGCACGTGTGAGCTGTGCTACGGCCGCAACCTGGCTACCGGGCGCATGGCCGAACTCGGCGAGGCGGTTGGCGTGATTGCCGCCCAGTCGATCGGCGAGCCGGGCACCCAGCTCACCATGCGGACCTTCCACATCGGCGGCACGGCCACCCGAGTGGGCGAGCAGTCGAAGGTAGAGGCCCGCAATGCCGGCTTCGCCCGCTTCATCGACCTGAACGCGGTGGAAGGCCGGTCGAAGGCGCTGATTGCAATGAATCGCTCGGGCCTGATCGCCATCGTCGACGAGAAGAACCGCGAGAAGGAACGCCACCACGTCGTCTATGGCGCCCGGCTCAAGGTGCGCGACGGCGATCCTGTCCAGGTCGGACAGACGCTGCTCGAATGGGACCCCTACACCTTCTCGATCCTCACGGAAACCGGCGGCACGGTGCAGTTCAAGGACCTGGTTACCGGGCTGACGATCGAAGAACAGGTGGACGAGGTGACCGGGCTCGCGCAGCTCGTCGTCACGCTGCCGCCTGGTGACGAAAAGCACCAGCCGTTGATCCAGATCCGCGATGCGAGCGGCAAGGTGCGGAAGAAGTACCTGATGCCGTCACGTGCCCACCTGATGGTGGCCGAAGGCGACGAGGTCGAGCCGGGCGACATTCTCGCCAAGATCCCGCGCGAGACCACCCGCACCAAGGACATCACCGGCGGTTTGCCGCGCGTCGTCGAGCTCTTCGAAACGCGGCGGCCGCGCGATTCCGCCGTCATCAGCGAAATCGACGGGATCGTCAAGTACGGCGAAATCTCCAAGGGCACTCGCAAGGTCTACGTCCAGAGCGAGGATGGGCGCACCACCAAGGAATACGCCATCCCGCGCGGCATCCACATCAACGTGCAGGAAGGCGAGCGCGTGCACGCCGGCGAGCCGCTGATCGATGGCCCGCTGAACCCGCACGACCTGCTGGCCGTGCTCGGCGAGAAATTCACCCAGGCCTATCTGGTGAACGCCATTCAGGAGGTCTACCGGCTGCAGGGCGTCAACATCAACGACAAGCACATCGAGACGATCGCCCGCCAGATGATGCGCTGGGTGAAGGTGGAGGATGTCGGCGACACCAGCTTCCTGCTCGACGAACAGGTGGACAAGTTCCGCTTCCGCGAGGAAAACGAGCGCGTCATCCACGCAGGCGGACGCCCGGCCACCGGCCGGCCGTTGCTGCTCGGCATCACCAAGGCCTCGCTCTCGACCGATTCGTTCATTTCGGCCGCGAGCTTCCAGGAGACCACGCGCGTGCTCACCGAAGCGGCGATTGCCGGCAAGGTCGACTACCTGCGCGGCCTGAAGGAAAACGTCATCGTTGGCCGGCTCATCCCCGCCGGCACCGGCTTCCACCACTACCGCGGCATCAAGCTGCTCACCGAGGTGCCGAAGGAAGAGATCGTTCCGACCGAACTTACGCCGGAGGAAGCCGCGACGCTCGATTACCTCCGCAAGGACACCGGCGCGGTCGCCGAAGGCTAGCCGGTTTCGAAGGTGCGCGGGCTTCAGCCCGGCACAGTCTCCAAGGGCGGGAAGCGCAACGAGCGTTTCCCGCCCGTTTTTTGTTCCGTTTCTGTTCCGCGCCTATCCGGTTTTCTGATTACTTCTTGGCGGGGTGCTTGCCCTGCGGTTGGCCGATGCCGAAATCCCAGACGTAGAGGTCAATGCCCTGGCCGCGATCGATCTGCGCCAGCACATATTCCCCTGGTGAAAGGTCTTCAGTGGCCATCAGCCGGAACGTATCCGGCTCAACCTGCTGCAAGTGGAGAGGGATCTCGTTGGCCTTGGTGGACTTTTCGCCGTAGTAGTTGCTGAGGAACTCGATTTCCCGCCGCTTGCCCTTGATCTGGGTGCGAACGAGGCGGAAGCGGGGCTGCATGTTTTCGGAAGTGCGGTAATAAAAGACCGGCTCGGGATTGTCGATCTGGACAGCGGCATGCTTGCCTTTGAGGAAGACGGTGTATTTCCTCGCGAGGACAGGGACGGGAATAAGGACCGAGGCGATGAACTGTCCCTTGTTCAGCGAACTCTTGGCCAACGCGCGGTGGAGCTGGAGAACGCTGTGGCCGTTGAAAGCAAACATACCTTCGCCAGAGGGAAGCAGCACACCCTTAGGCAGGCCGAGTCCGGCATTGGCGGTGAGAGTGTCGGGGTGTTCCTCCATATCGATGGCGTGGGCCAGCGCCGCCGCCTGTTTGGCCTGCTCCTGCGCTTGCTTGTTGGCCTTACGCGTGGCCGGCCAGTCGACCAGGCTCTTGGGGATCTCCTCCCAATCCGATCGCTCGACGCTGTAGTAGCGCACGCGGTTGCCGATGATCTTGTAGTCGCGGACGAGTTCGTAGGTGCCGTCCTTCAGGATCAGCTTTTCGCCGCGCACACCCTCAACACGCGCAACCTCTTGCGCGTTGGGACTTCCGGAGGAAGAGGATTTCGATTGCGCCGCGAGCGGAGCGGCAAAGAGAGCCAGGATCAGCAACGGAAAGAGGCTCTCCGCGATTCGTTTCGCCAAAAAGCGGGCCCTGAATTCCACCGTCATCCTCGACGGGTTGGGACGTGCTTCCCCCAGCCGAAATACGTGCTCCCTCTAGCATACGTCCGACGGCTCGCCGCGGCAATCTCCGGCGCGCCCGTGCCGCAGCGAACATCGGGCACCGGCGACGAGCGGTAAGCATAGGCGTTGGGAACAGCAATCCAGCTTCGCCGCGTCGTAGCGGTACACTAAATCCGCCGCAGGCCCTGAGCCTGCCGGAACAAGTCCCGAAAAATTCTCGACCGTCTGTGAAGTGGCCCCTAATGCTCGCAACGGGTGAACAAGGCGGTCACGATAAAGAGATCGGACGCCGTGAACAGCCGCTGGGCACGTGCTCCCGCGAATTGAGCCACCTCGAGCGCCTGCGAACCGGCGGTTTGCGCCGCTTCAATCGCCGATGCTCCAGCCAACTGCGCCGCCTCGATGAAGAAACCGAGATGGCGAATGCCGGCCAGAGCGCGCAGATGCTCCAGGCAGATCCCCGTGAGCGAAGAGACTTCTTCCTCGGTGAAGAATTTCTGACTCGATCGAATAGTCACCAAGGTTTTTACTCCCCCGTTAACTGTGATGCTGACTCAAGACGGATGGCTGCGCAAGTCCCTTATCGATTCCGTGTCTAATTGCATATCGGCCGAAGGTTAAACTTCAACAGTCGGCGGCCACGGCAAGCTCGCGCCCCGGCAGGTGCCGGCCTGAGGTTTCGCCTGAACCCCGCTAAAAATTAGGGGCATTCATGGCTGGAAAAGCGCCGTGCCGAGGGGGACGGCAGCGCCAAGCCAAGATGGAGTACTGGGACTTGGCGTGTCGAGTGTTTCGGCCGGCAGTTCCGATCTTTGTGTTTCGGATGGGATGAGGAGGGCCCGGGTGGCTGCGTAGTGTCCGGGAAGCTGGGGCTATACCTGCGAGCCACCGGCGCGCTCAAAGGCGTGCGCCAGACGCAGCACCAGGTCCTCACGGAAATGGGGCCCGAAGATCTGCAAGCCGACTGGCAGGCCCTCCGCTGTGCGACCGCAGGGCACCGAAATTCCCGGCACGCCGGCGAGCGATCCGGTAACGGTGTAGATATCGGCCAGGTACATGGCGAGGGGATCTGTGGTGCGTTCGCCCAGGCGGAAAGCAGGCGTGGGCGAGGTGGGGGTAACGAGCAAGTCGGCTTTCTCGAAGGCCTGCTGGAAGTCGCGGGCAATCAGGGTGCGCACCTTTTGGGCTTTCAGGTAATAGGCCTCGTAATAGCCGGTGGAAAGGGCGTAGGTGCCGAGCATGATGCGGCGCTTGACCTCGGCACCAAAGCCGGTGCCGCGCGTCTTGCGGTACATCGCGGCCAGCGAATCGGCAGGCGCGCGCACGCCGTAGCGGACGCCGTCGTAGCGAGCGAGATTCGAGCTGGCTTCGGCGGTGGCGATGACGTAATAGGTGGCGATCGCGTAGTCGGTGTGCGGCATCTCGACTTCCACGCGGCGGCAGCCGAGACGCTCCAGCAGGGCGATGCCCGCCTCCACCTTAGCGCGAACCTCAGCGTCCATGCCTTCCCCGAAATATTCCCGGGGCACGCCTATACGCAGCCCGGCGACGCGCTTTTCGATTTCGGCGGTGTAATCGTGCACAGGAACGGCGGCGGAGGTGGCATCGTGCGGGTCGTGGCCGGCAATGACACCAAGCAGGGCCGCGGCGTCGGCGACGGTGTTGGTCATCGGCCCGATGCGGTCAAGGGAAGAGGCAAAAGCCACCAGCCCGTAGCGCGAAACCCGTCCATAGGTGGGCATCAGCGCGGGGATGCCGCAAAATGCGCCCGGCTGGCGCACCGAGCCGCCCGTGTCGGTCCCGAGCGCGGCCACCGCAAGGCCTGCGGCCACCGCCGCGGCCGAGCCGCCGCTCGATCCACCCGGCACGCGGTCCGGCGCCACCGGATTGCGTACCGGGCCGTAGGCGGAATTCTCGTTCGAGCTGCCCATGGCGAATTCGTCGCAATTCGTTTTGCCCAGCACCATGGCGCCAGCCTGCTCGAGGCGCTCGACTGCTGTGGCATCGTAGGGAGGGCGGTAGCCTTCGAGGATGCGCGAGCCGCAGGTGGTCGGGATGCCGCGCGTCGCGATCACGTCTTTCACCGCGAGCGGCAGGCCGGCGAGCGGGGGCAATTCCGCTCCGCGCTCCACCATCCGATCGATCCGGTCGGCCTGGGCGAAGGCGCGCTCGGGCGAGAGCGCGAGGTAGGCGTTCAATCCGGGGTTTTCGCGATCGATGCGGGAGCGGTATTCGGTGACGAGTTCTCGCGCCGAAATTTTCTTTGCGGCCAGATCGGCGCGGATGCCGGCCACGGTGAGCCTGGCGTCGTTCGTCATGACTCGCGCTCGATCACCTTGGGAACTCGGAAAAACGGGGAGCTGGCATCGGGCGCTGCCATGAGTGCCTCGGCGCTGATGCCGGCATCGCGCGTTTCATCCGATCGCCAGCCGGTGGCAGAATCGGCAGGGGCGGCAACGACTTGCGCCAGCGGATCGACACCGCTCGTATCGAGCTGATTCAGCTTCTCGACGTAGGTGAGGATCTGGTCGAGCTGCTGGCGGTAGGTTTCCACTTCGTCCTCGGGCAACTCGAGGTGGGCCAGATCGGCAACATAAAGCACGGTTTCTCTGGTGATTTTCATGTTGGGCCTTTCAGTTTAGCAGATGTTACCTCAGCCGATGGGCTACGCTGTTGCGTTGCAGCAATATATTGCCCTGGACTTGCGGTAGACCCTTGCCCCGCTATAGTGAGTAGGAACCGGAGGAGAAACTTGGCTTATTTGCCCATTGAAAACCACGGCATCATCGGCGATCTGCATACGGCGGCGCTGGTTGGCATGGACGGCGCGATCGACTGGCTCTGCCTGCCGCAATTCGACTCGCCAAGCGTTTTCGCCTCGCTGCTCGACAAGGAGAAAGGCGGTTCGTTCCGCATCGAGGCGTTGGACGGACGGGTGACGCGCAAGCAATTCTATTGGCCCGACACGAACGTGCTGGTGACACGCTTCCTTTCGCCCGACGGCGTCGGGCAGATCATCGACTTCATGCCGGTGGAAAGAATCGACCGCTCGCACGGGAAGCATCCGCTGATCCGCCAGGTGCACGCGACACGCGGGATGCTGAAATTCCACCTGGAATGTGCTCCTGCGTTCGATTATGCCCGCGCGCCGCACACGGTGCGGCTGCTGGCCGCCGGTGCGGCGTTCGATTCCAGGGAGATCGCGCTGGGTCTGGCCAGTACCGTGCCGCTGCGGGTCAATGGATCGGCGGTGGAAGCGGATTTCACGCTGGACGAGGGACAGACGGCGGTCTTCGTGCTGCGGCAGATCGAGCCGGGTGGCGATTTGGGGCCGCAGCCGAATATGGCCGAGGTGCAGGACCTTTTCGAGCACACGGTGCGTTATTGGCGCAGGTGGCTTTCCCATTGCACGTATCGCGGCCGCTGGCGTGAAATGGTGAACCGCTCGGCGCTGGCGCTGAAGCTGATGACCTTCGACCCAACCGGGGCGATCGTGGCCGCGCCCACCTGCAGCCTGCCGGAGTGCATCGGCGGCGACCGCAACTGGGATTACCGCTACACCTGGATTCGAGATGCGGCCTTCACCCTTTACGCACTCATGCGCATCGGCTTTACTCACGAGGCCTCGCAGTTCATGTCGTGGCTCGAGGCGCGCTGCCACGAACTCAATCCCGACGGTTCGCTACAGATCATGTACGGCATCGACGGGCGGCATGACGTTGCCGAGCAGACCCTGGATCATCTGGAGGGCTACGGCGGCTCGCGGCCGGTGCGGATCGGCAACGGCGCCTACCGGCAGCGCCAGCTGGATATCTACGGCGAGCTGCTCGATTCGGTCTACCTCTACAACAAATACGCCACTCCAATCTCCTACGAATTGTGGCGCGATGTGCGGGAGCTGACCGACTGGGTGACGCGCAACTGGCAAACGAAGGACCAGGGCGTCTGGGAGATGCGCGGCGCGCCGCAGAATTTCGTCTACTCGAAGGTGATGTGCTGGGTCGCGCTCGACCGCGCCTTACGGCTCGCCGAAAAGCGCTCGTTCCCGGCCGACCGTGAACGCTGGACCGAGGTGCGCGACAAGATCTACGAAGAGGTGCTCGATCAGGGATGGAATCCCCAGCGGAACGCCTTCACGCAGAGCTACGGCTCGAACAGTCTCGATGCAGCCAACCTGGTCATGCCGCTCGTCTTCTTCCTCGCGCCGAACGACCCGAAGATGGAGCAGACAATTGCGGCCATCTCGCAATCCCCGAAGGAGGGCGGACTGCTGGCAAGCGGGCTCGTCTACCGCTATCACTCCCAGGACGGCATCGACGGCCTGCACTGCGAGGAAGGCTCCTTCAACATGTGCACCTTCTGGCTGGTCGAGGCGCTCACGCGCGCGGGGCACACCGACCGGTCAAAGCTGGAGTTGGCACGGCTCATCTTCGAGGAGATGCTCGGCTATTCCAACCACCTGGGCCTGTTTTCCGAGCAGACCGGGCCTTGCGGTGAAGCGCTCGGTAATTTTCCTCAGGCGCTCACGCACCTAGCGCTGATCAGCGCCGCCTTCAACCTCGATCGTGCGCTCGGCGCCGGGGAAAACTATCCGGACATGATGCACTGAGCTGCCGAGCAGCGCCTAAAGGCAGGCAGCGGCTCGACAGCATAGGGTAGGCGTGCCAACCCGGGACGGAACGGTTCTATTTCTGGCCTTGGCCATCCAGACCGAGTGCCGGCGCAATGCCCCGCATCGCTTCGATGCAAAAGGCAATGTGATCGTCAAGCGACACCCCCAGTTCCTGGGCCCCGAGCCGGATATCGTCGCGATTGACGCCGCGGGCGAAGGCTTTGTCTTTCATTTTCTTCTTTACCGAGGCAGTTTCGACGTCGTGCAGGCTTCGTGTTGGTTTCACGAGCGCACAGGCGACCAGGAACCCGGCTAGTTCATCGCAAGCAAACAGTGCGTGATCGAGGGGGTTTTGACGAGGGACGCCGGTGTAGTCAGCGTGGGACAGGATGGCATGGATGACTTCTTCTGGATAGCCGTTTTGACGGAGGATTTCGGAGCCTTGAGTCGGGTGGCCGGCGTTCGGCGATCGTTCCATATTGGGCCAACGTTCATAATCGAAGTCGTGCAGCAGCCCGGCCAATCCCCATAACTCTTCATCTGTATGAAACTTGCGGGCATAAGCGCGAACGCAGGCCTCGACGCCTAGGGCGTGGCGACGCAAGTTCTCGTTCTGGGTAAATTCGCACAACAGCCGCCAGGCGTCTTCGCGAGTGGGCATGGTGGACCTCCAGATAGCGTGGCAAAGGAATTGCATGTTCTATTACCGTAAACAGGCAAAAGGGCCGACAAATGTCCCCTTTTGGCGACGCTTTTAGGACTTGGCAGTCGCCGGGTAGTTATCTTAAGGCATTTGTTGGGAAAAGGCTTTGCGAGGACTGGAAAGCGAGAATCGGGGGAAACCGGGATTCTTTATCAAAAGGATGTGATGAAAAAAGCACTTGACGAACCGGTGTCATGTCCGCAAAATGCTGGTGCGTCCAGAAACATTTTTGCCGCGCTTCTGCTTTTGCTTTCCCCGAATCATCTGCTGCCCCATCCCTCGACCGCAGGCCGAATTGGCTAGCGAGGAGAAACTGTGCCGGAAGAAAAGAAAGCAGCAGAAGAAATCGGGACAGAACGCGAAGTGATCCGCTGCCAGGCATGTGGCTTGGTGCAGTTTCGGACGAAAACGGGAAACTGCCGCCGCTGCCTGCGACCGCTGCCGCCGCCCATTGAAGAGATGGTGGCGCCAGTGATTCCCCAGGATTTGCCGGGCGACGAACGCCAACTCTTCGAGAACTGGCCGAACCGCGAAACGGTGGAGAACATCGGCGTGCGGATTCGCCAGTTGCGCGAGGCACGAGGCATGACCCAGAGCCAGTTGCAGGCGCGCTCGGGTGTTTCGCGCTCTTACCTTTCGCGCATCGAGAGCGGACAGATGACGCCCAGTCTCGGCACGCTCGAAAAGATCGCCGAATCCCTGGGCGTGGGGCTCAATCGCTTCTTCATTCCCGCCACAAAGAGTGAGGCGCTGCTCGAGGATCCGTTCATTCAAGGGGTAAGGCCTTTTCTCCGCCAACTTGATTTCAATCAGTGGCAATCGATTCTCAAGCGTCTCCAGGCCATCAACGAGCATATGGAGTCGTCCAACGGGCACCATATGCGGCCGCTGCCGACGGCCAACCGTGCCGAAACCGGCCAGCGGGTCGCCGTAGGCGGCTGGAACCAGGCCAACCGCTAACGCGAGTTTCTCTCGGGGCGACCGATCTGACGGCATTCGGAGGGTCGGGGAAAATAGAGATCCGATCGGCTAGCGAAAGCAAAACTCGGCTTGCGGCGCCGGTTTCCGGGCCAAGTCGGCCCGGACTTTGCACGGTACCTCTCTTCAGGCCCGTTTTCAGGAAAAGGCCGGCCGGAAATGCGGCCGGTTATTGCGGTTCCTCCTTGCCCATGCTCACCAGAGCGATCTTGGTCAGGTGGCCCGCATGGCCTAGGGCCACGATCCTTAACCTATTCACCTGCTTGAAGATGAAAGCCAGACTGGCTTGGTGCACGTACACAACACCCTCGTCCTCGATCACCACTTTCCCTCGCCGTTCCTCGAAGCTCGGATATAGTTGCTGCCGATACCGGCGGGCAACCGTTTGCAGTGGGGCGGAAGTGAAGTATTTGTGGGCCGAAAGACCGAAACCCGCGTTCCGATGCAGCGGGCCGAGCTGGATTTGAGCGCCGTTGCGGCGGCGGATGGCGCCGGGATAGACGGGTAAGCCTGAATTCTTGGCGCCGGTTTCGTCGATGCTCACATTGCCGGCCAGCGTGCGGATTTCCACCTGATTCAGCCCTCGGGATGTCATTCCCTGCACAACTTGGGAGGCGACGCAAAGGCCGCCGCCGATGAAGGGTGTGAGTAACTAAATGATAACGCCTAGTACCGGCCAGATGGCACGGTTCGGTGGCGGCGCCGACCCCTGAAGCAAGGGGACGCCGGAATGCGGGGCAGGCGATGGATCATTCGTCCTTTCGCGTTCGCCTCGTTGAAAATCGATAGGAGTGGTTCCCCCCGGCTAACCCTTGAGGTAGGTTGGCTGGCGGGGAATAGTTTCCCCTCCGGTTCAGGTTTTTGAGGCCGCGCCGGAGGGGAAGGCCGGTGGCCGGCGATCACGCCACGGGCAGGCGGCTTCGAGTTGCGCGGCTAGGCGGAACAGCGTGGCCTCGTCGCCGAAGCGGCCGATGAAATGGGTGCCGACCGGCAGGTCGTCGCGGCTCCAATGGAGGGGGACGGACATGGCCGGTTGGCCGCTGAGATTGCAGAGTGGGGTGAAGGGAACGAACTCGACCGCGCGCTCGAAGCCGGCGAGCGGATTGCCGGGCGTCGGTTCGAAGGAGCCGATCGGCAGTGGCGGCTCGGCCAGGGTGGGTGTCAGCCAGACGTGGTAGCGCAGCATGAAGCGGGCGATCTGCCGGGCCACGCCATGCAGGACGGTCTGCGCCAGCAAATAGGTTGGCGCGCTGATCGCTTGGCCTGCTTCATGGAGCGCCCATGTGAGCGGCTCGAACTGCTCCGGCGACGGCACGCGGCCGGTGAGAAGCGCCATAGCCTGAATTCCGGAGGCCGTTCCAGCCTTCCAAACTGTCAGGAACGAATCGACCATCAGCAGGCCGTTGATTTCCGGCGCGGCCTCCTCCACGCTATGGCCCAGGCTCTCGCACAGTTTTGCCGCATTGTGCACGGCGCGAACGCACTCCTGGTCGATCCTGACGCCGGAGGGCGCAGTGGTGGTGAAAGCGATGCGCAATCGCCCCGGATCGGTTCCCACCTCTTCGAGGAACGGCCGGGTTCGCGGCGGTGCCGGATACGGGTCACCGACGCCGGGGCCGCAAACAGCGTCGAGCAGCGCGGCCGAATCGCGCACCGTGCGCGTCAGCGCGTGCTCGACAACCAGGCCACCCATGATGTCGCCAACGTCCGGGCCGAGCGTCGTGCGCGCCCGCGTCGGCTTCATTCCGAAAATGCCGCAGCAGGAGGCCGGAATCCGGATCGAGCCGCCGCCGTCATTGCCGTGTGCCATGGGCACGATCCCCGCGGCCACGGCCGCGGCCGAGCCACCGCTCGATCCGCCGGCAATGTGTCCGGTGTTCCACGGGTTGCGGCAGGGGCCGAAGAGCCGCGGCTCGGTGGTCGGCAGAATGCCGAATTCGGGTGTGTTCGTCTTGCCGATGACGACCAAGCCAGCTTTGCGGAAGCGCGCAACCAATTCGCTGTCGTGGTCCGGGACGAAGTCGCCCAGGAAGCTCGAGCCGCCGGTCATCCTCGCGCCCGCGTAGGAGGCGAGCAGGTCTTTCAGCAGGAACGGTACGCCGCGAAAAGGCCCTTCGGGCAGATTCCCTCGTGCAATGGCGCGCGCCTGGTCGTAGAGCGGCGTCACGATGGCGTTCAGGGCGGGATTGACGCGCTCGGCGCGGGCGATCGCCGCTTCCACCAGCTCGATCGGCTGGAGTTCACCGCGGCGCACCCGTGCGGCCTGAGCTGTGGCGTCCAGCGTGGCGAGTTCGTTAGCGATGGCCATGAGGTGATTCCGTCCGGGGCTGCGGCCCCGGTCTCACATGTACGCGGCGATGCCGGTGATGCGCTCGCCGATGATGAGCTTGTGAATGTCGTGCGTGCCCTCGTAGGTGTAGACCGATTCCAGGTTGTTCATGTGGCGCATGATGCAGTAGTCGTCGACGATGCCGTTGGCGCCCAGCACGCCGCGCGCCAGCCGCGCGATATCAAGCGCGATGGCTACGTTGTTCATCTTCATCATCGAGATGTGCGTGTGATCGACGCGGTTCTGGTCTTTGAGCCGGCCCACCTGCAGAGCGAGCAGCTGTGCCTTGGTGATCTCGGTGATCATCCAAACGAGCTTTTCCTGCACCAGCTGATGCGAGGCGATTGGTCGGTTATTGAACTGGCGGCGCGTTTTGGCGTATTCGAGCGCGGTTTGATAGCAAGCCATCGCCGGGCCAATCGCGCCCCAGCCGATGCCGTAGCGCGCCTGGTTGAGGCACATCAGCGGCGCCTTGAGGCCCTCGGCCTCGGGCAAGCGGTTTTCGGCGGGGATTTCGCAATCGTTGAAGGCCAAACCCGAGGTGATCGAGGCGCGCAGCGACCATTTGCCGTGCACGTCCCACGCCTTGAATCCCGGCGTACCCTTTTCCACCAGGAAGCCGTGGACCTTTTCGTCTTCCGTCTTGGCCCAAACGACGGCGACGTCGGAGATCGAGCCGTTGGTGATCCACAGTTTTTCGCCGTTGAGCACGTAGCGGTTGCCCTTGCGCACCGCGCGCGTCAGCATGCCGCCCGGATTCGAGCCGAATTGCGGCTCGGTGAGACCGAAGCAGCCGACCGCCGTGCCTTGCGCGAGCGCCGGCAACCATTTCTCCTTCTGCTCCTCGCTGCCAAAGGTGTAGATCGGATACATCACCAGCCCGCTCTGCACAGAGGCGAAGCTGCGCATGCCGGAATCGCCGCGCTCGAGTTCCTGCATCACCAGGCCGTATTCCACGTTCGACATGCCGGCGCAGCCGTAACCCTGCATATTGGCGCCGAAAAAGCCGAGCTGCGCCATCTCCGGCACCAGATCGAGCGGGAAACGCCCGTCGCGATTGCACTGCTCGATGATCGGCAGCACACGTTCGTCGACGAACTGCCGGGCCGTCTGCCGCGCGAGCTTTTCCTCGTCAGTCAGCAGGGAATCGAAATCGATGAAATCCACACCGGGAAAGGCAGGCATGCGTTCTCCTTGGGAAGCCAGCAGGCGATACAGGCCGCGGTGTCCGCTCTGCGAGGCCGCGAAACGAGTGGCCTGAAACCACCGCGATTTTATCAGCCGCCCGCCCGGCGGAACAAGCTGCGCCCGCAACAAGGCCGCTCAGCTTCCGTGCCCTCCGTTTGGAGGGATCCGCAAGAACGTGCGTTGCGAACTAAACCGCGGCTCTATAATGCTGGGCGGAACACGATGATTGAATACGTGATCCTCGGGACATCGCACGAGATTCAGAACACACCGCGCATTGACCGGTGTGTGATGGATGCCGTTTCCTTGCATGGCCCGAGGTTGATTGCCGAAGAGTTCACGTTGCAGATTCTTTCGAGAGTTGCCGACATCGCCAAGCGACGCTACCTGCCATATCTTCAGATCGACATGTTTAGTGAGGAGCAACGCACGGCCGGAATCTACGAGGAACTGAGAAGGCGTCAACGAAACGCGCTCGGGAGCGACCTGCGCCTTTCGCACGCTGATGGGGTCAGGGAAGGAATTCTGGCTAGACAAGGTGGAGGCGAGTGTAGATAGTGGCCGGGTGCTGGTCGTCTGCGGCTACCTGCATGTGCCATTCCTGGCGGAAAGGGCGGAGCGTCGCGGGGGGCGGGTGATAGCAGAAATCTTCTGCCCAGTCGGCCTGTCCGGGAGAAAACCGGACGCGATTCTAAGTCCTGACGAACTGGATGAATACCCACAAGGCCAAGGCAACCCATGAGTATGATACAGCGGCCTCCCAGCTGCTCGGGCTCGTCGAGCGTTATAATTTGCATTTAGGCGGCGAGGAATGAGGGACTACCATATCAACGCCTTCTATAGCGAAGAAGACGGCGGCTACATCGCCGATGTGCCAGATCTTCCGCACTGCACTGCGTTTGGTGAAACGCCGGAGCAGGCATTGGCCGAAGTCCTGAAAGCCAAAGCCGCCTGGATCGAAGCCGCCCGGGCCGAGGGCAAACCTATCCCTCCGCCCACCTTCAAGCCAGTCATTTATCAGCTCCCCAGGGTTCCAGCCTGATAGTGGTCGCCCGGCACTCGCTTGCATTTGGCGCGTGAAAACTGTTTTGTCAACGCGTGGTAGGGCGTTATTTGACGCATTTTCTGCTCTTTCCGTATAGTTATTCGATTCGGGCTGGTCCGGTGCACTCCGTGTGTCCGGATCGGCGAAAAGGCCGGCAAATCGCCTTCGGCGAGAGAGATGACCCGCGAAATTCCCAAAGCTTACGAGCCGCAGGAGATCGAGAAGCGCCTTTCCCGCGCCTGGGTCGACGCGGACCTGTTCTCGGCCGACCCCGACGCGCCCGGCCCGGTTTTTTCCATCGTGATCCCGCCGCCCAACGTCACCGGCTCGATCCACATCGGTCACATGCTCGAGCACACCCAGATCGATATTCTGGTGCGCTGGCGCCGCATGCAGGGCGCGAACACGCTCTGGCTGCCCGGCTGCGACCACGCCGGCATTGCGACGCAGGTTGTGGTCGAGCGCGAACTTGCCAAGCAGGGCCTGAAGCGCGTCGAGCTTGGCCGCGAGGAATTCGAACGGCGCGTTTGGGAGTGGAAAAAACAGTCGGGCGGGCGCATTCGCGAGCAGATGATTCGCCTGGGCGACAGCTGCGACTGGACGCGCGAGCGCTTCACGCTGGACCCGCCGCTCTACCGCGCCGTGCTCGAATCGTTTTTGCGGCTGTACAACGAGGGCCTGATCTATCGCGGACGGTACATGGTGAACTGGTGCCCGCGCTGCCAGACGGCGCTGAGCGATCTGGAAGTGGTACACCAGGAGCGCGCCGGCAGGCTCTGGCACTTGCGCTATCCGTTGGCTGAGGGCGAAGGCTTCCTCGTCGTTGCCACCACGCGCCCGGAAACGATGCTTGGCGACACCGCGGTCGCGGTTCACCCCGCAGATGAGCGCTATTGGAATCTGGCCGGCCGCAAGGTTCGGTTGCCGCTGATGAATCGCGAGATCCCGATCGTTGCCGACGAGTTCGTCGACCGGGAATTCGGCACCGGCGCGGTAAAGGTGACCCCGGCGCACGACCCGAACGATTTCGAGATCGGCAAGCGCCACAATCTGCCCGAAATCGACGTGATGACCGACGACGGCCACATGAACGACCGCGCGGGCGCTTATGCCGGCCTGGACCGCTTCGAGGCGCGCAAGCGCATCGTTGCCGACCTGCAGGAGCAGGGCCTGCTCGAAAAGATCACGAATCACACGCACGCCGTTGGCATCTGCGACCGCTGCAAGACCGACGTCGAGCCGCGTCTTTCCTTGCAATGGTTTTGCCGGATGAAGCCGCTCGCCGAGCCGGCGATTCATGTTGTGCGCGAAGGCCTGATTCCCATCATCCCCGAGAACCAAAAGAAGATCTATCTCGACTGGATGGAAAACATCCGCGACTGGTGCGTCTCGCGCCAGCTCTGGTGGGGACATAGGATTCCCGTCTGGCACTGCACCGATTGCGGCGAGATGACTCCGGCGCGCGATTCGCGCGTCGAAGTAGTCAACGGTCGCGCGCAGGCCGCCAGCCCTCCGGAAGCCTGCGGAAAATGCGGCGGCTCGCGCCTGACGCAGGATCCCGACGTGCTCGACACATGGTTCAGCTCGGGCTTGTGGCCGTTCTCGACGCTCGGCTGGCCGGACGACACGCCCGACCTACGCAAGTATTACCCCACTAGCCTGCTCATCAGCGGCTACGACATCCTGTTCTTCTGGGACGCGCGGATGATCATGCTGGGCCTGCACCTCACGAAAGGCCAGCGCCTCGAGGACCGCATTCCGTTCCGTTCGCTCTACCTGCACGCGCTGGTGCGCGATCCGCACGGCGTGAAAATGTCGAAGACGCGCGGCAACGTGGTCGATCCGCTCGAAGTGATCGAAAAATACGGGACCGACGCGTTGCGTTTTACACTCGCCATCGGCGCCGCGCCGGGCACGGACATCGCGCTCAGCGAGGATCGCATCCTCGGCTATCGCGCCTTCGCCAACAAGATCTGGAACGCGGCCCGCTTCCTTTTCGTGAACCTCGAGAAGATCGAAGCCGCGGGCATCTCGCTCGAAGAGCTGGCCGCGCCCAAGGTTCGCGCCGCGGCGCCGCATCGCCGCAATGGCGAGTTGCTGCTGGTCGATCGCTGGATGTATTCGCGCCTGGCGCGCGTTGCGGGCGAGGTCAATCAGGCGCTCGAGGAGTTTCGCTTCCACGAAGCAGCGCACGTCGTCTACCACTTCTTCTGGCACGAATTCTGCGACTGGTACATCGAATGGGCCAAGCCGCTTCTGGCCAGCGCCGATCGCGAAGAGGCCGTTGCCGCCTGGCGCAACATCTTCGCCATTTTTGATCTCGCCCTGCGCCTGCTGCATCCCTTCATGCCATTCCTGACCGAGGAGCTGTGGCACCGGCTGCCGCAGCCGGCTGGCGCACGCTCGATCGCGCTGGATCGCTATCCCGAACGCCGCGCCGATTGGGTCGACGACGAAGCCGAGCGCGATGTTGATCTGCTCCAGGAGATCGTCGAAGCAGCCCGCAAGCTGCGCGCCGAGCAGAAAATCGATCCGAAAAAGAAGCTGCCGGCCGATCTTTCCGCCGCTGACGCCTCCGTTCGCTCGCTGGTGGAAACGAATCTGGACGCGCTCACGCGCCTCGCCGGCCTCTCCGCGCTCCGTTTCCACGATGGTGCGCTCGGTTCGGGCGCGGGCACAGTGCATTCCGCCGCCCGCTTTGATCTGCGCCTGGCGCAGCAGGAACCTGCCGACCGCGAAGCCGAAATCGCCCGCCTGCGCAAGCAGCTCGAAGGGCTCGGCAAGAGCCTCGATTCCAAGCGCCGCCGCATGGCCGACGACACCTTTCGCACCCGTGCCCCAGAGCAGGTCGTCAGCCAGCTGGAAGCCTCCATCATCGAGCTCCAGGTCGAGCACGAAAAGCTGCAAGCCCGCCTGGCTCAGCTCGAATCGCCGCAACGCTAGTCCGAGTAGCGCTTCCTTCAGGCTATGTGCCGTTCTCGAAATGCCCACGCGCGGCCTTGGGGATGCTAGGATTACCCTCCGATGGCCAAAGGAACGACAGCTCTGGAAACTTTCGACTGGGACGCGGCCGAAATCGCATCGCTGGCGAGCGCCGCGCTCGCCGAGGATGTCGGCACGGGTGACGTTACCACCGTCGCTACTGTTCCGGCCGCAGCCCGCGCCCGTGCGCGGCTGCTGGCCAGGCAGGAGCTCGTTCTGGCGGGCCTGCCGCTTTTCGAGCGCGTCTTCCGTTTGCTCGACCGCGAAATCGCTTTCACCGCTCATTTCGCCGAAGGTTCGCGCGTGCCTTCGGGCGCAACAGTTGCAGAGCTGGCAGGCAGCGCCCGCGCAATCCTTACCGGCGAACGCACGGCGCTCAATTTCCTGGCGCATCTTTCCGGTGTGGCGACGCTTGCCGCGCGCTACGCCGCAGTGTTCGCCGGCACTGGAACGCAGCTGCGCGACACGCGCAAGACCACACCGCTTTTTCGCCGCCTGGAAAAATACGCTGTCCGCGCCGGCGGCGGCACGAATCACCGTTTCGGCCTCTCCGACGGCGTCCTGATCAAGGAAAACCACATCGCCGCCGCGGGCGGTGTTGCCGAGGCGGTGCGCCGCGCCCGCGAAGCCGCTGCCGCGTGCCAGCTGAAGGTTGAAGTCGAGGTGCGCAACGAGGCGGAGCTGCGCGAGGCGCTCCCTGCCGGCCCCGACGAGGTGCTGCTCGACAATCTCTCGCCGGATGAGGCCGCGCGGCTGGTCGCGATCGTTCGCCGTGAGCGGCCCGGCTGCGGCGTGGAGCTTTCGGGTGGCGTGACGCTCGCCAACCTGGCTGCCTACGCGAAGGCCGGGGCCGATTTTGTCTCCGTCGGCGCGCTTACCCATTCGGCGCCGGCCGCCGATTTCAGCCTGCTTGTGGAATGGGCCCGTGTCGAGTAACCTCAAGCCTCCCATGGCGCGCTTGCTGGCGATTCCCGGACGCACTGACAGCCGCATTGACCGGCTCATGACGCTGCTGGCCTCGCGGCCGATGCTGGTGATCAGCGGGGCGCGTATCGCCCGCGAGATCGGCGTCACGCGCTACGCCGTCTGGCGCTGGGTGGAAAAGCTGCGGTCGACGGGAGTGAAGGTGAAGGGGCACACCGGCGCCGGCTACCGGATCGAGGAAGCGCCAGACGTGCTGGTGCCGGGGCTGCTGAATCCGCGGCTGCGCGGCACGATTTTCCACAACAACCTCTACCATTTTTTCAAAGCCGGCTCGACCAACGACATCGCACTCGAATTGGGCCACCGCGGCGCGCCGCACGGCACTGTGGTGATTGCCGAGGAGCAGACGGCCGGCCGGGGCCGCGTGGGCCGCAGCTGGCATTCGGAGAAGGCGAGCGGCATCTACGTCAGCGTGCTGCTACGCCCGACGCTGGCCCCGGCCGCTGCGCCGATGTTGACGCTAGTCGCCGGCCTGGCGGCGGCCGCGGCTGTCGAGCAGCAAACCGGCTTGGCGCCCGATATCCGCTGGCCCAACGATCTGCTGCTTGGCGGGCGCAAATTCACCGGCATCCTCACCGAAATGCACGCGGAGCCTGACCGCATCCAGTTCGTCGTGATCGGCCTGGGCATGAACGCAAACCACGAGCGGCTGCCGGATGACCTGGCCTCGCTGGCCACCTCGCTGCGGATCGAGACCGGCCGGCCGCAGTCGCGGCTCGAGCTGCTGGTGCGGTTGCTGCTCGAACTCGAGCGCTACTACAATCGCTTCATGACGGAGGGGCCGGGTGTGATCGTCGAACGTTTCCACAAGGTTTCGAGTTTCGCCCGCGGCAAACGTATCCGCGTGGAAACAGCGACGGAAACCTTCACCGGAACGACCGAGGGCCTCGAGCCGAGCGGCCTGCTGCGTGTGCGCCGCGATGACGGGGGGGTGGAAACGGTCGTCTCCGGCACGGTCCGGGAGGCGCCCTGATGCTGGTGACGATGGACGTCGGAAACACGAACACTGTGCTGGGCGTCTTCCGCGAAAACGAGCTCGTCGCCCATTGGCGGCTGACCACCGCGAGCGACCAGACCGTCGACGAATACGGCATCCTCACCCGCAACCTGTTTTCGCTCGCCGGCCTCGATTCCACCCAAGTCACGGGCCTGATTATCAGCTCGGTCGTGCCGCCGCTGAACCGCACCCTGGCCGAGATGGCGGAGAAGTATTTGCATCTCGAAGCGCTGTTCGTCGAGCCGGGTGTGCGCACCGGCATGCCGGTGCTCTACGACAATCCCCAGGACGTCGGCGCCGACCGCATCGTCAACGCGGTGGCCGCGTTTGAAAAATACGGCGGACCGTGCATCGTGGTCGATTTCGGCACCGCGATCACCTTCGATGCGATTTCCGGGCGGGGCGAGTATCTCGGCGGCACGATCTTTCCCGGTCTGGGCATTGCTTCGGAAGCGCTGTTTGCGAACGCGGCGCGGCTGCAGCGCGTTGAAATTAAGGACCCAGGAGTGATCATCGGCACAAGCACCACCACTTCGGTTCAAGCCGGGCTCTTTTACGGCTATCTCGACATGATGGAAGGACTGCTGATGCGGATGAAGGCCGAGCTTGGGCCGAAGGTGCACGTCGTCGCCACCGGCGGGCAGGCACAGTTGGTCGCCGGCAGTTCGCGCGAGGTGGATACCATCGACGAATTCCTCACGCTCGAAGGCTTGCGGTTGATCTGGGAACGCAACCGGACCGCACCGGCCGCTGCCCGCTTGCCTTCCGTCGGACGCAAGGCCAAGCGCCAGGCATAGGCCGGTTGAATCGGGACGCCGCGTAGCGGAGTGCTTCGGCCGGCCAATCCATCCGTCCTTGGCAATTGGCTCCCGGCAATCTCGAGTGCGGCGAGCGAGACAAAGAGGCAGATCTCCCGGTAGCCATGGAAGAGCTCAACTACTTCAACTATTACACTGAGATCGAGGAATATTTCTGGCGCAAGCGCGGCGCCCACGTGCTCGTCTCGCCGCTCGACTGGGCGATCGTGGAGACCTGGCAGAAGGCCGGCATTCCGCTCGAAGCGGTACTCAAGGGCATCGACCGTGCCTTCGAAAGCTATCAGCGCTCGCGCAGGGCGCAGGCCGGCCGGCCGCTGAAGACCCTGGTCTATTGCGTCGATGCCGTGTTCGAAGCCGCCGCGGAAGCGCGCGAGGCTTCGGCGGGAGCCGGACCCGAAACCGGCCGTCGCGACACTTCGGACCTGTTTTCACCGACCGAGGTCGGGGCCTATTTCGATCGGAATATCGAGCGGCTTCGCCGCGCCGCCGAAAAGGCAAAGGAAAGCGACGCCGCCCTCGCCGCCCGGTTCGAGCACACCGCAGCCCAACTGGCCGAGCGGCGCGCCGGGCTCGACACCGAAGCCGATCTCGAGGATCTGGAGCGTTGGCTGACCGTCCTCGAAGAAAAGCTGACCGCGGCGCTGATCGCAGCGGCGCCTGAACCGATGATGGTGGAAATTCGCCGGGAACTCGATCGAGCACTGGCTCCGTATCGCCGTAAAATGACCGCGGAGCAACTCGGCCAGCTCGAGCGGCAATATGTGCAGAAACGCTTGCTCGAAAAAATCGGGCTGCCGCGTTTGAGCTTGTTCTACCTGACATGAAACGCACGAACCGAAGCAAACCCCGCAAGGGACCGGCCGCGCCGGTCACGCTCGAGATCGAGAAGCTCGTTTACGGCGGCGACGGCCTGGCCCGGCGCGAGAGCGTGATCTATTTCGTACCGTTCGTCTTACCGGGAGAGGAGATTCGCGCACGCCCGGTCGACGCCCGCAAGAATTTCGTGCGCGCCGAGGTGGCGGAAATCCTTCGACCGTCGCCCGAGCGCGTCGAGCCGCGATGCCCCTATTTCCGGGCGTGCGGCGGCTGCCAATATCAGCACATCGCTTACGAACGGCAGGTCGCGGCGAAGGCCGAAATCCTGCGGGAAACGCTCAGCCGGCTGGGCCGGGTGAATTGGGAGGGGCCGATCGCGCTGCACCCCTCACCACCCTTCGGCTACCGCAACCGTGCGCAATGGAAGGTGCGGCCGGTGAATGGCGCCGTCTCCGGAAGCCAGACTGGCGATGGTTCGCTGGCCCTTGGCTATTTCCATGCAGGCTCGAACCAGCTCTGCGCCGTGGACCAGTGCGCTGTGCTCGCCCCGCCGCTGGGCCAGGCACTCGCGGCGGTGCGGGCCGAACTCGGCTCCGGAGGCCCGGCGGAGATTCGAGAGATCCAGGCTTTCGCTGCACCTTCTGGCGACATGCTGCTGAACGTTTCCCTGACGAAATTTCCGGAAGCGCCGCACCGGCTGATCCGGCGTCTCCGCACCGCCCTGCCGGCGGTTCGCTCGGTGCTGCTCGAAGAAACCGCGGGCGAGCGGATGGATCTCGACGGGCCAGGCTATTTGCAATACGAAGCGGCGGGAAACAGCTATCAGGTCGGGCATCTGTCGTTTTTCCAGGTGAATCGTTTTCTGCTCGAATCGATGGCCGAGACAGTGACGAACGGCCCAGCGGCCGGCTTGGCCCTCGATCTCTACGCCGGTGTGGGGCTATTCAGCGTGCCGCTCAGTCGGCGTTTCGATCGCGTTGTCGCGGTGGAAGCTGATCCGGCTGCTTCGCGTGACCTCGAAGCGAACCTGAAAGCCGCAGGGGGCCCGGGCCAGGCGGTGAATTCCGGAACCGAACAATTCCTTGCCGATTGGCGGGAAAGGCCGGAACTGTTGGTGCTCGATCCGCCACGGGCGGGTGTATCAGCCGATGCCCTGGCCGCGCTGGCGCGACTGAAACCCGGGCGCATTCACTATTTGTCGTGCGATCCGTCGACCCTGGCGCGCGATCTGAGCGAACTGGTGAAGGCCGGTTTTCAGGTCGCCGAATTGCATCTGTTTGACGTGTTTCCACAAACTTTTCACATCGAGACGCTGGCCGTTCTCACATCGCAACCGTGATCCCGCTCATTTGGATGGCCGTCGCTCTGGCCGTCGGCATTGCCGTCGGAGGGATCTGGCCGCACGCCGGACTTGCCTGGATGGTGTTGGCTGCCTCAGCCGTGGCGGCCGGGCTGCTACTGGTGCGGCGGGGTCGGCTGCGAACGGCACTGGCCGCGGCGCTGGCGGCATGGTGCCTGGTCGGCTTGGCCGCGGTCGCGCTCGAGCATGCTGCCCAACCCGCGGATCGCGTCGACCGGCTGATAGCGGTTGGCAGGCTCGGCCTGAGCGAGCCGCTCCGCTGGCGCGGCCGTCTGGTCGACGACCCGTTGCGCCTGCCTTGGGGCTACCGCTACGTCATCGCGCTCGAGCGGGTGGAAGTGGCGGGGAAATACATCCCGGTTTCCGGCGGCCTCCGGCTCAATCTCTACGAGGACGATATCGAAGGCGAAGGCCCGCCTCCGCCGGTGCGCGCCGGCGACACCGTGGAAGCGTTGGCCCAAGCCCGCCTGCCACGCAATTTCCTCGATCCTGGGGCCTTCGACTATCGCGGCTATCTCGCCCGGCAGGGAATCGAACTGGAGGGGACCCTCCGCAGCCCGCTGCTGCTCCGCCGGCTGCCAGGTCCGCCGCCGACGCTGCGGGCGCGAATCGCGCGGCTACGCGGAGCGCTGCTGCACGAAGCCGACCGCGTCTTCGGCCCCACGAACGCGCCGGTGGTGCGGGCGATGCTGCTTGGCGATCGCAGCTTCGTCGATAGCTCGCTCTCCCAGGCGTTTCAGAAAGCGGCGGTCTACCACGTGCTCGTCATCGCGGGGCTGCATGTTGCCGTGCTCACGCTGGCGCTTTTCTGGCTCTGCCGCCGGTTGCGGCTCTCGCCCGTGGCGACGACGCTGGTGGTGGTGGCGGTGCTGGCCGGTTACGTGATGGTGGTGCAGGACCGGCCGCCGGTCGAGCGCGCGGCGCTGATGGCGGCAGTGGTGGTGGTGGCGCGACTCTTCACGCGACGGGTGTCGCTGCTGAATTCGGTATCGCTGGCCGCGATCGTGTTGTTGCTGGCGGGCCCGCGCGAGTTGGGCGATCCGAGTTTCCAGCTCTCGTTCCTGGCCGCCTCGGTCATCGCCGCAGTGGCGTTGCCGTGGCTCGACCGCACCAGCGTCCCCTATTGGCGCGGGCTCCGGCATCTGGCCGATTCGACGCGCGACAGTTCCCATCCGCCTCGGGTCGCGCAGTTCCGGCTCGATTTACGGCAATTGACGGACTGGATATCGAGCAGCCTGCCCGAACGGCTGGCGCGCGTGGCGCGCAAGGCCGTCGAGTGGGCGATCGCGGGAGGCCTGCACGTGTGGGAACTGGTGCTGCTCTCGCTTGTCATCCAGCTAGGGTTGCTCCCGGTGCTCGTCGCCGATTTCCACCGCGTCAGCCTTTCCGGACCGATGGCCAACGTGCCGGCAGTGCTGCTCACGACGCTGATCGTTCCGCTGGGATTTCTGGCGCTGGTGGTGGGGCTGGTGTGGACGCGCCTGGGCGCGATTCTGGCGAAACCGGTGGGGTGGCTGGTGACGGCGCTGGTGGCCACGGTGCGCTGGTTTGCCCGTTGGCGCTGGCTTTCCTATCGGCTGCCGGGCCCGCCGCTATGGTTGCTGATCGCCTTCCTGGCGCTGCTGGTGATTCTGGGCACAGTGCTGTTGCGCGGCCGGACCGCCGGCCGAGCGGGGGCCGAACGCGATGTTCCGCCGCTGGCATGATGGGCGAAATGGGCCTTGGCCGCCGCGCTCACGGCAGCGGTGCTCGCGATTGGGACGTATCCTTTTCCGCCGCGGCTCCGTCCGGGCGACTTGCAGGTGACGGTGCTCGACGTTGGCCAGGGCGATTCGATTTTCGTCGGCTTCCCCGACGGCAAGACGATGCCCTGTTCTCCGTGCTGCAAAATTTCCAGGTAGGCCAGTTCTGGGTGGGTCACAACGTTGACTCCCGCGCCTATTACGCCCTTCTTTACGAAGCGCGTGGGCTCGGCATTCCGATCGTGCATCGCCGCAGCGGCGAAAGCTTCGCCTGGGGCAAGGTCACCGGCCGCTTTCTCTGGCCCCCCAACGATGCGGAGGTTGCCGTGGCATCGAACGATGATTCAGTCGTGCTCTCGCTCAGGGACGGCTCGACGCGCTTCCTGTTGCCCGGCGATATTCAGAAGGACGTGGAGCAGAAGCTGATCCAGGACGGCGATCCGCTCGGCTCGGCTTTCCTGAAGGTGCCGCACCACGGCAGCAAGACCTCTTCCAGCCAGTCATTCCTCGCGGCGGTGCACCCGGAATACGCGGTGATCTCGGTGGGTGCGCACAATACGTTTGGATTGCCCTCGCCGGAAGTGATGGATCGCTATCGCCACGACGGCATTGCGCTTTGGCGCACCGACCGCGACGGCGCGGTAACCGCTTTTTGCTGGGATAACCGCGTCACCATCATGCCCTTCGTTCGTGCCGACCGCTGAGTCATCTGGTGGCGAGCCGGGTTGTTTCACCTTTCGTTCGGGTCGCCAGAGCCAGTACTTTCCCGCCTGACGGTGGGCTTTCCCAGGTTATTCCCGCCGGCGGAGCGCCCTTCACTCTTTGCCGGTTTCCTCGGCCGCTTCTTCGTCTTCCGGCGGCGCATTTTCGATCGAGGCGAGATAGTCGGCGATGATCTGCCGCGCTTCCTCCACCTGCGATTCGCGCACCAGAATCTCCGCGCCGGGAAAGTGGGCGGGCGGGTTGCTGAAGGGATAAGGATCGGTATGGGTGAGGGAAGGAGAATCGATTCCGGCACTTTCGAGCAGGCCGCGAATCACCACCGCCTCCGTCCACGAATCGGCGCGGTGTACGGCAACAGTTTCTTCCTGCGGTCGGGAATCCCCGGTCTTTCGCTCGCTCATCGTCGCCTCCGTATCGCGCCGGGCCGTCGCCGGCGGCAACCAGGACCCAAGAGACGCTCACTTGCTGGAGCCGACTCCACCACCTATCATAAGGCAAAGAATGGCTATGAACGTCGAAGAGCGGCCCGCGCCCACCCCCGAGGCGATTGCCGAAGAGAGCCGAAAAATCCGCAGATTGCGCATGGTGGTGCAGATGGCGCTCGCTATCATTGCCGAGGGTGAGCTGCCTTACGAGGAGGCTTCCGAGCTCGCCATGGCCACGCGGCGAGTCGCCCTCCAGCTTTTCCCTGGCAAGGAAGACGCCTACGACCTGATCTATCGCCCGAAATTCCAGCGCCTGATGCGCGAAGTCTACCGCCTGCAGTAGTACACGACGCCGCTGCGCTTGGGCGTCCGTATCGCCGCTTGGCGCGTTTCCCCTCCTGAGCGAAGGTTGGCAATGAACGCAGCGAGTCCCGACGCGGGATGTCGGGAAAGATCCCGGAAGCGTTCGGGAGGCTTCCGCAATAGTTGATATCTGAGCGGAAGTTCCCGGCCCGGGCCTGCCTATCCGAACCAGACCATTTTCAGCACCAGCAGCAGCAACACCATCGCCGTGCCGAGCGTGGCGTTGTATTCGCGATTGCGCAGATAGAGTGCGCCGGAGAATTTTCCCCCGTTCCCGGCCATGCGCGGCGGGCGCGGCCAGAAGAGCGGCACCCGCGCGGCGTAGTCGCGGAAAGCGTCGCCGTATTCCCGGATGAGCTCGGCTTCTTCGCTGCGCATTGTGGCGGGATAGAACGCGACGATATAAGCGGCAACCACCGCGCCGGCCAGCCAGGAATGCGAGGCCACCGCCAACCCTGCCGCCATCAAGGCGCTCCCGAAATAGAGGGGATTTCGCGTCCAGGCGTAGGGCCCGGCCGTCGCCAGCCCCTCATGCTTGCGCAAGTAGCCGGCAGCCAGCGCACGAAGGCCAAGGCCGACCAACGCGATCGCGGCGCCCGCCACCAGCCAGGCCGGCCGCGGCCGCGCCAGCCAGAAATAGAGCAGAGCGGCGGGATAGCCTGCCCGCACGCGCCAGCGCGCCAGCCCGCCCCTCATGAGGGCGTTCCGAGCCGCCGCTCGACCGCCTCGAGCACCTGCTCGATCGTGATCGAAAGCATTGCCGGGGAGTAGCGATCGCGGCGCCGCAGCGTGGTCTCTTCCGGCCGCGCGTTGCGCACGACGACGTCGGCGGGATTAAAGGGGCCGTTGCGGGCCGGGTCGGTGGGCCCGTAGAGGCCGACGACCGGGGTGCCGAATGCCGAAGCCAGATGCAGCGGACCGCTATCGCCGGCCACGACGAAGCGCGCCTGCCGCACAAGCGCCATCAACTGGGCAACGTCGATATCGAGCAGCACCGGCTCGGGCTCGCCGGCCGTTCGACGCACCGCTTCCGCCAGCGGCCGCTCGCCAGGGCCGTAGCTGACCACCCCGCGCAGACCCCTCCGCCGCGCCAGTTCCCTGTGCAGGGCGCCGTAGCGCTCCGCTGGCCAGCATTTTGAAACCCAGCCGCCGCCGGGCGAGAGCACGAAGAAATCCCCGATGCCCGCGGCAGAGAGCTTTTCGTCCAGCCGCGCCTGCGCTTCGGGCCGCACGCGCAGCGGAAACCGGTAGTGAGAATTGCCCGCCCCGAGCGCCGCCGCCAGAGCCAGATTTTGCTCCACCATGTGCGCGCCGGCCGGTGCGATGCGCTGCGTGTAAAGGATCGAAGCGGCGGGTTCACGCGCAAATCGGGCCTTGAAACCGACGCGTTGGGGCGCGCCCGAAAAGCGGGCCAGCAGAGCCGATTTGTAGAGCCCCTGAAAATCGATGGCGCAGGTGTAATGCACGGTGCGCAACCGCCAGGCGGCGAACAGAAACGAGCCGGTCGAGTCGCGGTCGAGAATAATGACGTCGCTCAGGTCGGGATTCCTCTCGAGCAGCGGATACCAGTGCCGCTCAACCACCCAGTCGATCCGGGCATTCGGGTGCGCCTCGCGCAGCGCCGCCACCGCGGGCAGCGTGAAGACCAGATCGCCGAGCGAGCCCAACTTCACGATGAGGAAGCGCTCTTCAGCCATGGCTCGTTTTGCGGATGTGCTCGATCAAATCGGCGCTCGAATGCTGCTTGGGATCGCCGACGATGGCCACACGGATCCCCAGCCGGCGCGAGAGTTCACGCTCCGGCACGGTGTCGACGGTGTAGTCGGTGCCCTTGGCGTGCACGTCAGGCCGCAGCCGTTCGAGCAGTGCACCTACGTCGGTTTCTTCGAAGACGAGCACGTAATCCACCACGGCAACGGCAGCCACCAGCTGCGCCCGCGCTTCGGCCGGCAGTACCGGCCGCCCCGGTCCCTTCAGATTCCGTTCGCTGGCGTCGGAATTGATGGCCACCACCAGCACGTCGCCCTCGCGTCGCGCACCCTCAAGGAAGCGGACGTGGCCGGGGTGCAGCAGGTCAAAGCAGCCGTTGGCCAGCACGATGCTGCGGCCGCGCGCTCTCTCGGCGGCGAGCTGCCCGGCAAGCGCTTCGAGGGAAAGGACCTTTTCCCGGGTATTCATCGGCTAGCGATATCAGACCGCACCGCGGCTTCCAGTTCGGCCGGGCCGACCGTCGCCGTGCCCTGTTTCATCACGACGATGCCTCCGGCGTAATTGGCCAGCCGGGCCGCCTCGTAAAATCCGCCGCCGGCGGCGAGCGCCAGTGTGAAGACGGCGATAACGGTGTCGCCTGCGCCGGTGACGTCGGCCACCTGGTCGGTCCCGTAGATCGGAATGGGACGCGGCTTCCGGCCGCGCTCGAAGACGACCATGCCGTCCTTGCCGCGAGTGACGACAAGTGCTTCCAGGCCCATTTTCCGCCGTGCCCGTTCGCCGAGCCGGGCGAGCAGGGCGTTGTCGCGGCCGATGTGGGTATGATATTGCGCTTCGAGTTCGGGCTCGTTCGGCGTGGCGGCGGTGATGCCGAGACCGGCGAAGGAGAGCAGCGCGTAGCGGGAATCGATGGTCACCGTGCGCCGCTTTCGGCCGCCCAGGATGCGGCCGGCGAGCGCCGGCGTCACCACACCCAATCCGTAATCGGAAATCAGAATCGCGTCCGCGCGGCCGGCGAGCGCCCGCGCCCGGCGCTCCAGCCGCCGTCGCGCCGCTTCGGGTAACGGCGCCGGCTCCCGATCCACCCGGAGCACCTGCTGCCGCGTCGTGTGGGTCCAGCCGGCGAGAAAGCGCGTTTTCGAAGGGGTGGTCCAGTTGGCCACGCGCTCGATTCCGCCGATCTCAACGCCTTTCCGGCGGAAATAGCGCAGCAAGGCGCGGCCTGGCTCATCGTTGCCAACCGCGGCCACCGGCAGCACCCGCGCGCCAAGGTCGGCCAGATTATTCACCGCATTTGCGCCGCCGCCGGGAACCAGATGCGTTTCCCTGTGCCGCAGGATCAGCACCGGCGCTTCCCGCGATACCCGCGAAATCTCGCCGGCGACGAATTCGTCGGCGACGAAATCGCTGACGACCAGCACCGTCTGCTCGGAAAAGGAGTCGAGAAGAGCCAGCAGCCGGTCGCGCTCGGCCAGCGTCATCGCGCGCCGAGAATCACGTCGGTGGCGGCCAGCAGGTTTTCGGCCACCGTATCGGGCTGGCGCGGCCATTTTTCGCGATTCCATTCGTATTCGCCCCTGCCGTAGCCGGTGAGGACCAGGATGCTGCGGCAACCGACGCCCTGGCCCATCTGGATGTCGGCATAACGGTCGCTCACCAGGAACGAGCCGTCGAAAACCAGATGGTGATCCTCGGAGGCGCGTTCGAGCATTCCGGGCAGTGGCTTGCGGCAAGTGCAGGCGATGCCACTGTGATGCGGACAATAGTAGATACCGTCGACGCGCGCGCCGGCGACGGCCAGCTCCGCGACCATACGATCGTGCACGCGATGGATCAGCTCTTCGGGGAAGAAGCCCCGGCTCACCCCGGATTGATTGGTGACGACAATCACCGCGAATCCCTCCAGATTGAGCCGCCGAATTGCCTCGGCGGCAAAGGGATACAGCTGAAACCGCGAGAGATGGTTCAGGTAGCCCACCTCCTCGGCGATCGTTCCATCGCGGTCCAGGAAGACGGCGCGGCGGCGCTTACCGTTTTCCATCAAGCCGGTTCTCTCCCCATAATTGGCGGGTCAGCTGGTACACCTCATCCACCCCGATCCGCGTCATGCAGCGGTGATCCACTGGACAGTATCGCAAAAAACAGGGGCTGCAGGAAACGGGGTGGCGGGCGATCATGCGCTGGGGCGTGAGCGGAGCAGTGCCTTCGGGATCGGTCGAGCCGAAGATCGCTGCCACCGGCAGTCCCACCGCCGCGGCCACATGCATTGCCCCGGAATCGTTCCCGAGAAACAGTCGGCAGGCGGCCAGCAGCGCGGGCAATTCGGCAACGCTCGTCCGTCCCACCAGATTCACCGGCCGCGAGCGCATCGCGCCGGCGATCCGCTCGCCGATCTCGCGCTCGGCGGGCGTGCCGAAGAGCACGATGACGGCGCCCAACTCTCCAGCGAGGCGATCCGCCACTGCCGCATAGCGTTCGGCGGGCCAGCATTTCGCCGCGCCATAGGAGGCGCCGGGAGCCAGGGCGATACGCTGGCCCGTGGCTCCCGCGGCACGCAATTTCTCGTCGGCCCCGGCAGCGGCTTCCGGATCGACTTGCAGCCGCGCACGCTCCACAGTCGGCAGCTCTCCCAACCAGCCTGCTCGCCGCAGCAATTCCAGGTAGTAGTAGCACTCATGCGGCGGTATGGCACCGCGCCGCGGCACCGGAATGGGATTCGTCAGAAGCCAGCGGCGCCCCTCGCGCGCATAGCCCACGCGCCGGCGCGCCTCGGCCCGCCACATCAGCCACGCCGAGGCGAAGGAATTGGGCAGCACTATCCCCAGGTCAAACCGCTCGCGCCGCAACTCTGCGGCCGCCCGCTCGGTGGCCACCGGTGCTCCTCGTCCCGCCGCGCCGAGCTCGATCAGCCGGTCGGCGAACGGCTGGCCGCGATAGAGGCCAACGATCTGGTCGCGGCCGGCGATGGCGATTTCCGCCTCCGGCCAGCGCGCGCGCAGGGCTTCGAGCGCCGGGATCGACATCACCGCATCGCCCACCCAGTTCGTCGCGCGCACCAGAATCTTCACCCGCTTTTCCCTCGCCGCTTCTCGATAATTTCCACCAGCGCCTGCCACAGTTTCGCGGGTTCGGTCGGCCGCATGGCGATCCGGCAGGCGAAGACGGGGAATCGCGTGAAGGTGAGGCCGCCGAAATTCAACAGATCCTTTTCGGTGCAGATCATTGCTTTGGCGCCCATCTCGGCTGCAAACTGCTCTAGCTCGTTGATTCGGCGCTGCGTGTAACGGTAGTGATCAGGGAAGCGGGCAGTGCCGGCCACCGTGATGTTCCAGCGCTCCAAGTCGACGAAAAAGGCGGGCGGATTGCCGGTGGCGCAAAAAGCGAAGAATTTCGCGCCGCGTTCGCGGTCGGTGGCCGGGCGCGGCGTGCCCGGATGGACGCGGGTGATGCCGAGCAATTCCGTCTGCGCGTAGAAAATGGGCGCGGCGGTATGGTGGCGCAACTCCTGTTCCAGTTCCGGGTCGCTCGCCGACCGTGTGAGCACCACGAGATCGGCGCGCCGAAGCGAAGAAATCGGCTCGCGCAGCCGCCCGGCGGGCACCAGCATGCCGCCGCCGAAAGGCGCCAGATCGTCGACGAGGACGATGTCAGCGTCGCGCGCCAGCCGCAGGTGCTGGAAACCATCGTCGAGCACAAACCAATTCACGCCTTTCCGCTCCAGCTCCCGGCCCGAGCGGTAGCGGTCTTTTCCCACGCCTATGGGGACGCGGTCGCCCAGGTGGCTTTCGAGCACCAGCACTTCGTCGCTCACCCGGCGCGACTTGCCGCCGGAGGCATCGGCCGGCAACTCGATGCTCGCGTAGCCGCGCGTGAGTACCGCGACCGCCTCTCCGGCCGCCACAAGTTGGCTGGCCAGCCAGATCACCATCGGCGTTTTGCCTGTGCCGCCGGTGGTGATATTGCCGACGCTCACAACAACGCCGTCCAGGCGCTGCTGCTTCAGCGTGCCGCGCCGATAGAGCCAGGCCCGGATACGCACGATCAGCCCGAAGAGCAGCGAAAACGGCCACAGCATGGACTTCCAGATCTCGTTCAGGAATTCGTTCATCCCGCCCCGCCTGTTTCCACCAGTGCTTCCACCCGTTCCACTGCGCGGTCCACCGCGCCGCGATTTCGCTCCACCAAGTCACGCGCCGCCTCGCCGGCCGCCTCGCGCCGGGCCGGATCGTCGAGCCAGTCGAGCCAGAGCTGCCCCAATTCGGTGGCCGAGGTGACCCGGGCAGCAGCGTTGGAATCGAGGAACTTTTCGGCGATGGACCGGAAATTTTCCATGTGCGGGCCGAAAACCGGTGCCTTGCCCAGCGCAGCCGGCTCGAGAATGTTGTGCCCACCGACGGGTACGAGAGACCCGCCGACGAAAACCAGATCGGCGATGCTGTAAAGGCTGCCCAGTTCGCCGATCGAATCGAGCAGCAGGATGCCGGTCTCGGCCTCGATCGGCTGGCCGAGCGCAATCCGGCTGCGACGCAGCAGGCCCCACCCGCGGACCTCAGCCAGTTGGGCCGCCGCTTCGAATCTTTGCGTCTTGCGCGGCGCCAGCACGAGCAGTGCCTGCGGATACCGCTCGCGCACCACGGCAAAGGCGTCGAGCACCGCGTTCTCCTCGTTTGCCGCCACGCTGCCGGCCACGATCAGCGGTGTCCGGTTGCCTCGCGCCGCCTGGGCAGCCAGCCAGTCGGCCAGAGCGTTGCGCGCTGGCGCAGGAACGTCGAATTTCAGGTTTCCTCCCACTGTCACGTTCGCTTCCCGTGCCCCCAATTCCAAGAGCCGCTTAGCGTCTTCCGGCGTCTGGGCCAGAAACGCGGCCACCGGCGCGAGCGTGCGGCGAATGAACCAGCGCATTCGCCGGTAACGCCGGAACGAGCGCTCGGAAACCCGCGCGCTGGCAAATACCACCGGCACGCGGTTTTCCCGGGCCACGCGCAGGAAGTTCGGCCAGATTTCCACTTCCAGGATCACCACCAGCGCCGGCCGCACGCCACGGAAAAACCGCCGCACCACCCATGCCCAGTCCATCGGGAAATAGCAAAAGTCGTCGGCGCAGCCGATTCGCTCGCGCGCCATCTGCTGGCCGGTGATTGTGGTCGTCGAAATCACCAATCGCCGGCCGGGAAAGATCTCTTTCAGCCGCCGGGCCAGCGGCGTCGCCGCCACCACCTCGCCGACCGACACCGCGTGGATCCAAATCGCACCCGGCAACTGGGCGGACCGTTCGGCCATGCCGCGAGGCAATCGGCCCATCCGTTCGGGCAGATTGCGCCAGTATTTGCTCTGGCGCAGACCCTTGACGGCGAAATAGGGCAGTGCGACAAGCATCGCCGCGGCCAGCAGCAGGCTGTAGACAAGGTACATAGGACACCCGGCGGCCCGCTTTCGGCGCGAGCAACGCAAACGCGCTATTATAGGGGACATCCGGGCTGGAACCCGAACCTGGTTCAGGAACAGTGAGGGTCCTTCGCGATGCGACTGGCGCTGGCAGTCCTCCTGTCTTTCGGCTTTGCCCTACCGCTCGCCGCGCAAACCCCCGATCCTGCCAAACTGCCCGCCCGCGATTCCCACCAGGGCATTTTGGTCGCCTGCGATCCTTATCAGAACCCCAAGCGGGCGAAAAAGATCTTCGGCAGGGAAAATCCGGTGAAGGCGGGCATTCTTCCGGTCGAGGTCTATATCCGCAACTCGACGCGCTGGCCGGTTGCCGTGAAGCTTGCCTCAATTCGATTGGAAATCGTTCTGCCGGGAGGAAATCGCGACCAGCTGGCGTCGTTGAGCGCCGACGAAGCAGCCACAGCCATCCTGCATCCCCGGCCCGTCAATCCCGAAGCGCCGCGCGGCCGCCTGCCGTTTCCACTGCCCGGAGGCGGCGAGGGAGGGAAATGGAACAAGCTGCACGACAAGCTGCAATCCCTCGCTTTTCCCACCGCCGTTATCGCTCCCGGCACCACCGTCCACGGCTTTTTCTATTTCAATCTCGGTGGCCAGTTCGCCGCCCTCCCCTATTCCCGCTTCTACGTTCCCGACCTGAAATTCCTCGGCAATACGCAAGCGATCATGTTCTTCGAAGCCCCGTTCGCCCACGCTGGCGCGCATTAGCGATTTTGCTATTTCGAATCTCAGGTAAACGAAGAAAGTGAAGGCTACGCCAGTCCACGGATTACAGATCCAGCGTGCCTTTTGGATGCCCCACCATTGCGGATTTCCGCAAGAATGGGTGTCTTCGCGTGACCCATCGCCGCCTCCGTTTGCCGCCGCCGCCCTCGCCTCACTACAATCGGCCCGATGTCCCTTCTCGACGATTTGAATCCCGGACAGCGCGAAGCCGCCGTTGCCACCCACCCCGTCGTGGTGGTTGCCGGCGCAGGCACGGGCAAGACGCGCGTCATCACCTACCGTGTGGCTTGGCTGATTTCCCAGGGAGTTCCTCCCGCAGCGATCCTCGCCGTCACCTTCACCAACAAGGCCGCCCGGGAAATGAAGGAACGCATTGCGGCACTCGTGCCGCAGGCAGGCGGCACGCCCTGGGTCGGCACGTTCCATTCTTTTTGCGCGCGGCTGCTGCGAATTGACGGGCCACTGATTGGCATCCCGCGCGATTTCGCCATCTACGACGAAGAGGACCAGACCGCTATAGTTCGCCAGGCGCTGCGCCGGTTGGGCCACGACGAGCGCCGCTTTACGCCTCGCAGCCTTCGCGAGCCGATCAGCCACGCTAAAAACCACGGCTGGGACGCCGAGCGGTTGATGCAGGAATCGTTCGACGAAAAAGGGCGCATCGCCGCCGCCGTCTTCGATCTGTACAACGCCGCGCTGAAGCAGGCCGGGGCGCTCGATTTCGACGACCTGCTGCTCGATGCCGTCCGCCTGCTGCAGAGCAGCGAAGAGGCGCGCCGGCATTGGTGCGGCCGCTTCGCCCACATCGTCGTCGACGAATTCCAGGACGTGAACGAGAAGCAGTATCAGCTCGTGCGCCTGCTCGCCGCCAAGGACACTTGCGTCTGCGTTGTCGGCGACGAAGACCAGTCGATCTACAGCTGGCGCGGCGCCGATCCCGGCATCCTGCGCCGCTTCCTCGACGATTTTCCCGGCGCCACGGTGATCCGCGTCCAGAAAAACTACCGCTCCACACAGACGATCCTCGACGCTGCCGGCGCCGTCGTCGCCCGCAATACCGGCCGGCTGGGCAAGAAGCTCGAGGCCACCCGCACGGGCGATTCGCTCGTGCGCTTTTACGAAGCCAGCGACGCCACCGGCGAGGCGGACTTCGTCGTCGACGAAATTCGCCGGCTGCTGCGTGCCGAGCCGGAAGCGCACATCGCCGTGCTCTATCGCACCAATTTTCAATCGCGAACGTTCGAGGAGGCGTGCCGCCGCGCCGGCCTGGTGTTCCGCGTGGTCGGCGGGTTCAGTTTCTACCAGCGTGCCGAGGTGAAGGACATGCTCGCCTACGCGCGGGTGGTGGTGAATCCGGACGACGACGTGGCGCTGGCGCGGGTGATCAACACGCCGCCACGCGGCATCGGCAAAACCACCATCGAGGCCCTCCGTTCCGCCGCTGCTCACGAGCACGTCTCGCTCTGGTCGGCGCTCGGTTCGCAGGGCCAGCTCGGCCTGGGCCGCTCGTCCTCGGCTTTGCACGCCTTTCGCCATCTCGTTGAGGATTTGCGCGCCGAGCGCGAGGAGCTGCCGACGGCCGAGTTGCTCCGCCGCATCGCCCTCCGCACCGGCTACCTGGAATGGCTCGAGCAGCAGGACAAGGCCGAATTCACCGATCGCGCCGGCAACGTCAAGGAACTGGTGGCTGCGGCCGAAGAGGGCCAGGAGCAGGGCGAGACGCTCACCGATTTCCTCGACCGCGCCGCGCTGGTGAGCGACGCCGACAGCTTCGACGAGCACGCCCCGGTCACCCTGATCACCCTCCACAGCGCCAAGGGCCTGGAATTCGATCACGTCTTCCTGGTCGGCATGGAGGAGGGCCTGTTTCCGCACATCCGTTCGCTCGCCAATCCGGAAGCGGTCGAGGAGGAACGCCGGCTCTGCTACGTCGGTATGACCCGCGCCCGGCGTACGCTCACACTCACCCGCGCCAGTTCCCGCCGCACCTTCGACCGCGGCGGCGATCGCCGCTCCGAGTTGCCGACGACCCCTTCCCGCTTCCTCGGCGAAGTCCCGCCCGAACTGGTGGAAACCGTCACCGGGGCGTTCGGTGTCGATCGCTTTCGCCTGCCCTTTGCCGAGAGCCGCGCCGCCGAGTCGGGCCAGGAACCGGAATTTTTCGATGAGCCGTCCCGGCAGCCTTCCAGCCTCGGCGGCAGCGCCAAGACCCTCCTGGGCCAGCGGGTCCGCCATCCCACCTTTGGCGTTGGGACGATTCTCAACGTCGAGGACGATGGCGAGGATCGCCGGCTGACGATCAGCTTCCCCGGCCAGGGGATCCGCAAACTGATCGAACGCTACGCCAAGCTCCAGCTCGTCTAGAAGCGGCCCGCAAAGCCATTTTTGCCGCGCCACAACTGTCATCATGAGCGGGGCGAGGCATGCGAGAGCATCGAGGCGAGGGAAGAGCCGCGAGCGAGTGAACTACACTGTCTTCGGTTTCCCAGTAGCTCCGTGCCCGCAGGAATACCGCGCAAATCCCGGACATCCAAACTCGTAGTTGCGGCCGGGCTACGGGGAAGGGTACAGTGGTGAGCTTTCAAAAGGCTTCTAATCCTGCGCGCAGGATATCGCCATTGGCCTCGAACCTGTTTCGTACAAAGTCGATTGACAAGCTCCTGGCCGACTCCGAGCTACCTGAACATCGCTTGAAGAAGACGTTGGGCTGGCTCAGCCTGACAGCGCTGGGCATTGGCGCGATCATCGGCAGCGGTATCTTCATCGTCACCGGCACGGCAGCGGCCGGACAGGTGACCCGCTATCCCTCCCTGCTGCAAGCCCCGCTGCTCTCCGTGCTGCTCCACGGCCGGCACGCGATCGGCGTGATGGGACGCCCGGGCGCCGGGCCGGCGATCACGATTTCCTTCTTTTTGGTAGCCATCGCTTGCGGGTTCGCCGGCCTATGCTACGCCGAACTTGCGTCGATGATTCCCATCGCCGGCAGCGCCTACACCTACACCTACGCCACCCTCGGCGAGCTGATCGCCTGGATCATCGGGTGGGACCTGATTCTCGAATACGCCGTCTCGAACATGGCGGTCGCCGTCGGTTTTTCCGCGTATATCGACAGCCTCTTATCCGGTTTCGGCCTGCACTTATCCAGCCGATGGACCACGCCCACCTACACGCCCGCTACCGGTTGGACGACTAACTACAACCTGGCCGGCTTCCTCATCGTGATGGTGATCACGGTGATCCTGGTAATCGGGATTCGCGAATCGGCCGGGGCGAACACGGTCATGGTCATCATCAAGCTGGCGGCGATCGGAGCGTTCATCTACGCCGGTTCCTTCTACATCAAACCGGTCAACTGGAAGCCGTTTATGCCCAACGGCTGGCAGGGTGTGCTCACCGGCGGCGCGATCGTCTTTTTCACCTATATCGGCTTCGATTCGGTGTCCACGGCGGCCGAGGAGTGCAAAAATCCCTCTCGCGACGTACCGCTCGGCATCATTTTTTCGCTTGTCATCTGCGCGGTGCTCTACATTGCTGTCGCCTTGGTGCTCACCGGCATCCAGAATTGGAGCACGCTCCACAATGCCGCCCCTGTGGCTCTGGCGCTGCAAAGAATCCGTCTTTATTCCACCGAGCGGTGGGTGACGATCGGGGCACTCATGGGCATGATCTCGTCCATTCTCGTCTTTCAGTTGGGCCAGGCGCGCATCTGGTTTGCTATGTCGCGCGACGGGCTGCTTCCGGCCGCCTTTTCCAAGGTCCACAAGCGCTTCCGCACCCCGGCTTTTTCCACCTGGATCGCCGGCCTCGTCGTCGCCATTCCCTCCGGGATTTTCAGCATTGGGACGCTTGTCGATCTCACGAATATCGGCACGCTCTTCGCCTTCATCCTGGTTTCGATCGCTGTGCTGGTGCTCCGGAAAAAGCAGCCGGACCGCAAGCGCGGTTTTCGCGTGCCGTTCCACCCCTGGTTTCCGTTGTTTTCGCTGCTCTGCTGTTTCGTGTTGATGGCCAGCCTGACGGTCGAGAACTGGATCCGGTTCTTCATTTGGCTCGCCATCGGCCTGGTGATCTATTTCCGCTACAGCCGCAAGCACAGCCAGCTCAGCAAGGAAGCCGCCGCTGAGTAGCCCGGCACAGGTTTCCCACCCCTGTTTCAGGTACACTCGAAGAGGGACAGAAGGGTTCTTTGTACCCCGCATTTTGCGCATGAATGACGCTGAAATCGCCGCTGTCATCTCTGCACTGCCCAAAGCCGAGCTGCATCTGCACCTGGAAGGCTCGATCGCCCCGGGAACGGTTGTCCGCCTCGCCGCCCGCCATGGCGTCCAGCTGTCCGCCGAGGATGTTGCTGCCCGCTACCGCTACAGCGATTTCTTCGGTTTCCTCGAGGCCTACAAGTGGGTCACCTCGTTCCTGCGCAGCCCGGAAGATTACGCCCTGATCGCCGACGAACTGTTCGACCGCCTGATCGAGCAGAACGTGATTTACGCCGAAGTGACCATTTCCGGCGGCGTGATGCTTCGCCGCGGCCAGGACGTGGAGGCCAATTTCGAGGCTCTGCGCCGCTCGGCCGAGCGCGCCGCGAAAAAGGGCTTGCGAGTCCAATGGATTTTCGATGCCGCCCGACAGTTCGGCGCCGACAAGGCTCTCGAAACCGCCCGTTGGGCTGTGCGCTTGGCTCCCGGCGGTATCGTCGCCTACGGCATGGGCGGCGACGAACTGGCGCTTTCCGCCCGCGAGCTACAGCCGGCTTACGACCTGACCCGGGCGGCAGGGCTTCATTCCCTTGTTCACGCGGGCGAAACCGGCGGGCCGGAGGTGGTTCGCGAAGCGATTGACCTGCTCGGCGCCGAGCGCATCGGCCACGGCCTGGGAGTGCTGCACGATCCGGCCCTTATGGACGATCTGGCCGAGCGCGGTATCCCGTTCGAGGTCTGCCCCACCAGTAACCTGCGCACCGGGGCGCTCGACCGGCAGTTGGGCAGGAAGGGCGCCGGGCTGGAAGCCCATCCGCTCAAAACCTTTTTCGATCGCGGCCTTTGCGTGACGCTATCGACCGACGATCCGGCGATGTTCGGAACCGATCTGCTGGGCGAATACGCAGTCGCTGCGGCCCTGGGATTTTCGCCCGCCGAGATGGAGCGGTTGGCGGCGAACAGTTTCAGCTCCGCCCTTTTGCCGGAAACGGTGCGGCAGGCCTACCTTGCCCGATTCCGGCAGCGGGCAGGGGAGCTCGGCCTGCTATAATCACGAGAACCAGTTGCCGGGCGTTTGTACACGACGATGAAAGCCAATATCTGGGTGATGCTCAAACCGACCGTGCTCGATCCGCAAGGACAGGCGATCCAGCACGCGCTGGCTTCCTTCGGCTACCGCAGCGTGAAAGACGTGCGCCAGGGCAAGTTCTTTGTGATGGAACTGAACGGCCTGTCGCGCGAGGAAGCCGAAAAGCAGGTGGAACGGATCTCGCGGGAAGTGCTGGCCAACCCGGTGATCGAGCAGTTTCGCTTTGAGATCGTCGATTAGCGGCCGCCTGCGGCGTTTGTCTGGAGGAAAACCGAAATGTGCGGCATTGTTGGCTATATCGGGCCCAAGCGGGTCGTGCCGGTTCTGATTGACGGCTTGAAGCGGCTCGAATACCGCGGCTACGATTCGGCGGGCATCGCCGTCGTTGGCCGCAACGGCTCGCTCGAGATTCGCCGCGCCTCGGGCAAGCTGCGCAACCTCGAAGAGACGATCCGCCTCTCGCCGATCGACGGCGAATACGGCATCGGCCACACGCGCTGGGCCACTCACGGCCGTCCCACCGAGGAAAACGCCCACCCTCATCGTGACTGCACCGGCAAGGTCGTCGTCGTCCACAACGGCATTATCGAAAACTACCTCGAGCTGAAGCGCCAACTCGCCGCCGAGGGCCACAAGTTCCTCACCGAAACCGATACCGAGGTGATCGCCCACCTGATCGAGAAATATTCCGATGGCGTGCCGCTCGAAGATGCCGTGCTCGCAACCGTCCGTCGCCTTTCGGGCGTCTACGCCTTGGCGGTAATTTCGGCCAACGATCCGAACAAGGTGGTTGCCGCGCGCTGGGGACCGCCGGCGGTGATCGGGCTGGGCCAGGGCGAATATTTCGTCGCGAGCGACATCCCGGCACTGCTTCATCATACCCGGGACGTTTTTTTCCTTGGCGATGGCGACGTCGCCGTCCTCACTCCCGGCGGCGTGCGGCTTCTGAATTTCGACGGCCGGTTGATCGAACGGCCTCTGCAACACATCACCTGGGATCCGATCCTGGCGGAAAAGGGCGGCTTCAAGCATTTCATGCAGAAGGAGATTTTCGAGCAGCCGCGCGCAGTGCGCGATACGCTGCTAGGCCGCGTCTCGCTCGAAACGGGGCGCTTGTTCCTCGAGGAGATCGGCATCGCGCCGGAGGATCTCCGCAGGCTCTCAAGCGTGAGGATTGTCGGCTGCGGCACCAGCTGGCATGCCGGGCTTGCGGGCAAGTTTCTGATCGAAGACCTGGCGCGCGTGCCGGTCGAGGTCGATTACGGCAGTGAATTCCGTTATCGCAACCCTATCCTCGACGACCGGAGCCTGGTGGTGCTGATCAGCCAATCAGGCGAGACGGCCGATACGCTGGCGGCCCAGCGGGAGGCCCAACAGAAGGGCGCGAAAACCCTGGCCATCTGCAACGTCGTCGGCTCGATGCTCACGCGCGAGGCCTCCGGCAGCCTCTATACCCACGCCGGTCCGGAAATCGGCGTCGCCTCCACCAAGGCCTTCACCGCCCAGCTCACCGCGCTCACCCTCTTCGCCCTCTATCTCGCCCAGGTGCGCGGCACGCTTTCGCACGACCAACTGAAGCCGCTCGTGCAAGAATTGCTTCGCCTGCCGCAAAAAATGGAAACGGTGCTGCAGCGCGACGAGGATTTCGACGAGATGGCGCGCCAGCTCTTCCGCTACTCCGACTTTCTCTATCTTGGCCGCGGTATCCACTACCCCATCGCCCTCGAAGGCGCGCTGAAGCTCAAGGAAATTTCCTATATCCACGCCGAGGGCTATCCCGCCGGCGAGATGAAGCACGGCCCGAACGCCCTGATCGACGAAAACCTGCCGGTCGTCGTGCTGGCGCCCTGCGACCGATCGTTTCCGCCCGCACTCACCCGGTACGAAAAGAGCCTGTCGAACATCAAGGAAGTGAAAGCGCGCGACGGTATCGTGATCGCCGTCGTCAGCGAGGGCGACGAGGAGGCCCGAGAAGCTTCCGATCACGTTATCGAAATCCCCTCGGCTCCCGACCTGCTCACCCCGGTGCTCGAGATCTTGCCGCTGCAACTGCTTGCCTACCACATCGCAGTGCGGCGAGGCTGCGACGTCGATCAGCCCCGCAACCTGGCCAAGTCGGTCACCGTCGAATAGCCCGATCTGCTCGCCGAAGCCCGTTGCGATTTCCTTGATCAACAGGGCAGGCACTTTGGCTGCCTCCGGATCGATAGCTCGTCCGGATAGGGTCCGCCCCCGCTGGGGCTCATACAGTGGCTCAGGGCCAAGGGGCACGGCGGCGGGAAATTCGCGCTAAAATCAGGGTTGGTGTCGGGACGGTCCAAATCGCTTCCCGGTTTGGTGGCGGTGCTTGCGCTCGCGCCTGCCGCCTCTGCTGCATCTCCGCGTTGGGTTTTCGCCGCTCACCCTGCGATGGTGCAGCAGCAGGGCAAGCCATCCGCTTCTTCGCCGACCCCGGCGGAAAGCATACTGGGCTCGATCAGTGCCACCGGCTCGCCAAAGTTCACCAGCGCGGAGGTCGCCGCCGGCAGCGGGCTGAAAGTCGGGCAGATGGTGACGCGGGCGGACCTGCAGGCCGCGGCGAACCGCCTGGCGGCCACCGGCCTTTTCTCGAGCGTGCGCTATCGCTTCTCGACCCTGAACAACAAGGTCACGCTGCGGTTTCAAGTCGTCGACGCACCCACACTCCCGGTCACATTTGATAATTTTCCCTGGTTTACCGACAAGCAACTCGACAAGATCATCCGCCATGCGGTCGGGATTTTCGACGGCAGGGCGCCGGAATCGGGCAGCTACGACGACGCCATTTCCGCCGCTATCGAAAACCGGCTGAGCGCCCTTGGCGTTCACGGGCGCGTCGAACACCGGCTGATCGAACGGTTAGTGGGCACGGGCATGGAGGTGCAATTCCGCCTGGTCGGGCCGGCACTCGATGTTGGCTCGGTCGAATTCACCAATCCGCTCGCCAACCACGACGAGCGTGTGCAGGAACGCCTGCGCGATATCCTCGGCAAGCCGTTCTCGCGCTACTACATCAACGTTTTCGTCGCCGAGCAGGTGCGCCCTATCTATCTCTCCCAGGGTTATCTTCAGGTACAGTTCGGTCCGCCCAAAGCGCGTTTTTCCGGCAACCCGAACCTGGGCGGGCTGGGCAAAGTGCTGGTGATCGTGCCGGTCACCGCGGGGCCGCGCTTCCACTACGAAGGCACGCATTGGACCGGCAACACCGTCTTCACCGCTGACGAGCTCAATCGCCTGCTCGGTCTGCAGCCCGGCGCAACCGCCGACGGCCTGGCCATCGAAGCGGGCTGGCAGAACGTCCGCCGCGCCTATGGCCGAAAAGGCTACCTGGACGTTTCGCTGAATACGCAGCCGGTATACGACCAGGCCAAGGCCACCGTCAGCTATAACGCACAGATCAGCCAGGGCGAGCCGTACAAAATGGGCAAGCTGGTGATTGCCGGTCTTTCGGTCAGGGCCGAACGGCGGGTGCGGAAAGCGTGGAAGATCCGGCAAGGCGAAACCTTCGACCTTTCCTATTTCCATGCTTTCGTCAGCGATATCGCCAAAGAGGCGCTAGGCGATCTCCCGGTGCATTACCAGCACATCGGCCGCTTCCTGGCCCGGCATCCCAAGAACCATACCGTCGACGTGATGCTCGATTTCCGGTAGGCGGGCTGCGGTATACTCGCCAAAATGAAGCAAGCGATTTCCACGACGGAAAATTTTGAGCGGCAGGCGCTGGCCAAGCAGGAACGGCTGCTCGCCAATCTGGCGCGCCTCGATTCGCTGTTGGTGGCCTTTTCCGGCGGCGCCGATTCCGCTTATCTGGCCTGGGCCGCCCATACGGCGCTCGGCCCCCGCGCGCTTGCGCTCACCGCGGTTTCTCCCAGCTTTTCCGCGCACGATCGCGAGCAAGCTGCCAAAGTCGTTCGGCAGCTGGGGCTGCGGCACGAGTTCATCGAAACCCGAGAATTCGAAAATCCGCTCTACGTTGCCAACCAGCCCGACCGCTGTTACCACTGCAAGGACGAACTATTCGACCGAATGGAAGCACTCGCCCGGGAGCGCGGCTTCGCCGCGCTGGCCTATGGCATCAACGCCGACGATACCCGCGATTTTCGCCCCGGCCATCGTGCCGCCGCCCAACACCGCGTGCTCGCCCCGCTGCTCGACGCCGGCCTCGGCAAGGCCGAAGTGCGCCTCCTCTCGCGCCGCGCCAGCTTGCCCACCTGGGACCGGCCCGCCTCTGCCTGCCTTTCCTCACGCGTGCCCTACGGCAATCCGGTGACGCCGGAAACCCTCGCCCGCATCGAGCGTGGTGAAGAAGTGCTGCGCCGCTTCGGTTTCCGGCAGTTCCGCGTTCGGGACCACGGCCGCCTGGCCCGGATCGAAATCGCCCCCGACGAACTGGAACGGGCGCTTGCCCCCGAGATGGCTCGGCGGTTTGTCGAGGCGTTCAAGCCGCTCGGCTACGATTACGTGACCCTCGATCTCGAGGGCTACCGCCAGGGCTCGCTCAACGCCTCCCTCCGCAAGCGCGCAACGCACTGAGCCACAAAACGCCGGCCCGGGAACCTGGGGGCCGGCTACTGCGTATTACTAGGTGATGTCGGAGGGCGTTGCCGTGGCGGAGGTTTGGGTGATTACCCAGGGGGCTGGCGGTGCCCGCCCTCACGACGCAATATTGTGAAAACGAGAATGCAGATGAAAGCTAGCAGACAGTTGCTCCTGGGCGCCGCTCTCGTCCTGGCCGGTCTTGGCTCGGCTTGCATTGGGCCTACGGCTGGGGGCAGTTTCAATCGCACGCTGACTGTTTCCGGTCCCGTGCGCCTCTTCCTGACGAATGGTTCGGGCACGGCCCGCATTAACGCGGGACCGCCGGGCCAGGTGCAGATTCACGCCGATTTTCGGGTGCGCGCGTGGCTCTGGGGCAATCCCCAGCGCCGCGTCGCTGAGATCATTCAGAATCCCCCGATTCGGCAGGAAGGCAGCCTGATTCGGGTTGGGTTCGAGCATACCGCGGGCGGGGAAGTCAGCGCCGATTACACAATCGAAGTGCCGGCCGATACCGAGGTGCATTCGGTAAACGGATCGGGCGATGTTACCGCCGCCGGCCTCGCCGGCCCGGTGAGCGTTACGGCCGGTTCGGGCGACGTGCGGTTGAACCGCATTCAGGGTGACGCCCACACAACCGCGGGCTCCGGTGATGTCCAGATGAACGATATCCATGGCTCGGCAGAGGTTACCGCGGGTTCCGGCGACGTGGTGCTGACATCGGTCGGTGGGCGCGTGCGAGTCACTGCCGGTTCGGGCGATATTACGCTCACTTCTCCGGGAAACGCCGTCTCCCTGCGCAACGGATCGGGCGATATTCGCGTGGCTGGCGCGGCCGCCGACCTGAGAATTCATTCGGGTTCGGGCACGATCACCGTCTCTGGCTCGCCGGCCAATGGCGCTTACTGGGAGCTTCACAACGGTAGTGGCAACATCACTCTCAGCGTTCCTGCCGACGCCTCATTCCGTTTTTTTGGGCAGACGCGGCTAGGCGAGGTCCAGTCCGGTATTCCACTGACGATTATCGAGCGGCAGAAGCATGAATTGCGCGCCGTAGTTGGCCAGGGAGCAGCACGCGTCGAGGCGGAAAGCGCTACCGGCAATATTCGACTCCGTTCCGCCGGGCAGTAATCGCGTCCGTCACCCCTTGTTCAATCCGGGACGCGCCCTCAGCTCTTGCGCACGGTTATGTTGCACAAGTTCAGCAAATTATTTTGCGGAAGGGGTCATGACGTTTTCCAATTATCGGTTTGCGAGAACCTGACAAGGAGGAAGACGGAGCATGACCCCGAACAAGGATACGACCGAG
>JAKBLM010000036.1 GCA_021832085.1 Acidobacteriota bacterium | reverse complement strand
TCATCGCCCCAGAGCTTCTTGGCCACGACAAAAGGAAAACACTGGCCGTGGAACGGATGGAAGGGATGAATGATCCGAACCTGCTTTAAATCGACCCCATCAGGGGTAGTTGACAGCCTTGGGCAAAGCGCAGCCAGAATCCAGCATACGCCGTCCGGGTCGCCGCCTGAGGGGTGGCGTCCGTGGCCAATCCGACAGGACCCATCGGACCGGCCGGTGCAACCCCACCGCCTGCCGGAGCCACCCGTTGCCCGCACGCCGGACAGAAGGCCGCGCTTTCGTCGATCTTCGCCCCGCACTTGGTGCAGTACATCGGTCCTCCCGGTTCGGTGACCAGATTCGGCTGATGCTAGCGCCAGCATGGCAACCGGTCAACGAAAGAACCCGCCGAAACGCGGGCAAATTATCGGAGGAAGCACCCCTTGGGAAGCTCAGGCGTTCTCGCGGCGGCCACGTCCGTTGTTGCGCCGCGCCGCCGTTCCCTCGCTCGCATTTTCCCGCAGCAGTTCCAGCAGCCCCTGAGCCGCATGCGACAGTTGCTCATCGCGCCGGTAAATGAGATAGAGCCGGCGCGCGATCCGCAATTGCGGCACGTTCAGCGCCACCAGCGCTCCGCGCTCCAGCTCCAGCCGCACGCACATCCGCGGCACGATCGCCACGCCCATCTCCATCTGCACAAACCGCTTGATGCTGTCGATCGTCGGCAGTTCCACGCTCCGTCGCAACGGCGTGTGTTGCCGCGCAAACAGTTGAATCACTCGTCCCCGGTAGGGCGATTCGACGATGTGCGCGATGAAGGTCTCCTCGCCCAGTTCGTTGAGGTTCACTCGCTGCCGCCGCGCCAGCCTGTGCCGCGGATAGACGACCAGCGCCAGATCGTCGCGGGAAAACTCCATCGCCGCCAGCTTCTCCTCCGGCGGGATGAACGAGATCACCCCCAGGTCGAGGCGGTAATTCAGCACCTGCCGCGGCACGTCCCGCGAAAAGGTCCGGTGGACCGCGATCGGAATGTCCGGGTAGCGCCGCCGGTAGCGGGCGAGTGCCGGCAGAATCGCGTGAATCGAGCTTTCGTTCGTCCCCAGCGTAAGCTGCCCCCGCCGCATCTCGCGCAAATCGCCAATCGCCTGTCGCAGTTGCGTCCGCAGGTTCAGCATCCGCTCCGCCGAATCCACCAGCAGCCGCCCGGCGTCGGTCAGCTTCAGCTCCCGGCTGCCGCGCACCACAAGCGGCTGCCCCAGGTCCTCCTCCAGCTTGCGCACGGCGATGCTCACCGCCGGCTGCGTTCGGTGCAGGCTCTCGGCGGCACGCGAAAAGCTGCCGGCGCGCACCACGGCAAGAAACGTTTCGAGTGCGGCAAGGTCCATCGCACCATTTATAAATGATGCTTATGATTCATGCAAGAAGAATAAAATTGACTCGCTAGGCCCCGCGCGGTTCACTCGTTCCGTCAAATCGCTTGCGACAGGAGTCGCCCATGGATCTGGTCCGAATCTTCGATACCACCCTTCGCGACGGGGAGCAGTCGCCCGGCTTCTCGATGACTCCCGACGAAAAGCTGCGCCTCGCCGCGCAGATCGAGGAGCTCGGCGCCGACGTCATCGAAGCGGGCTTCCCGATCGCTTCCGAAGGCGATCTCGAGGCGGTGCGCGCGGTCGCCGGAGGCATCCGCGGCGCCGCCACCGCCGCGCTCGCCCGCGCCGCCCAGCAGGATGTCGACGCTGCGCTGCGGGCGCTCGAGCCCGCCACCCGGCCTCGCGTCCACGTCTTTCTCGCCACCAGCGACCTGCACCTGGAGCACAAGCTCCACATGACACGCGGCGAGGCGCTCGATCGCATCGTGAGGATGGTGCGCTACGCGCGCCAGCGCTGCCCGGAAGTCGAATTCTCGGCCGAAGACGCCAGCCGCAGCGACCCCGACTATTTGGCCGAGGTTGCCGTGGCGGCCGCCGACGCCGGCGCGGCTATCCTGAACCTGCCCGACACAGTCGGCTACGCCACGCCCGAAGAGTACGCCACGATGTTCCGCCAGGTGCGCGCCCGGCTCGGCAAGCGCGCGGTGACCCTGAGCGCCCATTGCCACAACGATCTCGGGCTGGCCGTCGCCAATTCCCTTGCCGCGGTTGCCACCGGCGCCCGGCAGGTGGAATGCACCATCAATGGCATCGGCGAACGCGCCGGCAACGCTTCGCTCGAGGAGTTCGTCGTCGCCCTCAGGGTGCGCGGCGACCGTTTCGCCCTGCGCACCGGCGTGCGGCTCAACCAGATCTACCGCACCAGCCGGCTGCTCTCGGCGATCACCGGCGTCCCCGTTCCGCCCAACAAGGCCATCGTCGGCGCCAACGCCTTCGCCCACGAAGCCGGCATCCACCAGGACGGCATCCTCAAGAACCCGCTCACCTACGAGATCGTCTCCCCGGAAACCTTTGGCATTCCGGCGCGGCGGCTCGTGATCGGCAAGCATTCCGGCCGCAACGCGCTGCGCACGCGACTCGAGGAACTCGGCTGCCCGCTCAGCGGCGAGCCGCTCGAAGCCGCCTATCGCGACGTGATGGAACTCGCCGATCGATCGAAGACCGTCGGCGACCGCGACCTGCTGCGCATTGCGATTCGCGCCCGCCGCTCGGGCCAGTCCGCTGCCGCGCACTCGCCGGAACCGTCGGCCGCGCAAGGCGCGGCGTGAGAGAATGGATTGGAACATGAACGGGGTCAAGAAAACGATCGTGCTGCTGCCGGGCGACGGTATTGGTCCGGAAGTCACCCATGCTGCGGCGCGGATCCTCGCCGATTGCGCCCGCGAGTTTGGCCACAGCTTTGCCATGATCGAGCAGCCGATCGGCGGCTCCGCCATCGATCGCGCCGGCTCACCTCTTCCCGAGGAAACCCTCAACGCCTGCCTTGCCGCCGACGCCGTCCTGCTCGGCGCGGTTGGCGGCCCGCGCTGGGACGCGCTGCCGGTCGGCCGGCGGCCCGAAAGCGGGCTGCTCGAGTTGCGCCAGCGCCTCGGCGTCTACGTGAACCTGCGCCCCGTGCGCCTACGGCCCGCGCTGGCCGTGATCTCGCCGTTGCGTCCCGAGCGCGCCAGCCACGTCGATGTGGAAATCGTTCGCGAATTGGCCGGCGGAATCTACTTCGGCCGCCGTGGCCGAGAGGCCCAGAATGGCGGAGAAAGTGCTTTCGACACGGAATCCTATTCGGTGCCGGAGATCGAGCGCGTGGCACGCGTGGGGTTCGAGCGGGCGATGGCGCGCCACCATCGCCTGGTATCGGTGGACAAGGCCAACGTTCTCGAAAGCTCGCAGCTCTGGCGCCGCACGGTCGATCGCCTGGCGCCTGAATACCCTGACGTCGAGCTGCGCCACCTCTACGTCGATAACGCCGCTATGCAGATCGTGCTCAATCCCGGCCAGTTCGACGTCCTGCTCACGTCCAACATGTTCGGCGACATCCTCAGCGACGAAGCCGCCGCGCTGGCCGGCTCGATTGGGCTCATTCCCTCCGCCAGCCTCGGCTTCGGTCCCGGCCTCTACGAGCCGATTCACGGCTCGGCCCCGCAGCTGGCCGGCAAGGATTGCGCCTGCCCGATCGGCGCGATTCTTTCAGCGGCTATGCTGCTACGCGAATCGTTCGGTCTTTTGAAGGAAGCCGAGTGCATCGAGCGGGCCGTCGATCGCGCGCTCGGGGCCGGTTTCCGTACACCCGATATCGCTTCCCCTGGCACGGAAGTCGTTGGCCTAGAAGCGATGACCGCGGCCATTAGCCGGGAACTGAGCCGCATTCTCCAGCCCACCGAAGGCTACGGCTGGGGCGTGTAGCAAAGCACATACGGCTCTCTCGCTAGTCAGTTGCCAAGTTCTCTTGCCGCGTTTTCCGGGCGCCGGAACGCGGTCACAGCCCAAAGCTCTGCTTTTTGCACGCGAGGGTCACTTCGCCGCAACCCCAGCCAGCGGGTTTTGCTAGGCTGGAAGCCGCAACGCCCGTTTCGGGTTACGGAAAAGCCCGGGCGAGGGGGAACCATGAAACCGAAACCGCGCACTCTTCTGCTTCTCGTCGCCATTCTGGCCTTTTTCTCCGCCGGCTATGCGGCCGGCCTCAACCATTTCGGCATGCCGAAAACGATCGTGCACGTCGTTATCATCCAGTGGAAACCGACGACCACCGCTGCGCAGAGGCAGGCAGTGATCAATGGCGTCCGCAACATGGCCGAGCACATTCCTGGCATCCTCAACATCTGGCTCAAGCCGGTCCGCGTCGCTTCGCTCACCTGGAATTACGCTTTCGTGATTGAATTCGCCAACCAGGCCGCCGCCAATCGCTACGCGACCGCTCCAATTCACCGCGCCTGGTCCAAACTCGAGCAGGCCGCTCGCCTCGACAGCCTCAACGTCCAAGTCTCGAACTGACCGGCGTGAGCATTCCGGCGCCGCTTGCGCGAAGGCGCCCGGCCGACAAAGTCGCTTTTTTCGCGAGCCCTCGGTGCGCGTTTGCCGGCGCGCGCGCCGCTTTGACGAAACCGTTCACGCATGGATCCGCGAGCCCCGGGCGAGCGGCGAACGCCCCGGCGACCTGCCCGATCTGCTGTTCCGCGCCGAGGAGAAACCGGAAAACCGGTCCGCTCTCCAGCGGCGCCATCAGCGTGGAGAGCCCTGCACCGGCCGACTCCTCACCCGCCTCATTGGCCGGATTTTGCTTCGCGGCCAAGCCGGTCGCGGGGAAAAGGCATCGAGCGCAGAGCAAGCTATCTCCTCCGCGTCCGCCGATCGTTCGATTCTTCGGCGTTCGCCCTGCCGTCAAGCGCAGCGCTCGGCCCGTTTCCCCGCGGCCCGAATGGTCAGCGGTTGGCTACCTTGCCGGCACGGATGCTTTGATGAACCGCACCAGGTCCGCGTGCAGCTGTGCCGAGGCCTTCGAATCGATGTAGATCATGTGACCGGTGTCGAAGTGCGCGGTTGTGACGTTGTGCGCAAGGATCTGGGGCGAGACTTTCAAGTGCGCCAGCGTCCATTCCACGCCGTAATAGGGAGTGGCGAAATCGTAGTAGCCCATCCCCACGAACAGGTGCATGTGCGGGTTTTTGGAAAACGCCTCTTCGAGCGAAGGCACCGTGTTGTAGCTTCCCGGCCAGGGACCGATCCCTCCGCCGAGCACGTAATAGAGGCGGTCGGTCTTGTATTTCAGCTGGGTGCGCAGATAGTCCTCGAACGCCGGCAGAAACGCGTTGGTGATGTTGGCGTCGCTGGCGTCGAAATTCGGCCTGGTTGCCCCGGCATCCATTTCCCAGGCGGTGAAGCGGCTGTCGAGGCGTCCGACCATCAGGTGCCGGCTGCGCAGGAGCTCAGTCATGAAGCGCCAAAGCGAGACGCAGAGGTTGTTGTCAGCGATGAATGTCGGCGAAAGGCCGGAAAGCCGCGACATGTCGGCGATCACCTTTTCCCGCTGAGCCGCCGGCAGCCGGTTGCCCTCGTAGAGCGCGTTCAGATATTCGCCAGAGGCGAATTGCTGGGCCTTCTGCGCCATTTCGGCCGGTGTGAGCTTTTCCAGGCTCGGCGACAGGACGTGGTGATACCAGGCAGTCATTGCCATGGTCGGGAAATAATTGACGTAGTGGTTGTCGCCGGCATTGGCCTGGGTGCTGATAATCGTCGAGAGCAGCGCCACGCCGTTCAGCGCGATGCCCTGGCTGGTGAGGTAGCCGGAAAGATCGGCGGCGCGGGTCGTGCCGTAGCTTTCGCCGAGCACGAACTTCGGCGATTCCCACCGGTTGTAGCGCACCAGGAACATGCGAATAAACTCGGCCACCGAGGCGTTGTCGCGGCTCACGCCCCAGAATTTCGGTCCCCAGTTCGGCTTCATCGGCCGGCTGAATCCGGTGCCGATCGGATCGATGAAAACCAAGTCGGCCGCTCCGAGCAGCGTGCTGGGATTGGTTTCCCAATGATAGGGCGGTGCCGGCGCCAGGCCGTTGGGTTCGAGCGCCACCTTGATCGGTCCCAGGCCGCCGATGTGCAGCCAGACGGTCGACGAGCCAGGACCGCCGTTAAAGATGAAAAAGATCGGCCGCTGGGCGATGTTGGTCACGCCTTCCTTGGCGTAGTAGATGTAAAACATCTGGCCCTCGGTCACGCCGGTCGTCACGTTGCGGATCGGCATCATGCCCGTGTAGGCCGTGTAGCGGAGCACCTGCCCGTTGATCGTCACCTGATGGTGCGTCACCACCATCTCCGGGGCCGGCGGCATCACCGGCGCCGGCATGGCCTTCTTCGGCGGCAGTTTTTCCTTGTAGTTGTAACGGAAAAAGTCGTTCGGCTGCGGCCGCTGAAAACGGAACTGCGCCGACGCGGTCACCGCGAACGCGCAAAGCAATATCGGTACGGCAAAAAAATGGGTCTGGCGAATTAAGCGCATAGCGATTTTCCCTGTAATGACGTGAGTCCCCGGACGGCGCCGGGGCAGCCCGACTTGTACACCAAACTGTTCACAATAACAAGCTTCGCCGACGCGGAAGTCGCGCCCGAAGCTCGCCGCGGCGGCCCTTCATTTCCGTTGTTTCCGGCCGTCGGCCGCGACGGCGCCGGTTGCTGTCCGCGATGCAGCGGAAGATTCGATCGCGGACAATGGCTTCCCGCGCCGCCCTCGCGACTCGCCTGTGCCACAGCCGTAGTTGCTGCAAATTGCCTCGAAAATGGCCGGTTTTTGCATTTTCCACAACGCCCCGAATTTCCACAACGCCGCGTCCTTGACCGGCCCCTGGCCGACTTGACGGCGTAGGGGAACGTGCTATACTTGTCGATGGTCTGCCCCTCCGACGGGCGGCCTATCCGAGGAAATCAAAGAAGAGGTTTCCTACGAACACAGGATAGAAACCAGTCGAGCATCGCGTAAGTCCGCCATCCAGCAGGCGGCGGACTCACCCGGCGCTCGACGCCGGGTTTTTTGTCGGTAGCTCCGCCGGGCGCGGAGCGACAGGTTCTTTGACAATCGCAAGAAATAGGCATAACAGCCACAAGCTCGAGTAGGGCGTTTGTGGAATGGGCCATCATTTTATCCGCGTGGCGACACGCTGGGTAAATTTTATGGTCAAGCTACTAAGGGCGTGCGGTGGATGCCCTGGCGCCAGCAGGCGAAGAAGGACGTGGCCAGCTGCGAAAAGCCTCGGGGAGTCGCAAGCAGGCGTTGATCCGAGGATGTCCGAATGGGGAAACCCGTCCGGTGTGAACACCGGACACAGCTCGCTGAATCCATAGGCGAGCATGAGCCAACCCGGGGAAGTGAACCATCTCAGTACCCGGTGGAAAAGAAATCAACCGAGATTCCGGGAGTAGCGGCGAGCGAAACCGGACAAGCCCAAACCGTGGTTCTTTGAACCGCGGGGTTGTAGGGCCCGCAACAAGTAGGGTTACCAATCCGGAGGCTAGGTGAAGGAGCTGGAAAGCTCCGCCATAGAGCGTGAAAGTCGCGTAACCGAAAGCTTACCGGACCCGAAGCGGGTTCCTGAGTACCACGGGACACGTGGAATCCCGTGGGAATCCGGGGGGACCACCCTCCAAGGCTAAATACTCGCTGGCGACCGATAGTGAACTAGTACCGTGAGGGAAAGGCGAAAAGAACCCCTGCGAGGGGAGTGAAATAGAACCTGAAACCGCATGCCTACAAGCAGTCGGAGGGCTATGCCCCGATCTTCGGACCGGGGAAGGCCTGACGGCGTGCCTCTTGCTTAATGAGCCGGCTAGTTATTCTCCCAGGCGAGGCTAAGCGAAAGCGAGCCGTAGCGAAAGCGAGTCCGAACAGGGCGACCAGTCTGTGGGAATAGACGCGAAGCGGGACGATCTACCCTTGGCCAGGTTGAAGGCCGCTTAACCGCGGCTGGAGGACCGAACCGGTGTTGGTTGAAAACAGCTCGGATGAGCTGAGGGTAGGGGTGAAAGGCTAATCAAGTTCCGTTATTGCTCGTTCTCCCCGAAATGCCTTTAGGGGCAGCCTTGTGTGATCTGCCGCGGTGGTAGAGCACTGAATGGACTAGGGGGCAACCAAGCCTACCGAATCCAATCAAACTCCGAATGCCGCGGACAGCAACACGGGAGTGAGACTACGGGGGATAAGCTCCGTGGTCAAAAGGGAAAGAACCCAGACCGCCAGCTAAGGTCCCGGACAGCAGGCTAAGTGGGAAAGGACGTGTGACCGCTAAAACAGCCAGGAGGTTGGCTTAGAAGCAGCCATCCTTTAAAGAAAGCGTAACAGCTCACTGGTCGAGCGGTCGCGCACCGACAATCCAACGGGGCTCAAGCCTGCGACCGAAGCTGCGGATCCCGCCGCAAGACGGGATGGTAGGGGAGCATTCTGTGGGGCTCGAAGGTGGACCGTGAGGACCACTCGACGCCACGGAAGAGACTCTGCCGGCATAAGTAGCGATAAACAGGATGAAAACTCCTGTCGCCGAAAGCCTAAGGTTTCCTGAGCAAGGTCAATCCGCTCAGGGTCAGGCGGGTCCTAAGGTAAGGCCGAAAGGCGTAGCCGATGGACAGCAGGTCAACATTCCTGCCCCACCTGACGGACGTTACGACGAAGGGGCGACGCAGGAGGATAGGGGAGTCGGGTGATGGATGTCCCGATGAGTCTGTGCCAGCCGGATCCCGCAGGCAAATCCACGGGGTCGCTAACGGTGAGGCAGGCTCCGAGGCCATTGGCCGCAAAGTCCCTGAGTCCACACTGCCAGGAAAACCCCCTTAGCAGTCCGTTAGGTGCCCGTACCTCAAACCGACACAGGTAGGCGAGGGCGAATACCCACAGGCGCTCGAGAGAACGCTCGCTCAGGAACTAGGCAAGTTGACCCCGTAACCTCGGGAGAAGGGGTGCCTCGGTAGGGTTCATAGCCCGAGGAGGCCGCAGTGAAAGGCGCGCTACGACTGTTTAACAAAAACACATCTCTCTGCTAAGTCGAATACGACGTATAGGGGGTGACGCCTGCCCGGTGCCGGAAGGTTAAAGGGAGGGCTTCGTTTGGATTCGTCCGAACAAAGGCCTGATCTGAAGCCCCGGTGAACGGCGGCCGTAACTATAACGGTCCTAAGGTAGCGAAATTCCTTGTCGGGTAAGTTCCGACCTGCACGAATGGCGTAACGATAGCGCGACTGTCTTGGCGAGCGGCTCGGCGAATTTGTGGTTCCGGTGAAGACGCCGGATGCCTGCACCTAGACGGAAAGACCCCGTGCACCTTAACTGCAACCTGTTCATGAGTGACGGGACGGTCTGCGTAGCATAGGTGGGAGACTAGGAACCTCGGCTCTTGGGCCGAGGGGAGTCATCAGTGAAATACCACCCTGATCGTTCTGTCGCTCTAACCTACGGCCCGAAACGGGTCGGGGGACATGGCCAGGCGGGTAGTTTGACTGGGGCGGTCGCCTCCTAAACGGTAACGGAGGCGCCCAAAGCTTGGCTCAGGCGGTTTGGAAATCCGCCGTGGAGTGCAAGGGCACAAGCCAGGTTGACTGCAAGACTGACAAGTCAAGCAGGAGCGAAAGCTGGGCCTAGTGATCCGGTGGTCCCGTGTGGAAGGGCCATCGCTCAACGGATAAAAGGTACGCCGGGGATAACAGGCTGATCGGAGCCGAGAGTTCACATCGACGCTCCGGTTTGGCACCTCGATGTCGGCTCATCGCATCCTGGGGCTGTAGAAGGTCCCAAGGGTTGGGCTGTTCGCCCATTAAAGCGGTACGTGAGCTGGGTTCAGAACGTCGCGAGACAGTTCGGTCCCTATCTGGTGTGGGCGCAGGAGACTTGCGAGGAGCCGCCCCTAGTACGAGAGGACCGGGGTGGACGGACCTCTTGTGATCGAGTTGTCGCGCCAGCGGCACCGCTCGGTAGCGAAGTCCGGAAGGGATAACCGCTGAAGGCATCTAAGCGGGAAGCTCGCCTCAAGATAAGGTCTCCCAAGGCCGCTACGGCGGTCTCTGAAGGCCGGAGGAAGACTACCTCCTTGATAGGCGGGATGTGTAAGCGCAGCAATGCGTTCAGCTAACCCGTACTAATCGGCCGTTCGGCTTGACCATAAAATTTATCCAGCTTGTTGCTGGTTCCATGGTCGCTCGTTCCGGAACGCCCGCTCGAATGTTCCGTGGCTGTTAGCGATTCTTGCGATTGTCTTCGATTTTCCTGGTGGCCGTGCCGCGGGGGATACACCCGTTCCCATCCCGAACACGGAAGTTAAGCCCCGCCGGGCCGATGATACTGCGCTGGCAACGGTGTGGGAAAGTAGGTCGCCGCCAGGATTAAACTCCAGAACGAAAAGGGCTCCGGATATCCGGAGCCCTTTTTTTGTCTGGGTACGGTTCCGGGCGTCAAGTTTCATGACATCCGTTACACGTCCAGACGGAGGAGAGCCCGTCGAGCGGCAATCAGTGCGTCGCGGAGATCGTGATGCGGATCGGCGTGCGGATCGAATGCGCCGCGATGCGAATCGTTGCGACGCCTGTGGCGCTGTCCCAGGACCAGCCCGGCGCGCTCCCTGCGCTCCGAGGGATGGGATTACCGTCGATGGCGATGGTCCTGGGCTCGGGCAGGTTGTGCAGTTCCACGTCGTAGGGGCGCCGCTCCACCTGTCCCTGGAACTTGCCGTCGGTCGGCCCAATCTGCATCTTCCACTCGGCCGCGCCGGAGGGATCGAACGACATGGGCGTCCAGGCGAATTGGCCCTTCAGGTAATCGAGCGAAACACCGTCGTCTTCGTAGAGCCGGAAGCTGCCCTTGTCCGGCCCGTAGACAGCGAGCGTCAGATGATCGAGCGGCTTCTGGTCGGAATACTGCATCGGCGGCGCCAGCGGCAGGATCGAACCTGATTTGACGAAGATCGGCGTGATGTCGATCGGCGCATCGACGCCCAGCAGCGAATCGCCCTTGAAGGTCTTGCCCGAGAAATAGTCGGTCCACGTTCCCGGCGGCAGATAGACCTCCTCCTCGCCGCTCGGATCGGAGATCGGCGCCACCAGGATGTCGCTGCCGAAGAAGTATTCGTTCGGATAGGCGTAGGCCTTCGGCAATGTCGGATATTCCAGGTAGAGTGGCCGCACGATCGGCAGCGCCTTGTCGTAGGCAATCCGGGAAAAGGTGTAGATGTAGGGCAGCAGCCGGTAGCGCAGCCGGAAATAGCGCCCCACCAGCGCCACTCCCTTTGGCCCATAGGTCCACGGCATGCGCAGGTTTCCGTCCTGGGGATTCTCGTACTGGCTGTGCAGGCGCACCAAGGGACTGAAAACGCTGAATTCCACCCAGCGCGCGTACAGGTCAAACGGGATCTTCTTGCCCTTGAAGCCGCCCGTGTCGTTAGTGATGTAGGGCATGAGCACGTTGCCCCCGCGCGCATCGAACGAGATCTCGTAGGCCAGCGTGTCCCATTGCGAATAGGTGTCGCCGGTAAAAAAGCTGGGATAGCGGTTGTTGCCCCAGCCGCCGTAGCGGCTCATGATGAACGCCCGCTTGCCGGTGTGCTGCTGGGAAAAATCGTAGTAGACGCGGTTGGTCCACATCTGCGGATTGAGGCCCGGCATGTCGGCTGCGCCCGATCCGCCGTCCACCCACCAGAAATCCACGCCTTCGTCCATCAGCGGGAAGTGCAGCACCCGCATGAAGACTTCCGCCTGTTTCTTCACCGCCAGGTTCCAGCGGATCGGCTTGTCGGCAGGAATCGAGAGCAGTTTGCGCACTTGGGCAGTCTGGCTGTCCTGGTTCGAAAGAACTCCCTGGTTGTGCAGGAAACCGGCGTAGCCGGGGTGGTCGTTCAGGCTGATCTTCAGCCCCTGCTGATGCGCCCAGCGCAGGAACTGGCGCGGATGAGGGAAGATCGGGCTCCAGTCGTAGCCGCCCTTCCAGCCGTATTTGTGCCAGCCGAAATCGAGCACCAGCACGTCGAGCGGAATGCCGCTCTGGCGGAAGCGGGTCACCAACTGTTCGACGTTCTTGTAGTTGTAGTGGTAATTGCGAACCTTGGGGCTGGTCGGCAGGTATTGATAATTGAGGTCGGTGATCATCGTGCCGAGCACGTAGCGCGGCACCATTGGCACGCGGCCGCAGAGCCTCGCGTAGTCCTCGAGCGCGGCGTCGTAGTGGCGCCCATACTCAAAGAAATACCAATCCTGGTCGTTGGCATCGGGGCGCGGTTCGATCCAGTCCGTCTTGCTGTTCCAAACCGGCGACCGGCTGTCGTTGAGCACGAAATAGCCGCTGCGGCTCAGGATGCCCTCGGTGGGTTTTGGGAAATGGCCATTTCCGACTTCGTCGAGTGAAGTGGGAAGGCCGCCCAGGTTCAGCGGATCCTTCTGCCCCGGCACCCAGGTACGCCCAGCTCCCTGGTCCTGCCATGAGATTTCCAGGTTCTTGCTCGTGAAGCGGCCCGAGCCGAGGTGATAGCGCAGCGTCAACCGACTGGTTTTCGCCACCACCCAGCCACCTTCCCGTTGGAAGGAGAGTTTCACTGGCGCCCATTCGCGCCCGGTCACCACGGCCGTTCGCTCGTTGACGAACTGGCGCGTCGGGGAAAATTCCATCCGCACCAGAGACGGCGTGAGCGCCTCGAAACGCGCTTCGCCGCATACCAGCGTGCTTCCGCTCTGCTGGCAACCCGGTCCGAAAATTCCACAGCCGGCCAGCGACAAACAGCAGAGAAAGGCCAAACCGTACAGCATCGATTTGCCCATCACCAGCGCCTCCGAAGCCGGCCCGTCTTCCCGGGCCGCGAGAAAAAACGATCCCGCGCCACTCACCTGGACCGGCAAAGAAAGACCCGGACCCGGCTTCGTCCGCAATCCTTGAACGCCGGGCCAAGACAACGAATTCCTTTTCCCCTACCCCCTCCGGCTGCGACCGTGCTTCCGGCGCCGAAGGAACGGCTGGGGCGGGGACATGGTCGCCCCAGCCGTGGTTCCGGTTCGCCGCTACAGGTGCGCTGCGGGCACGGTCACCGGGGCCAGATGCGCCGCCTTCAGGGCGGAATTCATCTGGGCCAGGTCGGTCGTCGTCAGCGTCTTCCATTCGCCGAGCAGTTTTTCAAGCGAAAGGTGCGCGGTCGCGGCGGCAGCTACTTGCGGCGCCGTCGGCGCCACGTCGGCCTGCTGCACCATGCCAAGCAGCGAGGAGAGCTGGAAGCGGACCAGGATGAGCGACTCAGGCGCCGCGCCTGTCCCGAACAGATAGGCGAACAGGCCCAGGCGCTGCCCCTGGAACGCGTCGAGTTTCTTCTCGAAGGTGGCGATCGCATCGCCCGCCGTCCCCTGCGCCGTCTGGCCTTTCCGTTGGTTGAGCTGGTCCTGCAGGCCGTGAATCTGCGAAACCAACGCGGAAGTTTTGATCATGCCGTCGTAGAGCTGCTTCGAGACGTTGAACTGCTCCACCAGGCCCGATATCGGCGTTTTCACCCGCGGGTCCATGCGAATCGTCATGGGCTGCGTGTAGGTTTGGCCGTCGACGATCAGCTTGACGGTGTAGTTACCGGGCAGCACCCAGGGCGAGGTGTGGGAGAGCGGCGTGTCGTGGGGCACTGCTTGCATTGGGAGACCGGCAGGGAACCCGGGAGCCGGCGTCCAGTGCAGATCCCAGATGAACCGGTGCATGCCCGCCGCGGTCGAGAGGACTTGATGTGGCCGCGCCCAATAGGCGGGTACTGACAAAGCGTAGGGATTGGGAATGCGCGGCTTGTCTGTGCTCGAGTACCGCCGCACCAGTTGCCCGGCGCTGTCGAAAATCTCCAGCGTCACCGGTCCCGAGGCGGGCGATTTCAGGTAGTAGTCGATGATCGCGCCGTCGGGCGGATTTTGCGCGTGGGGAACGTCGGGCGGCAGCGGCGTATCGGTATTCACGTCCCAGCGAACCCGCGTGGCGCGCTTCGGCCGGTAGAGGTAAGCCTCCTGCGCGGCGGCTGCCTGGGCAATCTGCCGCAGCGGCGTGATGTCGTCGAGGATCCAGAAACCGCGGCCGTGCGTGCCGGCGACCAGGTCGCTGTCCTTGACTCTAAGGTCGCGCACCGAGCTGGCCGGCATGTTCAGCCGCAGCGACTGCCACTGGGCGCCGTCGTCAAACGAAACCCAGACCTGCGTTTCGCTGCCGGCAAAGAGGAGCCCTTTCTGTTTGGGATCCTCGCGCACCACGTTGATCGGCTGGTTCGGCAGGCCGTTGACGATTTTCGTCCACGTTTTCCCGTAATCGTTGGTCTTGTAGATGATCGGGTACATATCATTCAGCCGGAAACCATTGATCGCGGCGTAGGCAGTCCCGGCGCTGAAATGCCCGGCATCGAGAATCGAGACCTTGTCCCACGGCTTCATACCGGGCGGCGTGACGTTCGTCCAATGCTGCCCGCCGTCCTGGGTGAGCCAGATGAGGCCATCGTCGGTGCCCGCCCAGATCGTGCTGACGTTGAAATTGGAAGGCGCAACCGCGTATATCACGCCGCGGTCAGTCACTTTCGTTTCGGCGGCATATTTGCCCGCCACTGCCGGCACGGCCCAAGTCTTGCGCGAGAGATCGGGGCTGATCTGCTTCCAGTGGTCGCCGCCGTCCTGCGTCTCCCACAGCGTGTTCGACGCGAAATAAAGAATATGCGGATCGACCGGAGAGAAGACGATCGGTTCGGTGCGCAGCACACGGTAGCCGTGGCCCTGCAGCGGCATGGGCGCGACATTGGCCGTCTGGCCGGTGAGCCGGTTGAATCGCGTCAGCTTGCCGCCGTAGACGATGTTGGGATTCAGCGGGTCGGGAACCAGGTAGCCATATTCCTCGCCGCCGGCCGGCAGCCAGTCGCGCTCGGTGATCTCGCCCCAATTGCCCCGGCTCGAAACGCAGGCCGAGCCGCTATCCTGCTGGCCGCTGCAAACGCGGAAAGGATACGAGTTATCAGTGTTGACGTGGTAGACCTGCGCGGTTAACTGGTTGTACCAGGAACTCCAGGTTTTTCCGCCGTTCACGCTGACGATGCCGCCCTGGTCGCTGGCGAGCAGCAGGATGTTTGGATTGTTGGGATTGATCCAGAGGTTCTGGTAATCGTCGCCGCCCGGCGCGCCGCGAATCCCGATCCATGTCTTGCCGCCGTCGGTCGAGCGCCAGGTCACGACGCTGCAGATGTACACGATATTCGGATTTTTCGGATCCACCTTCGGCACCGGCAGATCGCCGCCACCGATGCGGGCTTCCGGCCGCGGATCGGTGGTCACGCGATACCAGTGGGCCCCGGCATCGTCCGAACGGAAGATGCCCACGTGGCGTCCGTACGCTACCGTCGCGTAGAGTCGGCTCGGCTCGCTCGCCGCGATCGCCACATCCACCTGGATCACGTCCTTTGGAAAGCCGTTCATGATCCTGTGCCAAGTGGTACCGCCGTCGGTCGACTTGAACAGGCCGCCTTCGCTTCCGCCCCACGAGCCGTTCTCCCACGGCGCTTCCTGCGCCTGCCACATCCCGGCGTAGACGATCTGCGGATTTTGCGGATCGATTTCGACGTCCGAGCCGCCAGTGTACTCGTTGATGTAGAGCACCTTCTGGAAGGTTTTGCCCCCATCGGTTGAGCGGAAGATCCCGCGCTGCTGGTTCGGGCCGTAGGGATGGCCCAGGGCGGCGACGAAAACGATGTTGGGATTGTTGGGATCGACGGCAACGGCGGGAATCTGCTGCGTGTTCCGGAGTCCCAGGTGCACCCAGGTTTTTCCCGCGTCGGTCGATTTGTACATCCCGTCGCCCACCGAAAGGTCCGGGCGATGCAGCCCTTCACCGCTGCCGACGTAGATGATGTTCGGGTTGCTGGGCGAAACGGTGATCGCCCCGATCGAGCCGGTCGGCTCGTGATTGAAAATCGGATGCCAGGTGCGCCCGTAATCGTTCGATTTCCAGACGCCGCCGTTGACGGCGCCAATATAGAAAACGTTCGGCTCGCTCGGCACGCCGGATACCGCGCGCGTGCGTCCCGCCCGCAGCGGGCCGATCGCGCGCCAGCGCATGCCGGCATAAAGCGCCTCAGGATATTGCTGCGCCAGCGCCACACCCGCCCCGGTCAGCGCCAGAGCCGAAAGAATAATGGCGAAAATCGAAAATCGCCCCAAAACTGACTTTTTGAGATGCGTCATCTCCATTCCTCCGAAACCGGCCCACTATATCTCCGCGAAGCGCCCGAGACAATCAGGGAAACGCCAGGACGCAAGCCCTTCGCCGCGCCGGAGACATTCGTACGGAGAAACGAACAGGGCTTCCACACGGACCAGCCGATGGATCGAGACGGATTCAGCTACGGAGGGTTGTAGCGCGGAGGAAATCGGCGAACAGGCCGTAGGCGGTGGCGACAACGCCGGCTTTGTGCTCGATGATCGAAAGGCCGAAGACGTCCAGATCGAAGCGCAGCGCCGACGTCGTTCCCTCCAGCAGGGCCAGCGGATCGCTCAACGGCAGCTTCTCGGGACGGACCGAAGCGCGGAGGCCCTGCGGCGTGCGTTCGGCGCGGCAGATGAGCCGGTAGCGCAATCCCTCGGCGCGCGCGGCGCGCACTTCCTCTGGCGAAAGCGAGCGAATGCCGGTGCGATCCACCTGATCGAGCGTGATCGGCTCGCCCATCAGCACGATCGCGAGCGCAGCCACTTTCACAGCCGCGTCCCAGCCATCGACGTCGTCGCTGGGATCGGTTTCGGCGACGCCGATCTCCTGCGCCTTGCGCACCGCCCGGTCGAAATCGAGGCCGCGTTCCATCTCGGTGAGGATGACGTTGGTGGTGGAATTCATGATGCCGCGGAAGCCGCGGATTTCCACGGCGGGCAACGCGTGCGGAAACAGGGAAAAGATCGGCGTGCCGTCCATCACCGTGGATTCGAAGAGGAAACGCCGGCCCTTTTCGCGCGCCAGGTTGCGGAGCTCGCGATAGGCGTGGACCACCGGGCCCTTGTTGGCGCTGACGGCGTGCGCGCCCGCTTCGAGCGCGGCGTGCAGATGCTCGATCGCGGGCTGGCCGGTGCGGCGATTGAGCGACGAAGCTTCGAGCAGCACGTCGGCGCGCGCGGCTGCCAGCCATTCGCGCACGTTTTGCGGTCCGCCGGCCACGGGCGCGGGCGGCCCGGCTTCGAGCAGCGCCGCCGGATCGAAACCCTCCGGCTCGGCCAGCCAGCCCAGGCGCCGCGAGGCGAGCCCGGTGAGCCGGCATTCGACATCGTAGTCACGGCGCAGCACGGCCCTTTTGTCGATGAGCAGGCGGACAAACGCCTTGCCGACGTTTCCGAAACCGACCAGAGCAAGATTCCAGGTGCGAATGGGAGCCTCCTTTCCGAGCGGAAATTGTACCGGGCCAGCGCGGCGAAGCGAAAAGGAAACAACGGCAACCACCACAGTTGATCTCCATGGCTCGGTTTTTTTCCGACCAACCCACCCTACGGACAAAAATCGCCCGAAGAACGGGGCACCCAAAAAAGCTTTGGGATTTTGGAATTTCTCTTGCAGCGGAAGGCGGCCCTGCCCGCCATAGTGTGCAAGCCCGATCACGGGCCTGCCCCCATAGGACACAAGCCCGAAGCGCCATTGCGGGCCTGCCCGCCGTAGGGCGCAAGCCCGAAGGCGGGTGACCTAAGTCGCAGCCCGTCGCAATGATCCGCTTTAGGCTACCGAGTCTAGGAGGCGCTGTGGCAATCGGAACCCCCATCGAACCGCTGACACAAATTTCCCCCACGCCGGCTCGAACCGACCGGACGGCACAAACGGCGCGCAAGCCGCGCAAGAAACTGGTCCGTCGGGTGGGTCGCGACCATTCCCAGCGCCTCCGGCACGGCTTTCAGATCGCCTTTCTGCTACTGAACGTGTGGATCGGCGCCGAATTCTATCTGTGGGTGCGGGGATTCGAAACTGGCAGCCCAGTAAGCTTCAGTCGCCCGGGCGGTATCGACGGATGGCTGCCAATCAGCGGGCTGATGAACCTGAAGGAATGGCTGCTCACCCGGCATATACCCAGCATCCATCCGGCGGCGATGTTTCTGCTGCTGGCGTTTCTGGGGATCGCGTTTCTTTTGCGCAAAGCGTTCTGCAGCTGGCTGTGCCCGGTGGGCACGCTTTCCGAAGCGCTGTGGCGTGTGGGACGCAAGTTGTTTCAAGGAAATGTCGCGCTGCCGCGTTGGCTGGACCCGCCGATGCGCAGCCTGAAATACCTGCTGCTGGGCTTTTTCGCTTCGGCGGTGGCGATCATGCCTGTCCCGTCCATTCGTAGCTTCATGCACGCACCCTTCGGCCTGATCGCCGACGTGAAGCTGCTGAACTTCTTCCGCTTCATCGGCGTGACGGGACTGATCGTGCTCGGGGTGCTGGTGCTGGGTTCGCTGCTGATGAAAAATTTCTGGTGCCGCTATCTCTGCCCCTACGGCGGACTGCTGGGCCTCGTTTCGCTGTTCAGCCCGACGGGAATCCGGCGCAAAGAAGAGCGCTGCATCGATTGCGGTAAGTGCGCCCGGGCATGCCCGTCGCATCTGCCGGTGGACAAGCTGGTGACGGTGCATTCGGTCGAGTGCACGGCGTGTTTCGAGTGCGTCGCCGTTTGCCCGGCCGAAGACGCACTCGCCCTTTCGATCGCACAGCTGCCCGGAGTGAAGCGCGCGCCGCGCCGGCTGCCCGCCTGGGCCGTCGCCGTGGCCATCGCCGCGATCTTCCTGGGCATCGTCGGCTACGCCAAATTCTCCGGCCACTGGCAGACGAACGTTCCCCAGGCCGTCTATCAGCAAATTGTGCCGTACGCCAACGAGGCGACCCACCCGATGCCGTAGAACTCCGGCCACGGCGGCCGCGCTCGGTGCAGAGGCATGCCCTGTGGGAGGGTTACGCGGAGATCATTCGGGCATCCTGATGGGATGCCCCTGCGAATGACAAAACCGCTTTGCTACGCCTTGGGCAGAGCTCGGTGCGGGGAATCAGATTTCGACAGCGTGGGACGCGGCGCGGTTGGCGTTTGCGCCGGCCAAAACCAGCGCTTCGTATTCCTGCAGCCGGTGCTCGATCTCCTCGAGCGCGATTTGGTTGCGAATCACCTCTTCGCGGTGCCGCTCAAGGAAGTAGTGGATCGTCTCGACGCGGATCCGGATCGAACCAACCGGCTTGTTTTCGTCGATGTCCCGAAAACCGAAATAGGGCCGCCCGGCGCTCTCGATCACTGACTGGAGCAGCCGATAGGTGGGCGCGTCGTGTCCGCACTTGAAGCTCGATATCTCCACGCCGATCAGGTGCGGATGGCGCGCGGTGAATTTCGCTGCCCAGATCTTGTGCGACGTGCTGGTGGAATAGGCGTGCTTCCACACGTCGCTGATATCGAGTGGATGGCGGACGAGTCCGGCGCGAACCTCGTCGCCGAACAGCCGGTCGAGAAGGTCTTCATCGAGCGGCAGCGTGTTCTGCGAGAGCACCGGATAGCCGAGTTTCTGGAACTCCTCGAAGATGCCGTGATTCAGGCCGGGATCGTGGTGATAAGGCCGGCCGAGCATGACGACGCCCAGCCGCCGCTCGTGCTCGAGCATGTCGATCACGTCGCGGCCCTTCCGGCGCAACTCGCGGTCCCAGCGCTCGCGAGAGAGAATTCCCTGCGAGACGGCGCGCTCGTTTTCCGCTTCGGAAAGCCCCAGCGGCCCACCCCAGATTTCCAGCATCTCGCGGGTCAACCATTTGCGGTCGGCCAGGTGCACGATCGGGTTCAGGAAGCGCACGCCCTTTTCGGCAAAAACGTCGGATTCGGCGGTAAACGCCGCGGCGGCGGCCTGGGGCGCGGCGATCGTCGTAGGGCAGGCGTTGGCGCCGAGCGTGCCGCTGAGGAAGGTTTCGAGGGAGTCGATCATCGGCAGAAAAATGCAATCGAGCGCCCGGCGCCGATGGTGCTTTTCGAGCAGGTTGTGGATGTGGGCGATCACGACCTTGGACGGGAAACACGGATCGATCGAGCCGCGCCGCGCGCCCTCACGATAGAGCGCGTCGGTGGTGACGTCGGAAAACACCACGTTTTCCGCCGGTACGCCAAGACTCTCGAAATAGGCGGAAAAGAACGGCGCGGTGGTGTAGAAATTCAGCACGCGGGGAATCCCGATGCGGAAATTGCCACGGCCGCGCGCCGCCGCCAGCCGTTTCCGCGTGGCTGCGCTCCAAGACCGGGCCGGCAGCGGATCGGCCACGATGGCGGGTTTCTGTGGTTTGAAGGCGGTGCGCGCGGCCACGTCCACCAGATTCGGGTTGTTGCGCTTCACCTCGTCGATGCGGGCAATCACCGCGCGCACGGCGGCCACGTTGCCAGCCGAGCCCTTTTCGCAGGTGGCGACGATGAAACGCTCAGCGGGCGTGCGGCCGCCATCACCGGCCGAAGCCGCATCGGCGCAATCGCCATCGACGCGGAAATCGATGAAGGTGCGAAGGCAGCGGTTGGTGCAGTAGACGCAGCGGGTGCTTTCGTCCGTGGTGGCGCGATAGCTGATATTGGCGACCGCGTCGAGGCCGATGAAACTGGAGTGCCGGCCTTCCTTCTGGAGCCGGGCGGCCTCGAGCGCCGCGCCGATGGCGCCCGCTTCGCCGCAATGCTCGTGGACGATGATCTCCGGCTCGACGCCCGCGCGCGCAAAACGCGCGCGGATGTAATCGACCTGCGCTTTCACTGCGGCCAGATTGCGCTGCGTGCCGCCCTGCAGCAGGAACCGCCGCCCGAGCCCGGACAGATTGGGAATCTTGGCGACGTGCAGCCAGATGTTCTTGGGCAGAACGGCGGCCAGCCCGGCGAGAATCTGCTGCCGCGTCCAGCCGTTGCGCTGGAAATTCACGATATCGGCCTGCAGGAAGATGGCGCATCCGTAAGTGAATTCCGGCATCCATTCGGCCGAGAACGCGGCCTCGGCGTAATCGCCCACGTCGAGCCCGAAGCCCTGTGCGGTGGCCTGCAGGAAATAGCCGTTGCCCGCCGAGCACTGCGTATTGAGCATGAAATCCTTTACGTTCCCGTCTTTCAGCAGGATCAGCTTGATGTCCTGCCCGCCGACGTCGACGATTACGTCCGGATTCCGGTAGCGCTGGATCGCCGAGCGCGCGTGCGCCACCGTTTCGACCAGCGCGACGTCGGCGCGCAGCACGCGGTGGAGGATGTTTTTCGCGTAGCCGGTCGTGCCCACGCCGAGGATCTCCAGCCGCGCGCCTTGTCCCTGCACGTGCCCGCGCAGCTTGCCCACCAGGTCTTTGGCGTCCTGGATCGGATTGCCCTGCGAGAGCCGGTAGGCCTTGGCGAGCACGGCGCCCGCCTCGTCGAGCAGCACTGCCTTGGTGGACGTCGAGCCGGCGTCGATGCCGAGAAATGCGCGCACTGTCTCGCCCGCCGCCAGTGCCGGCGGCCGGAACGTACTGGGCGTATAACGGCGGCGAAATTCCGCGAGATCCATCCCCGAGCGCGCAAGCGCCGGCTGGCCGTCCCTGGTTTTCGCCGCATGATGCCCTTCGCGCAGATAGTGATCGAGGTGACGCAGGCCGGCGTAGGCGCCGACACTCTCTTCCTGCTCGCGGCCGAATTCCACCGCGCCGATCGCCGCGAAATACTGGGAATTTTCCGGGACGAAGATGAGCTGTTCGGCCGTGGCACCGGACGGCATCGCGACCCTGCGCTCGGCCCACATGCGAGGGATGTGCTCCTGCCACGCCTCGCGCATGCCACGGATGAATGTGTTCGGTCCGCCGAGCAGAAGCACGCGGGGAAAGAGCGTGCGGCCGCGCGTGAGCACGGTGAGGTTTTGCAACACGATCGCCTCGAAGAGCGATGCCATCAGTTCTTCGGGAGGAACGCCCTGTTTCTGCAGGCTGTTGATATCGGTTTCGGCGAAGACGCCGCATTTGCCGGCGACGCGATGGATGTGCTGGTCGCGCCAGCCCAGCCGGCCGAGCGCCGCGGGTGCGATGCCGAGCTTGGCGCCGAGCTTGTCGAGCACGGCGCCGGTGCCACCCGCGCACTTGTCGTTCATCGTGGCGAGTTTCTTGCGCGCCCCGGTGGCCGGCTCGTCCTCGAAGATCAGGATCTTCGCGTCCTGGCCGCCCAACTCGACCACCGAGTGGACATCGGGAAAATCCTTCTCGACGGCCAGCGAAACGGCGTTCACTTCCTGAACGAAACGGGCTCCGAGCAGATCGGCGAGCGCCGCGCCGCCCGAGCCGGTGACGAAAAGCCGGGCATTGCCTTCGCGGATGCCCACTTCCTTTTCCATGCGCGAGAGAAAATCGAAGGCCATTTCCGCCTGGCGGGTTTCGTGACGCCGGTAGTCCTTCCAGGCGATCGCGGCGGAGCCGGCTTCGACGGCCACAGCCTTGATCGTGGTTGAGCCGACGTCGAGGCCCACAAGGAAACGGCCTTGGCGAGGCGCGGTCATGAGCCGTGGCCCTCCGGACGCGGAATCGCGGGCGCGTGGCGCATGAGCCTGGCCACATGGAGCACGAAATCGGCGGCGCGCGTCGCCGTGGCGGAGCGGCGCGGGAACCGGTAGAACGGCCGCCGCAGGTCGGGATGGGCGGCCACGTAGGCACGAATCTCGTCGAGCGATCGGCCGGTGGACGCCAGCGCCTGGTCGAACTCCGATCGCGCCCGGCGCCGCGCTTCGCCCAGCACCATCTGCACGCGGCTGTAGGCGTTGATCTCCCCCTCGCCCGAAGTCTCGATCGAGAGAAAGAGCATCTCCGGATGATGGCTCGAGACCGCGGCCATCACCCCGTCGGATTGCGTCGACGGCATGCAGCCGAATGGCTTGAGCGCGAGCACGGCGTGGCAGAGCCGATGCCGCGTGTAATAGAGGCTCTTGGCGACCTCGAGATGGCCCTCCCCGCCGCGCGTGAGCGGATCGTAATAGGGCGCGGCGAGGCTCGCCAGCTCGTCGAGCGAGGCCAGCGACCGCCCCAGCCCGCCCAGCCAGCCGTTGACGCGCCGATAGTGGCGCGCATAGAGACGGTCGGCAACAAGAAAGAGCAGATCCTTCTTGAGGAACGAAATTTCGTTGGCAAGCCGCCGGCGCAGCTGCCACCAACGGGCGCCCGGATACGGGAATTCCAGGCCCTTGCGGCGCCGGCGACGGCGCCGGGCCTGGTCGAGCCACGAGAGCACCAGCGCCGAAATCGAGTCGACGGCCACCTCGGCGCCCTCGCGCTCGAGGAAATGGAACATGCCGTAATTGGCATCGCCCTCGGCCAGTTGCGAGAAGAATTCGCCAACGATCTTGACCACCGGCCGCGGCCGCGTGCGGTCGACTTCAATGGCGTCCAGGCGCCGGGCGCAACCCTCGAGCGCATCGCGCAGGTCGCGGCCGTGGAGCTGGCGGCGAAACTTGCCCAGATTATTCAGCAAGTTCTTGAGAGCTCTCTTTTTTTCGAGCCGCGCGGCCAGCGGGCGAGGCAGGGCCTGAAGGATTTCGAAATGCTGGCGCTTCTCGAGAAATTCGGCCAGCTCGGCCAGGCATTCGGCCAGCACGCGGTCGGTTTCGCCAGGATGGATTTCGTAGGGGCGAATCTGGTGGGCGATCTCGTAGAGCACATCGCCGAGGTTGAGCGCGTTGAACATGCCCAGGCCGAAATCCATCGTGTACTTGAGGCCGGGCTCCTGGGAGCCTTCGCGAATCACCTTGTTGCTCTGGAAGGTGAGAACGCGGAAACCGGGAAATCCCGCGTCGGCGAGCGCCTGCCGGTATTCGGATTCGTACATGCCGAACCGGCACGGACCGCAGCCGCCGGCGGTGAAGTAGACGTAGCGGTCGACAATTTCCTCGCGGCTCAGGCCCTGCTGCTCCAGCCGGCGCAGATATTCGATCAGGTTTCCCGCGGTGAAATAGTTCGGATTGCACAGGCCGTTGTTGCAGTATTCCTTGCCCAGCTGAAAGGCGGATTTGGTAGGCGTGGGAAGGCTCTCGCAGAGGTAGCCGCTGCCGCGGAAGACGGCCCGGATGAAGGCCTCGTGTTTCTCGGTCAGGTTGCCGAAAAGGATGGTCGTGCGCGCGCGTTCGCCGGCGGTAAACGGCCGCTCGGCCTGCCGGCGATAATGATCCGGCGCCGAAACCAGCCCCGCCTCCTGAAAGAGCCGGAACTTTTCGTGCAAGACGAGTTCTTCGGCCGCAGTGGCCGTCTTGCAAGAGCGGTTATCTGACATCGGTTTAAACCCTGGGTGGCGCTCCGCCCAGTGCCATGGGTTTATTTGGTCCGTCTCCCGTAGATTCCACGCAGAGCAACCCTTGGGCCAAACAAGATCTCGCCGGAAACCATATAACTCTTATGTCTAGCGGCAGTTACGGTGCAGCGCGTCCGTGCCGCCGGTTCATCGCGCAGCCAGGGCCCTGCCGTTGAGCCATTTGCCGCAGCTGAAACGAATCCCCAGTGCAGAGGAGAAGATTCGTAGTAACCCTCCTCTCCTAACGCACCTGCCCTGCATCCAAGCAGCGTCTGTTCCGAGGCTGGGCGTGCCGGGCAGCGAGGGAAATCGGGAAGCGAGTTATCGTATGCTCTTCGAATCGATGAGGCGCGGGTGCACAGACCGCCGGCAGAAAATCACGCCAGGGCGCGCAGCGCCATGAACGGCGTGCGGGAGCGTACGGAAAGCAAGCCTGGCTCGCGCGCGGCGATGCAATTCGTCCTGCTGCTGGCTGCCGTCAGCCTCTTTGCCGACTTTGTCTACGAGGGAGCGCGCAGCGTCACCGGACCGTACCTGGCTGTGCTGGGAGCGAGCGGCGCGGTGGTGGGCGTGGTGGCGGGCCTCGGCGAACTGCTGGGCTACGGGCTACGGCTGGTTTCAGGGCCCTTGGGCGAGAAGACACGGAAGTTCTGGCCGCTGGCGATCCTGGGCTACGTGGTGCAGATGGCGTCGATCCCTCTGCTGGCGCTCGCGGGCAGCTGGCAGATGGCCGCTCTGCTGATTCTCACCGAGCGCACGGGCAAAGCGATCCGGAAACCGCCCCGCGATGTGATGCTCTCGCACGCTTCGCAACAGATCGGGATGGGCTGGGGATTCGGCCTGCACGAGGCAATCGACCAGATTGGCGCATTGCTGGGCCCGCTGGCAGTGGCCGGCATCCTGTATTGGCGCGGGCACTATCGGTATGCGTTCGGCATGCTGCTTGTGCCGGCGGTGCTGACGGTTGCGTTGGTGCTGGTGGCACGGATGCGCTACCCGCAGCCGGAGAATCTGGCGCCGAAGAAGTCGCCCACCGTGGAAGTGAAGGGTTTTTCGCGCTCCTTTTGGATTTATATGGCTGGCGCGGTGCTGGTAGCGGCGGGCTTTGCGGATTTTCAGCTGATCGCCTTCCATTTCGAGAAGGCGGAGACGTTTGCCAGCGTCTGGATTCCGATCATCTATGCCGTCGCCATGGCGGTGGGCGGGGCAGGTTCGCTGATCTTTGGAAAACTGTACGACCGTTACGGGATCGGCGTGCTGATTCCGCTGACGCTGATTTCGGCGGCGTTTGCGCCGCTGGTGTTCCTGGGCGGATTCGGCGCAGCAGTGGCCGGAGCAAGCCTATGGGGACTGGGGATGGGCGTGCACGATTCGATCATGCCTGCGGCGGTGGCAAGGATGGTGCCGGCGCATCGGCGATCCTCGGCCTATGGCGTTTTCACGGCGGCCTATGGCATCGCCTGGTTCTTGGGCAGCGCCGCGATGGGAGTGCTCTACGACTTCTCGATTCCGGCGGTGGTCATTTTTTGCGTGGTGCTGGAGCTGCTGTCGCTCCCGATCTTCTTCCGCGTGCGGAGCCTGACGCGCCAACAGGCGGTCAGCTAGCCGGCGAGAGCCATGGTGGAGTCGGCCGCCTACGGCAGACTGGGGAACGAGGTGCGGAACGAGATTCAGAAGCTGACGAAGACTTCGTCTGGATTCGACGGGAGCTGGAATTTCGAGCCGAGCTGCTGATTTAGCCGCAACGTGGCGGGAACGTTCAATTCGGAAATGGCGATTTTTCGCGCCGTCGAGCCGGCTTCCCAGTAGTCGCCGCTCGCGTAGATAAAACCGCTGTGGATTTCGTATCGCTGGAGCACAAGCCGGCGGCCGTTGCGAAACACGAGGACCGCGTGGGGCAACGGTGGAATGGGCTTGGCAGTTTCTTCCGCTTCGATGGCGGCGTCTTTCCGGGAAGTGGAGGGTGCGGCGGGGGCGGGATGCACCGCTGAAACGCTCGTCGGGACTTCCGAGCCCATGGGAACGCGAACCCAATGGCCATCGCGATATTCGAGCATCAGCGAAGGCGCCGGCGGCGCGGGAGGAGCAGCGGGAGGCGCGGGCTGACGGACGACAACGATTTGAGTGGGAGATGGAGGCGGCGCGGGTGGTTCTCCGTAGTAGCCGTCGGGCCAGAAATACGGATACGGGTAGCCCACGTAGCCGGGACCGACAAAATGGCCGCGGTGCCCAAAATGCCGGAAGCCTCGTCCTCCCCTTATTCCTCCATGGTCGAAATGGGTCGGCATGCCGTGCGGAGGGCCGACGAAACGCATGGGCCGGCCTTGGGCGTGGACAGGCGAGGAGAAGAGCACGCCGCCTGAAACGGCGACGGCCAAAGCAAACATAAGCCCGCGGACCATAAACCAATCCCCAAACCCACTGTATACCCGGTGGAGCGGGTGCGCAATGGGCTGGGTGGACTGGGCACTACATCTCATCTAGGCGCAATCAGCAAGGCAAACTGCCACTAAAACTAGTACCGCGCGAGAACGAGGCTCTTTTCGAGCGCAGTCCAGAAATCTTGCAAATGGCGTGGAATGAGTTTGGTGCCCAAGAGAGGACTCGAACCTCCACGACCTTGCGGCCACTAGACCCTGAATCTAGCGCGTCTGCCAATTCCGCCACTTGGGCCCGGAATTCAAAATTGTGCCCGGAGCGGTGATGCCTTGTCAATCCGGCCGAACCTCCCGCGCGAAGAAGCAGCAAAATGTTGCCGCGGGCAGATTCAGGTGGATATAATCCCGGGCTGCACAATTCGCAAGAGCCAATGATTCGGATTCGGTTACGAGGTGCTTGATGACGCTGAGCCCCCAGCTGGAAATACTGATCATCTTGTTTGGGATTTCGCTGATCATTTGGATCCTTCTGCTGATCTACAAGAGCCGATTGGCGCGCCAGGAGGAACAACAGGTTTTCCTGGGCACCCCACCTGAGCGCCTGGGTGAAAAGCAAACGGAGCTATTGAAAAAGGTGAATCGGCTGTCGAAGCCGCTCTGGATTTTCGGCTTGCTCACCATTTTCCTGCTCCTTGCCACGCTCGGCGTCTGGATTTATCAGGGCCTGCTGTCGAGCTAGGCTTCCGCCGCGATCCGGCCGCGAGGCGATCCTCGCGGCCCGGCATGGAACAATCCCTTTCCCAATCCCTCCGATTCCTCCGGAAGGACCCGCTCTCGAAATCTCCCGGAGCCGGGCGCGGATTGCGCCGCGGTTGCATTCCGCCGCTTGCGCCCGGGCAAGGCAGGAAAAGTCTTTTCGTGTCGGGTCCGTTCACTCATAAGCTATGATTTTCGAGAAACCATTCGGCGCGGAAACGCTCTCGCTGCCTTGCTCGCAGCGTCTCCCTTCCGAGCCGGCAGGGTTCGCGGGGCCGTGCCGGCGACCCTCGGGGTGACGGGACGCGGGCCGGCGGCGCCCGCCGAACTGCGAAGCCCAAGGAGGGAGCATGTTCGAACACTTCGTGGCTATGCTCACGCCGTGGCTGGTATCAGCGGGAATCCTGGCCGCGGTGGTTGTGGCCGTACTCCTGTTGCACTGGCTGATCTACCGGGTACTGGCCGACCTGACAAAGCGCACCGCCGGCTCGCTCGATGATTCCTTCGTCCGACACAGCCGGGCGCCGGTGAAGCTGATGCTGCCGCTGCTGGCGGTAGTGGTCGCCCTACCGGTGCTGCGGCTGCCGCACAACGTGGTCGGGCCGTTGCGCCACATCGTCGGCCTCGGGCTGATCGGGGCCACGGCGTGGCTGCTGGTTTCCCTACTCAGCGTGTTCGACGACGCGGTGGCGCGGAAATTCCGGATCGACGTGAAGGACAATCTGGCAGCGCGGCGCGTGCAGACGCAGGTGAAGGTGCTGCAGCGGATCGCGACAGTGGTGATCGTGATCGTCACCGCCTCGATCATGCTGATGACCTTTCCCGAGATCCGCACGCTCGGCACCAGCCTGCTCGCCTCGGCCGGCCTTGCCGGGCTGGTTGTCGGCCTGGCGGCGCGGCCAACGCTGGAAAATCTGCTGGCCGGCATCCAGGTGGCCCTGACCGAGCCGTTCCGGATCGACGACGTGGTGATCGTGGAGGGGGAATGGGGACGCATCGAGGAGATTCGGACCAGCTACGTGGTGGTGAAAATCTGGGACCTGCGGCGGTTGGTGGTGCCGATCTCCTATTTCATCCAGAATCCTTTCCAGAACTGGACTCGAACGTCGGCCGACCTGCTTGGCTCGGTCTATCTTTACGTCGATTACACCACGCCGGTCGAAGCTGTCCGCCAGGAACTGCGGCGCATCCTCGAGGCCTCGCGCGATAAGTGGGACGGCAAAGTCTGCGTGCTGCAAGTCACCGATTCCAAGGAGCAGACGCTCGAGTTGCGCGCCCTGATGAGCGCCGGCGATTCCGGCACCGCCTGGGATCTCCGCTGCCTCGTTCGCGAGAAGCTGGTCGAGTTCCTCCAGAAAAACTATCCCGATTCGCTGCCCCGCATCCGGGCCGAGATGCGCGACGTGCCCGCGCTCGGGCACGGGCGTACGGCGCCCACAGCGAGCCAGGCGTGAGCGGCAAACCAACAGAGGGACTCGGAGTCCCGGTCGGCTCCAGGAGTGACCGCCCATGGCGATGATCGCTCTGGGCGTCGGCGTCACCGGAGCCACACTCGGCGTTCTTACGGCCGAGTTCGGCCGTGCCCGGCGTCACCGCCTGCCCGGCTATGGCTGGTTCGGGCTGGTGCTGCTGGTCGCGGCCGAGTGCCTGATGTTCCGTGGCGTTCAGCCGGTCGCCACCTATTTCACCCCGATCGCCTGGACCGCCTATATCCTTGTCGCCGATGCCGCCGTGCTCGCTATTCGCGGCCGCTCGCGCCTGGCCACCGCGCCAGCGCGCTTTATCGGCTTGGCCTTCCTCTCGATTCCCCTTTGGCTCACCTTCGAGCTCTACAACCTGCGCCTGCACAACTGGACCTATGTCGGCGTGCCGAAGCAGTGGGCGCCGGCGCTCATCGGCTACGCCTGGTCGTTTGCCACGATCTGGCCGGGCATTTTCGAAACCGCAGACCTGATTGAAGCCTTCGGCTGGTTTCGCAAAGCGCGCCCGATCGCCCTTTCTCTTCGCGCCGAGCGCATGCTGGTCTGGATCGGCGCGGTGATGCTCGTGGTGCCGCTGCTGCTGCCCGAGCATCCGGCCTCCTATCTCTTCGCCCCGGTCTGGGTGGGCTTCGTTCTGCTGCTCGACCCGGTGAATCGGTGGCGCGGCTGGCCGTCGATTCTGGGCGATTTCCGGCAGGGTCGCCGCGGACGGTTCTGGTCGCTGCTGATCGCCGGCTGGATTTGTGGCTGGCTTTGGGAATTCTGGAACTATTGGGCCACGGCCAAGTGGCATTACATTTTCCCGATGTTTCAGCGCTGGAAGGTGTTCGAAATGCCCGCGCCCGGTTTTCTTGGCTTCCTGCCCTTTGCCGTCGAATGCTTCACCATGTACACCTTTGTTGTGGGGATGCTGAAATGGTGTGGAGAGGATTGAAAGGGAGCGGCGGCAATGCGGCGATCGCGACGTTGGTGCTGGTGGCTAGCATTGCCTTGCCCGTCGCGGCCGCCGCGCGCGGCCAAACGGGCGGCAAGCAGCAAGAGCGCGCGGCAAAGCCCCTCGTTTCGCCGGCCGCCGAGGCGGCGATCCATCAGATCTACGCCGGCGACCCGGCCGCGGGAATCACCGCTGCGCGCGCCATCGAAACCCGCGAACGCGACCAGCCGCTAGGCTATCTGGTGGAAGCGGAAGCGCGCTGGTGGCAGCTCTATTGCCGCAACAGCGAAATCCGCTACGGCATGGTCGACGTCTGGCAACTCAACCACGGGCCGGAAGAGCGCGCCTACCGCGACGCCGCGCGCAAGGCTGTGGAGCTGGCCGAGGCTCAGCTCGCCAAAAAGCAGACCGCCGAAGCCGAGCTATGGGCAGGGATGGGCTACGCCTTCGAGGCTCGGCTTGACGGCCTCCTCGGCAAAAAGCTGGACACGGCACGGTCTGGCGTCCAGGCGCGCACCCACCTGCTGAAAGCGCTCGAACTGGATCCGCAACTCGCCGATGCCGATACGGGCCTCGGGCTCTACAACTACTACGTCGACACCCTTTCGCCCATCGTCAAGCTGCTTCGCTTCTTCCTCGGCATCCCTGGCGGGAGCAAAAAAGAAGGCATGCGCCAGCTGCGCACTGCGATGGAGCATGGCCAGATCACCGGTGTCGAGGCACGCTTTTACCTCGCCAAAAACCTGCGCACCTACGACCACGACTACGCCGAGGCGCTCCGGGTCGCCGAGCCGCTCGTCCGCGAATTCCCCCGCAATCCGATCTTTCTCCTCCTCGTCGCCAACCTCGAAATCGAGCTCGGCCGGCGGGAACAGGCCGAGGAAACTTTATCGCGGATCGCCAAGCTGAAAATCGCCGATGAAGCCTGCGCCGCGCGCGCCGAGCAAATGGGGAAGCAGCTGCTGGCGCCGCAGCCTTGATCCCCGGCCATCGCCAGCCACGAGAACCGCTGTGGCCCGGTAATCCTCGGTCCCTTTTCGACAGAAGGAGCGTCAGGCCTCGCTCCCCGCTCAGCGCGACCCGGCGTGGAATTCCAGCAATCGAAGCTCGGTATCGTTGATGGTGCCGTGAGTCTGAAAGCTGTAGCGGGTGATGCCGACGCCGGGAACGAAATCGAAAGAGGTGCTGTCGTCCACGGTGAGGAAGTGGACGGGATAGGCGGTTGTCGCGCCGGCGGGAATGCCCTTGGCTTCGCCCAGTTGGGCCACCTCCGGTTCCCCCACCACCCAGCAATAGAATCCGTCGGTGCGGACCATGCCGGTCGGGCCGCAGAACTTCTTTCCATCCGTCAGCGGGAGATCGAGGAAAATCTCGTCAGCATCCGTCAGCCCGCCGAGGGAATCCTTCGGATTTTTCAGGCGGGCGAGCGTTTCCGCAAAAGAGGCCGGTGGAATCCAGTAAAACTTGCTGCCGCCGGCTTCAATGATGAGTGAGCGCGCCGGCCGGGCATCGCCGTGGGAGCGATCGAGATCGCGCGGGAAGCCGGTGACGACCGCGACCAGCAGATCGCCGCGGTGAATCACCTGGTGGACCGCCATCTTCCAGTGGAACAGCTTTTCCTGAGGGGAGGAGGAATTGGCCGGGCCCCAGCGCGCCACTGCCTCGTAGATCCAGTAGGTGCCGGGCTGCAGCGGAAACGCCGCTGCGCTTCCTCCGGCCGCCTGAGGGCCCGGCCGGCGCGGCACCGCGCGCCCGGACCCTGCGACGAAAAGTAGCGGAATCAGGAGCAGCCCGGCCCAAGCCACCAGCCCATCTCGATCCGAAATGTTCGTCCGCATCGCTCACCGCCTTTCTTCCACCACCATTGGAATCCCGTCTTTCGGCCGCAGCGTTACCAGCGCCTCGGGAATCACCGCTTTGCTCGTCGCGAGCCGGAACTGAAATCGCCCGGCGAGCGTTGCGATCACCAGTCCCGCTTCCATCAGCGCAAACGACTGCCCCACGCAGCGCCGCGGCCCGCCGCCGAAAGGGAAGTACCGGAATCCCAACCCTTCCGGCGTGAGCCCCTCCAGCCAGCGTTCGGGCCGGAACGCGAGCGGATCGTCGAAATACCGCCGATCGCGCTGCGTCACCCAGCTCGACATCAGAAAGAGCGTGTCCTTCGGGAAATGGTAGCCTCCGAGATCGACCGGCTCGACCGCGCTGCGGCCGATCGCATAGGCCGGCGGGTAGAGCCGCAGCGATTCGTGGATCACGGCGGTCAGGTAGGGCATGCGTTCGAGATCGTCCGGGGTGGGCAGGCGCCCGCCGAGCGTGCGATCGATTTCCTCGTGCAGCCGGGCTTCGGCGGCGTGATTTTGAGCCAGCAGATACCAGGTCCAGGCGAGCGCAAGCGCGGTAGTTTCGTGCCCGGCCAGCAGCAGCGTCATCGTCTCGTCACGCAATTGCCGCGAAGAGATGGGAGTGCCCTGCTCATCGGCGGCCTCGATCAGCCGCGATAGCAGATCGTCGGCGTGGCGGCCCTCGCCCCGTTTTTCCTCGATGATCCGGCCCACCATGCCCTCGAGCAGGGCGTAGCCGCGCTCGGCGCGGCGGTTGGACGGGCTGGGAAAGCCCGCCGGCAACTTCACCGGCGAGCGCATCCGGCGCAGGTCGCGGCGCATGATCGCCGTGAGTGCCTGGCCCACGGCGTGGGTTTCCGATTTCAGATCCACGCCAAAGAGCGTGCGCACCGCGACGCGCAGCGTGATCCCCATCATATCCGCCGCCATGTCGCGCCGCTCGCCCGGCCGCCATCCGGCTGCCTGTTCGCACGCGAAATGGACCATCACCGATGCGTAGCCGACAATCCGTGCGCGCTGAAAAGCCGGTTGGGTCAGCCGGCGCTGCCGCCGCCACAGCTCGCCCTCGCTGGTGAGAAGTCCCTGCCCCAGCAGCCGGTTCGCGGTGAGCCGCAGCAGAACGCCTTTGGAAAACTTCTGGTGCTGCATCACGAGCACCTGCTCGGCCAGCTCGGGCGCGTTCAGCAGCACACGCGAGCCGCGCCAGTAGTGCATCGCGGAAATCGCGCCGTACTCGTGCCCGATCCGCTCGAAAAGCTCCAGCGGATGGTCGAGCAGCTCGAGCGTGACGCCCAGCCACGGCAGGCCCCGCGGCCCGGGCGGAAACTGATGGTTGGCGCCCACAAGCAACCATTCTAGTGCGGTTGCGGCGTGGCGTCTCGGGCGATGGCCTCAGCTTGTTTCGCGCAGCGCGTCATGTGCCGTAAGCTTGTGTGGGCGGCCAGGGCGGTGGCCGGACCGGCCGGCGCACCGGAGAAGTTTCCGAGGAAGATTCGGGGGAGTGGCGTCTCTTCGATGGCGAAAATCCGACTTTCGGTGGAAATCAGTGCTCCGACAAATCTGGTGGGCGCGTTTTTCGTTCCCCAGCGGATGGCCTACTGGTATGGCTGCGAAACCGACAGCCTGTTCGAGGTGCAGCGCGGCGCCTCCGAGTTCCAAGTGGGCTTAAAAATACGCATCTCCGGCCGGCTCTCCAAGCGCGACGTCTCGCTGGTGACGGTCGTCACCGCCTACCAGCCCGGCCGGCTGCTCGAATGGCGCTTTCACGACGCCTACGGCGTCACCGGCCTCCAGAGCTGGGAAATCGAGCGGGTGGGCGCCGGCGCGCGCGTCCACATGCGCGACGAATACGAGATGCCGGGACGTATCGGCAAATTCTGGGACCGCTGCTTCATGCAATACGCCGTTCGCATGCGCGACCAGCGCGACCTCGAGCAGCTGAAGCGCTACGCCGAGCGGAAGGGTTGAGCGCTCTGCGCCACAAGCGGGCGGCGAGTTTACCCGCGGGAATCGGATAGACCGGGCGCACGCCATCGGCTAGCTTGGCATCGAGGAGACATCATGGCGACCGAAACCATTTCCCTCGCGCAAAGCTCGGAAGCCGCCCGGCGAGAAGCCATAGCGCGGCGCGACCCCCGTTTCGACAACACCTTCGTTTTCGCTGTTCGCTCCACCGGCATCTACTGCCGTCCTTCCTGCCCGGCGCGGCGTCCGCGTCCCGATCAGATTGTTTTTTTTGACGGGTCGGCGGCGGCCGAGCGCTCCGGATTCCGGCCGTGCAGGCGCTGCCATCCGCAAGACGGCGCCGGCAGCCCCGATCCGGCAGCCGAGCGGCTGGCGCGCCTGTGCCTCGAGATCGACCACGCCATCGCCACCGAACCGGACCGGTCGATCAAGCTCGAGCGGCTCGCCAAGCGCGGCGGAATGAGCGTCCATCAACTCGATCGCCTTTTCCGCAAATACCTGGGCGTGACGCCGCGCCAGTATGCCGACGCGAGGCGGTTGCGCCGGCTGAAAGCCCGTCTCCGCTCCGGTGCCAGCGTCACCGAGGCGCTCTACGATGCCGGGTACGGCTCGAGCAGCCGGCTCTACGAGCGCGCCCCGGTGCAACTCGGCATGACGCCGCTCACCTATCGCCGAGGAGGCGAAAAGATGCAGATGCGCTACGTCGTATCGCCATGCCCGCTGGGACTGGTGCTGGTCGCCGCCACCGGCCGCGGTATTTCGGCCTTGTACCTGGGCGATTCAAAACCCCGGCTCGAGCGCGAACTCCGGCGCGAATTCCCGCGCGCCGTGATTCGCGAAGACCGGAAGGGATTGGGCCGCTGGGTCGCGGCCGTGGTCAAACATCTTCAGGGCAAACAGCCGAAACTGGATTTCCCGCTCGACGTGCGCGCCACCGCCTTCGAGCGACTCGTCTGGGAAGAGCTGCGCCGCATTCCCTACGGCTCAACCCGCACCTATTCCGAGATCGCCCAGGCGATCGGCCGGCCGCGGGCGGTGCGCGCTGTGGCGCGGGCCTGCGCGATGAATCCCGCTTCGATCGTGATTCCTTGCCACCGCGTGGTGCGCCGCGACGGCCAACTAGCCGGCTATCGCTGGGGACTCGACCGCAAGCGCGCCCTGCTTGAGAAAGAGACAGCAGCGGCAAATCAGGTGCAGCACCGAGCTTCAGCTCGGCACATGTCTACCTGAAGGCTGGCGCTGCGCGGAATGGCATTTGCGACGCACCACACTGGCGACCCGCTCCTCGTGAAAATCCGGGTTACCGCCGCGCCGCCCGGTGCGATTTGCGTCCGCCGTGCGGTGTCGCGGCAGGATGCGCGCCTTGCCGCCGGAGGTAGTTGTTGCGCAGCCACCACATCGACCATCCCGCCGACGCGCACGTGATCGCCATCAGGGCATACAGGTTCACCAAGCCAAGCCAAAAGGTCCTCGTGGCGCTCAGCTTCGGCAGACCATAGACCGCCAGCTCCACCACGGCCACCAGCACCGTGAAACCCAGCCCGATCGCAATGAAGCCGGAAACAAAGTGCTCTCTCGGAGTCGGACCCTTCTTCGTGATTCGCAGGAGATACGCTGCCCACCACACCAGCCACGCCACTCCCGAATAGGCCACGCCGTTCATCAGCGCGGAAAAGGCCACCTTCACGATTTCGCCCGCTCCCAGGTGCACGCCCGGTCCGGGACCGGGCGCAAGCAGCAACGACGTCGGCCAGAACATCGTCACCAGCCGGTCGACTGCGGGCGTGCGGCCCCAGCGCAGAACGGCGGCGAATAGAAAGCAGGCTGCCGCAACGCCGAAGGAACCGATCCGGAACGTGAATTTTTGCATCAATGACCTTTCGCCAGGCGTCAAATGCACACCTCATACGATAGCGGAAAGAGGGGGTTTTTGGCGTGCGGGCGAGCACTGAAAGGCGCGCGTACAAGATTGCCGCGCCTCCGAAGCAAAATTACTCGATCACGAGACGCAGGAATTTTCTCTTGCCTAGCCGCAGTTCGTAGGTCGCATGGCGCTCGGGGTCCAGCCTCGCCGCGGGGTCAGTGACAGCTTGGCCGTTGACCTCGAATCCGCGCTGCTTGATGATGCGTTCCACCTCTGAAACCGACATCTTTTCCAACCAGGCCAGAATCGAGGACCACTTTACCGGGTTTGGCCCACAAGCCATTGTTTTCGTCTCCCAAAGGTTGGGAGATGTCCGGGACGAGCTTATGAGGACGTTTGGTCCCCGGGTCAGCCGAATTTCTCTCATTTCTTGGGGGGCCTGCCGCTCGCGGAAGACGCGCTGAAATTCGTCTCGCGCGGCGCTGGCGGCATCCTCGCCGTGAAAATTCGCGATGATGTAGTGCGCAAGCTGCATCTTGGCATCCATGGGATGCAGAACGCCCTGGCGAACCTCCTCTTTCAGGCGAATGATGACGCGCTCGGCGAAGTCGGTGAGCAGCTCGTAGTAGCTCCACATCAGCTCGTCGGAAATCGACATCAGCTTGCCGAACATCTCCTGCGGCGGCTCGGTAATGCCCACGTAGTTCCCCAGGCTCTTCGACATTTTCCGCTGGCCGTCGAGCCCCACCAGAATCGGCATGGTCAGGATGGCCTGGCCGGCGAGTCCGTATTCGCGCTGGATCTCCCGATGCACCAGCAGATTGAATTTCTGCTCGGTCGCGCCCAGTTCCACGTCGGATTGCAGCATCACGGCGTCGTAAGCGGTCAGGAGCGGGTAGAGGAGCTCGTGAACGGAGATGGGCAGGTTCTTATCGAGGCGCGAGCGGAAATCTTCCCGTTCGAGCATTCGCGCCAGCCGATAGTGGGAGCAGAGCCGCACGATCTCCTCGGCGCTCATTTTTCCCAACCATTCGCTGTTGTAGCGAACCTCGGTCTTTTCGCGATCGAGGATTTTGTAAACCTGCGCGAGATAGGTCTTCGCGTTGGCATCCACCTGCTCCCGCGTCAGCGGAGGGCGCGTTTCCGAGACGCCGGTGGGATCGCCAATCATCGCCGAGAAATCGCCAATCAGGAAAACCGCCGTGTGGCCGAGATCCTGAAAATGTTTCAGCTTGCGCAGCACCACCGTGTGGCCCAGATGAAGATCGGGCGCGGTGGGATCGACACCGAGGTAGGCGCGCAACGGCTTTCCCGTCTTCGCCGATTGCTCCAGCTTGGCCTTGAGCTCCGGTTCGGGAATGATTTCCGCCACGCCCTTCCGCAGGTAGGCAAGCTGCTCGTCTGCGGGGGCAAATTCACGTTTCGAGTTCATCGGTTCAGTTCTTGGGAGGTTCGAGCAGGACGCGGCGGCCTTCGATCCGGTAGCGGCCCTCGAGCACGATCCGCACCGCCTCGGAATAGATCCGGTGCTCCTCCGCGAGCACGCGCGCGGCAAGCGTTTCGGGCGTATCGTCGTCGAGGACAGGCACTACCGCCTGCAGGATGATTGGCCCGGCGTCCAGATTCTCGTCGACGAAATGAACGGTGCAGCCGGCGAATTTCACGCCGTGCTCGATCTCCTGCCGATGCGCTTCAAGGCCCGGAAAGGCGGGCAGCAGCGACGGGTGGATATTCAGGATGCGCCCGCGAAACCGTTCGACGAAATAGGGTGAGAGCAGCCGCATGAACCCGGCCAGGCAAACGAGATTGATCCCCGCCTCTTCGAGCGCCGCCACCACCTGCCGGTCGTACGTTTCGCGCTCGAGTCCCTTCGACGGGATCACCCGCGCCGGGATGCCGCGTTCGCGCGCCTTCTCGATCCCCGGTGCGCCTTCCCGGTTGCTCACCACCAGCGCCATTTCCGCGTTCGGGATCCGGCCCGAGGCAACACTTTCCGCCAGCGCCTCGAAATTCGAGCCGCGGCCCGATAGCAGCACCGCAATCCGTTTTTTCATCGCTCAGGCAAAGTAGCACAACCCGGCCGGCCCGCAAAACCGCCGCGGATTCGCCGCGCCGCCTGCGCTCTTCTCGCGCTGCTCGCCTCGCAACGCCTCGGTGTGTGCTGGAACGAATTTATCCCGGCAGCGCGCCGGTGTATTTCACCGGCCCTGGCCCCGAGGCGACGTGGCCGATCAGATAGAATTTCTCGCGCCGCCGCTTGAGTTCCGCTTCCACCTTTTTCAGGTTGGCCGACGGAATCACCAGGATCATCCCGACGCCCAGGTTGAAGGTGCGGAGTTGCTCGCTCTGGCTGAGGTTTCCCAGCCGCGCCAGGTAGGAGAAGATCGGCAGAACCGGCCAGGACCCGAGGTCGACCACGGCGTGGAGCTGGCGCGGCAGCGCCCGCGGCAGGTTGCCGGTGATGCCGCCGCCGGTGATGTGGGCGATGGCGGTCACCCAGCCGCGATCCACCAGCCGCTGGGCCACCGACAGGTAGCAGCGGTGCGGCTTCAGCAGTTCGGCCCCGATCTTGTTGCCGATCTCGGGAACGTAGGACGAGGGTTTCAGCCCGGCCGTCTCGAAGACGAGCTTGCGCGCGAGCGAATAGCCGTTGGTGTGCAGCCCGCTCGAAGGCAGCGCCAGCAGCGCGTCGCCCGAGTGCACGTTCCGCGGATCGAGCCGCCGGCTCCGCTCCACCACGCCCACAATGAAGCCGGCCAGATCGTATTCGCCGTCCGGATAGAAGCCGGGCATCTCCGCGGTTTCCCCGCCGACCAGCGCGCAGCCTACCTGGCGGCAAGCGTGGCTGATGCCCTCGACCACCTGCTCGACCACCGCCGGGTCGAGCTTGCCCATGGCGAGATAGTCGAGGAAGAAAAGCGGCTGGGCGCCCTGCGTCAGGATGTCGTTGACCGAATGATGGACGATGTCGACGCCGATGGTCGTGTGCACTCCCGCGGCCGAAGCGATCTTGAGCTTGGTGCCCACGCCGTCGGCGCTCGAAACCAGCACGGGCTCCTGCCACCGCTTCATGTCGAGCGCGAAGAGACCCCCGAAGCCCCCGATCGGCTCGAGCACATTTTTCGTAAAGGTCCGGCAGGCAAGCCGGCGAATGCGGCTCTTCACCTGGTCGGCGGCGGCGAGATTGACACCGGCGTCGGAATAGCGCATAGCAATAATCCCTTTCCCTCGTGGCGGCCCGGTCAGCGCGAGGGCCGCTCCACGGCCACTTCCAGTTGCACCAGTTCAGTGGGGTAGTGGCCGGTATAGCAAGAGGTACAGAAGCAGCCTTCCTCGTCGCCCACCGCGCGGCGCAGGCTTTCGAGCGACAGGTAGCCGAGTGTATCGGCCCCGACAAACGCGCGGATCTCGTCAATCGAATGGCGCGCGGCGATCAGTTCGTCGCGCGTGGGCGTATCGATGCCGTAATAGCACGGCGAAATCGTCGGCGGGCAGCTCACCCGCATGTGCACCTCGGCGGCGCCTGCTTCCCGCAGCATCCGCACGATTTTCCGGCTGGTGGTGCCGCGCACGATCGAATCGTCGACCAGCGCGACCCGCTTGCCCTCGAGCAGCTCCCGCACCGGGTTCAGCTTCAGCTTCACCCCGAAATCCCGAATCGACTGCTCCGGCTCGATGAAGGTCCGGCCGACGTAATGGTTGCGGATCAGCCCCATGCGAAACGGCAGCCCGGATTCCAGCGCGTAGCCGACCGCGGCCGGCACGCCCGAATCGGGCACCGGCACAACGATATCGGCCGGGGCGGGCTGCTCGCGCGCCAGCAGCCGGCCGAGCATCTCGCGGCTGTGATTCACCTGCCGGCCGAAGACGATGCTGTCGGGCCGCGAGAAGTAGACGTGCTCGAAAATGCAGTATTGATGCGGCTTTTCCGGCGCGAAGTGCACGCTCTCGAGCCCGCAAGGCCCGATCCTCAGCATCTCGCCGGGCTCGACGTCGCGCACGTATTCCGCGTCGAGCAGGTCGAACGCGCAGGTCTCCGACGCCACGATCCACGCCTCTCCCAGCCGGCCCAGCGCCAGCGGCCGGAAGCCCCGCGGGTCGCGGATCGCCAGCACTTCGTCCGGACTGAGCAGCAGCAGCGAATAGGCGCCCTCGAGCAGGTTGAGCGCCTCGGCGAGCGCGCCCGCCAGGTTGTGTGCCGAGCTGCGCGCCACCAGGTGGAAGATGACTTCCGTGTCGCTGGTGGTCTGGAAGATCGAGCCACGGTGCTCGAGCCGGCGCCGCCACTCGCGGGCGTTGGTCAGGTTGCCGTTGTGCGCCAGCGCCAGGTGGCCCTTGTTGCAGTCGGTGAGAATCGGCTGGGCGTTGAGCGCCGAACTGTCTCCGGCCGTCGAATAGCGCGTGTGGCCGATGGCGGCGTAGCCGGGCAGCCGGGTGAGCGCGGCCGAGGTGAAAATGTCTTGCACCAGGCCCATGCCCTTGACGAGTTCCAGCCGCTGGCCCTGCGTCGAAGCGATGCCCGCCGATTCCTGGCCGCGGTGCTGCAGCGCGTAGAGGCCCAGGTAGGCAAGCTTCGCGGCTTCGGGATGGCCGTAGACGCCAACGATCCCGCAGTGATCGTGAAAGTGATCGTCCTCGATCATGGTCCGATCCATTCGCTCATCCGGCCGCGGGAAGGGAAACGGCAAGGGCGCGTTCCAGGGAGTTTGTCCAAAGGTCTTCCAGCCGCGCCGCCGGCGCCCGAACGATCTCGCGATCGTTGTAAGCGATCCGGAAATCCCCGCGAGCGACGCGACCCAGCGCCTGTGCCTTGAGTCCATATTGTGCCGCAACGGCCGAGACCCGGGCAAGAAGCGCACCCTCCACGCTGACCACTGCCCGCGCCCCTCGTTCGCCAAAGAGCGCCACCTCGGCCGGCTCCGCTCCGTGCAGTTCCACCTGCGCCGCCAGCCCGCCGGTTCCGAACGAGCATTCGGCCAGCGCCACGGTCAGCCCACCGTCGGAAAGGTCGTGCGCGGAAAAAACCAGCCGTTCGGCGGCGAGCGCGACCAGCACGTCGATCAGCCGCTTGTCGGCAGCCAGGTCGATTTCCGGCGGCGCACCGCTTGTCAACCCCAGCAGTACCTTCGCGTATTCGCTTGAGGAAAATTCGCGCGCCAGTGCCACTCGGTCCGCCGGCCCGTTTGCCGAGCCGCCTTCACGGTGAGCAGGCGCGGTTTCCGCGCCCGGCGCCCGAACAGCGCCATCGAGCAGCACGATCAAATCGCCTTCGGCCCGGAATCGCATGCCCAGCGCCTTCGAAGCGTCGTCGAGCAGCCCCAGGATGCCAATCACCGGCGTGGGATCGATCGCCTCGCCCAGGGTTTCGTTGTAGAAGCTGACGTTGCCGCCGGTGATCGGCGTCCCGAGCGCCCGGCAAGCCTCGGCCACGCCGTCGACGGCGCGGCTGAACTGCCACATCACCTCCGGCTTTTCCGGATTGCCGAAATTCAAGCAATTCGTGGCGGCGATCGGCCGGGCGCCGGAGGCGGCGACGTTGCGCGCCGCTTCGGCTACTGCGTGCATCGCGCCTACAAATGGATCCAGCCGGCACCAGCGGCCGTTGCCGTCGGTCGAAAGTGCCAGCCCGCGCCCGCTCTCCTTCACCCGCAGCACGGCGGCGTCGCCGCGCCCCGGCCCGACCACGGTATTCGTCCGCACCATGTGGTCGTACTGTTCCCACACCCAGCGCTTCGAGGCCACCGACGGCGAAGCGAGCAAGCGCTCGAACGCCTGTGTGAGCGCTTTGCCTTCCGGCGCGAATTCCACAAGCCGCTCCTCGCGGCCGGCCGGAGGCGCGATTGGTCGGGCGTAGGCCGGGCCCTGGTCGCAGAGCGGCTGGGCCGGAATTTCCGCCACCACGCGCCCGCCATCGAGCACGCGCATCAAGCCGTCATCAGTCACGCGGCCGATCTCGACCGCTTCCAGGCCCCACTTGCGAAACAGCTCGATCAGCTCGTCCTGACGCCCCTTTTCGGCCACCAGCAGCATCCGCTCCTGCGATTCGCTGAGCATGATTTCGTAGGGCGTCATGCCGGTTTCGCGGCGCGGCACGAGCTGCAGATCGATTTCGATCCCCGTGCCGCCGTGCGCGGCCATCTCCGACGTAGAGCAGGTGAGCCCGGCGGCGCCCATGTCCTGAATGGCCACCACCGCGCCCGTCTTCATCGCTTCGAGGCAGGCTTCGAGCAGCAGCTTTTCCATGAACGGGTCGGCCACCTGCACGTTCGGCCGCTTCTGCTGCGACTCCTCGCTGAACTCAGCCGAGGCGAGCAGCGAGGCACCGTGAATGCCGTCGCGCCCGGTGCGCGCGCCCACGTAGACCACCGGATTGCCCGTGCCGCGCGCCCGCGCCAGGAACAGCCCGTCGCGGCGCGCAATTCCCAGCGCCAGCACGTTGACCAGCGGATTTCCCGAATAGCTCGGCTCGAAGCGGATCTCGCCGCCCGCCGTCGGCACGCCGAAGCAGTTTCCATAAAACGCGATGCCGCCGATCACGCCGTCGAGAATCCGCCGGTTGCGCGCGGCCACGTTCGAGGCGACGCCCGCATCCTCCGCCATCGGCCCGAAGCGTAGCGAATCGAGCACCGCGATCGGCCGCGCGCCCATGGTGAAGATGTCGCGCAGGATCCCGCCCACGCCGGTCGCCGCGCCCTGAAACGGCTCGACAAAGCTTGGATGATTGTGCGATTCGATCTTGAAGACGGCGCACAGCCCGCCGCCGATATCCACCACCCCCGCGTTTTCGCCCGGCCCCTCGATCACCTGCGGGCCCTTGGTCGGCAGCCGTTTCAAATGGACGCGGCTCGATTTATAAGAGCAGTGCTCGCTCCACTGGACGCTGAAGATGCCCAGCTCGGTGTAAGTCGGGTCGCGCCCCAGAATTTGGCGCACTCGTGCGAATTCCTCGGCGGTCAGCCCGTGCCCAGCCGCAACGGCTTCGGTAACGCGGATTTCCGTTTCCATAATCAGTTGTGATGCCCTCGGTACGCCGCCAGTGGCATAGGCCTCAGCCTGTGGCCTTCTCGCCCCGCCACCATCATGCCTACTTTCACCGCAAAGCGCCTGTTGTGGCCGTCACGGCCCCTGTCAACAGCTGCAGGAGTGGAAAAGGATACCGGCGGCAGCACCCTTTTGCGCAACCTTCGATTCACATCGGAAACTGGCGTTGCCCAATCACGTCGCTCAGGCCGTTGCCTGGGCATGGCGCAGCAGGCTCTGCACCATGGAACGGAAAACCACCAGCCCGTCGGTCGAGCCCATGATCGTTTCCACGGCGCGTTCCGGGTGCGGCATCATGCCCAGCACGTTCCGCTCGCGATTCACGATTCCGGCGATGTTTTCCATCGAGCCGTTCGGGTTGGCGGCGGCATCCTCGCGGCCGTCGGCGGTCGTATAGCGAAAGACGATCTGGTCGTTCCGCTCGAGTTCGCGCAAGGTTTCGGGCTCCGCGGTGTAGTTGCCGTCCGAGTGGGCGATGGGCACCCGCAGCACCTGTCCTGGCTCGGCGGCCAGGGTGAAGGGTGTGTCTGTCGATTCAACGCGAATCCAGACGTCGCGGCAGATGAAGCGCAGGCCGCGGTTGCGCAGCATCGCCCCGGGCAGCAGGCCCGCTTCCAGCAGGATCTGGAAGCCGTTGCAGATGCCGAGCACCAGCCCGCCGCGATGAGCGAACCGCTCGACTGACCGCATCACCGGCGAAAAGCGCGCAATCGCGCCCGTGCGCAGGTAGTCGCCATAGGAGAAACCGCCGGGAAGGATCACCGCGTCGAAGCCGTCCAGGTTTTCCGATTGGTGCCAGATGAACTCAACCTGGTGGCCGAGAACGGCGCCAACGGCATGGTGCGCGTCGTGGTCGCAGTTCGATCCGGGGAAAACGACGACACCGAATTTCATAGGAAGGCGGCCTCGCAACCCATTTTAACACACAGGGAACGCCAGAATCGCCCCCGCGTATCGCGCCGTCGAAAATGTTACCGAAGGGGGCAACATCGCGCCATTTAGGATGTTACCCAACCCAAACGCGAAAAGGAGGCGACCAGGTTGGGCAAGCAAGGACGACGCGAGTACCTGCGAGCG
>JAKBLM010000035.1 GCA_021832085.1 Acidobacteriota bacterium | reverse complement strand
GCCGCCTGCAGCCCGGTTCGAAACGCCACCCCCCGGCGTTTCGAACCGGGCTGCAGGCCCTTCGCGAAATCAGCGGCCGACAAAGAAAACGTCAGACCCAATTTGCTGAACTTGACGGACACAACTTTGCGCACGCGGGCCTTGCGGGGCGATACGTCCGTAATTCCTTCCCGTGCCGGTTGGCCGAGCCTCGCGTGTGGGGGCGGGCCCGTTTCGGGCTCAGCCCTTGGCGGGAACGACCGTCGCTTCGCTCAGGCGACGTCGCGGGCCGCTACAATCGTGTTGGCGTGGATTTGAACCGTGTCTTCCACATGGCGGGCGTAGCCGCCCGCCAGGGTGATCGCTACCGGCACGCCACGATCTCGCACCGCTTCGAAGACGAGCCGGTCGCGTTTTCTGAGGCCGTCGATTGTCAGGCTGAGACCGCCGAGTTGGTCTTCGCGATAGGGATCGGCGCCAGCCACGTAGAACGCCAAATCCGGGTGGAATTCCTCAAACGCACGCACCAGATGCGATTCGAGTCGCGCCAGATAGTCTTCATCGGCGATTCCGTCGGGCAAGTTGATATCGATATTCGAAGGAGGCTTTGGATATGGATAGTTGTTTTCCTGGTGGATGGAAAACGTGAAGACGCTGGCATCGCGCGCGAAAATTGCCGCGGTGCCGTTGCCCTGGTGGACGTCGGTGTCGATCACCATCGCCGTCTGGAGCGCCCTGTCGGCCTGCAGCCTGCGAATGGCGATTGCCACATCGTGAATCGCGCAGAATCCCTCGCCATGCTCGGCGAAAGCATGATGGAAGCCGCCGCCGATGTTGGCGGCCACGCCCTCGGCCAGCGCCAGCTGTCCGCTGAGAATCGATCCGCCAGCCGCCAACCAGAAGGCCTCGATCAATTCTTTCGAATATGGCACCTCGAGCCGCAGCAGTTCCTCGTCGCTCAGCTTGCCGGTCTTTAGCTTCTCGACGTAGTCCCTGGTGTGCACGCGGAGCACGTCCTCATCCGCCGTCGGTTCGGGCTGGCGGAAGTCCCCCGGCGTGGCGATGCCCTGATCGAGCAGCGCCTGTCGCACCAGCCGGTATTTCTGGGAAGGGAAGACGTGGGCGCCGAGGTGGAGATCGTAGCGATCGTCGTAGACGAGTTTGAAGGGCAGCGCCATCGCGGCTAGCGTACTCCGCGCGACCAACCGCTGTAAACGCCGGCGCGGCTTCTTAGCCATGGTAGGGGTTTCAAACCTGCCCCGCCTTTGAACTCGGACGCGGTCCCGCGCCTGCAACGTTTCGGCGGTTCGTAACTGGTACTCAATCCGCCTGCGCCCAGGCAGACTTCAACACCGGCCGATCTGCGCTAGCCGCTGTTCAGCTTTCGCGTTCGAGGATGAAATCGGGAATCGAGAGGAGGGCCCGGCGGTAGTCGGAATCGGGTACCGGTTCGAGGGAAGCTTTGGCCTTGGCAGCGTAATCGACAGCGAGTTGGCGCGCCTGGTCGAGCGCCCCGGAATCGTTCACCAGCGCGACGATCTGCGCCGGGCTGACGCGATCGAACCCCCTGTCGGCGACTACGTTGGCCACCAGTTCCCGATCGGCGGCATCGCCAGAGGCAAGTGCGTAGATCAGCGGCAAGGTCACCTTGCCTTCCCGCAGGTCGCTCAACACAGGCTTGCCGATCTGCTGGGTCGAAGCGGTGAAATCGAGCAGGTCGTCGACCAGCTGGAAAGCGAGCCCGGAATAACGGCCAAAATCGGCCAGCGACTCCTCGGACGCCGAATCGGCTTGGGCCAGCACCGCGCCCATCCGGGCACAGCCGCTGAACAGGCAGGCCGTCTTGAGATAGGCGAGGTCGAGCGCCTGCTGCTCGGTCATGTCGATCCGGCCGAGGTTGGTCCACTGGAGAAGTTCACCCTCCACCATGCGCTGGGTGACTTCGACCAGCACGTCGAGGATCTGGAAATTGCGTTCCTTCAGCGCAAGCTGGAACGATTGCATGTAGATCCAGTCCCCGGCCAGCACGCTCATGTGGTTGCCCCACCGGCGGTTGGCCGAGGGGCGGCCGCGGCGCGTATCGGCGCCGTCGATCACATCGTCGTGCATCAGCGTGGCCGTGTGCACCAATTCCATCGCCGCGCCCATCTGGATAGCCCACGGCCCGCGATAGCCCGCGGCGCCGGCGCTCAGCAGCAGCACTGCCGGCCGAAGCCTCTTCCCTCCGCCTTCGAGGAGGTACGAAGAGATCTCCGCGACAGGCCCGAAAGCGTGGCTCGCCTGCCCGGCGAGTTCCCGCTCCACTTGGACCAAGTCCTCGCGGATCAGCTCGAAAATTTCCATTGCGGTCAGGACGGTGATGACAAATCCTCCGTGGCCGGCCGACCGGCAGCGGCCTCCTCCAGCCGGAAAAAGCGACGGAAATTCGCCGTGGTAATACGGGCGATTTCCTCGGTGGATAAGTCTCTCACATTCGCCAGTGTTTTCGCCACTTCCACGACAAAAGCCGGCTCATTGCGCTTGCCGCGGTGACCCTGGGGCGGCAAAAAGGGGGAGTCGGTCTCGATAAGCAGCCGGTCGGCGGGGAGCTGCCGCGCCACCTGCCGCAACGGCTCCGATTTCGGATAGGTGAGATTGCCGGCGAAGGATACCAGAAACCCCATCGCGATACCCCGGCGCGCCTCTTCCAGCGAGCCGGTGAAGCAATGGAGGATCCCGGCGAGGCCGGTCGGCGCCCACTCGTTTTCGAGAATTTCCAGCGCGTCGGTCCACGCCTCGCGGCAGTGAAGAATCACCGGCAGGCGAGCCTCGGCGGCCAACTCGAGCTGACGGGCGAAGACGCGCTGCTGCACCGGCCGCGGGGGGTCCTCGTAGTGGTAGTCGAGGCCGATTTCCCCCCAAGCGATCACTTCCGGATGGCGCGCCAGCCCGGCCAGGCGAAGGAAATGCTCCTCGGTGGCTTCGGCGGCCTCGTGCGGATGGATGCCGATGGTCGCCCAGATCCAGTCGTGCGCCTCCGCAAAAGGCAGCGCCGCGTCGAGCTGATCGAGCCCGCTGGCGCTGCCAATCGTGGCGATTCCCACGATGCCCGCCTGTCGTGCCCGTTCGAGCATGGCATCGCGGTCCTCGTCGAACTGGGGGAAATCCAGGTGCGCATGTGAATCGATCAGTTCCACGGGCGCTCTCGCTTTCCCCGGCCTCTTCTGCGCGGAACACTCATTTCTTTGTCACCATCGATCAGCCATCCTGATCCATTCAAGCTGGGAGGTTCTGTTGCGCCGCCCCCGGGCGGCTGCAGGGGAAACCTATTCTACCGGGAGAAGTCTGTCAGGTGCGATTGGCTGCGGCAAAAGTCGACGATCACCAGCTCGGCCCAGAACCGCTCGCCCGCCTCTTTTCGGGAAATGAAGCCACAATGGCCACCGCGGCGTGGCCCGAGCAGCCGGATTTGTGGGTGTTCGCGGATCTCGGGCCGATCGAGGCTGGCGAAAGGGACCATCGGATCGTCCGCGGCCGCCAAGATGAGCGCCGGTCGCCGGATTCGCTCGATCACCCGTAGCGCGCTGGCCCGAAAATAGTAGTCTTCGGCGTCCCGAAAGCCGCTATGCGGCGCGGTAATCCGGTCGTCGAACTGGCGGATCGTGTGAATCGAGTCTAGTTGAGTGAGCCGGTAGCGGTCGGGAAACAGCCTCGCCTTGTGCAGGATTCGTCGCTTGAGCCGACGCAGGAAATAGCGCTCGTAGATCCAGTTGCGCGGCTGCTCGAGGGCGTCAGCGCAGGCGGCCAGATCCAGGGAAGGCGAAACGGTGGCTACCGCGCGTAGTTCCGCGGGTGTCCGCTCGCCCATCTCGCCGGCCATCTTCATTACCAGGTTCCCTCCGAGGGAAAAGCCCACCGCAAACACCTCCGGTACCTGTTTGCCTTCGATCAGGCGGAAAACCACGGCTCTCACGTCGACGCTCAGGCTCGAATTATAGAGGGTGGGGGTCAGGTGGTCCGTGCCGCCGCAATTCCGCTGATTCATCCGCACAACGCTGAATCCGGCCAGCCACGCGCGTTCGGCCGTGCCCAGCATGTAGCCCGACTCGCTCGAGCCCTCCAGGCCATGCACCAGTACCAGGGCCGGGCGCCGGTGGCGTTCCGGCTGCCAATGGCAGCGGGCCAGAATGCGTGTTCCCGGCTCGGACTCGATCAAGAGGTCTTCTGCTGCAGGCAGGCGGGGAAAACGTCGCGGCCAGAACGAGGCGGCAACAGTCATCCGGTCCGGTCCGGCCAGCCAGTGCAAGGGCCGGAAAGGCGGTGCGGTCCATTCGGGAAGTTCTGGCGGGGATCCGGGCACACGTCTACCAGGAACTGTAGGGCGTATGAGTGAATGGGGAAATCTGGTTTGAGGCCGAGTGGACGTTGGTGATGCCGAACTGCGTCTGCTCTGGCGTGAGAACAACTTCGTTTTCGCTGGTGCGCCAGTTGCGGCGATGGGTGAAAGGGTCGACCGGAATGCCGCGCAGGTAGCCGGCGGTCACCAGGTCCTGAAGCGATTGCGGCGGCGCCTCCTTGTCGATCGTGAACTGATCGATCGCGCGCCGCATCACCGAAAGGTCTTCCTTGAGCGCCGCCTCCTTGGCCCGGGTTATCGACATTTCGTATCGGCCGGCGCCGATCCCGAGCAGGATCAGCATAATCGCGATCACGATCATCATCTCGAGCAGCGTAAAGCCGGCCCCCAGTCCCGCCGGAGACGTGGTTCGGAGGTTGTTGAGCCGTCGCCGCAGATGTTGGGCCATTCTCATCGGTGTCCTACCAACTCGAGTACGGGGTTCCGTTGAGCCCGATGCCTGTCGATTGCGAGTAGACGTCGAAAACGTCCTCGCCGCACCAGCTCGTCGAATCGGGCGGGTCTTGCACGCAGCGCAGTCCCCAGTTCTTCTGCCCGGTCATGGGATCCACCGGGATCTTGCGCAAGAAGCGGATGCGCTCGCCCGGTTTGCCCGCCAGTGGCACGCCCTGCACAAGGGTTTCGAGCGTGGGCGGATATCCGTCCGTCCCGGCCTTCACCTTGATCTGGTTGCGGTCGGCGGCATCCTTGTAGCGGTCGATTGCGTCGCGCATTTCGCGCAGGTCGCGTCGCAGTTCCGCTTCCTTGTGCTCCTGGATCGAGACGCGGGCCAGCGGCAGCGCCACCGACGCCAGAATCAGCATGATGGCCGTGGTGACCATCAGTTCGATCAGCGTAAAGCCCGCTTCCCCGGCGGGCCTGGGGCCCCGTGAAGCCATTAGGGAGTTCCTACGTGAATTGTCGCGGCCTGCGTGGCAAAAGACAACGGTTTCTGCTGCGGGTTCCTGGCGCTCACTTCCTGGATTTCGATGGGCGAGGTGCCCGGGGCCAGCGCCTTCACCACGATCCCGAGCAGCGTGCCGCTGCCGCTGACGCCCGTGCTGTTCGGCTGCCGCATCGCGCTGATGATCGATTCGCCCCGCTTGGGGTCTTCATGGTGGAAGATGGAGATTACCTGCGTTCCACCGGAGAGGAAACCGCCGTCGCGGACGCTCTCGATGGCGATCACTTTCGGGTTGTAATGCAGGATCAACGGAATCGAATAGAGATCGGTGGCGTTGCGCACCACCAGCGCAATGGTGGCCGTCTGGCCCGGCTGGAGGGCTTCCGTGGCGGGCTGGAAGGCCAGCAGGCCGCCGTGATTTCCCGGCGGGGTCGCTGCCGGTACCGAGGCCGCCGGGCTTTGCTTGCCCTCCGGCGGGAAGATCGGCGCTGCGCCTATGCCGGTGGCGTCGGCCGGGGCCGTCCGCGGCAGCACTTCGACGTTTTGTTGCGTGCCGGTGAAGAGCGAGCGGAGGTTTTCGGCGGTGACCTCCGGCACCCGCACCACGTGAGGGGTCAGCACGATCAGGACTTCGTCGTTCAGTTTCTGCACGCTCTGGTTGGTGAAGAAATACTTCAGGAAGGGAATCTTGTCGAAGCCCGGCCAGCCGTTCACCGATTTGGTCGTCGTGTGCTGCATCAAGCCGCCGAGCACACTCACCTGGCCGTTCCGGAGCCGGATCTCGTTCTCGATTTTCCGCTGGCTGATAACCGGCTCCTCGATCCCGCCGATATTCTGTTGGCCGGTCACCGAGCTCACTTCGATGTTCAGTTTCATGCTCACATCCAAGTCCGGATGAACGCGCGGGGTCACGTCGATGTTCACGCCGACGTCTTGATACTGGAATTGGGTGTTGACCAGAGGGTTCACCAGGCTCGTGCCAGCCGTGCCGACGCCCACGCCGACGCCGGCCTGGAATGACCCAGTGGCGATCGGCACCCGGTCGCCGATCCGCAGGTGCGCTTCGTCACCGTCGGTGATCAGGATCTCGGGGTTTTGAATGATCTTGGTCGTGCTGTCGGTGAGCAGCGCCTGCACCGTGGCACCCGGCAGCGTAATACTGTAATCGGCCGTCGACAAATGTTGCAGGTTGTTCAACGTGATCTGCGGCACCGTCGACGACGTTCCCGTTGTGCTCGACGTGCTGGAGGACGAGGAACCCTGGTTCGGCTGAAGTTCGGTTCGCGGCGTGAAAGTCACCACAGCCGTGCTGCCCGGCTGGATGCCCAGATTGCGCTCCCAGTTCGTGTTCACTTCCAGCACCGAAACCTGCAGCATCACCTCGGCCCGCTGTTTGTCGATATCGTTGATAATTTTTTCCGCCGCGGCAACCTTGTCTGGCGTCGAGCGGATCACGATCGCGTTCAGCGTGTTGATCTGCTGCACGTGCTGCAATTGCAGCAACTGCCGCAGCCCGCCGACGATCTCCGTCAGGTTTTGCGGCGTCAGCGTGTTCTTCAGGTAAAACGTCTTGATGATCTGGCTTTGGAACTCGCGCCGCGACTGCGGATTATTGGGCGCCACGAAGATGATGTTCGAGGTCATCGGCTGCCAGAACGAATTGCTCTCGAGCGCCACCGCGTTGAGCGCCTGCTCCAGAGTCACGTTCGGCAGCTCGATCGAGATTCGCCGCGAGCTGAACTGCGGATCGAACAGCACCGTCAGGCCGGCCAGCTTCGCGATCGTTTCGTAGACGATCCGGGCGTCGTTGGTCATCTTCAGGTTGATCGGCTGCGTGGAGAGCGGTTTCAGCACGGGGGGCATCGAGCGCAAGCTCTCGAGGTAGCTTTCGGTCGGGTGACGCTGCGGCGGCCGAGCGGCCTTCTTCAGCTCGGCGATCCGCTCAATCGCCTTGCGCCGCATCTGGTCCGCTATGGCGCTTGCCGGATTGATGTCGAGCGCCCGTTGGAAGAAACCGAGAGCTTTTTCGACATCGAGGAGATCGCCCCTGGCCATCAGCCCCTCGCCCTTTTCAACATTGGCCTGCGCTGCCTGGAAGCGCATCTGGTCGACCTTGATGCGATAAAGTGCGTTGGTGGGGTCTTCCTGGAGGGCTTTTTTGTAGTAAACCAGGGCCGAATCGTAGTCCTGCAGCTCTTGCGCCTTCTGCCCAAGCTTATAGTACCGGCCTGTTTTTGCGCAGGCGGCAGTGAAAAACAACGCACCAGCCAGCAATATTATTGCGGCCAATGATGCAGGTCGCATTCCGTCCTCGCCGCTCCAGAGTAGCAAAGGGTAGCACCCCGGGCAAGCCGACGCAGCGGGCAGTTGCTTCACGGGTTACAACAATAAACCCTGTTCGCTCTAGCCATTTCGGATCAGCTCGTCCTCCGGCCGGGTACCTGCGGGCAGAGCCTGTACGCCCGTCCCGACGGCTGTTGCCATGCCATCGGAGCAGCCTTGGTGGGTGCCTGGACGGGTGACCACCCCTGGAGGCTTTCAGCCCCAGCCGCTCCACAATGGGACGCTTCTCCAGCTAAGATAGTCGATTCATGGCAAGCCAAAAGAAGAAACAGAAGGCGGCACGGGAGGGCGAGCGGATCGTGGCGCAAAATCGCGCCGCTTCCCACGCCTATATCTTCCTCGAGAAATACGAAGCCGGCATGGAGCTGTTCGGGAGCGAGGTAAAGTCGCTTCGGGACGGCAAGGCCAGCCTGCGTGAGGCCTACGGTGAAATACGCAAGGGCGAGCTGTGGCTGGAGAGCTGCCATATCCCTTCCTACACCGCCGCAGGCTTCTTCAATCACGATCCGCTGCGGCCGAAGAAGCTCCTGCTGCACCGCAAGGAAATCGACCACCTCGCCGCCAAGACGCAGCAGAAGGGTCTGACGATCATTCCGCTGCGAATCTATTTCCGCAATGGGCGTGCCAAATGCGAGATTGCGCTGGCCAAGGGGCGCAGGGAATTCGATCGCCGGGAAGCCGAGCGCGAGCGCGAAGCCAAGCGCGAAGCCTCCGAAGCCCTCTATAACTACCGCCGACGTTGATAAGGAGCCGAGCCTGATGCAAATTCAGCTGGAAACCACCTCACCGCTCACTGTGGAAGCCGATGCACTGGTCACGTTTGCGTTCGAAAAGGACGAGCTGATCGATGGTCCGCTCGCCGAACTCGATCGAGCAGCCGGCGGACGGCTGAAAGAGTTGGCGACCAGCCACGAACTCACCGGCAAATCGCTGGAAATGGTGTTATTGCACTATCCGGCAGGACTGAAGGCCGCGCGCCTGCTTATCGTTGGCGCGGGCAAGCCCGAGAAATTCGACAACACGATGCTACGCCGCCTGGCCAGTGCCGCCGCGCGCCACCTGAAAAGCCGCGGGGCGAAGCGCATCGCTTTCCTGCTGCGCGAGCCCCGCAAGGACGCTGGCGCCGCGCAATTGGTTGCCGAGGGCCTGCTGCTGGCCGAACTCGAACTCGACAAATACAAGAGCGAAAAAAAGAACCAGAAGGCAATCGAGCAGGCGTCGATCCTCGGCGCAGATCCAGGTGCGGCCGAGGCGCTTGAACGAGCGCGCATCATTGCCGAAAGCCAGAACTGGGCCCGCGACATTGCCAACGAGCCCTCCAACCGCCTCACGCCAACAATCCTCGCCGGGCACGCGGAAAAGATGGCTCGCGAATCCGGCTTGCAGGTCGACATTCTCAACGAGGAGCGGATCGAGGAGATGAAGATGGGCGGCCTGCTCGGCGTGGCGCGCGGCAGCGCCGAGCCGCCACGCATGATTGTCCTTACCTACAATCCGCCCCAGGCCAACCCGGGCGCGCCCGTGCTCGGCTTGGTGGGCAAGGCGGTCACCTTCGATACCGGCGGCATCTCCATCAAGCCCAGCAAGCACATGGATGCCATGAAGTACGACATGTGCGGGGGCATCACCATGCTCGCCACCATGCGCGCCATTGCCAGGACCAAGCCCGCGATAAAGGTGATCGCCGTGGTGCCCGCTACCGAAAATATGCCCGGTGGCCGCGCCACCAAACCCGGCGACATCCTCTTCTCGATGTCCGGCAAGACGATCGAGGTGCTCAATACCGACGCGGAGGGCCGGCTGATCCTGGCCGATGGCCTCTTCTATGCCCGCCAGCTCGGCGCCACGCACCTGGTCGATGCCGCCACGCTCACCGGGGCCATCGTCGTCGCGCTCTCCACGCTCAACGTCGGCGTCTTCGGCCGGCCCGACGATTACACCCGGCTTTTCCTCGACACCGCGCGCACCGCCGGTGAACGGATGTGGCAGATGCCGGTCGACGACGACTACGCCGATATGATGAAGAGCCAGATTGCCGACGTGCAGAACATCTCCTCGGGCGATGGCGGCGGCGCTTGCACGGCGGCCGCGTTTCTCCGTGAATTCACGGGAGACGTGCCCTGGATCCACCTGGATATCGCCGGCACGGCCTGGCTCGATGACGCCAAGCCCTGGATGGCAAAGGGCGCCACGGGCGTGGCCATTCGCACCCTGGTCGATTTCACCGAGAAGCTGTAGCCGGCGGTCGGCTTTTCGGCGCCGGCCGATTCGCCTCCAGTTCAAGTGGGGGCAGGTTTGAAACCTGGCCCTCCTGGCCGCTTCGGGATGCTTCCAGACATAGTGCTTCGGGGCTCGCTGCGCTCGTCGCCAAGAGCTTCGTTCAACATGACAGGTTTGAAGCGGCGGAAAAGGCGGTCTGGTTCCTCTGCTGCAAAACCGGCGCGGGAAGGAGGGCAGGAGGAGGTGCGGGAGGGTGTCAATGGCGAACAAGCATGTGCGGCTGTAAGTGCTGTATGTTCTACAAGATAAATTTTCCAGGGTGTCAAAAATTCGGCACTTTGCGAAGGGGTTGTTGTGGGGCGCGGAGCCAGATTGGCGCGCGAGAGAAACGGACCCTCTGGGGCCAGGATAACTGGAGCGGGTGGCCGACCGCAACGGCTTGTCCTACGTGGTGACGGGCAGGGGCAAGTTACCGGTCACATCTTGTCGGGGGAGTCGATGCCGAGCAGGGCGAGCGCTGCGACGAGCTGGCGCTCGACCAAGGCGGTGAGCTGGAGCAGGAAGGCCTTTTTCACCAGATCGGCTTCGGAGAGGATATGGTGGCGATGGTAGAAGTTGTTGAAGGACTGGGCGAGCTGGAAGGCGAACTTCGCGACGAAGGCCGGCTCCTGCGAAGCAGCGGCCGCGCCGACCTGGCTGCCGAGCGATGCGGCGAGCAGCAGCAACTGCCAGTATTCGTCGCCATCGGCGCCAGAGAGCAAATTGGCGCGCGCCTCGGCCGAAACCAGCGAATCGAGGCGACCCGCCGGGAAGCCGGCGTCTTGTTCGGCGAGTTTGCGGAAGATATTGCGCGCGCGAACGATAGCGTATTGGACGTAGGGGCCGGTTTCGCCCTCGAAGCTGAGCGCGTCGTGAAAATCAAAAGCGATAACGGTGTTGCGCGTGTATTTCAGCAAAAAATAGCGCAGCGCTCCGATGGCGATCTCGCGGGCAATCTGCGCGCGGGTCACTTCGTGATCTTCCGGATGGCGCTGGTCGACTTCAGCGCGCGCGGCGGCTTCCAGCTTATCGAGCAGATCGTCGGCCTTCACGCCGAACCCGCGCCGGCCGCTGACCTCGACGTAGGGCCGCTTGGCGTCTTCCTCCGATAGCTCGTAGCCGAGCTCGCCCGCGCAGCGGGGCGTGAGCGCGACCATCTCGTAGGAGAAATGGATCGAATGCGCGGCTGCGTCCTCGAAGCCGAGCCCGCGCAGCGCCGCCGCGACGACGTTTTGCAAATATGCCTGCCGGGAATCGATGACGTTGTAGACCTCGCGGGCATGGCCGAATTCCGGCGCATCGGGCTCGCCCCGCTCGGCGGCGGTGGTCCAGACGGTATGGCCGTCGGCATAGCGGAAAAACGGCTGGTAATGGAAATCGAGGCCGAGCAGGCCGAATTTCCACATCTGATAGGCGATGTCCTTGCCGACGTAGGTCACGGTGCCGTTGGACCGCACGATCACCTTGGCTTCGGCTTCCTCACCCTCCTCGACCGGAGCTTCGCCCAGCGCCATTATCCAGCAGCCGGCGTATTTGCCCGATTCGGCCCGGGTGATGACACCGCGATCGACCATCAGGCGAAACGCCGCTTCCCAGAATTTCAACCGCAGGATGTCGGATTCGCGGGCCAGCAGATCGTAGCGGATGCCCAGCCGGTCCATCGTGCGCAGGTGGCAGCGCAGAATCGCCGTGGAAATGATTTCGGCCATTTCGGCCTCGGCGCCGTGGCCCTCCTCGATTGCCTTGAGCGTGGCGGCGCGCATTTCCAGGCGCTGCTTGTCCTCCTCGAGGAACTGGGTGACGCGGGCGTAGAGGTCCCAGCAGTAATAATCGAAGCGCGGCTCCTCGGCCATCCGGCGAACTTCGTCGGCCGATTTTTTTTCGAGCCGCAGGAAGCCGAGAACCACATCGGCCACCTGGACGCCCGTGTTGTCGATATAGTTCTGCACCTGCACGCGCCGGCCGGAGAAGTGCTCGAGGCGCACGAAAGCGTCGCCAAGCACCGCGTTGCGCAGATGGCCGATGTGCGCGGCCTTGTTCGGGTTGATGCTGGTGTGCTCGACGATCACTTTTGATGCGCCGGCCGGGGGCTCGGCTGCCAGCCGCCGCGAAAGATCGAGCGCCAGCGAGAGGAACGGTCCGCGATCGAGGAACGCGTTCATGTAGCCGCCGCCGGCGACTTCGACGCGCGCGACGGCCTCGATCGGGCCGATTTCGGCGGCGATCTCCTGGGCGATCTGGCGCGGGGCGCGGCGCAGGCGGCGCGCCAGCTCGAAGCAGACCGGCGTGGCCAGTTCGCCCAGCTCGATCCGCGGCGGGCGCTCGAGCGCGACCGGCACGTCGAGCTGATAGCGCTCGCTCAGAAAGCGGCGAATCGCTTCACGGAAACGTTCTTCGACAACGTGGTACACGATAGGTCCTCGATTCCTGGCCGGTTGATTGCGCCGCATGCGGGAACGGGCACAGCCTGAAGGCTGTGCCACCGGTTGCTTCCCGCCGCCCCGGGAGAATTCCGGAGGCTGAGAGTTCGGTGGAGCATCCGCGCGTCCTCATCCCCGCCCAATGTCGTCCTGAGTGCAACGAAGGATACCCGTGCTTTGCAACCCTTTGGCTTTTCGGGTCCTCCGCGCTTCGGGATGCTTCACTTCGTTCAGCATGACAGGAATGGGATGTCTGTGCTGACTGCCGGTTCGCTACTTCAGCCGGGCCCCAACCGGGACGTCTTCGACGAACGTGCAGAGCACCGGGCTGCCGTCGGGCCGCGTGGCGGCGACGACCATCCCGTTGGATTCGACGCCGCGCAGCTTGCGCGGCTCGAGATTGGCGACGATTACCACCTTGCGGCCCACCACCTGCTCGGGCTCGTAGCTCTTGGCGATGCCGGCCACCACCTGCCGCACCTCGGTGCCGATATCCACGGTGAGCCGCATCAGCTTGTCCGTGCCGGCGACGCGCTCGGCCGTTTTCACCTCGCCGACGCGCATTTCCACCTTAGCGAAATCGTCTATCGAAATGCGCACCGGCACTGCCGGCGCGGCGGTAGGAGCGGCAGCAGGAGCGGCGGCCGCAGATTCGGTCTTGGGCGCCGCGGGAGTTGTGGGCTGGCGAATTTCTTCTTCCATGGCTTCGATCCTTTCGATCGCTTCTTTTTTGTCGAGTCGTGGGAAAACTGGTTCGGGTTTGGAGACGCGGGTTCCCGGTTTCAGCCCGCCCCAGGTAAGCTGGTCGATGCGCTCGCTTTCCGGCGATCTGGCGAGGCCCAGCTGCCGCCAGATGTTTTGAGCCGCGACAGGCAGGACCGGCGCGAAGAGCACGGCCAGCACGCGCAGGCTTTCCGCCGCCGCATAGAGCACCGGGCCGAGCCGGCCGCGGCGCGCGGGGTCCTCGGCCATGGCCCAAGGCTCGGTCTCCACCAGATACTGATTCACTCGGGTGACCAGTCCCCAACCGGCCTCGATGGCGCGGGAAAAGGCAAACTCGTCGAAGCCGCGGCGAAAACTGAGAACGGCTTCAGCGGTGAAAACCTCGAGATCGGATTCCGGTTGCTCCCGAGGCGTCGGCTCGGGCACCACGCCGCCGAAATAGCGGCCGATCATGTGGATCGTGCGGCTCGCCAGGTTGCCGAGATCGTTAGCGAGGTCGCTGTTGTAACGGGTGAGCAGCGCATCGCGACCGAAATTGCCGTCCTGGCCGAAGACGACGTCGCGGAGCAGGTAATAGCGCAGCGCATCGTTGCCTACTTTCGCGCCGGCCAGTTCATCAAGTGCATTCACAATCGGCTCGCAGTAAGCGATGTTGCCCTTCGACTTGCTCATCTTCTGCTGCTCGAAGAGCAGCCAGCCGTGCGCAAAGATCTGCCGCGGCAGCGGGAGCCCGGCGGCCATCAGGAACGCCGGCCAGTAGACCGCGTGGAAGCGGATGATCTCCTTGCCGATCATGTGGACGTCGGCGGGCCAGAATTTCCGGAATTCAGGGCTGGCCTCGTCGTCTTCGGACTGCCCGTAGCCGAGTCCGCTCATGTAGCTGGTGAGCGCGTCGTACCAGACGTAGAAAACATGCTCGGGATCGTCGGGCCAGGGAATGCCCCAGGTGATCGATTTGCGGCTGATCGAGACGTCTTTCAATCCCGCCTCGACGAAGCTCTTCACCTCGTTGAAGCGAAAATCGGGCTGCACGAAATCGGGGTGCTCGCGATAGAGGGCGAGCAGCTTGTCCTGAAACGCGGAGAGCCGGAAGAAGTAATTTTCCTCGGAAATCAGCTCGGCCGGGCGGCCGCAGAGAGGGCAATCGGCAGGTTCGGGCGAATCGCTGACGTAGAGGTTGTCGTGGATACAGTAGCGGCCCTCGTATTTGGCCTTGTAGATGGCGTCGGACGAGCGTTTCCGCGTGCGACGCACCAGCGCCTGCACGGCGCGGGCGTGCTCGGGCGAGGTGGTGCGAACGAAGTGGGTGTAGTCGATGCCGAGCCGCTTCCAGAGGTCGGTGAAAATCCTGTGGTTGCGGTCGACCAGCTCGGCCGGCGTGATGCCCAGCTTTTCGGCGGCGCGCTCGATGTTCACGCCGTGCTCGTCCGTGCCGGTGAGGTAAGCCACTTCGTCGCCGCACATCCGTTTGTAGCGGGCGATCACGTCGCAGGCGATCGTCGTGTAGGCCGAGCCGACGTGAGGCCTGGAATTGGCGTAGTAGATCGGGGTGGTGAGGTAGTACCTGGACATGATCAGGATTCCGTGCCCTTCCGTGAGCGGAAGGCCCAGAGCGCTTCCGCGAAGACCTGCTTGAGCGGCACACCGCGCTCGGCGGCGATGCGGCGACAATCCTCGTATTCCGGCGCGGCGTTGACCACCCGGCCGGCTTCACGGCCCAGCTTGATGCGCACCGGGCCGTAGGCGGTTTCGACCGTTGCCCAATCGCGTTCCAGACAGCGCCGGCGTGCTTCGCTGATGCGGACGCCGAGCGTGGTCGTTTCCTGGAGCAGCAGGGCGGCCAACCGTTCGGCGGATTCGGGCGGGGCGAGCACGGTGAGCAATAGGCCGGGGCGGTTCTTCTTCATCTGCGCCGGCGTCGAAAAGACGTCGAGCGCCCCGGCCTCGAAGGCGCGCTCGGCGAAGTAGCCGTAAAGCTGCGGATTCATGTCGTCGACGTTCGCTTCGATCACGGCCACCATCTGGTTCCAGCGCTCCGCCTCGGCGGCGCGCTCGCCGACGAAGAGCCGGAGTACGTTGGGCTGCTCGGCGAGATCGGCCGTGCCGGCGCCCCAGCCGAGTGCTTCCACCGTCATCGGCGGCATCGCGCCGGAAGCGGTGGCCAGCGTCGAAACGATGGCCGCGCCGGTTGGCGTCACCAGCTCCCGTTCGATGCCGCTCGAATAGCAGGCCAGCCCGCGCACCAGTTCCGCCGTGGCCGGGGCGGGCACGGGCAGCGTGCCGTGTGCCGTCTCGACGCGCCCGCCGCCAAGATTGAGCGGCGAGGTGGAAAAGACCTCGATGCCGAGCAGCTCGAAGCCGACGGCTGCTCCGGTGATGTCGATGATCGCGTCAACCGCGCCGACTTCGTGAAAATGCACCTGGTCGATGGGCACGTCGTGGACCTTCGCTTCCGCCGCGCCCAGCCGCTCGAAGATCTTCCTCGCGCGTTCGGCAATGCGCGGCGCGAGCCCCGCACCGTCGATCATCTTCAGTATCGTGGTGAGCGAGCGATGGTGGTGCTGCTCGGCGGCTTCGACGTTCACCTTCGTCGCGCTGATCGCTCCGCGGCGAACCTTTTCTGCGGAAAGCTTCCAGCCGGAAAAGGGCAGGCGGCGCAGCTCGGCCTCCAGGCGTCCGAGCTCGACGCCGGCGTCCACGAGCGCACCGAGCACCATGTCGCCACTGATGCCCGAAAAACAGTCGAAATACGCGGCTTTCATCGGATTCGCACTCTGCCGACACGGCACCGGTCGGGCCGCCGAAAGGCAGGGAAAAGAAAAATGGTAGTCGGGGCCTGCAAGAGAGTCAAATTGCCGTTCGCAGCCGTTTACAGCATAAGCTGGCGCGCCTCGCGTGTTAAGACCTTGGCGCCGAAGCGGTTGCGGAAGAAAAGGCGAACTACGGCCGGATAATTCGGGCGGAAGCTGCCGGAGAATGAGAGGCAGCCGTCGGGTTGGCGGGAACGGAGACGGAAACCGGCTGCTCGAGCTTGAAATGGAGCAGCGTTTCCGACGGGATCTTCACCTGCTTGCTCTTGGTAAGGCCTTCGTAGGCGGCGCCACCGCCGCCACCGGCCGCGGCGCCGAGCGCGGCGCCCTTGCCACCGCCGGCCAAGGCACCAATCGCCGCACCGGCGGCCACACCGCCGATGATCGCAAGGGCGCTGCGCTTGGTGCGGCTGGGGCCTTTCACCACGTAATCGTCGCTGATGAGCGGGTAGGAACGGCCGTTGAGCATCAGCCGGTAGAGCTCAACGCGCAACTCACTTCGGCCCCTGAAACGGCCGGCAGTCCGTGCTTCCACCAGGCGCAGGTAGATATTGGTTCCCGCCGGCGCAATCACTTTGTGATTCACCACCAGCGGGCTGGCCAGCGAGGCGTGAAAGATGTCGCCCGTGCTATCAACCGCGGAATTGATCGAGTCGATCATGCGGATGCGGATCGGAGTGCCCTGCGGCAGCGTGATTCGAACGGCCGGCGCCGACGATGCCGCAGGCTCCAGCGAAGGAACCGGGGTGGCGGGAGCCGACGTCACGGGAGTCATTTGGGTTGCGGAAGCCGGGAGTTGCGTCGGCGGCGGAGTCAGCGCAGCAGATTGATGAACGGGGCGGCGTGGTCGAATCTCTCTAGGTCTTGGCCGAGGGGCGAGGTGAGCGGGTGCAGGCGGCGGATTGGGTGAAGAGAAACTGCCCAGTTGAAGCTGCCGGATGGTCATGTGGTCGTAGACTTTCTTGACGCCGGCGGTTTGCGCCGCGAGTTTGAAGGCCTCGTAGCGAGCGGCGACCGATGGGACCTGCCCGGAAAGCGTGACGACGCCGTTTTTCACGGCGACGGTAAGCGCCGAGCCCCTCAGGACAGGATCGGAAAACATCTGGGCCCTGATGTTGGTCGAGATCTGCTTATCACTCGGCGCACGCGAGCAGCCGGCACCCAGCAGCGCTATGGCAAACAGCATCATTGCCCCAACGGATTTCCGGCGCATTGCGCCCCCTCCCGGTGACTCTTTCTCGGCACCCCTCTGAGCCCATAGGATGCGTCCGACCAAAGAAACGCTGTCTTGGCCCGACCCGCGCCTGGGCTGACCAGCGGAGCACGGCACGACCGCTGCGATACAGCGCGCAGAGCGGAACGATCGTGATTTCAGGCACTGCATATCCGACGTTCGCCGAGCCTGCTGCGTTTCAGGCTTCCTTCAGTCCAAAGGACTTGCGGCTACCGGATGGGCATCGCCCGAATCAGTCGGTAACCGGACAGCCGCACAAGCGCTCGAGAACACCCGCAGGGGAGAGCGCCGGCTGCCACATGGCGCCACGCGAGACGAGGAACGTCTGCTCGAGGGCAAATTGGCCGCTGCGCACCGCGTGGCTCACCATGTCGGTGTAAACCATCCAGACGGCACCCGGCGCGAATTCCCAACGCGACTTCACGCAAGTGCGCTGGAATTCGTCGTTTTCCTTGAGCCAATTGTGGAATCCCATCATGAAGCGGTCGTAGGGCGAGCGCACGGTGAGACCGAGCGAGCGGCACAGACGGCGACCGGCATGTCCCAGGGGCGAGCGCGCGGCGCGGGCAACGGCGTCGAGGCCGGCGGCGCGGCCGTAGCGCTCGGCGAGCGGGCCGAAGGTCTCCGAAGTGATCCAGACGCGCGGCACCGACGGATTCAGGTTCACGAAAAAGCGCAGGATGCGGTCACCGCCGGTCGGGCGGGTGGGAAAAGCATCCGTATGGAGCAGGTCGTTGCGGGCACGGGTGCGGTTCGGACGGCCGCGCTCCTCGATTGGGCGAAAACTGGCGAAATCGAGGCGGATCCCATCACCGTAGGGCGCGAGCGTCTCGCGAACGAAGCGGGTGGCTTCGCGGGAAAAGTCACTCAGGATTCCCCGCAGGCGCTCGGCATCCTCGCGCCGGGGCGTCTGTAAGCCGGTGAGGCGGTCGGGGCCGGGGCGGTAGGCGATGTTCTTGTGATAGATGGCAGAGCTTTGCTGCTGAGCGAGCAGGAACTCGCGGTCGGCGGCCGGCAGCGAGAACTCGGAGGGGGAGAAGAGCAGCACGTTGCCGCGCTCGAGCTGGCCGACACACCAGGCGGCGCGGGCGTTGCGGCTGGAGAAATCTTCAGCGTGCACCTCCGCCAGAGCGGTAAGGCCGTCCGTTGCTTCGCCCGACTCGCTCACAAGGAGGTCCTCAAGCGGCTTTGCCGCAGCACTTCTTGTACTTCTTGCCGGAACCGCAGGGGCAGGGATCGTTGCGGCCGATTTTCGCGCCGGTGCGAATCGGGCGCGGGGCTTCTTCCTGGGCCGCTCCGGCGGAATACTGCAATTCCTGCTGTGCCCGCCGCTGCTTGCGTTCGATGCGCTCAGCCTGCTCCTCGGGCCTGGCCGGCTGCATCAGGAAGAGGAAGCGGACGATCTCAGTGTCGATCCGGTTCATCATGTCTTCAAAAAGCGTGAAGGCTTCCTTCTTGAACTCGACGAGTGGATCCTTCTGGCCGTAGCCGCGCAGACCAATGCCTTCCTTGAGGTGGTCGAGGGTGAGCAGGTGGTCTTTCCACTGGCCGTCGACGATGTCGAGGATGATGTGGCGCTCGAGCCAGCGCATCATCTCGGAACCGAAGGTCTTTTCCTTCTCCTCGTAACGGCCCTTGGTGCCGTCGACAAGCAGGTTGGCGAGCTGGTCGCGGCCGGTTTCTTCCGGATTGGGGACGAGGCTTTTCAGCTCGATGCCGTACTGGCTGAGCACTTCGTTCCCCAGTTGAGCCATGTCCCATTGCGCCGGATGCTGGTTGCGCGGGCAGTAGAGATCGACGAGCTCGCCGGCGATATCCTCGCTGACCGAGAGCACGTAATCCTTCTGGTCCTTGCCTTCGAGGATGGAGCGGCGAATGTCGTAGACCGTTTCCCGCTGCTTGTTCATCACGTCGTCGTATTCGAGCAGGTGCTTGCGGGCCTCGAAGTTCTGGGCCTCAACGGCCTTCTGGGCGTTCTCGATGCGCTTGCTGATCAGCTTTGACTCGATCGGGATGCCCTCTTTCATGCCGAGCCGCCACATCAGCGCCTTGATGCGCTCGCCGCCGAAGACGCGCAGCAAGTCGTCCTCGAGCGAGAGGAAAAAGCGCGAAGAGCCGGGGTCGCCCTGGCGACCGGCGCGGCCGCGCAGCTGGTTGTCGATACGGCGGGCCTCGTGGCGCTCAGTGCCGAGCACGTGCAGGCCGCCCATGGCGACGACTTCATCGTGTTCGGCGCGGCATTCCTCGGCGAACTTGTCGAAGACGGGCTTCCACTGCTCGAGCGGGACCTGGTAGATGCGGCCTTCGTGTTGGAAGATGATTGTGCTGCTGGCCGCGCCGTCCTCGCCGACCAGGGGGCCGGCGGCGGCGTAGGGCGAAGCGAGCTTGTTCTTGAGGCAATGCTCGCGCGTGAGGAATTCGGGGTTGCCGCCGAGCAGGATGTCGGTGCCGCGACCGGCCATGTTGGTGGCGACGGTGACGGCGTGCTTGCGGCCGGCCTGGGCGATCACCTTAGCTTCGCGCTCGTGCGCCTTGGCGTTGAGCACCTGGTGGGGAATGCCGGCGCGCTTGAGCAACTGGTCGATTTTTTCCGACTTCTCGATCGAGACGCTGCCGACCAGCACGGGCTGGCCGGCTTCCCAAAGCTGGCGGATGCCTACCGTGCGCGTGCCGTCCTCCTGGACAATGCCGTCGACTACCGCGTCCCATTTCTCCTTCTCGGTGCGGTAAACGACATCGGCGGCCTCATGCCGGCGCAGCGGTTTGTTGGTGGGGATCACCACCACCTCCAGGCCATAGATCTTGCGAAACTCGGTTGCCTCGGTTTCGGCCGTGCCCGTCATGCCGGAGAGCTTCTTGTACATGCGGAAATAGTTTTGGAAGGTGATGGTGGCGAGCGTCTGGTTTTCGCGCTCGATCTTGACGCCTTCCTTGGCCTCGATCGCCTGGTGCAGGCCGTCGGACCAGCGGCGGCCGGGCATTTCGCGGCCGGTGAACTCGTCGATGATGACGACCTCGGCGTTCTTGACGACGTAATCGACGTCGCGCTTGAAAAGGGCGTGAGCACGCAAGCCCTGATAGACATGGTGGATCGTTTCGATATTTTCGGGATCGTAGAGGTTCTGAACGTCCATCAGCCGCTCGCACTTCGAAACGCCTTCCTCGGTGAGCGCGATGGCCTTGTGCTTCTCGTCCACCGTGTAATCGATCTCCTTGATCAGCTTCGGGATGATCTTGTCGATCCGGTAGTACTTCTCGGTGGATTCCTCGGCGGGGCCGGAAATGATCAGCGGGGTGCGCGCTTCGTCGATCAGGATCGAGTCGACTTCGTCGACAACGCAGAAATGGTGGCCGCGCTGGACGCAATCGGCCAGGTCGTACTTCATGTTGTCACGGAGGTAATCGAAGCCGAATTCGTTGTTGGTCCCGTAGGTGATGTCGGCGCCGTAGGCGATCTTGCGCTGGGCGTCGTCGAGGTCGTGAGTGATCACGCCGACGCTCATCCCGAGCGTTTTATAGATGGGCGACATCCACTCGGCATCGCGGCGGGCCAGGTAGTCGTTCACGGTGACGATGTGGACGCCGTGGCCGGCGAGCGCGTTCAGGTAGGCGGGCAACGTGGCGACCAGCGTCTTGCCCTCGCCGGTCTTCATCTCGGCGATCTTGCCGTCGTGGAGCACGATGCCGCCGATCAGCTGCACGTCGAAATGCCGCATGCCCAGCTTACGCCGGCCCACCTCGCGCACCACGGCGAAAGCCGGCTCGAGCACCCCGTCGAGGGCGTCCTGCAATTGGTGGATGTACTCGGGCGTGTCGGTGGGGACGCCGGCCATCCGCTCGGCGATCTGCGCGCGAAACTCGTCGGTCTTAGCCCGAAGCTGTTCATCGGAAAGGGGTTGCAGTTCCGGTTCGAGCGAGTTGATCCGGGCGATGCGCGGCTGCAACTTCTTGATAGTGCGCTCGTGCTTATTGCCGACAAAAAACTCGCTTACGTGTTCGCCGAGTTCCTCAAATTCCATATGTCCTTATATTTACCCCGTGACGGGACGCGAATGCCAGGTTTTTGAAGCGGCAGGGCGTTTCCCGGAAGGCTCAAAACCACAAATAAATTTTACCCTGCCCGGGAACGACGTGCAAAGGCGACTCTGCGCGCCGTTGCCGACGGCGCAGCTGGCTTAGGGGGAAGATGCCGCGGCCAAGACGCCTCTCAATTTCTGGCGAGCGCTGGCGATTCTGGCGGTGACGGCGGCAGCGACCTCGGCGAAGAGGTCGCGGCCCTGCCGGGCGGCCGCTTCGGCGCGCGTTTTGAAGCGGTACAGGTCCGAGTTGCGCGTCTGCTCGGTTTCCTGCTCGATTTCCGTCAGCCGTCCGCGGACCAGGGCGATCTTGCGGATCACGCGCACCAGTTCAAGCGGTGTCCCTTCGCCGCGAACGGCCTCCGGTCCGAACTCGTATTCGGCGAGGATGCCGCGCAGGCGCCGCTCGTCAGAGCGTTCGTAAGCACGATTGGCATGCGCCATCAGGCGCTCGCGTACCTGGCGGTCGAGCGGGTCTTCCCCGAAATCCGGGTGAACCCGGCGGGCGACGGCGCGATAGAGACGCTTGAGCGCCTCGGGCGGATCGAACCCATTCGCTGAAGTTTGGCGCAGTACCGCGGTGCGGGAGCGCTCGGCCCGCTCCCTGGCACGGTCGGCCGCCTGCCGCGCCGCCGGATTGCCGGGCTGGCGGCGCGCTTCCGCCTCGGCGATGATAGCCTCGATTTCATCGAGCCGGGCCCAACGAACGCCGATTTTGCGGATATATCGTTCCTCGAAGAGCAGCACGTCAGCGCGGAGATTGGCGAGTTGCAGCTCCCGGCGGGCCAACTCGGCTTCGAGCACCCGGAGTTGCGCGTGCTTCCGGCTCAGTTCCTTTTCCTCAGGGGTTCGGCGCGCGGGCGTGGCGCCGGTCTCGGCTGCGATGGGCGAATCCTGCTCATCTACCGCAGACTGAGCGCCGGACAAAGCCGGGCGCGCCGCATGCAGAACGATCTGCGATTCCCGTTCTTTCTCTGCCACGCTGCCTGTCGCGCGCACAGAGATGCGGCGCGCGGACGCACGGGAGCATAACGATTTTGCGCGGCGACCCTTCTTCAGCCGCGGCAAACCACGACTCTTCCGGCGCGGGCGGCGCCGGGCTGAAATCTCAGTCGGCACGGATGCTTCCCCACCTGACTTGGGGGACACGGCTTTTGAAAAGATCCTGACATGCCGGCTTGTGCGTGCCCCGTCCGCAGGAGGCGCACGCCAAACCTTTGCTGCACCGGCATTTTAGGCCAGCCGGTCCCGGTAGTAGTACCGCGTTTGTTGGTGGAGTTTTCTAGATTGCACGTCTGGCGCCCGCGATCCCGGCGTCTGGGGGACAGGAATAGAGGGGGACAGGAATAGAGAAAGCTTCAGTGCTCTTCGGGAAGCCGAACGATGATCACCGAGCACGGCGCGTGCCGGGCGACTGCCTCTGAAACACTCCCGAGCAGGAAGCGCGTCAGCCCTTTTTTGCCATGCGAGCCGACCACGATTGCGTCAGCCGGCCAGGCTGTTGCCCGGTCCACGATCGCGCCCCGAGCCTCGCCGCGTTCGACCCCTGTTGCAACCGTGAAGCCTGCTTCGCGCAGTTTTTTCGCCGCGGCCGCCACCAGTTTCTCACCCTCCTGCACCTGCTCCTTCAATTCGGGGTAGTACTGCGGCGCCATTTGCGGCGGAGGGGTGAAGGAAATGGGCTCGACCACGTGGAGAACACGGACTTCGGTTTCTTCCGGCTTGAATTGTCGGATCACGGCCTGCGTGGCTTCCTCGGAGAACCTGGAATCGTCAATTGCGAGCAGAATTTTCATGTCTCACTCCGGCGGCAAAGGCTTGCCTCACCCGGACGGGCGGCAGGCGTCAGAGATTTTCATTGCAAGGCATGTGCCGCGACGGATTGTTTGCCAGGTTGTTGTTTTTGTGGGAGTTACGGAGGCCCAGGTTCGTGCCCAGCCGGTTCCGCAGGGAAATTCGCGCAACGGGAAGCGGGAAATCCCCATTTGCCGCCGCAAACGACGGGGGCCAAGCCGGAGTCCCAGAACGCCGAAAGGACCAGCTGGCCAGCAGAAGGGAGGGGTGGTTTGCCGGTACCTGTGGCGGGGTCTATGATCGAATAGTTGATTTTCCGGGATGACTGTGTCCCCATTACCCGGCGAAAGGACTCCCACAAAATGCCCGAACCTACTCGCGAAGCCGTGATCGAAGCGCTGCGCACCGTGCAAGACCCCGAGCTGCACAAGGACCTTGTCTCGCTCGGCATGGTGAAGCTGGGCGATTTGCGCGACGGCGTGGCTTCGCTGGTCGTCACGCTCACCACGCCCGCCTGCCCGCTGCGTGAGTCGATCGAGCGCGACATCCGACAGGCGCTGGCGCCGGTCGGCGTGCGCGAAGTGAAGCTGCATTTCGATTCCAAGGTCGCCGCGGGCCGCGCTGTGGCCGACAAGGCTTCGCTGCCCGGCGTGAAGAACCTGGTCGCGGTCGCCAGCGGCAAGGGCGGGGTAGGGAAGACGACTGTTGCGGTGAACCTGTCGATCGCGCTCGCGCGCATGGGCTCGAGCGTGGGGCTGCTCGATGCCGACGTCTACGGGCCGAACGTTCCGGTGATGCTTGGGACCACGGCCGAGCCGAAAGCACTCGACGAACGCACGATCCTGCCGGTCGAAGCTTATGGCGTGAAAATGATCTCGATGGGGCTGCTCAATCCCGGCGACCGGCCACTGATCTGGCGCGGGCCGATGCTCCACAGCGTGTTGCAGCAGTTTCTGCGCAGCGTGCGCTGGGGCGAGCTGGATTACCTGGTGATCGACCTGCCGCCAGGCACAGGCGACGTGGCGCTGTCGCTGGTGCAGTCGGTGCCGCTTACGGGCGCGGTGATTGTGACCACGCCGTCGGCAGTTTCGCTGGCTGACGTGCGCAAAGCGGTCGAGATGTTCCGGCAGGTGAACGTGGAGATCCTCGGGGTGGTCGAGAACATGAGCTACCTCATGTGCCCGCATTGCTCGAAGCGCGTGGACGTTTTCGGCTACGGCGAAGGGCGCCGGATGGCCGAGATGTTTGGCGTGCCGTTCCTCGGCGAAATCGAAATCGAGCCGCAGATTCGAGTCGGGGGCGATACGGGCAAGCCGGCAACGGCGTTTGGCGAGGATTTCCCAGGCGCCAAGAGCCTGTTTGCCATGGCGCGCCAGGTGGCCGCGCGGGTTTCGGTGGTCAACCTCGGTGGCCAGGCACCCAACATCCAGATCCTCTGATCGCGGAACCCGCAAAATCCTGTAGCTCCGGCGGCCTGGCAGGCAGTATGCTCTTCGCGTGCGCGGGCATGGAATTTCGCGTGGCCATCTCGTCGCGCTCCTTCTCGTTTCAGGCCTGTTTGCCGCCACGCCGGCCCGGGCAGGAACGACGCACGAATCGCGGAGCGTACTGGCTCGCCGGCTGCCGCTGCTCACCCGGGGCATCAACGTCGGCTGGTTGAACAACCCCACCTTCACGCTCGACCGGCCCGTCGCCGAGCGCGAGGCGGCACTGATCCGCGCAACCGGCTGCCGCCATATCCGCCTGTTTCTCAACGTCCACGCGCTGGAGGATCCCGCCGACTCGGCTCGGCCGAATCCGGAAAAACTGCCGGCACTGGATGCGGCGATCCGGATTGCGCTGCAGCACGACCTCGCCGTGATTGTCGATCCCTTCCACTACGGCGCTCATGGCGCGTTCGTTTTTCCGCGGCCGGGAACGCCCGGTGCCGAGCGCATGGTGCAATTCTGGGCCGTGCTGGCGCGGCATCTGGCACGGTTCGACCCGGACCGCGTCTTCCTGGAAGCGGCCAACGAACCCAAATTGCCCTACCCGCGCGAGTGGTACGTGACAGAGGTGCGGCTGCTGAAGGTGATGCGACGCAACGCCCCGAACGACACGCTGATTGCCGGCTACAACCTGCGCGCCAGCCCCAACGACTGGGACGGGATCAAGGCACTGACGTATTTCCCGGTGGTGGCCGATCCCGACGTGGTTTACGACTTCCACTTCTACGAGCCGCTGACCTTCACCCACCAGGGCGCCGGCTGGGCCCGAATTCCGGCCGTGCGCAAGCTCCATGGCGTTCCCTATCCCTCCAGCCCGAGTGTGATTCGGCCCTTGCTCGCCGAGTTCACGACGCCCGCCGAGCAGGCCGTGCTGCGGCGCTACGGCCAGCAGCACTGGGACCGGCGGACCATTTTTCGCCGGATCGATGTGGCCGCGCGTTGGGCCGCAGAGCACCACGTCCACCTGATCTGCGATGAATTCGGCGTTTACGGAGCCTTTGCGCCGCCGGCCGCGCGGGTCGCATGGATTCACGATGTCCGGGTGACGCTCGAAAAGCTGGGCATCGGCTGGACGATCTGGAACGGCTCGTTCGGCTTCCTTGAGCGCAAGGACGGCCATTTTCATCTCGACGTTCCCGTACTTCACGCACTCGGGCTGCAGGTGCCGCCAAAGCCAGCGGCGAAGTAATAGGGGCGGAGCGGAAGAGCGGGCCTTCCTCGCCCACGGTGGCCGCGCGGCACAATGCCTGCGCCCTCGCGCTGCTCGACTTGGCGGGACCGTTTCGTTACGCTGGGTGCATGGACGTGGAATGGCTTCGCCGGTTTTGCCTCACGCTGCCTCACAGCACGGAACAGATCCAGTGGGAGGACTCGCTGGTGTTCAAGGTCGGCGGCAGGATGTACGCTGTGGCGCACCTGGAGCCTGCCGAGGTCTGGCTTTCGTTCAAGTGCGGCATGGAGGAGTTCGCCGAACTGGTTGAGCGGCCCGGTGTCGTTCCCGCGCCGTATCTGGCCCGGGCGCATTGGGCCGCGCTCGCCTCGGAGGAAGCGTTGCCGCGGCCCGAAGTCGAGAGCCTGGTGCGGCGTTCATACGAGTTGGTTTTTGCAGGGCTGCCGAGGAAAACGCAGGCTTCGCTAAAGGCGGAGCGAACCGGCAGGGCGAGCCGGCGCTGAAAGGGCGGAATTCTCCCGCAGTGGTGGGCCTCAATCTTTCCACCCTGAAGGGTGGCGCTACACAACCCTGCCGCTTCGCTTCGATGATCAACGAGGAAGTGCGGCTTGCTTGTGCCGCCAGCGGCGCAGGCCGAAGACCACGATGGCATAGACCGTGAGCGCGACGCCGATGCCCTCGTAGGCGGCATGCTGTTGGAGCGTTACGGCAAAGAACGCCACCACGACGGCGAGGGCCCAAATGAGCGACTCGCCCTGGAAGGCCTGTTTCCAGCGCGGTTTCATTCGGCCGGCGGCGACGCGCGGCCATGGCGCGGGCCAGAAACGAGGCACGCGCGCGCAATAGGTTTCGTAGGATTCGCCTTGCGTTTTCCGCAACTCCGCCTCTTCGCGGCCGATCAGCCGCCGGTGGAAAAAGTAGAGCAGAATCACCAGAACGAACCAGCCGAGCCGGCTCGCCATCAGCCCGATGCCAGCGCCCATCAACACCGTGCCGAAGTAGAGAGGATTGCGCACGTAGCGATAGGGGCCATCAGCGACCAGTGCTTCGTTGTGAAGATCGAGATCGTGAACCACGTCGCTCCTCAGATAGGCCGTTCCCCAGGTGCGAATCATTGCCGCCGCAAAAGTGAGCGCGGCCGCGCTCGCGAAAACGAGTTGGACCACGGCCCGGAAATGGGCCGAATGCAGGTCCGCCGACATGCCTGTGATCCACTGAGCGATCGCAACAGCTGCGTTCACGTGGTCAATTGGATAACAGGAAAACGCGGCCCAGAAAATCAGACCATTTATCCAGAACCGGTAGCGGAATTCGAATTCCGTTGCCCGCATGCTCGTGCTTGCTCCTCCTTGTTGGTTTGTCACTCATCCATACGCAGGTATTTGACGTTTCGTTCCCCGACGAGCCAGTTGGAGTATCCTTTCGGCTGATCCGTTTTTGCAAGGAGGGGCGATGATTCGCAGTTTTCAGGGGAAAACGCCGGTGATCGCAAAGAGCGCTTACGTGGATCCGGCCGCGACGATCATTGGCGACGTCGTGCTCGACGAAGACGCGAGCGTGTGGCCGGGTGTGGTCCTGCGCGGCGACGTCCATTCGATCCGGCTCGGCAGGCGCACCAACATTCAGGACAATTCCGTGCTGCACGGGATGAAGGATTTGTACGCGGTGACGCTCGGCGACGATGTTACCGTTGGCCACGGCGTGCTGCTGCACGGCTGCACGATCGAATCGCGTTGCCTGATCGGGATGGGTGCGATCATCCTGAATAACGCCCGCATTGGCGAGGGTTCGATCGTCGCGGCCGGCACGGTGATCCCGGAAGACACAGTGATTCCGCCCGGCAGCCTCGTCATGGGCCATCCAGGCAAGGTGCGCCGCGAGCTCACCGCCGAGGAGCAGGCGGGGATTGACGCCTACGCGGAGCGGTACGTTGAGTATAAGCGTAGCTACCAAGCGGAAATCAGTGACTAGTGGCTAGTGAAAAAGGGAGGAGTGGGTTGCGACCAAGGTCTCGCACTTCAAGGATCTTCAGGTTTGGCAGAAAGGGATGGCCCTAGTCTCCTGTTTCTGAAATGCGCTTACTATTGGAGCCCGTGAGAACTGCGGCTTGGCGGGTTCTCAATGGTCAAGAGATTTCGGATATAGCAGACTAGCACAGGGCGTATATCGCTTAAGCGCCCGTTTTCCGGCAGAAGAGCGCTACGGTCTTTCCAGCCAGATGCGCCGGGCGGCTGTCTCTGTGCCGTCGAATATTGCCGAGGGCCAGGCAAGGCACGCAACGAAGGAATTCCTCTTGTTTCTCTCCCATGCTGCCGGTTCTACAGCCGAGCTGGAGACGCAATTGATCCTTGCCGAGCGTCTGGGCTCTTGCACGGCGGGAGACGCCGATGAACTCCGGGTTCTCGTGCACGAAATCCAAAAGATGCTGGCCGGTTTGCGCAGCCGCCTGGCTGCTCGTCTTTAGGGCTGGTTTTCTAGCTACTCGCCACCAGCCACTAGCCACTAGCCACTGTCCTCCCTTACACTCGTAGTTCACTTGGAAAGGGATGCCGGATGAGTTCTCCCCGTAAATTCCACGCCGTGCGCGGCGTGCGTGACATTTTGCCGCCGGATACCTCGCTCTGGAACTGGTTTGAGGCGACCGCGCGCGACGTGCTGGAAACCTACAATTTCCGCGAAATTCGCGTTCCTGTCCTGGAGGAAACCGAGCTTTTTGCGCGGTCGGTTGGCGCGGAGACCGACATCGTTTCCAAGGAGATGTACACGTTCACCGACCGCGACGAGACGGCTATCAGCCTTCGGCCGGAGGCGACGGCTTCGGTGGTGCGGGCGTACATCGAGCATGGGATGCAGATGCGGCCGGGGCTGGTGAAGCTCTACTACGCCGGGCCGATGTTTCGGCGGGAGCGGCCGCAGAAGGGGCGCTACCGGCAGTTTTATCAGATCGGCGCGGAAGTGCTGGGGTCGACCGATCATCCGGCGATCGATGCGGAACTGATCGAGATGCTCACCGTGCTGCTCGAGCGGTGCAAACTGGACAACTGGACGCTGCTGATCAATTCCATCGGCGACGCGAATTGCCGGCCGCAATACGTGCAGAAACTGCGGGAAGCGCTGGCGGGCGTGAAATCGCAACTGTGCGGCGATTGCCAGCGACGGTCGGAGACGAATCCGCTGCGCGTGCTCGACTGCAAGGTCGAGGCAGACCAGGTGATCATCAACCGACTGCCGCAGATCGCGGAAAACCTGTGCGAGCCATGCCGCGAGCATTTCGCCGAGTTGCGGCGTCAGCTCGATCTGCGCTCGATTCCATATCAGGTGACGCCGCGACTGGTGCGCGGGCTTGACTATTACATGCGGACCACGTTTGAGATCACCAGTCCACACCTGGGCGCGCAAAATGCGCTGGCGGGAGGCGGGCGCTATGACAGTTTGCCGGAAATGCTTGGCGGGCCGGCGGTGAAGGGCATCGGCTTCGCGCTTGGCGAAGACCGATTTATCGAGGTGATTCAATCCGCCGGGAAGATCGACGCCACGCGACCGCTCGACGCCTTCATCGTGTGGATGGGCGCGGGGGCCTATCCGGCTGCGGCGCGGCTGGCGCGGAGGCTGCGGCAGCAGGGCCTGTGCGTCGAGTTGCCAGCCGAAGAGCCGAAATTGCGCAAGGCGCTGAGCCTGGCAGAGCGACTGGGCGCGCGATTTGCGGTGATCATTGGCGAAAACGAGGTGCGCGAGGGCGCGTTTGCGGTGAAGCGGCTGGCGGACGCGGAGCAGCGGAAGCTGGCGGAAGCCGACGTGGCTGCTTTTGTGAAAACGACGGCTCCTGTCGCGCCTAGGACGGGAGCGCAAGCGTCGCAGACGTAGCGAAAGGCGGCTCGGTTGGCAGGCGCGACGAAAAGCAGATACTTCCCGACACACTGCGTCGGGACTCGCTGTGCTCGTCGCGAAAGCTGCGCTCAGGATGACAAGGCTTTGGGGAAGGGCGCCCAGGCATGAGTGGCTGTGCCGCGAGGGTAAGGCAGAAAGGATGACATGGGAGAAAAGGCGCACAGCCAGGCCGCCAGAAGACGGCGAGCCGGGGATTGGCTGTGCTACGGGGAGAAACTTCGCGGCGGGCTTGGTGAAAGGCCGACGGGAATTGCACAAGAGAAAGGCGCGCGGGAAAGAGCTGCCGCGCTACTGAGGGACTGACGGATGCTCGACACGTTGGGAGATTGGAAACGGACGGACTATTGCGGCAACCTGCGCGCGGCCGACGCTGAGCGCGAGGTGACGCTGATGGGCTGGGTGCACCGGCGGCGCGACCACGGCCAGCTCATCTTCATCGATCTGCGCGACCGGAGCGGGATCGCGCAGGTGGTGTTTCATGGCGACCGGGTGCCGGAAATCCACGCGAAGGCCGAGGGGCTGCGCGGGGAATACGTGGTCGCGGTGCGCGGACGCGTGGTGCCGCGCGAAAAGCCGAATCCGCAGATTCCCACGGGCGAAGTGGAAGTGCTGGCGAGCGATCTGCTGCTGCTGAATACGGCGCAGCCGGTGCCGTTCCAGGTGGAAGACGAAGTGACGGCGAGCGAAGAGACGCGGCTCCGTTTCCGCTACGTCGATCTGCGCCGGCCGCGGCTGCAGCGAAATCTGGCGCTGCGACACCGCGTCGTTTTCGAGATGCGGCGCACGCTCGACGAGCTGGGTTTCTACGAAGTGGAAACGCCGGTGCTGGCGCGACCCACTCCCGAGGGCGCGCGCGACTATCTGGTGCCGAGCCGCGTGCACCACGGGCAGTTCTACGCGCTGCCGCAATCGCCGCAGCTCTTCAAACAGCTGCTGATGGTTTCCGGGCTCGACCGTTATTTTCAGATCGCGCGCTGCTATCGCGACGAGGACCTGCGCGCCGATCGGCAGCCGGAATTCACGCAGCTCGACCTGGAAATGTCGTTTCCGCTCCAGGACACGATTTTCGATACGATCGAACGCGTGTTGGAGCGCGTGTGGACGGCGCTTGGCTTTTCGATTTCGCGGCCGTTTCGGCGAACGGACTATCGCGACGCGCTCGGGCGCTACGGGAGCGACAAACCCGATCTCCGCTTCGGCATGGAATTGCAGGATGCGACGAAGTTTTTCGAGGCGGCGCGCGAAACGCTCAAGCTGGAAGGGACGGTGCGCGCGGTTGTGGCTCCAGGCGGGGCGACGTTTTCGCGCAAGCAGATTGATGAGATCGTGGCGCAGGCGAAATCGCTTGGCGCGGCGGGCGTCTACGTGGTGAAGATGGCGGCCGAGGGGCCGAGTTCCTCGCTCGAAAAGACGCTTGGGTCCGAGGGATTGCGCGCGATGGCCGAGGCGCTGGGCGCGAAAGCCGGGGACCTGATTGTGGCCGTTTCTGCGCGCGAAGAGCGCAAGGATTACGATCCGGCGCTGCCGATTGCCGGACAACTGCGGTTGGCGCTTGCCGATCGGCTGAAGCTGATTCCCGAAGGGCGCTGGGAATTCACCTGGATTACCGGGTTTCCGCTTTTCGAGTGGAGCGAGACGGAGAAGCGGTGGGTGAGCGCGCAGCACCCGTTCACAGGGATCGTCGAAGAGGACATCGACAAGCTCGAAACCGAGCCGTGGAAGGTGCGGTCGAAGGGCTACGATCTGGTGCTCAACGGCGTGGAGTTGGGCTCGGGCAGCATCCGGATTCACCAGCAGGAGGTGCAGTCGCGGCTGTTCCGCGCGCTCGGGTTCAGCGACGAGCAGGCGCGGCACCGGTTCGGCTTCTTCCTCGACGCGCTGACTTATGGCACGCCGCCGCACGGCGGCATCGCGCTCGGGCTCGATCGGCTGGTGGCGCTGCTGGCTGGAGAGAAATCGATTCGTGAGGTGATCGCGTTTCCGAAGACCACCGCAGCGCAGGATCTGATGGCCGATGCGCCGGCGACGGTCGATCCCGAGCAACTCGAAGAATTGTTGGTCCAGGGGGACCTGCAGGTTTCCAGGTGGCGTTGCAAAGGCTGCGGCACTAAGCTGCGAGCGGCCATGACGAGCGAGGGCGGTCGGGGTGTGCCGCCGGAAGAGTCATGCCCCATTTGCGGCGAGCCTCAGACGCTCGAATATATGGGCTACTACTACCGCTTCGAGTACTTGGACAAGGAGCGAAATGTGTGGGTAACGAAGCATGGGGAGCGGCCCGCTTGAGGGATTCCAGAGGTGACTCTGTAGGCGCATAGGCGAGGAGGCCGGGGCTTCAGCTCCGGTGTGGGGTTACTCAGGCGAGGGGGCTTTAGCCCCTGAAGGAAGCTTTGCGATGTCGACGCCGAAGCATCGGACAGCGCCGGGTAGTTCATACTTCGTCACGACGAAATGCTGGGAGGGCCGGCATCTCTTTCGGCTGCCCGATATTGCGATAACCCTCGTGCGGACTCTACTGCATTACCGAGAGCGAAACGCCTACCTGCTTCACGAATTCGTGGTCATGCCAAATCATATTCACGTCTTGTTAACGCCAGCCGTTAATACGAGCCTTGAAAGAGCCGTCCAGTTCATCAAGGGAGGCAGCTCGCACGCGATACACAAGGAACGCGACCAAAAAATGGAAGTCTGGCAAGAAGGCTTTTACGACTGGACAATCCGGGACGCCCGCGATTGGCATTCAAAGGTCGAATACATTCGACTAAATCCCGTTCGTGCTGGTCTTGTTTCAACTCCAGAGGAGTGGGCATATTCATCTGCGAGCGGAAGTTTTCCTTTGGACCCCGTTCCTGCTCGTTATCTTCGAATCCCTTCAGGGGCTAAAGCCCCCTTCCTGCCAGCGCAAACGCCGGGGCTGAAGCCCCGGCCTACTGGAGAACCCAGCAGCAAACCTGAAGGGTCAAGGCGATGAGCAAGGTACGGATATTGCCGGAGACGGTGGCGAACAAGATCGCCGCGGGGGAAGTGGTGGAGCGGCCGGCTTCGATCGTCAAGGAGCTGGTGGAAAACGCGCTCGACGCCGGGGCGCGTTCGGTGCAGGTGGAAGTGGCCGGAGGTGGCAAGCGGCTGATCGCGGTGACCGACGACGGCTGCGGCATGACGCGCGACGACGCGCTGCTCGCCTTCGAGCGCCACGCCACCAGCAAGCTCCGCACGGCCGACGACCTGCTCTCGGTTTCGACGCTGGGCTTTCGCGGCGAGGCGCTGCCGACGATTTCAGCTGTCTCGCGGTTGGTGCTCGAAACGCGCGTGCCCGATGAAGACCAGGGAACGCGGATCGAATGGGCGGCCGGAAAAATGGTGTCCGTGAAGCCGGTGGGCGTGCCGGTAGGAACGAAAGTTTCCGCGAGCGACCTCTTCTATTCGCTGCCGGCGCGGCGCAAATTCCTGCGGTCCGACACGGTGGAATTGGGCCACATCGCCTCGCTCGTCACCCACTACGCGCTCGCCTTCCCGGAAAAGCATTTCGTGCTGAAAACGCCCACGCTGGAAATCATCAATGCCGCGCCGGCAGGGCGCCTGGCCGACCGCGTCTACCAGCTTTTCGGACGGCAAACGCTCGAGGAACTGATTGAAATTCCGGAGCATTCCGCGCCGATGCGGTTCGCGATCACCGATCCCGAGCCCGACGAGGGCGAAGCGGCCGAGCAGATCAGCATGCACGGCTTCGCTTCGCGGCCGCAGATCGAGCGGCCGAACCGCAATAACATTTACATCTTCGTGAATCAGCGACTGATTCGAGACCGGCTGGTGCTGCATGCGATCCACGAGGCGTATCGGAACCTGATGCCGCAAGGCGTGTTTCCCATGGTGCTGCTGTTCCTCGAGATGCCGTATACGGCAGTCGATGTGAACGTGCACCCGTCGAAAATCGAGGTGCGGTTCCGGCATTCCTCGTTTGTGCACGATTTCGTGCGCGATTCGATTCGCATGGCGCTCTCGCGGGCGCGGGCCGTGGCGACGTTCCCCGGCCATGCGGCAGCCGCGCCGGTGGCCGAGCAGCCGCGCGCCGATGCGCCGTTGACGGCAGGTGCAGCGCCGAATGTTGCGGCTCCCGCATTCGTGCCGAACGTCGGTGCGCTGGCGCCGGCTGGGCCGGCTCCGGTGCCGCTTGGGGGCGGCATGGCGGCTGGGCAGGGATTCGAGCTGACAGAGGGCCCGGTGCGGCCCGAGTTGCAGCGACTGGGCTTCGAGCCGGGACAGTCGATCGAGATCGGCGCCGGCGAGGCGGATTTCGCCGAGCAGTTTCGCGCGGCGGCGCAAACGCAGCAGGCTTCGGAAGCGAGGCCGGAATCGATCGCCACGCTCAAGCCGCTTGGTCAGGTGAACAACAGCTTCATTGTCGCGGTGAATGGCGAAGGGCTGTGGATCGTCGACCAGCACGTGGCGCACGAGCGGGTGCTCTTCGAGCAGCACCTGGCCGCGCGGCGCGCTGGGCAGATGGCCGGCCAGCGGCTGCTGGTGCCGCTGGTGATTGAGCTGAGCCCGAAGCAAATCGTCATTTTCGATCAAATTGCCGAGGAGCTTTCGGCCAACGGATTCGAGGTTTCACCGATGGGGCCGCGGACGGTGGCGATTCAGGCCGCTCCGGCGGGCGTGGCGGGGAGCGACGCGGAGAAATTGCTCGAGGAGATCCTCGACGGCATCGAACGCGAAAACCAGGCGGTGTCGCTCGAGACCTTGCAGCGGAAGATCGCCGCTTCCACGGCCTGCCGCGCCGCGATCAAGGCCTATATGCCGCTCGATCAGCCGAAGATGGAATGGCTGCTTGCCGAGCTTTCCCGCACTGAATACCCAATGAGCTGCCCGCACGGGCGGCCGGTGCTGCTGCGCTATTCGGTGAAGGAGATCGAGAAGGCGTTCAAGAGAATTTAGCCCAGAGCTTCGCAAGATATTCGGCAAACACGGGCCGGGTTGTGTGGGGGCTTCGGCCCGCCATCGATTCCTTTCCATGCTGAAAAGCTGCCGCCCTGAAGGGCGGCGCTACATTTTGGCGCACGGCGGGCTGGTGACACGGGAATGGCGAAACTGACGATTGCGATTGACGGGCCGGCGGGTTCGGGCAAAAGCACGGCGGCGAAACGCGTTGCCGAGCTGCTCGGCTACGGCTATATCAACACGGGAGCGATGTACCGGGCCGTGGCGCTGGCGGCGCTGCGGGCGGGCACGGCGCCGGACGAGGGGGAGCAGGTCGTCGCCCTGACACGGAAAGCGCGAATCGAATTGCGCTGGGACGAGGGGCGAACGCGCGTCTGGCTCGACGGAGCCGAAGTGAGCGAGGAGATTCGCCGGCCGGAAGTGGCGCAGGCGGCTTCGCTCGTCTCGACGATTCCCGCCGTGCGCGAACTGCTGGTCGCCCGGCAGCGCGAGCTGGGCGCCGGAGGCGGCGTGGTGATGGAGGGCCGGGACATCGGCAGCGTGGTGCTGCCTCTGGCGGACCTGAAGATTTTCCTAACGGCTTCGGCCGAGGTGCGGGCGCGGCGGCGGATGGACGAACTGGCCGGACGCGGAGAGAGGGTTTCCATCGAGCGGATGACGGCCGAGGTGGCCGAACGCGACCGACGCGACACCGGGCGGGCCTCATCGCCGCTGGTGGCTGCCGAAGACGCGGTAATCGTCGACAGCACGGCGATGGAGCGCGAGGAAGTGGCGCGAGTGATTGTGTTGCTGGCCAGGGAAAAAGAGAAGCGGCGCGGCGCCGGAAAGCCCTTGCCCACGCCGATGGCCTGAATTCGACCTGCCTGCAGCGCCGGCACCCCGCCGGAGTATTTCCTTTTCGTTCCGCCCCGGAGAAACCGCTGTCTCGAAAGCCTCGCCCGCGGGACCTCAGGAAGGGCTTTGCATCGACGCCAGGAACTCGGCGTTGGTCTTGGACTTGGACAAGCGGCTGAGCAGCAGCTCCATCGCCTCGACCGGCGAGAGCGGACTGAGCACCTTGCGCAGGATCCAGACCCGGTTCAGCTCCTCGGGCGGCAGCAGCAGTTCGTCCTTGCGCGTGCCCGAGCGGTTGATATCGATCGAGGGGAAGATGCGCTTGTCGACCAGGCGCCGGTCGAGATTGATCTCCATGTTGCCGGTGCCCTTGAACTCCTCGAAAATCACGTCGTCCATCCGGCTGCCGGTGTCGACCAGGCAGGTGGCGATGATGGTGAGCGAGCCGCCCTCCTCGATATTGCGGGCGGCGGCGAAGAAGCGGCGCGGGCGCTGGAGCGCGTTGGCGTCGATGCCGCCCGAGAGGACCTTGCCCGAGGGCGGGGTGACGGCGTTGTAGGCGCGGGCCAGGCGGGTGAGGGAATCGAGCAGGATGACGACGTCGCGGCGATGCTCGACCAGGCGCTTGGCTTTTTCCAGGACCATTTCGGCGACCTGGATGTGGCGCTGGGGCGGCTCGTCGAAGGTGGAGCTGATGACCTCGCCCTTGACGGTGCGCTGCATGTCGGTGACTTCCTCGGGTCGCTCGTCGATGAGCAGGACGAGCAGGGAGACTTCGGGGTGGTTGCTGGTGACCGAATTGGCGATCGACTGCAGCATCATGGTCTTGCCGGTGCGGGGCGGGGCGACGATCAGGCCGCGCTGGCCCTTGCCGATCGGGCAGAGCATGTCGAGGACGCGGCCGGTGAGGTTTTCCTTGGCGGTCTCGAGGCGAATGCGCTGCTGGGGGTAGAGCGGGGTGAGGTTGTCGAAGAAGATCTTGTTGCGGGCGACCTCGGGATCCTCGAAGTTGATGGCCTCGACCTTGACGAGGGCGAAGTAGCGCTCGCCCTCCTTGGGCGGGCGGACCTGGCCGCTGATGGTGTCGCCGGTGCGGAGGTCGAACTTGCGGATCTGGGAGGGGGAGACGTAGATATCGTCGGGGCCGGGCAGGTAGTTGTATTCGGGTGCGCGGAGGAAGCCGAAGCCGTCGGGCAGGCATTCGAGCACGCCTTCGGAAAAGATCAGGCCGCTCTTTTCGGCCTGGCCGCGGAGGATCTGGAAGATCAGCTCCTGCTTCCGCATTCCGCCGGCGCCGGGGATGTTCAAATCCTTGGCGATCTTTGCCAGATCGGAAATATTCTTCTCTTTCAGCTCGGCGAGACTGATGCTCATCTTCGATCCCTCAGCGGGGGTTTTAGCGGGGTTCTTTCGTGATTCGGCCATTTGGGGTTGGTCCTACCGGCGAGCGGGGCTCGCGGAGGACTACCTTCCTCCAGATTTCGATACGATTTTTCTGGCTACGGTGGTAGCCCGTGACGAGCGGCCCCCACGCGGCCAACTGAGCCCCCTGGGGCTCAGGAAGGGCTTTGCATCGACGCCAGGAACTCGGCGTTGGTCTTGGACTTGGACAAGCGGCTGAGCAGCAGCTCCATCGCCTCGACCGGCGAGAGCGGACTGAGCACCTTGCGCAGGATCCAGACCCGGTTCAGCTCCTCGGGCGGCAGCAGCAGTTCGTCCTTGCGCGTGCCCGAGCGGTTGATATCGATCGAGGGGAAGATGCGCTTGTCGACCAGGCGCCGGTCGAGATTGATCTCCATGTTGCCGGTGCCCTTGAACTCCTCGAAAATCACGTCGTCCATCCGGCTGCCGGTGTCGACCAGGCAGGTGGCGATGATGGTGAGCGAGCCGCCCTCCTCGATATTGCGGGCGGCGGCGAAGAAGCGGCGCGGGCGCTGGAGCGCGTTGGCGTCGATGCCGCCCGAGAGGACCTTGCCCGAGGGCGGGGTGACGGCGTTGTAGGCGCGGGCCAGGCGGGTGAGGGAATCGAGCAGGATGACGACGTCGCGGCGATGCTCGACCAGGCGCTTGGCTTTTTCCAGGACCATTTCGGCGACCTGGATGTGGCGCTGGGGCGGCTCGTCGAAGGTGGAGCTGATGACCTCGCCCTTGACGGTGCGCTGCATGTCGGTGACTTCCTCGGGTCGCTCGTCGATGAGCAGGACGAGCAGGGAGACTTCGGGGTGGTTGCTGGTGACCGAATTGGCGATCGACTGCAGCATCATGGTCTTGCCGGTGCGGGGCGGGGCGACGATCAGGCCGCGCTGGCCCTTGCCGATCGGGCAGAGCATGTCGAGGACGCGGCCGGTGAGGTTTTCCTTGGCGGTCTCGAGGCGAATGCGCTGCTGGGGGTAGAGCGGGGTGAGGTTGTCGAAGAAGATCTTGTTGCGGGCGACCTCGGGATCCTCGAAGTTGATGGCCTCGACCTTGACGAGGGCGAAGTAGCGCTCGCCCTCCTTGGGCGGGCGGACCTGGCCGCTGATGGTGTCGCCGGTGCGGAGGTCGAACTTGCGGATCTGGGAGGGGGAGACGTAGATATCGTCGGGGCCGGGCAGGTAGTTGTATTCGGGTGCGCGGAGGAAGCCGAAGCCGTCGGGCAGGCATTCGAGCACGCCTTCGGAAAAGATCAGGCCGCTCTTTTCGGCCTGGCCGCGGAGGATCTGAAAGATCATTTCCTGCTTCCGCATTCCGCCGGCGCCGGGGATGTTCAAATCCTTGGCGATTTTCGCCAGATCGGAAATATTCTTCTCTTTTAACTCGGCAAGACTGATGCCCATGATTCTTCCTTAAAAAACGGTGATTGGGGCCCGGGCGAAATCCACCGGCAGTTTTCAGGCAGCGAACGCCACGAGCGGAAGCGAACGGCCCGGGCTCCGCGTCAGTTGGTCAGTTCCTGATCCTGCTGCAGGTTCTCGCTGAATTCCTGCGCCACTTCAACCGGCGCCGCCGACGCCGGCAGGGAATGCTCGAGCGCGAGATTCAAAACCTCGTCCATGTTTTCCACGAACTTGATGGTGAGCTCCGCCTGAATTTCGGACGGGACGTCAGCCAGATCCTTTTCGTTGTCGCGAGGTACGATCACCGTGCGGATGCCGCTGCGGTGCGCGGCGAGCAGCTTTTCCTTGATGCCGCCAATCGGCAGCACCTTGCCGCGCAGCGTGATCTCGCCTGTCATCGCGACGGCGCAGGAGACCGGGATGCGCGTCAAGGCGCTCATGATCGAAGTCGCGATGGTGATGCCGGCCGAAGGGCCGTCCTTGGGGATGGCGCCTTCGGGCACGTGGACGTGGATATCCAAATGCCGGTAGAAATCCTTGGCCAAGCCATACTGAGCGCTGCGCGAGCGAATGAAGCTCATCGCGGCTTGCGCCGATTCCTGCATCACATCGCCCAGCTTGCCGGTGAGCGTCAGCCGGCCCTTGCCCGGCATGATGCTGGTCTCTGTGGCGAGCACTTCGCCGCCCACTTCCGTCCAGGCGAGGCCAGTGGCCAGACCGATTTCGTTTTTCTTCTGCGACCAGGGATCACGATACTTCTTCACGCCCAGGAATTCCTGGAGGTTGGCGGGCGTCATCTGCACGGAAGTCTTCTTGCCTTCCTTGACCACCTTGCGGGCGACCTTGCGGCAGACATTGGCGACTTCCCGCTCCAGGTTCCGGACACCGGCTTCGTGGGTGTAGTAGCGGATCACCTCGGTGAGCGCATCGTCGGGGAAAGCGAGATTCGCCTGGGTAAGGCCGGAGGCCTCGCGCTGCTTTTTCACCAGGAAGCGGCGGGCGATTTCGAGCTTTTCGCGCTCGGTGTAGCCGGGCAGCCGGAGCACCTCCATGCGATCCTGCAACGGCTGGGGAATCGTGTGGAGCACGTTGGCGGTGCAGATGAACATCACCTTCGAGAGATCGTATTCGACATCGAGATAATGATCGGTGAAGGCGTGATTCAGCTCCGGATCGAGCACTTCCATCAGCGCGGCGGAGGGATCGCCGCGGAAATCCATGGACATCTTGTCGACTTCGTCGAGCACGAAGACCGGATTCGTCACGTCGGCCTTACGCATCATCTGGATGATCTGGCCGGGCAGCGCGCCGATGTAGGTGCGGCGATGGCCGCGGATTTCCGCTTCGTCGCGCACGCCGCCGAGCGAGAGCCGAACGAATTTCCGGCCGGTGGCGCGGCCGATCGACATCGCGAGCGACGTTTTGCCGACGCCGGGCGGGCCGAGGAAACAGAGAATCGATCCGCGCGGATTCTTCACCAGCTGGCGGACCGCCAGATATTCGAGGATGCGCTCCTTAATCTTGTCGAGGCCGTAATGGTCTTCGTTGAGAATGCGCTCGGCGGCGGCAATATCGCGGATTTCGCGGGAGCGCTTTTTCCACGGCACGGCGAGCAGCCATTCCAGATAATTACGCGAGACGGTGGATTCGGCCGACATCGGCGGCATCGCTTCCAGCCGCTTCAACTCCTGGATCGCCTTTTCCTTGGCGTCCTTGGTCATTCCGGCGGTTTCGATGCGCTTGCGGAGCTGCTCGAGCTCGGCGGCCTCGTTGCGGCCCAATTCCTTCTGGATCGCCTTGAGCTTTTCGTTGAGGTAGTACTCTTTCTGGGCGCGCTCCATCTGCCGCTTCACGCGGTTGTTGATGGTGCGGTCGACGTTGAGCTTCTCGATTTCGATTTCGAGCAACTCGGCGATCCGGCTGAGCCGCTCGGCAGGATCGAGGATCTCGAGCAGTTCCTGCTTCTCCTCGACCGAGACCTGGAGATTCCAGGCGATGCTGTCGGCCAGCCGGTCGGGGTCCTCGGTGCGCACCGAGGCGATGACGCTGTCGTAATTCAGGCTCTGGGCAAGCTTGACGTATTGCTCGAAGAGGGAAGTGACGCGGCGGGTGAGCTGCTCGGCCTGGGGAGTCACTTCCGAGTGGCTCTGGATCACGCGCAGCGAGGCGCGGAAAAAGCCCTCCTCGCTGGATAGATGGACGATCTTGGCGCGCTCGGTGCCCTCGACCAGCACACGGATATTGCCGTCGGGCAGCCGGACGCTCTGCACGATGCGGGCGAGCGTGCCGACCTGGTAGATTTCGTTCGGCTTGGGATCGTCGACCGAGGCGTCGTGCTGGGTGGCCAGGAAAATCTTCTTGTCGCCGGCGAGAGCCTCTTCCAGGGCGCGAACCGAGGCTTCGCGGCCGACGATAAAGGGGGTCATCACCTGCGGGAAGATGACCATGTCGCGCACCGGCATCATCGGCACCCGTTTCACGTCGCCTTTTTCCCGGCTGAACATGGAATTCTTTACCGTGGCTGCTACCCCGCCTTTTCGAATAGTGCCCAGTTGATTTGCTGGGTCCGCACCATTTCACTGGTGACGACAAACTCGTGGATGCGCCGCTGCGCCGGCAGATGGTACATCAGGTCGAGCATCAGATCCTCGAGAATCATCCGCAAACCGCGGGCGCCCACCTTGCGCTGGAGGGCCATTTCGGCGACCGTTTCGAGCGCGTCGTCGGTGAATTCCAGGTGCACGCCCTCGAATTCGAAGAGTTTCTGGTATTGGCGCACCAAGGCGTTCTTCGGCTCGCGCAGGATCCGGATCAGCGCCTGCTTGTCCAGGTCTTCGAGCACACCGACCACTGGCAGCCGACCAACGAATTCCGGAATCAGGCCGTAGTGGATCAGATCCACCGGCTGCACCTGCTCGAGCAGGCCGATATTGCGTCGATTCGCCGTGGCCGGCTGCCCGGTAGTGTGGAAGCCGACCGAGCGCTGGCCGACCCGGCGCTCGATGATCTTTTCAAGCCCGACGAATGCGCCGCCGAGGATGAAGAGTATGTTCGTCGTGTCGACCGGGATGAACTCCTGATACGGGTGCTTGCGGCCTCCCTGCGGAGGGACGTTGGCAACGGTCCCTTCGAGGATTTTCAGGAGGGCCTGCTGAACGCCTTCGCCGGAAACGTCGCGGGTGATCGAGGGGCTCTCTTCCTTTTTCGAAATCTTGTCGATTTCGTCGATATAGATGATGCCCTGCTGGCAACGGGCGACGTCCCAATCGGCGTTCTGGAGCAGCTTGAGAATAATGTTCTCGACGTCCTCGCCGACGTAGCCGGCCTCGGTGAGCGTGGTGGCGTCGACGATGGCAAAGGGAACCTCGAGCATGCGCGAGAGCGTCTGGGCGAGCAGCGTCTTGCCGGTTCCGGTTGGCCCGATCAGCAGGATATTGGACTTGGAGACCTCGATTTCGCTGGCCTGGCGGTTGAGCTGGATGCGCTTGTAGTGATTGTAGACGGCGACCGCCAGCTTCTTCTTGGTCTTCTCCTGGCCGATGACGTAATCCTCAAGGAATTTTTTGATCTCGGGCGGGCGCGGCAGGTGGCGCCCGGTAGCCGGGCCGGCGGCCTGTTCCCGCTTCTCCTCATCGAGAATCTGCTGGCAGACGCGGACGCACTCGTTGCAGATGTAGGCACGAGCGGTGTCGGAAGGCGAACTGATCAGCTTTTCGACCTGCTCCTGCGTCTTATGGCAGAAAGAACAACGCAGCATTTCTTCGCCGAGCTTCTTCAAGGTTGGTTGCTCCCCCACCGCCGGCGCCCACCAGCCGGCAAGTTGGCGCCCATTGTAGGCTGGGACGAGGCCGGTTGGTGCCGCCGCTTTGCTTTGCCCCGGTTACCGTTAGGAACGGCTTCAAGGGTGCTTGACGATGATCTCATCGATAATTCCGTATTCCTTGGCCTGTTCAGCGGTCATGATGAAGTCCCGCTCGAGGTCGCGGTCGATCTTTTCCCTGGCCTGGCCGGTATGTTTGGCAAACATATCGGCGATCACGGCGCGCATGCGCAGGATTTCCTTGGCGGCGATGTCGATATCGGTCGCCTGGCCGGAAACGCTGGAGATCCAGGGCTGGTGGATCAGGACGCGGGCGTTGGGCAGGCAGAAGCGTTTCTTGGGCGCGCCAGCGGCCAGCAGCACAGCGGCGATCGAGGCGGCCTGGCCGATGCAGATGGTGACCACGTCGGGCCGAACGAACTGCATTGTGTCGTAGATGGCCATGCCGGCGGTGATCGATCCTCCCGGGGAATTGATGTAGAGCGAAACGTCCTTTTCGGGGTCTTCGGCGGCCAGGAAAAGGAGTTGGGCGGTGACCAGATTGGCGACATGGTCGTCAATCGGCGTGCCAATGAAAATAATATTGTCACGCAGCAGCCGCGAATAGATATCGTAGGCGCGCTCGCCCCGGTTGGTCTGCTCGACCACCATGGGGATAAGAGTCGTCGCCTGGAACCGGGTGTCTTCAGGGTGTCTCATGACTGGGATCGGAACGTTTTTGAGGAATCGCCGCTACCCTTGTTTGGGGGTTGTGCGGATCCGGGCCTGCTGGTAGAGCCAGTCCAAAGTCTTTTCACTACGAAGCTTCGATTTCATCGTATCGGCGGCTCCCTCCCTTGTCAAGCGAGCCCGGACGGCTGCGACGTTTTCGCCACTCCGTTCCGCAAGCGCTTGCAATTCCCGTTCCAGTTCCTCCTCGCTCACTTCGATCTTTTCCGCATCCGCAATCCGGTCCAGCAAGATCTCGGCTCGCACATCGCCTTCCGCGCGCTCGCGCTGCTGCTGCCGCAGCGCTACCCAGTCCACGTTCACCGCCCGGGGATCGACTCCCTGGGCAATCAACCGCCGCACAGCCCGCTCCAGCCGGCCGTCCATCTGGCGCTCGACCAGGGTTTCGGGAATCGGGAAGGAATTGCGGCCGAGCAGCAGATCGATGATTTTGTCCTGGGCGCGATTCTTCTGGCGCTCGTCGCGAGCGGCTTCGAGGCGTTCGCGGATTTTCTTTTTCAGCTCTTCGAGCGTTTCGGCCTCGCCGGTTTCCTTGGCGAAATCGTCGTTGAGTTCGGGCAGCTTCCGCTCCTTCACCGCGATCACTTCAGTGGCGAACTGAAAGGCTTTGCCCGCGAGTTTACGGTCGGGATAATCGGCCGGATACTGCACTTCAAAGCGGCGATGCTCGCCCGGATTGGCGCCGCGGAGATTTTCGGTGAAAGCGGCGACGGTTTCCTCGGAGCCGACGTGGCAGAGCGCGTTGTCCATGCGGATCGGCTCGCCCGAACCGCCCTCTGGCGTCCCGGTCATCTTCAGCACGGCGTAATCGCCGTCCTGGATGGGCCGGCCCTCGACGGGAATGAAGGCCGCGGCGTGCTCGCGCATCTCCTCGATCGCCCCGTCGACGTCGGCGTCGGTCACTTCGGCCGGTTCCAGCTCGATCTCGAGATCCTTGTAATCGGCCAACTCGAATTCGGGAAGCACTTCGAAGCGGGCCTTGAACTTGACCGCGCCATCCGGGTCGAAGTCCACTTTTTCGATGCGCGGCCGGGTCACCGGAACGAGCTTGGCCTCGCCGAGCGCCTGTTCGAGCCGCTCGGGCACGAGCGATTGCACCACTTCGTTCTTGATGTCTTGCGAGAAGCGCCGGCGAATTAGCGTGACCGGGGCCTTGCCCGGGCGGAAGCCAGGGATGCGCGCAACGCGCGCCAGGTCCTTGGCGATTTTTTCGATCTCCGCCTGCACTTTATCGGCGGGGATCTCCAGTTCCACTTCTTTCCAGCAGGTAGTTTCCGTCGTTTCCGTCATTCAGGTACCAGTATGCAGCGCGTCACCGAAATTCCTGCAATCAAAAGGGAGAGCGGCTCCGCGGAAGGTAAAGCCCATGATAGGGGAGCGTTAGGCAAGCGGTCAAGACGACGTATCGCGCCGTCGAAAATGTTACCGAAGGGGGCAACATCGCGCCATTTAGGATGTTACCCAACCCAAACGCGAAAAGGAGGCGACCAGGTTGGGCAAGCAAGGACGACGGGAGTACCTGCGAGCG
>JAKBLM010000034.1 GCA_021832085.1 Acidobacteriota bacterium | reverse complement strand
CTCGGTCGTATCCTTGTTCGGGGTCATGCTCCGTCTTCCTCCTTGTCAGGTTCTCGCAAACCGATAATTGGAAAACGTCATGACCCCTTCCGCAAAATAATTTGCTGAACTTGTGCAACATAACCTCGGCCGCTGCCCGCCAATTGCAGCAACCGTGCGCCTCCAGCTCCCGCTTACGAAGCCTTGGCCGCCTGCGCCTTGGGTTTCTGCGCGCTCATGAACGGCACGTCGTAGCCGCGGACGTGAATGCCGCCATCAATGAACGGCTGGTACATCTCCGCGACAGCAGGGTAGTCTTCAATCCGAAACTTTTCGGCCGCTTCCCGGTTCTGCCACAGGCTGATCACCATCACCGAGTCGGGTGTTTCCTCCGAAATCAGGCAAATGCCCTGCGCAAAACCCGGATACTTCTCCACGACCGGAAGCGCTTTCTGGTCAACGACAGCACACAGCGCCCTCGCTTGCCCCCGCTTCGTCCTCATTTCCAGCACTCGCGCAAACATTTCGTCCCTCCTTCTCCTCCGCCACACCACCTGCCGATGCCCTGCTCGCCACCGGCCGCAGACGTCGGCCCACTCTTTTGGTTCTCGGCTGGAGCACCCCTTCCCGCTCCTCAGTGCGGCACTGCTCCCACGCTTCATTCCGGACGGCTGCACTTTCCCCGCAGTGCTTCTGATTTTCTCAACGATGAATTTTCAGTTTTTGGCGAGTCAGGCCCTTCTTTTGCCCGTTTCCCCAGCACGCACGATTCCGCGGCTAAAGGCCGGCAAGGGAAGGCCGGTGAAAGTGCCTGTGGCCATCCCCTTGCCGGATCAGGACTTCTGGAGAGCGCCCAGACTTGCAGCTTGCCCTCCCCGTCTGTAGGCCCAAGTGGAGTGTGAAATTACGCATGGGCGCGAGCGCTGCTCCCGTGAAGCACCGAAGAGACGTGCTTTGCCGCGTCCCGATCGTGCCGCTCCTTGGCCCAGAGACCTAAGCCCTGGGATTGGTCTTTTCGCAACTGCTGGCTGCGTGGTCGAGGGGCTATTGACATGGGTCTTGCTCAACGCGCTAGATGGAAGGGCAACATGGAAGGTACGGCGGTAAGGATTCCTTCGGAAGGGAGACCTGCTCGCATGGGGCAATCTTGTCTCGACACCGGTGCCCGCGCTGAGCCAGTGAAAACGTCGGCACGGGTACTGCTGACCACGGTTACTTGCGAACCCCGCCTGTACGACTACTTCCGCGAAAATGCTCCGGAAAATTTCCGCTGGCGCTTCAGCATGCCTCGGCGGATCTCATTCGGCCTGCGATTCCTGCGGCAAAGCATCCCCGGGCTCAAAATTCTCGAATATCCCTCTCGGGCGGAATTCTCCCGCGTCCTAAGCGAGGGCTGGGACGCGGTCGGCTTCTCTTTCTATTTGGAAGAGACCCCGCGCATCCTGCAAATGGCGGAACAGGCGCACAAGGCGGGTGTAAGGCAGCTCTGGGCTGGCAACTACGGGGCACTGACCCCCTCCATCCAGCCCAATTTCGACAAGGTCTTTACCAGCTATGGCGAGGCGGAGGTCGCCCGAATCCTGGGCACGAAAATCGAATCGATTCAGCATCCGCCGCTGGTCGTCGAGTTCCGCCTGCCCGGAGGCTGGCCCTTGCCGGTAGGCATTCTCTTCACCGCGCGCGGCTGCAGCTTTCAATGCACTTTCTGCCAGACAACCGCTTTTGCCCCGCGCCCCGTGGCCGTTCCCCTGGAATCCCTGGAGCGCGTGATCCGCTTCTACGCCGACCACGGCGTGCAGTACGTGTTGATCCTCGACGAAAATTTCGGGAATCTGCCCGCCCACGCCGAGGCCGTCATCGAGCTTCTGGCCCGCTACCGGGTCCGCTGGCTGGTGCAATCACGCGTCGACCTTTTCCTCCGCAATTTCGACCGCTGGGTCGAGCTGGGTATGGAAGGTGCCCTGTTCGGCATCGAGAGTTTTCACCAGGACGTTCTGAAGCAGATCCGCAAAAACGAAAAAGCGGGCACCTCGCGCGAGCTGGCCGAGCGGCTAAACCGTGCCGGCCTCTACTCCCAAGGCTATTACATCATCGGCTTTCCCACAGAAACGGAAGAATCGATCCGCGAAGACCTGCGGACGCTTGCCTCGCTCCAGCTCGACGTCACCCAGATCACGATCGTCACACCCCACCCGCGCACGCAGCTTTGGGGCGAGGTCGAGTCGAATTTCGGCATGATCGAAAGGGATTGGGCCAAGTACGACACCAAACATCTCGTTTGGAGTCATCCCCACTGCCGCCCGGATGCCATGGAATCGCTGCTCAAGGAAGGTTTCGAGCTTTGCTACGGACCGGGCTGGTTGCCACGAGTCGTCCGCAAGTTTGCCTCGCGGCGCTGGGCGAAACGGGACTGGCTTGAAGTGTTTCCCGGGCCCCTCGCTGCGCGTTGGGCAACGCCGCGCCGCCTGCCCTTCTTTGCCATCCCCTGACCCGTTCGCCACTCCCACTGCTACTGCCGGCTTGCGTCCTGTAGAGCTTGTGAGGCGACCGAATCCTTTCATAAGGGCATGGCCCTCGGCCATGCCGCAAACGTGCAGGCAGCGAGGCGGCTTCAGCCGCTGGGGGCCAGTTGCCATACAGACTGTGTTGGCTGCGGTCTCCGGGCTAGCCCGCCTCAATCCGCCTCGAGCGCCTGACCGATCTCGGCCACGATCGCCGCCGCCGCTGCTGCCGGTGCGGGCGCTCCTGTAATCGGCCGTCCTACCACCAGATAATCGGCTCCGGCTCGAATCGCATCGCCCGGCGTCGCCACTCTCACCTGGTCTTGCAGCCCGGCTGAGGTCGGACGGATCCCTGGCACTACCAGAAGGAATTGCGGCCCGCAGGCGCGCCGGATCGAGCGTACTTCCCGCGCCGAAGCCACCACGCCGTCCAGGCCCGCCAGCCGCGCCAGCTTCGCCAGGCGGAGCGCATTCGCTTCCGGCTTGCCAGCCAGCCCGATCCGCCGCAGGCTCCGCTCGTCGTGGCTGGTCAGGATGGTCACACCCAGCAGGCGGGGGCGCGGCTTTCGTGCGGCCACAGCTTCCACCGCGGCGCGCATCGCTTCGAATCCTCCGAGCGCATGCAGGTCCAGGAACCGGACCCCAGGCAATTCGGCCGCTGCGGCCACAGCGCCGGCCACCGTATTCGGGATGTCGTGGAATTTCAGGTCGAGGAAGATCCCGCCGTAGCGCCCCAGCTTTTCAAGTGCCCGCGGCCCCTCGGCCGCAAAGAGCTGGCTGCCGATCTTGAAACATCCCGCCAGCCCTTCCAGTTGCCGGGCCATGGCCTGTGCTTCGGCCAGGCTCGGGTAATCGAGCGCAACGATCAGTTTTTCTCGCGGATGGGTAGCCAATTGGCCGCCGGTAGCCTCAGGAATTGGATCTGTACCCGGCATACCCCCTGTTGCGCAAAGCCGAGCAGCCGGGCGACTTCATAAGATACATCCAAACCCCGCCCGGGAACATAGGGGCCCCGGTCGTTGATCGTCACCACCATGCTTCGGCCTGTTGTGGGGTTGGACACACGGACGATCGATCCCAGCGGCAAGGTCTTGTGCGCCGCCGTCGCCGCGTACATATTGAACGTGCCGCCGTCCGCCGTCGGCTGCCCTTCGAATTGGGACCCGTACCAGCTGGCTATGGCGTGCCAGCATTCGTTCGGTTTCGGCTTGCTTGGCGTCTTGCTCAGGTTCACCCGGCAGGCCCCATATCCTTCCGGCACCGGTGGCAGGGGTCCTCTAACGGTCCGCGGCAAGAGCAAAGCCAACAGGCCCGCGAAAGCGAGCGAGCAAGCAAACCTCCAATTGAAGACCAGTCTCCTCATTTTCATATCCAGCCAAAGGCGCGATAAGAAAATTATAGGTGACCAGCCTGCGGGGCGGCAACCGATTTATTGCCGTAAAGACCTTGTTAATTCATTGATATTATTGATCTTAAGATTGGTTGCTAGCTGTTCAACCCCTTTTACCAGCTTCAGACTGGCACAGGGGTCGGCAAAATGCGCTGTCCCCACTTGAACCGCACTCGCCCCCACCAGCAGGTATTCCGCCACATCCTCGGCCGTTTCCACCCCTCCCAGTCCAATCACCGGGATGCCAACCGCCTGGCTGGTTTCGTAAACCAGCTTCAGAGTGATCGGCTTGATGGCAGGTCCCGATAGCCCTCCCGAGAGCCGACCCAATCGCGACCGTCGCGTACGCACATCCACCGCCATGGCCGGATACGTGTTTGCTACAGTCAGGGCGTCGGCACCGGCTTGTTCGGCCGCCCGGGCGATTGCCGCGATGTCGGTCACGTTTGGTGAGAGCTTGACCCACAGCGGCCTCTTTGCCACCTTTCGTGCCTCACCCACCAGCCTGGCAGTCACTTTCGGATCGACGCCGAATTCCCGCCCGCCGCTGTCCGTATTCGGGCAGGAGATGTTGAGCTCATAGCCGGCGACCCCCTCGGCCTGCTCGAGCACCTCGATTACCTCCAGATACTCGCGGAAGCTCGACCCGAACACGTTGGCGATCACAGCTGTCTGGTACTCTCGGAGCGCCGGCAGCTTCTCGGCCACGAATGCCCTTACGCCGATGTTCTGCAGCCCGACCGCATTCACCATCCCCGACGCCGTTTCCGCCAACCTCGGTCCCGGTGCCCCCGCCATCGGCTGTGGCGATAGCCCCTTCGTCACTATCCCGCCCAGCCCGTTGAGGTCGATCAGATGGGCGAATTCGACGCCATAGCCGAAGGTGCCGCTGGCGGCAAGGATGGGATTCGACAGTTCGAGGGAACCGATGCGGACGCGCAGGTCTGGTCGTTGTGCCACAGCCTGGGCGATAGTCTATCACGGCTGCTGTTGTTTCTGCGGTGCGCCGTCCGGCCGGGCTGTGCTACGATGGGCCGCCATGCCCGTCGTGGAAAAAGCCCAATTGATGTCGGCCACCGAGATCGACCGGACGCTTCAGCGCCTGGCGCACGAAATTGTCGAACGCACCCCGGATCTCGACCAGTTGGTGCTGGTCGGTATCCGCCGTCGCGGCGTCCCGCTGGCTCAACGCCTCGCCCACAACATTGAAACCATCCTCCACCGTCCGGTCCCGGTTGGATCTGTCGACATTACTCTCTACCGTGACGACCTTTCGACCGTGGCACCGCAGCCCGTCGTCCAGTCCAGCGACATTCCCACAGTCGACGACCGCGACATCATCCTCATCGACGACGTCCTTTACACCGGACGGACAACCCGCGCCGCCATGAACGGCCTGTTCGACCTCGGCCGGCCGCGCCGCGTCCGCCTCTGTGTTCTCATCGACCGTGGCCACCGCGAGCTGCCCATCGAAGCCAGCTTCACCGGTCGCAACGTGCAGACGGGTTCCAGCGAGATCATCGAGGTGCGCCTGCGCGAAATCGACAACGAGGAGCGGGTCATGCTGGTCGATCGCGTGCCCTAGAGGAGAGCCTTTGTTCGACCGCTTCCGCCATCTGCTCGCCCTCGAGCCGCTGTCGGCGGAGCAGATAGCTTTCCTGCTCGATGAGGCCAAGCCGTTCCAGCAGATTCAACGCCACCCGCTCAAAAAGCTCGCCACGCTCCGGGGCAAGAGCGTCGTGCTCGCCTTTTTCGAACCATCCACCCGCACCCGCCTCAGCTTCGGCACCGCCGCCAGCCGTCTCGGCGCCGATACCATGGCACTCCAGGCCCAATCCTCCAGCCTCAAAAAAGGCGAATCCCTTCTCGACACCGTTCACACCCTCGAGGCGATGAAGCCCGATTGCCTCGTCATCCGCCACGCCGCTTCGGGCGCCGCCCAGTTCATTTCCGAGCGCGTAGCCATCCCGGTCATCAACGCCGGCGACGGCCTTCACGAGCATCCGACCCAGGGCTTGCTCGATGCCCTCACCATTCGCGACCGCCGCGGCTCACTCGACGGCCTCCGCATCACCATCCTCGGCGACATCGTTCACAGCCGCGTCGCCCGCTCCAATATCCATTTGCTCTCAAAATTTGGCGCTCATATCACCCTCTGCGGCCCTCCCATGTGGATTCCGCCGGAACTCGAGCGTCTCGCCCCGGGCGTCTGCCGCTCCTTTGCCATCGAGGAGGCGCTCGACGGCGCCGAGGTCGTCATGGCCCTCCGCGTCCAGTCCGAGCGCCTCAACGAACCGTCGCTGCCCCGCGACGAATACATCCGCCTCTTCCAGCTCACCCGCGCCCGTCTCGCCCGCGCGCGTCCCGGCGCACTCGTGCTCCATCCCGGCCCGATGATCCGCGGCCTGGAAATCGAGCCGGCCGTCGCCGATGGCCCGCAATCCTGTGTGCTCGAGCAGGTGACCAATGGCATCGCCGTCCGCATGGCCCTGCTCTACCTCCTCATCGGCGGTACCGGCGGCCTCGAGGATTTGCCTCATGCTCCTGATTAAGAACGGCCGCGTCGTCGATCCATCCACCCAAACCGATGCCACCCTCGACGTCCTCGTCGAGGGCGACCGCATCGCCGCCGTCGGCCCCGGCCTCGAGGCGCCATCCGCCGAAATCGTTGACGCCTCGGGCCTCGTCGTCGCTCCCGGCTTCATCGATATCCATTGCCACCTGCGCGAGCCGGGCGACGAATCCTCCGAAACTATCGAATCGGGCACCCGTGCCGCTGCCCGCGGCGGATTCACCACCGTCTGCTGCATGCCCAACACGCACCCGGTCAACGACAACGCCTCGGTCACCCGTTTTGTCGTCGACCGCGCCGCTGCCGTCGGCGCCGTCCGCGTCTGGCCCATCGGCGCCGTCTCGGCCGGGAGCCGTGGCGAATCGCTTGCCGAAATCGCCGCCATGAAGGAAGCCGGCATCGTCGCCATCAGCGACGACGGCCACCCCGTCGCCAGCGCCAAGCTGCTCCGCCAGGCCATGGAATATTGCCAGGCGCTCGACCTGCCGGTGATCGATCATTGCGAGGATCCTTCGCTCTTCGCCGGCGCGGTCATGCGCGAGGGCCCGAGTTCCGTGCGCCTCGGCCTGCGCGGCATGCCCGCCGCCACCGAATCCATCTGTGTCGCCCGCGATGTCCAGGTGGCCGAACTCACCGGCGGCCGCCTCCACATCGCCCATCTTTCCGCCGCCGAGTCGCTGATGCTCGTCCGCCAGGCCAAGCGCCGCGGCCTCCACGTCACCTGCGAGGTCACCCCGCATCACTTCACCCTCACCGACGAAGAGGTCACCTACGACAGCCGCTTCAAGGTCAATCCGCCCATCGCGTCCCGTCAGGATCGCGACCTCCTCCTCGAGGGTTTGGCCGACGGCTCGGTCGACGCCATTGCCACCGACCACGCCCCGCACGAGCCCGCGCGCAAGGACGTCGAATTCGATCTCGCCCCCTTCGGCATGATCGGTTTCGAAACCGCTCTCTCGCTCGCCCTCGAGCAGCTCTACCACTCCGGCCGCGTCACCCTCCCGCGCCTGGTCGAGTTGTTCACCTCCGGTCCCGCGCGTGTCCTCGGCATCACGCGCCGCCTCGCCCCCGGCGAGCCCGCCGATCTCACCCTCTTTTCTCTCGACCACCCCTGGACCTTCCGCACCGTCGAGTCTGCCAGCCTTTCCCAGAATTCGCCCTTCGATGGCCGCAGCTTCCGCGGTGCCCCCGTGCTCACCGTGGTCGCCGGCCAAATCGCCTTCCGCCGCTAACCAGTGGCACGAAAGGAGTCCACCGTGACCGATGTCCCCCATCCCGATAACGCAACCGACACCACATTGATGCGCGATTTGAGTTGGTCGTCGGCCGAAAAAGCGATTGCCCACCAGGTCTTCGATCGGGCTTTGCAGCGGGAACTGGAAGCCGTCATCACGGAAGCTAAAAACATGGCGGCGAAAGTCGAACAGCCTTCTGACTTGTGGGACCTGGAAAGCTACCTCACCCGGCGACGCCAGGAAATCGACTGCGAGTACGATTACCGGTACTCGGTTCTGCCCCAGGTTTTCGGCAATCTGATCAGGAGGGGTCTCGTTCGCGAGGAAGAGTTAGGAGGCCTGGCGGAAGACAAGCTTCGCTACGTCCGTCTGTATGCCGCGCTCTGAATCGGCCAGCTGCCTGAAAAACGCCGCTTGCGGCCCCGAAGGCCTGAGAGAAAATCGCGCCGAATCTCGCCCTTTCCGCGTTCGCCGCGCCCTTTCAGCCCCGATTCGTTCTTTCAACTGGAATTGTTCAGCAGTTTTTCGGCGACGGGTAAGCCCACCCTTGCAGCAGCCCAGGCAGCTCGATCAGTGAATCGAGCAGGGCATCGGGCTGGCTAGCGCGCAGCCGTTCAGCGGTGGGAAAGGAACTGAGCACGCCGACCGCCCGCGTGCCGGCACGCCGTGCCATTTCCATGTCTTCGGGCGCGTCGCCGACGTAAACGGCGGAAGCCGCGGGCAAGCCCAGCCGCTCGAGCGCGGTCAGCAGCGGCTCGGGATTCGGCTTGGGCCGCAACGAATCCTGCTGGCAGACGCGTGTGGCAAACATGGCCGTCAGCTCGAAGCGCTGCAGTTGCGTGTTCACACGATCGGCGTCGCCGCTTGTCACCAGCCCCAGCCGGTACTGTGCGCGCAGCCGCCCCAACACCTCGCGCGCCCCGGTCACCAGTTGCGGGCGGTGCCGCGCATACGCCTGGCGCCATAGCCGGTCGGCCTCATCCCAGCGTGCCTGGTCGAGCTTGGCCGCGCGGTAGACGTTGTACCAATCCGGCGAATAGTGCACCGCCAGCTCTTCCCGGCCCCACCCGATCCCCATCGCCCGGAACATTTCCAGATAAGCGGCCGTATCGGCTTCGCCGGAATCGAGCAGGGTTCCATCCCAATCGAGCAGCACTGCCTGAATCTTGCCTTCGTGCGGCATCATCCCATCCGGGTCACCGGGATTGACGGATTTCCGCGTGCTGTCAGCGTGCCATCCTTCGGCATAACGGCAAACGGCACGGCCGCCTGCGCGCGAGCTTGCCCGTCGCGCGTCATCCCTCTGGCTTGATCTTTTTGGTTCCTTTCGGCCAGTGTGGTTTGAAAAGCGAGCTGCGGAGATTGGCGTTCCGGACGATGTTGGTGTAGCGAATGGTGAAGTAGTCGCGCGTACCCGTTTCGAGGAATTTCTGCTTCACCGGCAGCCAACTCGATTCCTCGATCCACAGCAGAATCCGTGAAATCTGGCGCCGCACCTGTTTCGATTTCGGCGTCAGCTCGAGCAGTAGCGTTTTCCGGTTCCCGAGTGTCTGCTGCCCCTCCAGTTTGATCTGATATGCCTTTTCGAGTTCCTTTGCCGACGTGCCGAAGCCGAGCAGCAGGAACTGGTCCACCAGTTCGCGATGCCTGGCCAGGCTGTATTCCATCACCTGGCGGATCAGCGGATTGTAGACGTAGAGGGTGTCGCCGTTACGCAGGATCGTGCGCGGGTCTGGCTGGGTCAGGTTCAGCCTCATCCTTCCGTCGCGGCGAACGTAGATCATCCCCGATTCGGTTGACCGGTCGTTCACCACCACGGTCACCTTCGTCCGTGCCACTCTCGCTGTCAGCGTCCGAAAAGTCCGTGCCTCATAGTTCAGCTGCTGCAGCACCTGTGGGAGCGTCCAGCCGTGCGCTACCGGACGAATTTGCGCGCTAGCGGAAACGAAACAGAAAAAAAGGCAGAAGAATCCCAAAAACTGGCTTCTGACAGAATTCAAAAAGCTCTCCCGGTCACCTCAATCTTCTCATCATAGCATAGCGAGCCTATAGCGCCGCTGGCGGGACCGGCCATGAGTTTGCCGAGAGAAACGACAGGAAGGCAGTGTTCAATGTGAGCCGGGATGAGCCGGTTTGATTTGCACGTCGTAACCGATCACACGGCCGTCGGCCGCCCGTACTGCCTGAATCTGCACGATTCGGAACATCTTCCCGTGCAGGCTGGTCACTCCGCGGCTGAGCACTTTGTGCGTCTCTTTTTCCAACTCCCCGGTCTGCGGGGGCAACTCCAGCAGGCTCGCGTCGACGCGAAACAGTTCCGTGTTGGCCGAGGGATCGGTATCCATCAGGCGAATCTGGCCGGCCGCGTGTTCCGTCCCGATTTTGGGTTGGTCGTGAAACCAGCTCCGCGGCGTCAGCAGCACGAACGCCAGGATCAGGATCACCATCACGTCGTACGGCAGGCTGCCCCGCTTGTACGACCAGAAGACCACCCCCGTTATCAGATGCCAGATCTTCCTCATTTCAATCCGCCGGAACCCCGTCGACGATCTGCCCGTCCCGCATGTGCAGCACGCGGTGGCCGTAGGCGGCGGCTTCCGGATTGTGCGTAATCAGGATGATGGTTTGCTCCAGCTCCTGGTTGAGCTGGCGCAACATCCGCAAGACCGATTCCGAGCTCTTTGTATCCAGGTTCCCCGTCGGCTCGTCGGCGAGCAGGATTTTCGGCTCGTTGATGATCGCCCGAGCGATTGCCACCCGCTGCTGTTCGCCGCCGGAAAGTTCGGTCGGCCGGTGGCTCAGCCGCTCGGACAGCCCCAGCAGCCCGGTGACCACTTCGAACCGGTGCGGATCGAACCCATCCCCATGAATGTGCTGCGCGATGGCGATATTGCCCCGTGCATCGAGCGTCGGCAGCAGGTTGAAGCGCTGAAACACAAAGCCCACCTTGTGCCGTCGCAGCAGCGTTCTTTCTCCATCGCTCATCTTCGCCAGGTCGTTGCCGTCCAGCAGCACCCGTCCCCTGCTCGCCTGCGCCAGGCCGCCGACGACGTGCAGCAGCGTCGACTTGCCGCAGCCCGAAGGCCCCATGATCGCCACGAACTCGCCCGGCATCACCTCCAGCTGCACACCTCGCAGCGCCGCTACTTCCAGCTTCCCGGAGCGGTAAACCTTCCAGAGGTCTTCGGTTATGACGATCGGTTCCAAATCGGGCGCTCTCCGTGACTGCACCCCCTCATCGGCCACGCTTATTCTATCCATCTCCATACCGGCTGACCACCCTGGTGCGTTACTCATAGGCCAGCGCTTCCACCGGGTCTTTCCGGCTGGCGAGCCATGCCGGATAGCACGTTCCAGCCAGGCCTGCGCCTATCGCCAACAGTGTCGCTCGCAGAATCCACGCCGGCGTGATCAGGATGGTCAGGGTGGGGAAAAGCCCGCGCATCAGCAGTTGGCCGCCGAAGCTCATCCCGATCCCGAAAAGGACGCCGGCCACACAGACCAGCGTCGTCTCTCCCATCAGCGCCTTGACAATGTATCCCTTCGACGCCCCAAGCGACTTCAGAATCCCGATGTCGCGCGTCCGTTCGATGATGGTCGTGTACATCGAAAGAAAAATCACCAGAAACCCGATCGCCCCGGCCAGCGCGATCATGGCATCCACAAAGGTGTTCAGGCCGGGCACGCTGGTCGGGGTCATCAGCGAGAGGTAGTCGCGCAGCGGCCGGATTTCGTAGCCTGGCAGCAGCTTGCCGATCCGCTTCATCACCTCGCCGGTCAATCCCGGCACGGTGCACTTCACGAAGAAAAGGGAAGCCTTGCCCGGCGATCCGGTAATCTGCTGTAGCGTGTGGAGCAACACGAAGACCCGCGCCCCCTTGCCGTGCTCCACCACCCCCGCCACACGAAACTCGTGTCCCAGCAGGTGCAGCCTATCCCCCGCCTGCAGACGTTTGGCGCGCGCGTACCAATCGTCCACCAGCACGTCGTCCGGTTTCTCCAACCCGTGCCCCTGCAGGTAGACAAACCCGTCCGATACCGCCCGAAAGCTCGCCGGATCGATCCCGTAAACGATGTCCAGCCCGCCCGAGGAACTCAGCTGCAGCAGCACCGGCGTCACCGCTTTCACGTTTGCCAATTCCCCGATTCGCTGGCCCAGCGCCTCCGGCATCGGCGCCCCGCTGAAGGCCAGGAACACCGACGAGGACGGCGGCTGCACCATGATGTCCGCCCCTACCCCCTCGATCCGTTTTCCCACTTCGTGCAGCATTCCATGCGTCAGGCCCACGATCAGCAGCACGAGCGAAACCTCCACGCCCACGGCCACCACGCCCAGCAGCGTCCGCAGTGGCCGATGAATCGCGTTCTTCCATACGAGCTGCCCGATCACTAACTCCCTCCGCCTTGGCCCAGCTCAACGCGCTCTGTCCCGGCCGGCTGCTCCAGCCGGAAACGGCCGCTCGGAATTTTCTGGTTCAGGCTCAGCCGGGTAATGTCTATTTCCAGCCGGTAATGGTCGTGTGGCTGCCAAAGCACGATCTGGCCCGGGAAGGCTGTCGTTCCACTTCTCTCGAGCCAATCCGCATAGTGAATGTCGGATTCCAGCCGTCCTTCCGCCCCGAAAATTTCGACCCGGCTCACCCGCAGGTTCGACCGGTCGAACCAGATGCGCCGGTCGAGGGCAAATCCGTGGCCATTCCGTCGCAATACGCTCAGCACGTAATAGCTTGCCGGCGGCTGCTGCGCGTCTTCCTGCTCGATCATCACCGGCTCATCCGGCGCGATCTTCTTCCACAGCAGCGCTTCACAAATCGGCTCCGGTCGCAGGTTCTCGATCGGTTTCTTGGCCTCCGGCCCTCCCTGTGCCGGCCCCACGACGAATTTCCGTTTGGACGGGATGTACATATGAAAGGTCGTGCCGTTGCTTGCCATGTCGAAAATGTCCGTGCCCACCACCGGTGCCTGTCCCACCACCCGGAGGTAGGCCGGCCGCTCGGCCAGCAGGAAGGCGCTGATTTGCCGGTACTCCCGAATGACGCTCGAAAAGGCCGAACCGGTTTCCGCTTTTAACTTCACCACTGCATTCAGGCTCTGAACCGCGGTCGCCTGTTTCTCGTAGCGCTCCGCCAGTTGCTCTTCGCTGGCCCTGAGCGCCGGCCTCGGTGGACCTGCCGGCATCGCGACGCGCCGGATACGGCTGGCGCAGCCGGCCAGCAGCGCCGCCGCCCCGGCGACGCACAGAATTTCCGCTAAACCTTGGACCTTCATTGGCTTCTCTGGCATGGGGGCAAACCGGCCACTCTAACAACCGCTGTAACGGAGTGTCAATCGAAGCACGGCCGACCCGCTTGCAGTTTCCGATACCTGGTCGCCGTGCGTCGGGCTTCGCGCTACATCAGCATTTCGACCGTCACCGGAAATTCCCGCAGCGCGGGGCGCAGCCGCCGCGCCACCTCCGAAGCCCACAGCTGCTCGCTCACCAGCGTCACTGATCCGGTTTCCAACTCGCAGATGGCGCAGAAAAGGTATTGCGGGTACGCCTCTTGATAGGCATCAAGCCCCACCCGCCGCAGCTCTTTTTCGAGCGAGTCATCGCCGCTTGCCGCCGCCTCGCCAGCTCGCGCGCCGAACGTTTCCCCCGCGAAACGTTCCAGCAGCCGGGCCCGCGCCTCGGCATCCGTTTCGGTCACAACAATCCCTCCCGCCGCCGTTTCCCGAAACCGGATATCGTTCTGCCGGCAGAATTCCCGCACCCGATCGAGGTGCGCAACGAAGTCCAGGACGCAGGTCTGCTCGCCCGCGAGTGCTTCGAGCGCCCGACTCCACAGCTCCGCCGCCTCGCCGTCCGCCACAGGCTCTTCGGTCTCTCCGTCCACCAACTCCAGTCCCACTGCCCGCACTTCCGGTCCTAGGTCCAGCGGTTCCACTGTTAGCCGCAGCATCGCGTCACGACCCGGCCGGTGCCCGCTGGCCAAAGCGCTGGCGAAAATCCGGTGCTTGTTTCCGCAATTCCAGCCAGTCGAAAAACGCTTCCGGGTTTTCCAGCCACACGCGGAACCACCGTCCCACTTCCTCCTTTTCCGCGCGCTTCTCCGGATCCACCTTCGCGTTCCGCGAGATCATCATTGCCCGCCGATGCCCGAGCCGCGCCACCTCGAACACCCGGGCCTCGCCGGCCCGATCGACCTGTTCCCGGAACTTCCGCAGCAGCTCGTCCAGGCGAATCAGGCACATCTCGGCGTCTTCTAGGGTCGCGAAGTGCAGCAAATCGCGAAACTCTTCTTCGTAACGCTCCGAGCCCGAATCTGTCGACCGCTGCACCGGCAGCCCCGATTCGGCGAGCACATCGGCGATCTGCTCGGGCGAGGTTTTCCCCTCGCCGCCAAATCGCACCAGCATCTGCCGGCGAATCTGCTCGATCTCGGCTGCGGTGAAAATGCTGGTTCCCAGCTCTTGCGCCACCGCCAGAATCAGTTCCTTCTTGCTCGTCTCCGAGTTGCCCGTGCTCATCGCTGGCTCCTGTTGGCCCGGCTGGTTCGGCTCGTCTTCGACTGAGAAAGCAGCCCTCCTCCCTTTTTCTCCTTTTGCTCCTGCTTCTCCTTCTCGCGCTGGAGGAACTCGCGGTATCGTTCCACGTTACGCTCCTGCCCGGCTAGAGTCCGGCTGAATGCGTGGCCGCCCTTTCCGTTGGCGACAAAGTATAGGTAATCGACGTGCGCCGGCGCGAGTGCCGCTTCGAGCGACGCTATCCCCGGGTTCCCGATCGGCCCCGGTGGCAGGCCGTAGTGCAGATAGGTGTTATAAGGCGACCGGATCCGCAATTCCGCCGGTTGCAGTTGGCCGTCGTAGTGCCCCGCCAGTTTCAGCGCGTAGATGACCGTCGGGTCGCATTGGAGCGGAAAACCAAGCCGCAGCCGGTTCATGAAAACCCCGGCGATGATCGGCCGCTCTTTCTCTTCCGGTGTTTCCTCCTGCACCAGCGAGGCCAGCGTCACCACCTGTTCCAGGCTCATATTCTTTGGTTTCGGGTCTTTTTGTGTTGCCTTGGCCCACGCTTGCCGGAAACGCCGCACCATCATATCCACGATCGCTTTCGCTGTCGTCCTGTGGGGGACGTCATACGTGGCGGGAAACAGGAACCCCTCGAGCGTCGGCACGTTCGGCGCCAGCTGGCGGATTGGTGCCGGATTTCTCGCCGCCTGCAGAAATGCCGCCCGGCTGGCCAGCCCCGCCCGCGCCACCGCGTCTGCGATGTCGAACATTGTCCAACCTTCCGGCACCGTCAGGCTCACCGTCCATATGCGCCCCTCGGCCACCTGGTTGAAAACCTCGCGAGGCGTCATCGGGTGATCGAAGTGGTATTCGCCGGCCTCCAGATTCCGGCCGTGGTGCCACCGGCTCCAGATTTCAAACGCCAGCGCGCTTTGCACCGCTCCCTTGCGCGCCAGCAGTCCCGCGATCTGCTGGCTCGTGGCTCCCTTCGGCACGTCGATCACCGCGCTCCCCCGGTAGCCTTGGTAGGGCGTATACCACTCGTACGCCAGCCACCCCCCGGCGGCCACCACCGCCAGCCCGACAATCAATAACAGCACCGCTACCAGCCGTCGCATGGCTCAGCCGTTCCCCTGTCCCCGGCCCAGATACTCCTCCAGCAGAATTGCCGCCGCCACCTCGTCCTGGCCTCGCCCTTGCCCGATCTCCGGATGCCGTCCCAGCCACTCATTCGCCGCCCAACTTGTCAGCCGCTCGTCCACCAGTTCCACCGGCAAGCCCAGAGCTTGTTCCACGCGCAGGGCAAAGCGTGAGGCTTCCTTGGCCATCTCGCCGGCCGTGCCGTCCATGCGCAGCGGGTGCCCAACGATGATGCTCTTCACCCCATACGCCTGCACGATTTCCCGCAACCGCCTCAGTTCTTCCGCTCGCCCTTTCCGGACCAGGGTTTCGAGCGGCCTCGCGGTCCACCCCATTGCGTCAGAGATCGCCAGCCCGATTCGGCGCCGCCCGTAATCGATCGCCAGCACACACCCACGCCCCGTATGGGTTTGAGCGACAGCTCGACTGGAGCTGTTTCGGATCGAATGAAATCCCACTGAGAAATTATAGCCCCTTGCCAAGAGGGAAGCGCCACAGCCGCATCGTGACGCTATGGCACCCCTGACGCGGATTTTAAATCTTAAATTGCAGGTCCGAACGTCTACCCGCCTGTTTACCGCCGTCCGCGTTTTCCCCGCTCCCAAAGCCCCCAAATTCCCACGTCTTTCATCTCCCTTTCGAGACCGGTCCGTTCGAGGAGATCCGTCACTTGCGTCCGCGTCTGCCTCGCTCCCAGCCGCTCGGGCAGATCGGCGATGCCGTAAGCTGTGAGCGCCGCGAGCGCTTCCTCGCGCTTGAGCGCCACGATTCCTCCTCCACTCGCGTTGTCGTGAGCCGCTTCGGCCCTTGCTGTGCCCCGGTTTGCCACGAGCGTCGGCACGCCTTCGAGCAGGAAATCGAATCCGTTGCCGTGCATTGTGGCCCCGTATGTGTTCCGGTTGGCCCCGAACTGCTCGGCTGGCGCCAGTGCCTTGCGCAAGCGCTTCTCGAGGCCCGGTCGCCCGTCCAGTTCGTATCCGGTAACCCTCCCGTCTCCCGCCCCGAAGAGAATTGCCGCGTCCATATTCCCCAAATCCGCCCGATGCGCCTGCGCGAACGCCCACGATCCCATGCCGCCCTCTTTCGTGCCGCTGAAGAGGACCAGCCAGATCGATCGCAGCGGCCTGACGCCCGCTGCCAAAATCGCTCGGGCAGCGTCAATCACGATTGCCGCGCTGCCCGCTCCCCGTCCTTGCGCCCACGAATCCAGCGGTGCTGCCAGCATCACAAACTCATTCGGATTCTCGCGTCCGCGAATCTCGGCCACTACATTCTCTGCCTGGCACGGGCCGCCAACGCGATTCGCCAGCACCAGCCGGGCCTGCACTGTCTTGCCCCCTGCCAGCAGTTGCGCCAGCCGCAGCGCGTCCGGCCGTGCGACCACCGCTTCTGGCAGCGGCCCGATCTGCCCGGTCATCGAGGCCATCAGCGGCGATCCGATCCCGTGCGGCTGATCCTCCATCCAAAGCACTCCGCGCGCGCCAGCTTTCACTGCCAGCCGCAGCACGCGCCCCTGCTGCTCCTGTTCCAACCTCCGTTCCGCGCGTGTTTCCGCTATTTTCGTGTGCACCAGCAGCAGCGCGCCAAGCGCCCGCCCGGCCACGCGACTGAAATCCGCCTCCGTTCCCGTCCCCACGTCGACCACCGCGGCCGTGATCCCTCCGCCCGGCGTTGCGGGCGACCACCCCGCCGATGCCAGTCGCACAGGAAACGCTTTCGGCCCGAGCACGGTCAATCGCGCCGGTCTGGCGCTCCACCGCACCGGCATCGTGTAGGTTTCCGTGTGCACCTCGTCCACACCGATTTTCCGAAACGCTTCCACCGCTTGGCGCACCGCCCGCTCTTCACCTGCCGAGCCCGTCACTCGGCCGCCGTCCTCTTTCAGTTCACTCAGATCCTGCGCGAGCGGCGATTTCCCCAGCGCGCTCCGGATGATCAGCGGTGCCACGTCGGCGCAACTTGGCGCGCTGATCGAACAGCCACCGCTCCCGACAGGCGGCTTCGGCCCGATATTCCCGGCCGAGCCAAGATTTGGCAGCCTTTTCTGCTGCGCCCGGGCCGGCTGTCCCCAGGCTCCCAGTGCAGCAAGCGCCGCCACGGAAACTACCCATCCCCAACGCATTGTCCGTTCTCCTGTTGTCCCAACCTTTTGCCGACTCGTCATTCTACCCGCATGCCGGCGCCCCGTTCACGGGCAGGATCCCCCCGCCCAGCGCCTGAATCACACCCCGTTCGCAACCTGTCACGCGTTTGATCCTCTCGCCGATTTCCGCCGAAAACCGATCCGGCCGCCCGCCTCGACCATCGCGTCCGCCACTCTCGCCACCTGAGCCATCTCGGCCACGTCGTGAACACGCACGACGTGTGCGCCCCCTAGCACCGCCGCCGTCACTGCCGCGGCCGTTCCCCAGACCCGGTCGCCGGCTGCCATCCCTCCCAGGGCATGACCGATAAACGCTTTCCGCGACGGTCCGACAACCACCGGAAAGCCTAATCGCGCAATCTCGTCGAGCCGCGCCAGCAACTCGAAATTCTGCCGAAAACTCTTTCCGAAGCCGATTCCGGGATCGACCAGAATCCGCCGCCGGTCGATTCCCGCTTCCGTCGCGCGTCGAATTGCGCGCTGAAGCCCCTCGCGAACGTCTTTCATCACGTCGCGGGCAAACCCACGCTGCTGCATCGTCCTCGGCGTGCCGCGCATGTGCATCAGCACCACAGCCAGCCGGTGCCGGTGCACGACCTCACCCATTTCCGGATCGCTGCCGAGTGCGCTCACATCGTTAAGGATTTCCGCCCCGGCGCGGGCGGCCATTTCCGCCACACGCGCACGCCGCGTGTCGATGGAGAGGGGGATCTTCAGCCGGTTGCGGAGCTTCTCGATCACCGGCAGCACTCGCGCGAGCTCTTCATCTGGCGGCGTGGGTCGCGAGCCGGGTCGCGTCGATTCCCCGCCGATATCCAGGATATCGGTGCCCGCGCGCGCGAGTTCCAGGGCGTGCTCGACGGCACGGCCGGTTTCCAGGAACAGTCCGCCGTCGGAAAAGCTGTCCGGCGTCACGTTCAAAACGCCCATCAGCAGTGTGCGCTTGCCGAGCGCCAGCGCGTGCGAAGGCAACCGAAGCCGGTAACGCCGCCTCCCGGGCACACGGATTCCTTCGCCGGAAGCAGGGTAGGCGGCAGGGGAGGGATGAGACACGACAGGTCAGTCGAGGTCGAAGTCGCGCAGCGGCTTTTCTGCCGGTAGGTCCTTGTTCTTCTCGAGTGCCTCGGCGAACTTGCGGCTGAGAATCTCTTCCTTGTTTCGCTCGGCTTCCACCGATTGCCGGAACTTCTCTTCCCGCAGCCGCGCCTGCTCGCTCAGCACATGCTCGACGTCGTCCAGGTCTACCTTGGGCGCCCTGGGAGGCTCGCTGTGCGAGAGCACAACGCCAAGCTGCGGGTCGATCGTCAGCTTCGCCTGGCAACACGGACAAGTGACTTCGAGGGAAGAAGCCTTCTTCGCCATGGGCCCATTGTACGGCAACCCCGAACTTCAGGCACATCCCCTTGCCCGGTTCCGAGCGGACGGGCCAGCGGTCAGGCACTCCACTCGGCCGATCAACCGTACCGGCGCCGCAGGAGATTCGAGCGTCTGCCAACGCAAAAAAAAGAACCGGCCGAACGGCCGGCTCTGGGGAAGGGGAGTGTAGGCTGGTGCCTTGGCGATCAGGCAGTAGCGGGTTTTTCGCCCTTGGCCAGTCCGGGGACAACACGTGGTTCGGGTCGCGGCGCCGCCTGTGGTTCGGCGGGCGCTGGCTGTGCCTGCACCGCAGGAGCCACTGGCTTTTCGGGTAGCGGTTTACCATCGATCAGCAGCCGCATCTCCTGCGAGTCGAGCACCTCGCGCTCGAGCAATGCCTGGGCAATCCGTTCGAGCGCATCGCGGTGCGTCTCCATGATTGTCCGCGCCCGCTCGTACGACTGCCCGGCGATACGGCGCACTTCGCGGTCGATCAGAATCGCCGTGTCCTCGGAATAATCGCGGTGCTGGGCGATTTCTCGGCCCAGGAAGATCGCCTCTTCCTTCTTGCCGAAGGTCAGCGGACCCAGTTCGCTCATGCCCCACTCGCAAACCATCTGCCGGGCGATCTCGGTGGCGCGCTCGATATCGTTGCCCGCCCCGGTGGTCACATGGTGCAGCGCCACCTCTTCGGCGGCGCGCCCGCCCATCAGCACCGCAAGCTGAGCTTCGAGGAACTCCTTCGAGTAGGTATGCTTGTCGTCGATCGGCAGTTGCATCGTCACGCCGAGCGCCATGCCACGTGGAATGATCGTCACCTTGTGCAGCGGATCGGCCCCCGGCGTCAGCGCTGCAACCAGCGCGTGCCCGCCCTCGTGATAGGCGGTCGTTTTCTTCTCCTCGTCCGAGAGGATCATCGAACGCCGCTCCACGCCCATCAGGACCTTGTCCTTGGCCATTTCGAGGTCGGCCATCAACACGGTTTTACGCCCATTCCGCGCCGCAAGCAGTGCCGCCTCGTTCACCATGTTCGCCAGGTCGGCGCCGGAAAAGCCCGGCGTTCCACGAGCCAGAATGGAGAGATCCACATCCGCGGCGATCGGCACCTTGCGCGTGTGCACGCGCAAAATCTCTTCGCGCCCGCGCACATCCGGCCGCGGCACCACGATCCGCCGGTCAAAGCGTCCCGGGCGCAACAGGGCCGGGTCGAGCACGTCGGGCCGGTTCGTCGCCGCCACCAGGATCACGCCCTCGTTCGACTCAAAGCCGTCCATCTCCACCAGCAGCGCGTTCAGCGTTTGCTCGCGCTCGTCGTGGCCGCCGCCCAGGCCGGCGCCACGATGCCGGCCCACAGCGTCGATTTCGTCGATGAAGATGATGCAGGGCGCATTCTTTTTGCCCTGCTCGAAAAGGTCGCGCACTCGGCTCGCGCCCACGCCGACGAACATCTCGACGAAATCGGAGCCGGAAATCGAGAAGAAAGGCACGTTGGCCTCGCCGGCCACCGCCCGGGCCAGCATCGTCTTGCCGGTGCCCGGTGGGCCGACTAGCAACACCCCCTTCGGGATGCGGCCGCCAAGCCGCTGAAACTTCTGCGGGTCGCGCAAAAACTCGATAATTTCGGTTAATTCCTCTTTGGCTTCTTCGACCCCGGCGACGTCCTTGAAGGTCACCTTCTTCTGTTGGGGAGTCAGCAGCCGGGCCCGCGATTTCCCGAAACTGAGCGCCTTGTTTCCGCCCGCCTGCATCTGGCGCATCATGAAAATCCACAAGGCCACCAGAAGCAGCAGCGGCGCGACGTTCACCAGCAGGCTGAACCAGTCGCCGGTCCGTACTTCCTTGATGTTGATCGTGGCGCCCTTGTCCTGCAGTTCCTTGGTGATCCCGGAAAGGACGGTGTTCGGCACTACTACGCCACGGAAGTGTTCGGCCGGCTCGCGGTAATCGCCCTGGATGTCAGCGGTATTCTGCGAGAGGCTGATCGTGACGTCCTTGATATTGCCCTTCTGGAGTTGAGCGGTGAAATCCGTGTAATTCGGCTTCAGGTCGCGGCTCGCCTGTGTCCCGGCAGAGGCCATTCTCCACAGCACCACTGCCAGCAGGATCATAATGAGCCAAAAAAGAATGGCCCTGCCCGCCGAACTCATTCCGCTTCCCGGCCTTCTCACATTCACCCTCTTTCCGGACTCGCTCCCACCTCGCGCCCGGACACTTTACCCTGAAGTATCTTACCTTCTTGTTAGATGCGTCTAATGGGTCCGCCGCTCCGCCAACGCATCCACCCTGTCCCCTTCGGCTTTCTCTTCACCGATCAGCAGTGCCTGCCGCGTCCGGGGCCCGGCCGCAAACGCCGCTGCGACCGGCAACCCTTCCGACCAGACCGGTTTCCCGGCACTAGTCAGAACAGGCCATGCAGCCCGGTCCTTGCCGGCAATTCGACGTTCAAGGAGCAGGCGTTTGAGCTTTTCCACGTGCCCGCGACCGTGCGGTCGGTAGGCGTCACCAGGTAACCAGTTACGAACCACCAGTGGGATTCCCAGCTGATCAGCATCCAGCGCCCCTGACGCCTCGCTGTAAGTTTCCCTCCCGGCCGCTGGCCAGTCAATCAATTTCAGCCGCACGCGCTTGCCCGTTTCGGCAATTTGGACCGTGGATTCCCCCTCGACCCACGGGTTTACCGTGTAAGCATACGAAATTCTTTCCTTTTCCTGGCGCCGGCCGTCCCTCTTGGAAAAAACCAGTCGGTCCAGAACGCGCTCGACTTCCAACCCGCCGGGCAGCTCTACCCGGTCGCCGCTCTTCCCCTGCCGCGCCAGGTCCAGCACACGGGCGATATGCCCGAAAGTCAGCCCGCGCAGATCCTGTTTCACCTCCTGCGCAGCCCGGCGAGTCAACCGCCCTGCCAGAGCTTCACTCGCCTCCCGGCCCCTGCACCCCGGCCATGGATCGGCCAAGTCAGCTGCCCTCAGGGTGACTCGCGCTCCGTGGCGCTCGTTCATCTCGTTGAAGCGCGCGGCTACAATTTCGTCCAGCAGCGCCTCATCCTTCCGCGCCAAATCGGCCAGGCGAGCCAGGCTTTCCGCCACGCTGCCGCTGCACTCCGCCTCCAGGAAGGGAAGCACGCGCTTGCGAATGCGTGCCCGAAATCGTGTCGTGTCCCCGTTCGTCTCGTCTTCCCGCCACGGCTGGCCGCGCTCGGCAAGATAAGCCCGCAACTCGCCCCGGCGCACGTCCAGCAAAGGCCGCATGATCGGCCCGAGTACCGGATGGATCCCCGCTAGGCCGCGCAGGCCGGACCCTCTTGCCAGGCGCGCCAGCACCGTCTCCGCCTGGTCGTCGGCCGTGTGCCCTGTGGCCACGCGTGTGGCCTTCCCCTCGCGCACGATCTCGCGGAAATAGGCGTACCGCCGCTTCCGGGCCTCCTCTTCCAGGTTGGTGCCGGAACGCTTGGCCTCGGTGGCCACGTCTTCGCTCCGCACCAGGCATTCGAGGCCTCGTTCGCCGGCGAGCTTACGCACAAACCACTCATCCGCGTCGGCGGCTTCGCCGCGCAGCCGATGGTTGAAGTGCACCACGGTCAACGTCACTCCAAGCTCGGCACTCAGTTCCTCGAGCAAAAACAGTAGCCCGAGCGAGTCGCCGCCGCCGGAAACCGCCACGGCGACACGGTCGCCCGGCCGCGTCATCCGGTGACGTTCAATGGTTGTGAGAATGCGTCTTGAAAGTTGCCGCTGCATGTCGCTTGGCGGGACCACGCCTGGCAACTATGGTAGCAGGAGCGAAAGGCAAGCACGAAAAAACGGGAACCGGAAAGCGGCTGCAAAGGGAAAAGAGGCAAAACCGCAAGCAGGCCCTCCCGTCCTCCGGCTGCCTAGCGCTTGAAAATGCTCAGGCCCCAACGCCGTGAGAGAGGAGGGTGCGACTGTATGCCATACGCTGGTCGAGAGTAATCGCGGCAAAATAGGCACAAGCGTTTCGCTCGCGGTTGAGCCACTCCGCTGCCTTCGCAAAGGTACCTGTGGACACCCGTGGGGTGACCGAAAGCAGCAAGCCCAAGCCGTTGAAATACGCTCGCACCGCCCGAATCCCCATCGTGTCGTTGCCGGAACCCGGGCAGAGCTCGACCAACTGAAGCAAACGGCCGAATTGCGCTGCCTCGACAATGTCCCCCCTAAGCCCCGTGATCTCTCGGACATTGTCGGAAAGCGCCTGTTTGCGCGAAGCGGCGATCACAGATCTCGTGTAGAGCACGAAAAACTGGACGAACGCCGCCACCGAAACCACGAAAATCAGCGCTGCAATCATCGGTTTGTTCCAGACTCCTCTACCAGGCGCGCGGGTACCAGCCTGGCTTCCTCCGGGACCTTGGTGAATGTGTAGGCCCACGCCAAGGGCAAAAGCGAGCCGGCAAGCTGGCTCAAGTACAAGGCCACCTCGTGCATGGAGCCGAACATGTTCCGAAAAGCATACAAGGCCGCTGTAGCACTGAAGTAAATCCCTAGTGCAAGCACAAGCTGCACGAGTCTGGCTCGCGTTTCGCGGAGCTTGTAAACAGCCGCCCAGAGCAGGTAGGTGAGAACGAGCCCGACGAAATACAGGTCCTGTGAAAGCTCAACGACGAACCGACCGGTCAGGTCACCGGCGTTACTCTGCACCACGGCGTAGGAAAACAAGGCCGTTCCCATCAAAAGTGCAGCCGTCACCCCCCGGATGTACTTGCCCAAATGCATCTCGCGGAAAACCTGCGAGTACAAGTGCATAATTGCTAGGTACATCAGCACGGTGAGGAGAGCGTCAGTGTAGTAATAGACGTACGTATACTGGACGGAGGCCAAGCCGTACCTCCGCAGAACCAGAAAGACGGAAATATCGCGTAGAAACAGTGCGCCAACGAAGAGGTTGATGCTCAGATAACGCAGGAAGTCCCTACGAAGAAATGCGCGGACGAGGATATACACCTCTGCCGCGAAGCCTATCACCCATATCAGACTTGCCACAGGTCCCAAGCTCGAACCTCGATTCGGGGTAGCCCTACTGCCGAACCGACGAGAGCTTGGCCAAAACGCCTAAGCCCCCTTGGTGCTACTTCGTCCAAGGCGTCGGCGGCAATGGAGCACCGCCCCAATTCGCAGCGATCTTCCAAGGCGTCGGCGGCAGCGGAGCGCCACCCCAGTTCGCCTGAGCCTTCCAAGGCGTCGGTGGCAGCGGAGCACCACCCCATGCCACTAACGTCGGTTCCGTATTGCTGGAGGAAGCTTTCACCGTCATATTGCGAACGCCCATCGCTGCAACCATCACCGCCAATGTGAAAACCACCACTGCGAGCCACTTTTGCATTTCTCATTGCCTCCGATATGGATTCTTCCCCGGACGGCAATATAGCGACCCGCACCGATTTCTATCATCGGCGATATGGGCGTGTGCCTAAACGGTTACTATACCTCCTCTTTCGGCTATCGAAGCAGCCATTACCTAATTTCTACCGTTGCGAGCCTAAGCCTCCCCCGTTTTTCTGTCAATAGTACTGGGGCACGTAACAGTCAACGCCGTGCCGCTTGGTCTTGAACGCTTGCCCGGCTCGCTCTCCAGGACCCTTGCCCGATAGTACTGAACTTCGGATACGCGGTAATGAATAGCGCGATGAAAGCGAACACCCTGAAACAATGGGCATCCCTCGGTCGTTGGGGCGCGAAATCTTCGCCAAGATCTGGCGAGCTCAACCCCATCCGGCGCGTTGCCTTGACACTCCCAAGAGCCCCTCTTAACATCAGTTGGTTCCCCGCCGGTGTAGCTCAGAGGCAGAGCGAGGGTCTCATAATCCCTAGGTCGTGGGTTCGAGTCCCACCGCCGGCACCAACCTGCTTTTGCCCGGCCCGGAGACATGGGTAACAGAATGTACCGGCTAGACGGGTGGCGCCCCCCGGCCTACGCCCCACCCTCCGAAGTGTCCGACCGCGGAATCTGACCCTCGCTCGCTGGTAGGAACGCGAGTGCAGGCTCGCATCGGCGAAATACTCTTCTGCTGCGTGCGCCCGGAGCGCGTTCTGGCGGCGTGGCTGCAGCGGATATCAGCCTTATTTTCCGGGCTTTTTGCGATCGACCTTCAAGTCAATGATGATTTCGTGCCGGCTGTCAAAACTGGAAATTGTGTGCGTGGCTGAGGTGAGATCGAGATGTTCGGCGTGAATTTTGTAATCGGCATTCGGGTCTAGGCCACTGAAGCGATAATGCCCCTGACTGGAAGAGATGTAGGTGCGGACAGCGAGCGTTTTCATGTTCTTCAGATAGACGACTGCGCTCGCCAGAGGTGCGTTCGAGGCATTGAGGACGGTTCCCCGGACCGTGCGTAATTGTCCTTCTTGCTGGGCCGCCGCCGCCGTAGCGAAAGCGCCCAGAAGGGCCAACACCGCCAGCGAACCGCGATGCCGGCGAAAAAATCGGGTTCCATTGGATTTTTCAGACGGTCTCATGATTCACCACCGTAGATGTTCCTCGCCCTTCGGATGGGATGGTGATTGGGCGGAAAAGGCTGCCGAGCCCAATCGGGCTCGTGCAGCGCCGGCGGCTATTCGTCTTCCTCTTCTTCGTCTTCCTCGTCTTCTTCGTCTTCCTCCTCTTCGTCTTCTTCCATGCCGTCTTCGTCGAAGAGGCCCTCTTCTTCGTCTTCCTCGTCCTCATCGGACACGACGTTCAGCTGGACAGGGTGAGTCTGCACCACTTCGAGCTCGACGTCGCATTCCGGGCAGGTCAGGATTTCTCCTTCTTCGACCTCATCTTCTTCCAGTTCGATTTCCGCATCGCAATCGGGACAACGAGCCACGGTCCTCTCCTCCTGTCGGCTAGCTCTGATCCTGGTGGGTATTATATATCGGCGCCATTGAGCGCTTCTTCCTGAGCATAAACCGATGACGAATTTTCGTGAATACCCAGAGCGCCCGCTTGTGGGCGTTGGGGGTGTAGTGATTGGCGAAGGCGGGGTGGTACTGATCCGGCGGGGGAACCAGCCGCGCCGTGGCGAGTGGTCGATTCCCGGCGGAAAGCTCGAGGTGGGCGAAACCCTGGCCGACGGGGTTCGGCGGGAATTGCGCGAAGAAACCGGACTCGAAGTGGAAGTCGCCGGGCTGATCGAGGCATTTGAACGCGTTTACCGCGACCCCGACGGGCGCGTACGTTTCCACTACGTCATTCTCGACTATCTTTGCCGCGCTTCAAGCGCGCAGCCGAAGGCCGGTGGCGATGCCTTGGAGGCCGTTTGGGTTGCGGAAGAGGAACTCGACCGCTACGAGCTCGAGGAAAACGTGCTGCGCGTTCTGCGGAAGGCCTTCGCGATGGCGCGAGAGAGCCGCTGACCGTCCGCCGCGGCAGCCAAGGCCATCTGGCGCGCCGGCGGGCGTGCAGAGCCTCTTAGCCGGCCACAACTTCCGGGATGCGGCCAAAGCGGCGCTCGCGCCGGTGAAATTCGTCGAGGGCGGCTTCGAGATCGGCAGTCTGGAAATCCGGCCACAGCTTTTGCGAAAAGACCAGCTCGGCGTAGGCCGATTCCCAGAGCAGGAAATCGCTCAGCCTCTGCTCGCCGCCGGTGCGGATCAGCAGATCGACGTCGGGAGCCGGGCCGTCGTTGTAGTTGGCAACGCCGAGCACCCGGGCGAATTCCCGGCGCGAGATTTCCAGGCTCGAAATCATGCGGCATGCGGCCCGCAGGATTGCGTCCTGGGAGGAATAATCGATCGCCAGCCGCAAGCGCAAGCGGCGCCCCCCGGCCGTCAGGCGCTCGGTGGCGCTGATGGCGGCGCGGAGTTCCTTCGGCAAGCGGTCGCGCCGGCCGATCACCTGCACCCGGACGCCTCGCTCGCGGAATTCCTCGGCTTCATCTTCGAGGAAGCGCACCAGCAAACCGAACAGCCCGACCACCTCGGCCCGCGGCCGTTCCCAGTTGTCGGCGGAAAAAACGTAGAGGCTCAGCGTCCCGATTCCCAAATGCGGCGCCGATTCGACCAGCCGGTGCACCGCTTCCACGCCGGCCTGATGTCCCACCGGGCGGGGCAAACCGCGCGCGGCGGCCCAGCGGCCGTTGCCGTCGGGGATTACGGCGACGTGGAGCAGCCGCGTGGGGCTCTCGCCATCGCCAAAGTTCAATTGCACATTCCCATTCGGGTCCATCGGTTCCGTCCTCAACTTTCCCGGGTCAGGCGGATCAACGCTTCCATATGGTCCAGGTAACGTTCGAATGCCCGCCGGCCGGCTCCCGTCAGACGATATTCGGTTTTGGGCAGCCGTCCGGAAAAGAATTTCGTGCAGGAAATGTAGCCGGCTTCCTCGAGCTTGCGTGCATGCACGCTGAGGTTGCCGTCGGTCACGCCAAGAAACTGCTTGAGCTGTTTGAAGCTCAGCGATCGGTTCACCGCCAGCGCACTCAGAATTCCCAGCCGGGTCCGCTCGTGAATCAACCGGTCCAGGTCGAGCGTCCCCTCGCTGATCTCGCCGGTGATCGCTCGCAGCGGCTGACCCTCCTCGGTCCTCGGCACTTCGGGATCGGCCAGTGCTTTCTTACCCACCGTATTTCCTCGCAATCAGGGCGCCAAAAACCACGTGCAATCCCCCGAATCCTGCTGCCATGAAGCCGTCGGCCCAGGAACGCGGAGAAAACAGCGCCACCGCCCCCAAAACCATGAAACACAAGCCCATCAAGGGAACGATCTCGATCGAGAAAGCCCCTCCGGTCACCACCGCTGTGCCGTAGAGCATCAGCCAGATCCCCGGCAGGATCTTGATCATCCCTTCCTGCCACATCACCGCTGTCAGCAGCGCCCCCACGGCCAGCGGCGGGGCGAAGCTCAGCGCAACGCGCCGGCCGGGCCCGCTCAGCAGCGGCACGCCGGCCGATTTCGCCTTCCAGGCCACGGACCAGATGCCGATCACGCCGGCTAGCACGGCTTCGAGCAGCCAGACCAGCAGCCAGGCATTGCCCGTGGGCTGGTTCCAGGCCACCACGGCGGCGCCGAGTGCGGTCAGGCCGACCACCACGCCGCCCCACCCTGGAACGGCAGTAAAGGAGCCGGCGCGTTCCAACGTGTCGCGGATGTAGCGGAGATGTTCGCGGGCGCGCGAATCGATCGGGATGGGATCGGGTGGGACCCGTGAGAAGCGATCGGCGCGGCTCATGGCTTTATCGTACGACGCACGCGAGCAGCGTCAAGTACTTTGTGATGCAAAGTACAAGGCCCGTTCCCGACCGTCACCTCTGCCCAGTTTCCCGGCCCCGCGCCTGAATTGCGTTTTGGCTTGCCATTCGCTCCCGGAATTACCCGAAGGTGCGGAAAGTGGAGCACGGCAACCGACCGTGCAGGGTGTTTATGGTGAAACGCATTCCGCGCGGCGGCGCGCGGCCTCCTATGCTGGCGCCGGCAGGCGAGCCGGTCATCAGTCGAACTGCCAGCCCGAACGCACAGGCGCAAAGCCCGTAAAATGTGACACTTGGGGAAATGTATCCTGTTGAAGGTGCAGCACTTGCTCGACTTTCCGTTTGACTTCGTGTCCCGCTTTGAGCGGCATGTGTGACTTCCCAAGTCTCAGCTCCCCGAAGAGAAGCCAGCTACGAGAAAACAGCTTCCACATCGTGTCTCGCGCAAAAACACGCGCAGCGCAGCCGGGGCAAAGCGTCACACGGCTTAGGCGGAGACTGGTCATCGCAGCCGGGCAGCGTTTTTCGCAGCGATCGGCCGCGCTGGCTAGGAGCGGCGAGGGTAACGCCCCAGCAGGGCGTTCCAGCGGACCTTGATGAGATCGCAGAACATGAGGAGGCTGTCGCGGAACATATGAATCTTGGTGGCGGGATGGTGCGCCCAGCGGACGGGGACCTCGACGGCAGCGAGGCCGTGGCGGCGGGCGAGAAAGAGCAGTTCGGGATCGAAGCCGAAATCCTCGATGCGCTGCTGCTCGAAAATGATTCGGGCGCGCTTCATGCGAAAAGCCTTGAAACCGCATTGGGTATCGAGGAAACGGACGCCGGTCGTCAGCCGGACGAAGGCGTTGAAAAGGCGCCCTGCCAGCTCACGAGCGGCGGACTCGTGCGTCTCGATCAAGCTACGATCGACGGCGCGCGAGCCGATGGCAACGTCGGCCTCCTCGAGCGCGATGAGGAGTTTGTCGGCTTCCTCGATGGGAGCGGAGAGGTCGGCGTCGGAGAAGAGAGCGATGCGGCCCTTGGCTTCGAGCATGCCGTGGCGCACGCTGTAGCCCTTGCCGCGGTTGGTGCCGTTGGGGATGAGCCGAAGGCCATCGATGCGATCCTGCCAACCAACGACGACGTTGGCGGTATCGTCCTGCGAGCCGTCGTCCACAACGAGGACTTCGATCTCGAGTCCCGAGACGGCCCGCTTGCGCTGGACCCATTCGCCGACGCGCTCGAGCGTGCGCGGGAGCCGCTTCGCCTCATTGTAGGCGGGAATCACGATGGAGAGATCAGGGGGTCTTTTCATCCGTCGAGCGGCCGTCCCCAACCGTGAATGCCGAGCAACGGAACGAAGGCGCAGGGGCACAGTTCGCGGCGCTCGATTCTCGCGTCAAGCTTGCGAATCAGCACCAGCTTTTGCCGCACACGGCTGCCGACAGGGATGACCATGCGCCCGCCCGGAGCGAGTTGCCGGGCGAGCGGCAGCGGCGGCGCCGGTGCCGCGGCGGCCACGAGAATCGCGTCAAACGGGGCGGCTTCGGGCCAACCCGATCCGCCGTCGCCCTGGCGCAGATGGACGTTGCGGCAGCCGAGCCGGGCGAGCCGCTCGCGCGCCGCTGCGGCCAGTTCATCGCGGTATTCGATCGAATAGACTTCAGCGGCGAGGCGCGAAAGCACGGCCGTTTGGTAGCCCGTGCCGGTGCCGATTTCGAGCACCCGCTCGGCGCCGGAAAGGGTGAGCGCTTCGGTCATCAACGCCACCATCAGCGGTTGCGAAAGGCTCTGGCCGTCCGCGACGGACAGCGCCTTGTCGTCGTAGGCCTGCTTGCGGCAGGTGGGCGGAACAAATTCGTGGCGAGGGATGGCGAGCATGGCGTCGAGGACTTCAGGCGAGTGGATGCCTCGCCTGCGCAACTGGCGCTCGACCATGCGGCGCCGCTGCTCCGCGAATGCTTCGACGTCATTGCCGGGACGAATCGAGGTCGCTAAAACCATAGCGCATCCAGGAAAGATTCTGCGCCAGTCGGCCGAGACGGTCCAGCGCGGCGAGCGTCGTCGTTGTTTCGTGGCAACCACTCGGGCTAGCGCGCTGCTGGCGCGGCGTTTGTAGCGCCCTTCAGGGCGGCACATTGCCGGTAAGCCGCAGTTTCCCGTAAGGGCACGGGCACTGTCACTGGGTGGCATGTTTTTGCCAGGCGGAGGTGCGCAGGATGTCGTCGATCTGGTCGAGAGCGAAATCGAGCTCTTCATCCTGGTTGTAGAAATGCGGCGAAAGGCGGATGCCACCGCCTGGGCGGTAGTCGACCAGGATGTCGCGAGCGAGCAGTTCGCGCGTGACCTGCGCGGCGTGAGGGCAATCGACCGAAACCGTGCCGGCGCGCTCGGCCGGCTCCATCGGCGAATTGACGCGCCAGCCGCGTGCGAGCGCTCCCGCCACCAGATGGGCCGTTTGCCGCATCGATTTTTCGCGAATCGGCGCGACGCCCGCCTGGCCAAGAATCTCGATTCCCGGCTGGCACGCGAAAAGCGCCGGCACCTGTGGCGTCCCGTTGAGAAAGCGGAAACCGTCTTCGCGGCGATCGATCGGGCCGACCTCGAAGGCGAACGGACGGCGATGAGCCATCCAACCGGTGATCGACGGGGCGAGCTTGGTTTGCAAGTCCTCGCGCACGTAGAGATAGGCGACGCCCGGGCCGCCGCAAAGCCATTTCAGGACGCCGCCGACGGCGAAATCCGTTTCGAGCGCGCGGACGTCGACCGGGACGGTTCCTGTGGCCTGGAAGAGATCGAGGATGACATGCGCGCCGACTTCATGCGCCCGGCGAATGATCGCGCGCGCATCGACGATCGTCGCGCTGCGGAACAGGACGTAGGAGATTGGGACGAGCAGCGTTTCGTCGTCGATCGCGCGAAGCAGGGCTGGAAGGTCGATGTGGATGCCGTCCTTGCTGGGAACGATTTCGACTCGGGCGCCCAGTCGGCCCTGCTCCTGATAGAAATAGAGGGTCGACGGGAATTCCAGGTCAACCATCACCACCTTGTTGCGTCGGCCGGAGAAATCGAAGCAGGAAGCAATCACGGCCTGCGCCAGCGTGACGTTCTGATGCAGCGAGAGCTGGCCGGGTCCGGCGCCGAGCAGTGCGCCGATGCGATCGGCGACGCGCACCGTCAGCCCCCACCATCCTTCCTCCCACGCGCGGACGCCCCGCGTGGCCCACTGGTCGGCGTACTCGGCGAGGCTGTCGTGGACGGCGCGGGGCATCGCGCCAAGCGAGTTGCTGATGAGGTAGGTGGTGCGTTCCAGAATAGGGAATCGGTTGCGCCAGGCGAGCAATTCATCCATGTTCGGATGCTCCTTCCGCGCCCGAAGCTAACACAGGAGGCGGCGGAGCGGAAAGCGGCGCGAGCGGGAACGGCGAATTACTTGAAATGTTTCTTGAATTCGACGTCGATGCCAAAGGTGCCGTTGATGTCGCGCAGGGCGACGATGGAGATATCGCGGCTGACGGCGTACTCGATCTGGATCACCTGCTGGGCATTGGAAGTGGCGTTGGTGGCGTAGGTGACGACGAGATCCGGAGTGACCTGCTGCTGGATGGTGATACGGGCGGCGGCGTTGGGCTCGATGCCGGTGCCGGTCGGGAACGGCTCGACGCTGAAACGGCTGATGCCGAACAGGCGGGCGATGCGGCCGCCGACCTCGCTCGAAACGGCTTGGGAGAGCAGGGCGGTGGCGCCATATTGCCCGGAAACGGCAGTGCTGCGAAGCTCGCTGCCCTCGCCCGTGTAGCCGAGCGCCAGCAGGGAAATGACGTCGGTTTCCGGCAGCGGCGGATCGGAGTGGTAGGAAAGCCGCATGGCGCTGGTGCGACCGGTGAGATCGACGGTGATTTCGTACTGCTGGATGTTGGTGGTCGCCTCGATGTTCATCACCGGGTCGAGCCGGAGCGGATTGGCGAAGTTCATGTCGCCGCGACTGAGGCGGTACTTGTTGCCGCGGAAGTTGACTTCGCCGGAAATCAGGTGGACGTGGCCGAGGACCGAGGGACGCGACCAGGTGCCGCGAATGCGGACGTTGGCGTCGGTCTCGATACGGGCTCCGGTCCATTGCAGCAGTGAGCCGGCGCCGGAACTGACGGTGAAATCGAGCTGGAGATTGCGGAGGAAAGGCGAGCTGACCTCGCTGGTGACGGTCGGTTGGCTCGGCGCCATCAGCAGCAGGGCGGCGGCGTCGGGACCGTTGGCGAGCAGCAGGCGATCAAGGGTGATCCGGCCGCCGAGCGTGGCGGCGCGGGTGTTGCCGCGCATTTGCGCGTTGGCGCTGATCAGCCAGCTCATGCCCGCCGGCCAGCGGACGCGGACGCGCGTGGCCTGGATGTGGATGTCATAGAGGACGCTGGACGCACCGCGGGGGAAATTGACCGTGCCGTTGAGCAGCAGTGTGCCGCCGCCAGCCTCGGCTTTGAGATTCGTGAAAGAGGCGTGATCGCTCGAAAAGATCAGGTCGCCGTTGGCGTTGTTGAGGCCGATCGGCAGGTCGCCGTAGTTGAGCGAAGCGTTGTGCAGGCTGGCGCGGCCGTTGATGCGCGGGCGGCCGAACGTGCCCTGGACGACAGCGTCGACCTGCGCGGCGCCCTGAGAATTGAGCTGAGGCACGAAGCCTTTAATGAGCTTCAGGTTGATCGCGCCGAGCACGCGAAGGTCGAGCGGCTGGTCGCGATTGAAGCGGACGACGCCGCTCAGGCGGAAATTGCTGTCGGGTCCCTTGAGTTCTGCCTGCTCGACATGGACGTCGGATTGGCGGTAGACAAGGCGAATCGGGCCGACGTTTTCCAGCGTGACGCTTTCGAAGGCGAAGACGGCCGTGGAAACATCAGCGCTGACCGTGAGCGTTTCCGGCCGGCGTAGCTCTCCGGTCAGGAGAAACTTGCCGTCGATCTTGCTCCGGCGGGTGAGCCCTTTCAGGTGCAGACCGGCCTGGATGAAGGGGTCGAGATCAATGCCCTCGGCGACCAGCTGCCCGTGGATGGGATAGCTATCGGCCATCAGCAGGCCGATCGAGCCGTTCAGCTTCCCCCGGATGAGCGACGAACTGATCGCTACCTGAACATGCCGGCCGTCGGAAGTGACGTCTCCTGTGAGATTGCCCACCAGATCACCACTGGCTCGCAGACCGGTGACGTGCACCACGCCTTCTCCACGCAGGGACCGCAGCGGCCCGCTGCCGGCCAGGCGGAAATCGAGGTTGCCGGCCAGCGGCAGCGAGGGCGACTGGATCTGCCGGACTTTTTCAAGCGGCACGGCGTTTCCGAAGACGTTGAACTGCACCTGGCCGCTCGGGCGCAGATAGCTCAGCTCGCCGCCAATCCTGCCGGTACCGAGGGTAGCTGTGACTCCGGCCACGCGAATCACGTGCGGATCGAGTTCAAGACGACCGGTGACTTTCGCGAACTGGTAACCGTGACTCGTGAGGTCATCCAGCTGGAAAGTGCCCGAGAAGCGCGGGCGGCTGTGCGTCCCGCCGCCTTCGAATTGGCCGGTGAGGAGCGCTTCGACCGGATAGTGAGTGCCGGCGAGATGTTGCAGGTCAGCCGTGTCGGCACGGATGAGGCGGAGATGGAGGCTCCACTGGTTGCTCGGGAGAAAGCCCCATTTGGTCAAGCCCAGGTGGAGGGAAACGCTGGCGAGCGAGCTGCCGCGGCGGACCCGCATGTTGGTGAGCTCGAGCCCGCTGGGCGAATAAGCCAGGCGACCGTCGATCTCGTTGAATTGCAACTGGCCGTAGCTGCCGTCACGGACGCGGGCGTGGCCCGAAAAAAGCGGATGGCCGATGGGCCCGGTGATGCTGCCGTGCCAGACGGCCTGGCCGGTGATGGGAACCGGCTTGGCCTGGCGGCCGCGGAGATAGTCGATCAGTTCATCCCAATCGCTGAGGCGGGTTGTGGTGAGATCGGTGGCCATGTTCGAGTTTTGGCCGCCGATGGTTCCTTTTAGAGAGAGGTTCATGTGCGGAGTGGCAATCGTGCCCTGAGCGGAGACAGAGCCGAGAGCCATGTGGTAGTCGTACTTGACCGAGGCTGTGGCCGGAAGATTGCCGGGTGGTGTGACGGCGGGCGGGGTCCACTGCATGGTGCCCCGGGAGGCCATGTCTTTGAAGTCGGCGCGCCAGGTGGTCACCGAGTCGATATCGACGTTGGCTTGCCAGTGGAGGGTCTGGACGGGGAAATCGGTGTTCTGCACCGCGTCGAACAAATCGGCGAGACTGACCTTGTGGGATTGGGTGGTTGCCGTGAAATCGAGCGTGTGAATGTTCATGTGGACGCGCCCGGTGAATTCGCCGCCCATGGCCCAGGCCTGGAAATCGGGAATGTTCACGCCCTCCGGCCCGGCGAGGATCGTTCCGCGCGAATCCATGTTTTTGGCGTGATACCACTTGTAATCCATAGTGATCTTGCGCGCCGAGTAATAGCCGTGCAGATGCCAAGCGCCCGGGGCGTAGTGAAGATCGCCGGTCAATTCGATCACGCCGAAGGGAGTGTGCGGCTTGCGCAGCAGCGTACGGATGTCGCTGAGGTTCAGCTGCGCGCGGTAATGGGCCTGGAACCGGTGCTGTGTCCAATTCGGCCAATCGGCGCGCCCCTCGATCCAGGAATGCGGCAGCTCCCAGCGGAACTCGTCGAGCGAGCCGCCCTGGCGCCCAATGGTGAATTTCGCCGACCAGGTGGAAGGGAAGGGCACGTATTTGAGGGCGGCGACGCGCATATCTTTCCAGCCGATCTGCCCCTGATAGAAATCGTGGCCGGGCCGGGGAGCCAGATAGTTCATGGCGAAGGTGAAGCGGCCGCCCTCGGCGTTGATCGGGATCCGGTGATCGTTGAAAAGGAGCAGGCCCTCGTCCAGATGAAGGCGCTCGATCGTGATCGAGAAGAGCCGCTGCTGCCAGGGCTTGGAGGGGCCGCGACGGGGCGGCACGGGAAGATTGGAGCGGCCGTCGGGTGCGATCTGGACGTAGACGGAGGGCTTCTCGACAGCGACATCGGTGAGGACCACCTTGCCGCGCAACAGCGCCCATACGTCAACGCCGACCTTCACCCGGGCGATGTGCAGGAAGGGCGGCTCCGAAGCCGTACTCCTGCCCGCGAGGGTGAGCTGGTCGATCGCGACGGTGAAGGGTGTGAGGTGCAAATGGAAGGCGCCCATCTTCACGGGGCTGCCGGTCGCCCGTTCGATCTGGCGGATCGCTTCAACGCGGGCCCAGTGCTCGATCATGCCGGTCTTCCACAGCGCCACCAGCGTGCCCGCCAGCAGCACCAGCGCGATCCCGGCTCCCAGCCCGATTTTGCGCCACCGAACCTTCACGACGACGGCTTGCCTCCGATCATCACCACTTTCCACCGCGTCCGCATCTCATCGAGCCATTTCGCCGCGCGCTGATCGATGCCCCGTTCGATCAGGACTTGGCGGATCTTGTCGGCCACGCTTTCGAGCGGGGGAACCGATTGCCCGGTGCGTTTCAGCTCAGGCACGAGCGTATTTCGATAGTACTCCTCGATCTGGCGCTCGCTCACCTGTACTTCGGGCCGGAACTTGTACTCGAGGAACCGGCTGAGAAAGATCTGCCGCTCGAGCATGTCCCTGACCTGCTTTTCGGTCAGCCCGAGGTCGTCCAACCGCTTCTCGAAAATGGCCGGCGTGCCGAACCGCTTCTGGAGCTGGTCGTAGGCCTCCTTCAATTCCTTCTCGGTCGGCTTGCGAATGGCCGAAAAAGTGGCTTCGTGGTTGACTACCCACTGCTCGACCAGCTCTTGCAGGCGCTTGGCCTCGGGCTGCTCCTTGCCATCCACCAGTTTTTGATAGCGACCAAGCTCGTTCAGGTCGCTCTCGGTGATCACATCGTTTTCGATACGGGCCACGATGCGGTCGATCACTTGCTGCGCCCTCGCCGCCGGCGCCAGCGCCAGGCCCAACAGCACGATGACGAGTGTCTTTCTCATTAGAACCATTAGAACATCGATCCAATGTTGAAAAAGAATTGAAAGCGTGGCAGCCGCGAGAGCTTCAACCCGTTGACGCAGCCGGCGGTTCCTTGGGTGCAGGAGAGTTGGAATTGTGCCGGATTGAGCAGGTAGCCGATATCGAAGCGGATCGGGCCGATCGGGGTGTTGTAGCGCAGGCCGAAGCCGACCGTTTGGGAGAAGAAGTTCAGTTCCGTCGGCGAGGAGGGCTTCCAGGCCAGCGTGACCGCGTCCAGTTTGCTGTAGACGTTGCCGGCGTCGTAGAACAATTCCCCGCCCAGGGCGTTGCCGACGAACGGCAAGTGCATCGGGAACTCCAGATCCTGGTTGAAAATCAGCTCGGCCAGGCCGCCGACCGGAAAGCCGGTGACCGGGTCGCGTGGCCCGGCCTGGTTGAGGGCGAAGCCGCGCAGGCTGGTGCCGCCGCCGGCGAAGAAGCGTTCCGGCAGCGGAATGTCGGCGCCAACCGAAGGCCCAAAGGCCTCCTCGACGCCGAAGCGCGCGGAGCGGGCGAAGACCAGGGCACGCCCGATGGGGGTATAGGTGGAGTTCTGCACGAAAAAGCGCCCGAAGGAGGCGCTGGAGCCGAGCGATTGGGTATACACGCTGACGTCCGCGGTGTTGTAGCTGCCGCGGGTGGCGGCGGCGGGATTGTTGCGGCGGTCGCGCACCCAGCTGAAGCCAAAGCCGGAGACGCGGGTGGGCTGGCTGTAGAGGGGCACTTCCTCGGGGTTGATCTTGAGCGTGGCGGCGTCGACCAGCACGTGCCGGTATATATAACGATACATAAGCGTGGTGCTGCGGGAATAGCTCTGCACCAGGCTTAGCCCGCCTTCGTAGCGGGTTCCGGTAAAGGTGTTGACGTCGCGGCTCTTGCCGGCAAAACCGCTGATCAGCAGGTTGAGGTTCGGATCGGCAAACAGGCTGGGAATCTGATAGCTGAGCAGGCCGCGATACTGGATGGTGCTCGCACGCACCTTGAACGAGAGGGTTTGGGCACGGCCGGCGACGTTGAGCATGGAGAAATCGAAAATGCCCAGCGGGCTCACGTCGATGGCGGTGCTGGTGGCGCTGGAGGTCGAACCGGCGCGCTGCATTTCCACACCGCCGCCGTAGCCGATCGTGTAGCGATCGCCCTCACGGGTTTCGATGAGCACATCTTTGTTGTGGAGCGAGCCGTTGGGATCCATTGGAGCGATATCGACCCGGTTGAAGATCCCGAGGTTGTAGAGCCGATCCTGGGTGGCGACGATGTCGGCTTCGCGCAAGGGCTGCTCCGGCTTGATCTGGACGCGGCGCCGGATGACGCCGACACGCGTGTGCCGGTAGCCGAGCAGAATCACCTTCTTGACGCGTACCTGCGGCCCTTCGTTGATCTTGTACGTCAGCGCGACGCGGTCGGGCCCGGTCTTGTGGACCTGATAGAGGAAAGTGGCCTGGGGGAAGCCGCGGTTGTAATAGAGCGCGAGGACGTTGTCCCGGTCGTTGGTGATGTTGGCCAACGAATAGGGCTGGCCGGCGGTCGAGCCGATCACCGAGAGCAGCGTCTCGGAGGAGACGGCGTGGTTGCCCTCGATCGTGAGCGAGGAAACCCGTGTCTGCGGACCCTCGTTGATCTCGAAGCGCACGAACAGGTTGTTCTTGTGGCCCTGGTAGTCGTCGATCACGTCGGTTTTCACCGACACATCGCGAAACCCGCTGGCCAGGTAGATCCCGCGAATCGAATCGACGTCTTCCTCGAGCAGCCGGGGACTGAAGCGGCCAGGCGAGAGGAAGGCCGCCGGGCGGATATGCAAGCGGCTGGCGAGCAACTCGCTGCTGAAATAGTGGTTGCCGGCAAAGGCCACGCCCACCAGCCGGCTCTTGGTGCCGCGCTCGACCGCGTAGGTGATGGTTTCGACGTTGCGTTCCACATCCTTGCGGATGTGGTAGCTCACCTGGCTGTTGAAATAGCCCTTGCGCTCGAGATAGTCCCGGAGGTTGCGCCGGCCCTCCTCCAGCAGATCGGGATCGACGGAGCCCTCCTGATAAATGGGGACAAGCTTTTTGAGTTCCTTGCCGCCGACGTGCGCGCCCTCGACCAGGACGCGCACCTGCGGGCCGGCGTCCACGCGGATGGTCAGCGGCACTGTGTTGCGCTCCAAGTCGTACGGACCGCGCTGGGAGTCCACCCGGGCGGTGAGGAAATTCTTCTTCGTCAGGTAATGCCGCAGCCGGTCGAGGCCGTTGGAGATGCGGCTGGCGGTGACGCTCTTTCCCGGCGCCAGTTTCGTCCGCCGGAGCAGCTGACGGTCCTGAAATGGCGAACGGTTTTCAAAGGTAATGGCGCCGAAGCGCGCCCGAGGGCCGGGCTTCACCAGGACGGTGATGCCGACCAGCCGGGTGCGCGTGTTGCGATTCAGCTGGACATTCATCACGGCCCGGTACAAGCCGTCGCTGTCGAGCTCCTGTTTCAGCCGGGCGAGCGCCTCCTGCATCACCTCGTCCGTGAAGGTGTGGCCCAGGCGCAGGTCCATCGCCGCCAGCGCGCGCGCGCTGCTGGGCGGGGGCTTGATGCCCTCGACGCGATCGACGCCGATAAAAAAATTGCGCGTGACGACGAAATCAATCCGGACGCCCCCGGGCTGCGGCGTGGCAACGGTGCGGATATCGGAATAGAGGCCGGTGTCGAAAAGCTGCTTGAGTGCCGTGCGCTCGGTTTCCATGGAGAAGGGATTGCCGGCGCGCAGGGGCAGAGCTGATGGGTTTCTCTCGAGCACCGCGCCGTCCACGTCTACGACGCGCACACTGGTCACTGTCTGCCCGTCGAAAGGCAGCCTTTGGGCCGCCGCGGACAGGCTGCTAGCGAGCGCCAGCACCGCCGCGATGACGCACGACTTTAGAATTGCCGCCGCCGACCCCATGCCCCTCACGCGAAAGGCCCGGAACCCCTCTTTTCCGGACTAAAAATTTAAGGTTAGCACAGCCTTGTTACCCCTCGTGGCCCGGCTCGCGCTAAGCTAGAAGCTTGTGCCAACCGGGCTTGTCTCCGGTCGGCCGCTGCCGAAAACGTAATGGAACCGGAAACCTTCGAACGCTATTCCCGCCAGATTCTCTTCGCCGGCATCGGCGAGCAAGGCCAGGAACGCTTGCTCGAATCCTCGGCCGTGGTCGTCGGCTGCGGCGCCCTGGGAAGCGCCGTTGCCGGCTTGCTGGTCCGCAGCGGCGTGGGCCGCGTGCGGATCGTCGACCGGGATTTCGTCGAACTCTCGAACCTGCAACGACAGACGCTTTTCGACGAGGCCGATGCCCGCCAGTCGCTGCCCAAAGCTGTCGCCGCCGAGCGCAAGCTGCGGGCGATGAACTCCTCGGTCTCGGTCGAGGGTTTGGTCGCCGACCTGGCCCCGCCGAATGCCCTCGAACTGCTTTCCGGTTTCTCCCTTCTGCTGGACGGGACCGATAATTTCGAAACCCGCCTCCTTGTGAACGACGCCGCCATTCGGCTCGGGGTTCCGTGGATTTACGGGGCGGTTGTGGCCAGCTACGGCGTGACGATGGCGATCGAGCCGGAACGCACTCCCTGTTTGGCCTGCCTGGCCGAGCCGGCCGACGGCGGCGGCGTTGAAGAAACCTGCGACACAGCCGGCGTGCTCAATTCCGCTGCGGGCCTGGTGGCCTCGTTGGAAGCGGCCGCGGCGCTGCGCCGGCTGGCCACCGGCGAGCCCTGGAACGAAACGCGGCTGATCTCGGCCAACGTCTGGTCGGGCCGCTTCCAGTCGCTGGCCGTCCGCCGCAACCCGGATTGCCGCGCCTGCGGGCGCCACGAGCTTCGCTACCTCGAAGGCCAGGCGCAGCCGCATATCACGATGTGCGGCCGCGACTCGGTGCAGATCCACGAGCGGGCGCGGCGGCTGGATCTGGCGGAACTGGGCCGCCGGCTCGAGCGCACCACCGGCGCCGTGCGGGCCAATCCGTTTCTGTTGCGCTTCCTCGTGCCGCCTTACGAAGTGACCGTCTTCGCCGACGGCCGCGCCATCGTCAAGGGCACGAAAGACCCGGCGGTGGCTCGTTCCCTCTACGCCCGCTATATTGGTGCCTGAAAAAGCGTTCCTGGAGGTTCCCAATGCAAAAGCGCTCGCTCGCCGCGCTGATGGCCGGCGCCTGTCTCCTCTTCGTTGTCGCGGCCTGGGGCCGGCCGCCGCAAGCCCAGGCGAAGTCGCTCGCCGCGGCGCTGGCCGCTAAGCTCCAGAGCCGGCTCGAGCGCACGGCCGCAAGCCTCGACGGCGTGATGGGCATCTACGCCCGGAACCTGGAAACCGGCCAGGCGTTTGCGGTGAACGCGAATCACGTTTTTCCCCAGGGCAGCTCGATCAAGATTCCGATCCTGATCACCCTGCTGCGCCAGGATCAGCTCGGCCGCCTGCACCTGTCCGACCGCGTCACGATCCGCCGCGCCCAGCTCGTGGGCGGCAGCGGCGTGCTGCAATTTTTCGGCGACGGCAGCTCGTCGCTCTCCCTGCACGACCTCGCCGTATTGATGATCGTGCTTTCGGACAACACCGCGACGAATATTCTAATCGACCGCGTCGGCATGGCCAGCGTAAATGCCGAAATCCGGCGCGCCGGCCTGGTCCACACCCGGCTAGAGCGCAAGATGATGGATACGGCCGCCGAGCGCACCGGCCACGAAAACGTCTCCACGCCCCGGGAAATGGCCACGCTGCTGGCCCAGCTCTACCGCGGCCGGCTGCTCGATCCGGCGCACACCGCGCTGGCGCTCCATCTGCTCGAAGACTACAAGGTCACGCCGCTGCGCGCCGGCGTGCCGGCCGGGATTCCCGTCGCTGATAAGCCGGGCCTGCTGCTCGGCGTGCGCTGTGATACCGGTCTGGTGCTGCTCCAGCGCGCCCCCTACGTGCTTTCCGTGATGACCAGCTACGACACCGAAAATCCTTCCCCCAACCAGGCAATCACCGCCGTATCTCACGCCGTTTTCAGCTATTTCGACCGGATCGCGCGCTCGAACGCCTTCGGCGCCCTGGTGTGGCCGCCCCAGGCGCGCTGAATGGGTCGTCCAAAGCGGGACGAATCGGGGCGCTAGCCTTTTCCCCCGTCCGGGGCTGTGCTAGACTCATTTTCCCGCCATTATTTCGTCAGCGAGGCTCGCAATGTCAGGTCACTCGAAGTGGGCGACAATTAAGCACAAAAAAGCCGCGGCCGACGCCCGCCGTGGCAAGGCGTTCACGAAGCTGATTCGCGAAATCACGATTGCCGCACGCATTGGCGGCCCCGATCCGGATTCGAACCCGCGCCTGCGCTCCGCCGTTCAGGCGGCGAAGGCCGAAAACATGCCCAACGAGAACATTGACCGGGCCATTCAGCGCGGCACCGGGCAGCTCGAGGGCGAGCGTTACGAAGAGGTGATGTTCGAGGGCTACGGGCCGGGCGGCGTTGGCATGCTGGTCGAAGTGGTCACCACCAACCGCAACCGCGTGGTCAGCGACATCCGCCATCTGATGTCGAAACACGGCGGCAACTTGGCCGAAACCGGAGCGGTCGGATGGATGTTCAGCCGCAAAGGCGACTTGTACGTCGGCAAGGAGCAGGCCGACGAAGACAAGCTGCTCTCGATCGCGCTCGATGCCGGCGCCGAGGACGTGCGCGACGACGATTCCTCCTGGGAAGTGCTCACGCCGCCCGAGGATTTCGAAAAGGTGCGCGACGCGCTGGTGGCCGCCGGCATTCAGCCCAGCTCGGCCGAGGTCGGCTGGGTGGCGCAGAACTACATCAAGCTCACCGGCTCGGCGGCGCAACAGATGCTGCGGCTCGTCGAAGCGCTCGAAGAGCACGACGACGTACAGCACGTCTACGCCAATTTCGATATCGACGAGCAGGAGATGCAGGCCGCCGTCGGCGCCGAGTAGATTCTCGACGTGGTTGCTGCGCCGCGCACGCTGATCTGCCGGTGGGCCGTGTTGCTGCAAAAGGCACTGTTCCTGCGGCCCTTTCCGGGGCAATAATGATGCTTCGATGGCTTCCGGCAGCCCGCAGAGCGAACGGTTGCGCGTCGCGGGAATCGATCCCGCCGCGAGCGGCCCCACCGGCTACGCGATCGTCGAATTCGACGGCGCGGGCGTACGTTCGCTGCGCTTCGGCGCGCTGCGCCACCCCGCGCGGGCGCCCTTTGGCGACCGGCTATGCGAGCTGCACCGGCTGCTCGCCGGCCTGCTGGCCGAGTTTTCGCCCGATGTAATGGCGCTCGAAACGGTTTTCGCGGCGCCCAATCTGCGCACCTCGCTCAAGCTGGCGGAGGCGCGCGGGGTGGTCCTGCTGGCTGCGGCGCAGGCGGGCGTTCCGGTGCACAGTTACACGCCGCGCGAGGTAAAATTTCAGGTAACCGGCTACGGAGCCGCGTCAAAGGCCCAAATGCAAACCATGGTCGGAGCTTTGCTTCAACTCGCCGAGCCGCCCAGTTCACCCGATGCCGCCGACGCCCTGGCGCTCGCCTTGTGCCACGTTTTCACCGAGCGCGCCCGGCGCCGCGTGGGCACCGCCGGCGACCGCCTCTACCCGGCCCGGATCGAGGCGTGATGACGAGCACTCGCCGGATGCTTGCGCTCGCCGCGCTCGTGCTGCTTGCCGTCGCGCCGCTGGCCGCGGCCGGTCAGCATTCCCATCAGCGCTCGGACGCCGTCTCCAGCAAGCCGCAGGCAGCTGAGGCCGCCGCGATAAAACCCGACGCGCCTACCATCACCTTCCTCAAGATTTTCAAATCCAGCTCGCCCTCCTACGTCAAAATCCAACTCGACCGGCAGGGCGCCGGCACTTACGACATTCGCCAGCTCCCCGACCGGCCCCGTCCTCAGCCGTTTCAGATTTCCCCGGCGCTGGCTGCGAAGATCTTCTCGCTGGCGCGCCGGCTGCACGATTTCGACGGCATCCAGCTGGAGACGCGGCGGCGCATCGCCAATCTCGGCGAGAAGACCTTCCTCTACGAAAAGGCCGGCACGAGCTACCAGGTCTCGTTCAACTACACGCTCAATTCCACCGCCAACGATCTGCTTACGATTTTCGAGGGCCTCTCGCTTCAGGATCAGTACATCGAGCAGTTGCGGAGTTCGATGCGCTACGATCCGCTCGGCCTCTACCAGGTTCTGGTGCGCCTCGGCCGCGACGTCCAGGCCGGCCAACTGGCCGATCCTGCCGCGCTCACTCCGCTCCTGAACAAAATCGCCGCCGACAAGAATCTGCTCGACATCGCCCGCGACCGCGCCAGCGCCATCGTCGCCAGCTTCCACCACGGCAAGTAGCCCCGCTCACTCAGCCGCAGCGCGCGCCGAAACCGAAGCTCCCGGACGCCACTACGGGATAATCGTCCCGTAGAGGTATTCGGGACGCAAAAGGCGCGAGCCCGGATTCCGCATCGCGCTCCTTCCCGGTGAAATGGAGCGGGCTGGCGTCGTACCCGAGACAGCTAACTCCATCGCCAAACGGCAGTCCTTGGCACGTTTCCGTAACGGCGTCGTTGGCCCCGGTGCTCACCCGCTCCGGTCCGGTTCTGACAACACGGGCCGCCCCGTCTTTGTGGAGGCCAAATGTGCTCCTCGACGCTGTACCCGCTTCCTACCAGGGCCTTGCGGTTTGAATTTTCAAGCTCGTAGTAAAAAACGGAATACGAGAATAACATGCCCGCTAAAAGAATGCTGCGCATCTCTCTCTCCTCAAGGACCAAGGAACTTATTGATCTCACCGATGTATTCTCCCACGGTGCCATAATTGGGATAGCGCTTGCTGAGCAAAGCCCCGCGGACCGCGGCCATGCCTCCCGCTGCAAATAGCGTTTGGGCCCCGTTTTCGCCCAGCGTCCAGGAACCTATGGCGAGGTCCAGGTTCCCGTGAAAATACGCGATCCGGCGGGCAACGGCTGCCGCCACATCGGGGATCTGTACGCGATAATTCCCCATATCGCTCGCGGAGAGTTTCAGGTCCTTAGCCTCCGACGCGTGGACCTGAAACAGCCCCCCGCCTTTCGCGTACGGGTCGAGACTGGACTCCTTGTACGCAAGGCCAACTAGTCTCCTGTTTCTGAAATTTCTTTATATTTGTTGACCTTTCGAATGATGCGGCCGGCGCTGGCCACCCACTGAAAAGGCTGCGGGTTCTTGTTGTACTGGCGAACGTACTCCTGGATAGCTTGG
>JAKBLM010000075.1 GCA_021832085.1 Acidobacteriota bacterium | reverse complement strand
TGGACATCCAGTCCCACATATTTCACACTGTTCATCGGGTGTTCCTTTCGTCAGTCCGAGGTTGACTGCTCAGCACAGCAACCACAGCCTATCTCGAAAGGGGCGCCCTTTTATAATGCGTGTCACACAATGTCAATCGGAAAAAGCTGTAAGCGGCTTGTTTTTCGTGACATGCGAATTTCGAACTGTCACATTTCAGCGCCGTCCGGGAACGGGTGGGCGGCTATATGTTACAACGTGTAACGTTAAAGGCGACGTCTATTCCCGGGCGAGATTCCAGCCGATTTCGGCCAAGGTGAGCGGGAGCTGAACCCAGAGCCGGGGCTCCAGGGTCCGGTAGTCCTGCTCCCCGCTGAAGACGCGGGCCAGGGTACGCCGGAACGTGGGGCTACGGCGGGCAAACTCGACCGTTCTCGTGGTGATTGCGTCGCCGAAGAAATTCTTCGTAAAGAAGCGCGGCGCGAGGACTGCGGTGCGTTCGAGTTCCGCGCCGAACTCGCGATGAAGACGCAGCGGATAGTCCCGGGCACGGCCGGCGGTCAAGCATTCAGCCAGCAATTCGCCCGAGCGCAGCGCGTAGTAGATGCCCTCGCCGGTAACCGAATCGACCAGAGCGGCGGCGTCGCCCACGAGGGCCCAGTCCGGGCCAAGCAGGCGCCGGCGGCGAATCGTTTCCAGCCGCGGCGAAGGCAACAAGTGGCTGTAGAAGCGCGCGCCCGCGCGCGGCAGGCGCTCTTCATCGATGAAATCCTCGAGATACCGGCGCAGTGTCGCGGTCGAGTATTTTTTGAGCTTGCCGCAGATGCCAACCGAAAGATGGTCCGGGCGCGGAAACGACCACAGATAGCCCCAGAAGCCCGGCACAAATTTGATCTTGATGACGTCGGCAGCGGCCGGGACATAGTAGCCGACCGTCTGCTCGAAATCGGCCGGTGAGAGCGGCGCGGACGACTCGCCGGCGGGCAGCAGCCGGTTCCGCGCTCCGGCAGCGAGAACAACGAAATCGGAGCCGAATTTTTCCGCGCCCGCCCAGACGCGCGGACGGCCAGAATCGGTTTCGAGCGCGGTCACGCGGGCCCGCACGATGCGGCAGCCGGCGCGCCTAGCGCGCTCGAGCAGCAGGCCATTGAGCACGCACCGGGAATAGATCACGATCGGCTCGTCGAGCCAAAGCCGCGCACGGACGCCCGGGCCGGCAGACAGCTCCACTTCCCTAACAAGCTTTTTCGGATAAGGCCCGTCGAGCAGGAACGGAAAAGCGCGCAGCGCCTTGCGCGTGAGCCCGCCGCCGCACGGCTTTTCCCAAGCGAGGTGATCGTCGATTACCGTTACGGCAGTGCCCGCGGCCGCCAGCCGCTCGCCGCAGACCGCGCCCGCCGGCCCTCCGCCGACGATGATCACTTCCCGCATTGCACTCCAATCGAATCCATGATGGCCACTTCTCTGGAAAGGAGCAAGCCGGGGGGCAAGTACCGCGCGGCGCCGCTGATCCGGGAACCACCTTGGAGGGATGTCGTTTCGCTCTGAGGATTAGTGCAAAGCGGTTACGATCCCGGGTAGCAGGGCGAAGCAGACGCCTGGCGAGAAAATCCCCGGCTTACGGTATTGAGCGTGCGCCCCCACCACACTGGGACACTTGCAACGCTAGAAGTCGCCAACCTTTGAACCACGAAGCGCTAACAGCGAGGCTTACCTGGCCGGCGACTTGCAAAAGCTTGTCGATAGGGTATGCAACGCTGTCAGCAGTAATGCGGGCCTGACGAGCACGGATTGCGTGCTGCCGCCGCCAGCGTCATCGTTCATGCCGAATCTGCGCGAAAAACCTCCTGATGGTCAGGGTTTGTTGTGCAGCAGGCTTTCACCAGCCAAGGAGGCTTTCGCTTGGACCGCGATACCACGACAGAGTTCCTGCCGTTTCCCGAATCTTTTTCCAAGCCCGTGGCCATTCACGAATACAGCGGGCCAGGAAGCACTATCTGGCAGCGCCGGGTGACGGTCCAGGTTTCATGCCAGAGGAAGAAATAATGCCAGCATGCCAGCGGCGAGGATGGCGTCGAAGAGCGCGGCGGCCGTTGGGCTCGCGCCACGCCGGCGAAGCGCGTCGGCGGCAAGACGCTGGCCGATCGAGACCGCTCCCAATCCGAATGCCAGGAGCACGAGCAGCAGGCCCCAGCGCCAAAAGATGAGCAGAATGTAGAGTTCGGCGAGCCAGATCAGGCCGCGCATTCCGAGAAACAGGTAAAAACGGCCGCGGCCGGCCGCGTCGCCTAGAACCGCTTCTTCCGCCAAGAAGTAAGGCCAGGTGAAAACGACGAGCACGGCCCAACGCCAGATTCTGGCGAAGTGGAACGACGTTTCGACGAATTCCGGGCGCAGCGCCAGCGCGAAGGCGACGACCACGGCAATTCCCACGGCGGCGGCCAGCGCCTGCCCGCGCGGATCGAATCGGAGCGCCTGGCGAACGGTTCCCCACGCCAGCGCCACAAGCAGCACGCCGGTGAGCAATGCGACGAGGGCGGCCCAATCGCCGTCGGCCAGGCGCACGGGGCGCAGATAGGCAGTAACGTTCAGCAACGCGAGCAGCGACACTACCGAAAACGAAGCTATAGCCCAGCGGAGGAGCGCGCCACGCCAGCCGAAAGCGGGCCCCGACGAGCGAGCCACGCCGGCTTCTCGTGTCGCGTCCCGGAAATATCTGTCATATCTCCGCCGTGACTCCAGGGGTTGAAAGCCCTGATCAACCAACGGCCTGGATGTCGGGGCTGAAGCTCCGACCCCCGAAGGCAAATGCTGGCTATCCCCGGGACACGGCACTAGATGGAAGATGCCCGCCAGCACCGTCTCCGCCGGGCCGACCAGCATTACCATGCCTGCCAGCAAAGCGAGTCCGGCGAGCATTGCCGACAGCGGGCGGCTCACCGCGGTTGCGGGAACTGGCTGCGCCGAACCGATTGCTCGGCTAGCCCAGGCGTCCACCAGTTTCCAGACGCGAGGGTCGAGGACCATGGTGCCGTGCAACTCGCCGGAAACGATGTGCAAGGCGGCGGCTCGGCGCTGGATAAAATCCTCCCGGCCCGTTCGGGTGCCGCCGGCGTCGGCGAGCAGCTCGCGGGCCATTTTCTTCACCGGACCCAGATCGAACTGGCCGGCGAGAACCAACAGGTTGGACGGCATGCGCACCGGAGGAATGAGAGGCGCGGGCGAAATCGCCACGGTCGCCGCCACAGGCAGGTCGTCGGCCAAGTGCACAACAACGGCGCCGCCGAGGGAATGGCCCACGAAAACCGTATTCCCCGGCCGGATATGGCCGGTGCGGTAGAGAAAGTCGACCGCGCTGGCGGCACATTCGTTCACCCGCGCGTAGGAAAATGGGACGAGGCTGCTTCCGTGGCCGGCGAGATCGAGCAGATAGACGCGCCAGCCCGATTCGGCGAGCGACTGGCCCAGCGGCTGCATGATGGCCTCGCTCGCCGCCAGGCCGTGAAATACGACGGCCACGCCGCGAGCATTGGCCACCGGGCCAAGGACGTGGGCCGGGGTGCGGCAGGCGTCGCCCAGCACGATGGCACGCTCGGCCGGTCTGGCGAGATCGAGCCCGAAAACACCCATGGCGATCAGCAGCAAGCCAATCGCAACGCGAAGCAACCTCGGCAAGCGCGCCAAGAGTCCAAATCCTCGCGTGGTAGAATCGCATAAGTGCAAGGTCCGGTGGAACCCGGAGTTGTTTTGGGAAAGGTAGTCAGCGAAGAGGAACTGCAGGAACAGGTGGCAGCCATCCGGCGCGCCGGCCGGAGAATTGTGTTCACAAACGGCTGCTTCGACCTGATACATCCCGGACATATCCGCTCCCTAGAACGGGCGCGCTCGCTCGGCGACGCGCTGGTCGTCGCGGTGAATTCCGATCGCAGCGTGCGTGAAATGAAGGGACCAGACCGCCCGGTTGTGCCCGAGGCCGAGCGCTGCGAGGTGCTGGCGGCGCTGGCCGCGGTCGATTGGGTGGTGGTTTTCGACGATCCCACGCCCCGCCGGCTGATCGCCAGCCTGTTGCCCGACGTGCTGGTCAAGGGCGGCGACTGGGGGCCGGACGCCATCGTCGGCCGCGAAGAGGTGGAAGCGGCCGGCGGCCGGGTAGTGCGGGTTCCGGTCGAGCCGGGATATTCCACCAGCGAAATTCTCCGGAGGATACGAGAAGGCGCTGAAGGCGCCGGGCGAAGCGAATGATTCTTCCGCTGCTCTCCGAACTTTTTGCCCGCACGGGCAGGCATCCGGCGGTCACGGCCGGCTTTGCCGAGCTGCGCGCCGAGCGCGGCCACGCCAGGCTGGCCGGCCTGACCACGCCGGCGCAAGCGCTGCTGGCGGCGCAGGCCGCCGCATCGCTCAACCGGCCGGTGCTGCTGGTGGTGGAATCGAACGATCGCACCGAACACCTCTCCGAGCCGCTGCGCTATTTCTACCGCGCGCTCTCGGGACGGCCTGGGAGCGATGTGGTGGAAATCCCGGCCTACGATGTGCTTCCCTACCAGCATCTTTCGCCGCATCCCGAAATCGCCACCGAGCGCGCCGTGGGGCTGTGGCAGCTCGCCTCGGGGCAGGCGCGGGTGGCGATCGTGCCGGTCGCTTCGGCACTGGCCCGCACGCGCGAGGCCGATTTCTACCGCGGGCTGGCCCGCGCCGTGGCCCGCGACGAATCCGTTTCGCTCGAAGAGCTGGTGGAACACCTGGCCCGGGTCGGCTACGACCGCCAGGACGCCGCGGAAATGCCCGGCCAGTTCGCCGTGCGCGGCGGCATCGTTGACGTTTTTCCGCCCGAGGCCAAGCGGCCGGTGCGGATCGAGCTATTTGGCGACACGGTCGAGTCGCTGCGCGAATTCGACGCGGAAACCCAGCGCTCGATCGGCCCGCTCGAGCGCATCGTGGTGCCACCGATGTGCGAATGCCCACGGCCTGCCGCGCAGATGGCCGCCGTCGGCGCCGGCTCTTCCGCCGAGGAGATGGTCGACGACGCCGAACTCCTGCTGCCGGGCTGGGAATTTCGCGCCGCCGCGCTCGATCCGCCGGGGAAAACGATTTTCGATCTGGTCAGCGGCCCGGTGGTGATCCTTGCCGAGCCGGCCGAGATCGATGGCGCGCTAGCGAAATTGAGCGAGCGGCTCGAAGAATCATGGCAGGAAACGAAGACGCGGGCAGCCGATTCCGCCTTGCCCGAGCCGGCACGCTATTTCCTGGGGGCCGAGGAGTGGCAAAAAGCGCTTCGCTCGGTGCGCACGCTGGAGCTGGCGCACCTGGCCCTGGGGCCCGAGCCGGGTCCCGCCGTGACCACGCAACCAACGGCGCGCTATCACGGCAATGTTGCCGCTTTCATGAGCGAAATGCGCGGGCGGCTGGAGGCGGGCGAGGCGGTGGTCGTTTCCGGCGCGAGCACCGGCGATTTGGAGCGCATGGTCGATCTGTGCCACGAATACGAGCTCCCCTACCGTTTCGGCGAACTGGAGCAGACGGCGACCGGCAGCCGGCTTGCCGAGGTGGAAACCGTGGACGCCGCCGGCACTGTGGTACTGGCGAAGGTGCCAATCGCCGAGGGCGTTCGGCTGGCCGATCTGCAGCTTACGCTCTACGGCTACGCGGACCTTTTCGACGCCGAGATCGAGCGGCCGCGGCGCCACCGGCCCGCCGGCTTTTCCAGCGATTTTTCCGACCTCAAGCCGGGCAACTACGTTGTCCATGTCGATCACGGCATCGGCCAATTCGAAGGGCTGCGCCAGCTCACCACCGACGGCACGGCGGGCGAATTCATGGTGCTCCGGTACGCCGACGACGCGAAGCTCTACGTGCCGCTCGCGCGGCTCGACCTGGTGCAGAAATACCGGACCGTGGGCGAGGCGCGGCCGCCGCTCGACCGGCTCGGCGGCACGACCTGGACCGCGCGGAAGAAACGCGTCCGCCACTCAGTCGACGACATGGCCGGAAAGCTGCTCGAGCTCTACGCCCAGCGCAAGACCGCCGAGCGGCCGGGCTATCCGCCCGATACGCCGTGGCAAAAGGAACTGGAGGATTCGTTCCCCTACGAGGAGACACCGGACCAGGTGCGGGCGATCGAGGAGGTGAAGCGCGACCTGCAGTCGCCGCTGCCGATGGACCGGCTGCTCTGCGGCGACGTGGGCTACGGCAAGACCGAGGTGGCGATTCGCGCCGCGTTCAAGGTGGTGGCCGACGGCAAGCAGGTGGCCGTGCTCGCGCCCACCACCGTGCTCGTTTTTCAGCATTTCGAGACGTTCCGGCGGCGGCTGGCCGCCTTCCCAGTGAAGATCGAGATGCTCAGCCGGCTGCGCAACAAGCGGGAGCAGAAACGGACACTCGAAGAGCTGGAGGCCGGGAAAATCGACATCGTCATCGGCACGCACCGGCTGCTCTCGGGCGACGTCCGTTTCCACGATCTCGGGCTGCTGGTGGTCGACGAGGAGCAGCGGTTCGGCGTTTCGCACAAGGAGCGGCTCAAGGAGTTGCGGAAGAACGTGGATGTGCTGACGATGTCGGCCACGCCGATCCCGCGCACGCTGCACATGTCGCTCGCCGGGCTGCGCGACATGTCGGCAATCGAGACGCCGCCGCGCGGGCGGCTCTCGATCCAGACCGTTGTCGCTCCCTTTGATGACGATCTGGTGCGGCGCGCCATCGAAACCGAGCTGGAACGCGGCGGCCAGGTCTTCCTGGTCCACAACCGCGTGCAGTCGATCCCCACGATTGCCGAAAAGATTCGCAAGCTGGTGCCCCGCGCACAGATCGTCGTCGGGCATGGGCAGATGGACGAGCGCCAGCTGGAAGAGGTGATGCTGAAATTCGTGCGGCACAAGGCCGACATCCTGGTCTGCACCACGATCATCGAAAACGGCCTCGATATCCCCCGCGCCAACACCATCATCATCAACCGCGCAGACCGCTTCGGGCTGGCCGAGCTTTACCAGCTCCGCGGCCGGGTGGGGCGCTCGGACCAGCGCGCGTACGCGTACCTGCTCGTTCCGCCCGCGGCGTCGCTTTCCTCGGAGGCGCGCCAGCGGCTGGCCGCGCTCAAGGAATTCAGCGAACTTGGCGCCGGGTTCCGCATCGCCGCGCTCGACCTGGAGCTGCGCGGGGCCGGCAACCTGCTCGGGCGCGAGCAGCACGGCCACATCAACGCGGTCGGCTTCGACCTTTACTGCCAGATGCTCGAGCAGGCCGTGGCCCGTCTGAAGGGCGAATCGACGCGGCCCGAGGTGCGGGTGACACTGAACCTGGGCCTCGACGTGCGCATCCCGGCCGATTACATCCCCGGCGAAAACGCGCGGCTACGCGCCTACAAGCGAATCGCCTCCATCGGCGCCGAACGCCAGCGGGACGACGTGCTGCGCGAGATGGAGGACCGCTTCGGGCCGCCGCCGCGGTCGGTGTTGAACCTGGTGGAATACGCGGCGCTGAAATCGCTCTGCGAAAAGATGCTGGTATCGAGCGTCGAGCGGAGGAATCACCGGCTCGCGCTGCGCTTCCACGCCGAAACGCCGGTGCGCGCCGAGCGCCTGGTGCGCGTGGTGCGCTCGCGCCATGGCGCCAGCCTCGACCCGTCCGGCGTGCTTTGGATCGAGTGGAAACCGGAGGCCGGCAGCCCGGCGGCTGCCGCGCAGAGCGTGTTGCTCGAGCTGGAAGCGGGAGGATAAAATGCGGGGTATGAAACACACACTGATTGTCCTTATCGCGCTGGCGTTTTCCTGCGGGGTGCCGCTGGCGCTGAGAGCGCAGGATGTTCCGCCGCCCAAGGGCCTTGTGCTCGACCGGATCATCGCGCACGTCAACGACGCAATCATCACCAGCAACCAGTACGAGCAAGCCGAGAAATCCCTGCGGGAGGAGATCAAGCACGATTGCCCTTCCTGCAATGCGGCCGAGCTGGAAACCCGGTTCCAGAAGCAGTCGAAAAACATCCTGCGCAACCTGATCGATCAGGACCTGCTGGTGCAGCGGGCGAAGGATGAGGGCATCAACGTCGATGCCCAGGTCATCCTGCAGCTCAACCAGATGCGCGAGAAGTACGGTCTGCGCACCATGGGTGACCTGCGCCGCGCCGCCGAGGCTTCCGGCATCAACTGGAGCGACCTGAAGGACAGCATCAAGCGGCAGCTGCTGGTGCAGAAATTGATCGAGCAGGACGTCGGCGGCACGATCCAGATCGACCACCAGGAAGTCGAAAAGTATTACCAGACCCACAAGAGCGAGTTCGACCTGCCCGAAGAGGTGTATCTGCGCGAGATTTTCCTCTCGACCAAGGGCAAGACCCCGGCCCAAATCGCCCAGATCAGGAAAAAACTCGAAGGCATCCGCCAGAAAGTGCTAAACGGCGACAGTTTCGGCCAGCTCGCCAAGCTCTATTCGCAAGGCCCCACAGCCCAGGAAAACGGCGAACTCGGCATGTTCACCCGCGGCAAGCTGGCACCGGCGATCGATAATGCCGTCTTCAAGCTGCAGCACAACGAGATGACGCCGATCATGGATCTCGGCAACGGCCTCGCGATCTTCCAGGTGCAAAAGCATTACCAGGCCGGCATCCAACCCATGGACAAGGTCGAGCCGCAAATCGAACAGGCCATCTACCAGAAGAAAATCGGGCCGGCCCTGCGGCAATACCTGGCCGAGCTGCGCAAGCGAAGCTATATCCTGGTCAAGCCCGGCTATGTCGATAGCGCTGCCGTCACCTCTGAGGCGCCATTCATCAAGGAAGAGCCCGACAGCGGTTCCCAGAGCGGTCATAAAGGCAAGGACAAGAAGAAGAGGAAAGGCCTTTGATCGAGCGCTCGCCTTTCCATTGCGCTTTTCGGCACGCCGCGCGCGGAGCAGCAGCGTTGCGGCTCGGGCCGCGACAAATTTCCCTGGCCGGTTTCCTGGCAGGCTCATGAAATCCGTCTTCGTTGCGGATCTCGAGCCGGATCAGCCCGTCCAATCCTATTTCCTCGTTTCGGCGAAGGAAGTGCTGCAGACGCGGGACGGGAAACCGTATCTGCGCATGGAACTCTCCGACCGCACCGGCTCGATCGACACGCGGATGTGGACGGGGTTCGAGGCGATCGTCGACTCGATCGATCGCGACGACATCGTCAAGATCCAGGGCAAGGCCGAAACCTACCGCAACCGCCTGCAACTGAAAATCGACCGGCTGCGCAAGGCCGAGGCTTCCGAAGTTGACCCGCGCGACTTTTTCCCGCACACGCCGGAGGATCTCGACGCGCTGTACGGGAAGGTCGAGGAGTTCGGCCGGTCGATGGCCAACCCCTGGCTGCGGCGGCTGGTGACGAGCATCCTCGCCGATCCGGAAATCGCGCCGCGGCTGAAAAAAGTGCCGGCGGCCAAGCTGATGCACCATGCCTACCGCGGCGGGCTGGTCGAACACGTCGTCAGCCTCTGCGGCCTTTGCCGGCAGATCAAGGCGCACTATGGCGACGAGGTGGATCTCGATCTGCTGCTCACCGGCGCGATCCTGCACGACGTGGGCAAGATCGACGAACTCGAATACGAGCGCGAAACGGGCTACTCGACCGAGGGCCGGCTGCTCGGCCACATCCTGCTCGGGCTGCAGCTGATTCGCCGCAAGATCGACCTGATCGAAGGCTTCCCTGCCCCGCTCGCCCGCGCCGTCGAGCACCTGATCGCCAGCCATCACGGGCTGCTCGAATTCGGCTCGCCGCGACCGCCGCTATTCCGTGAAGCACTGCTGCTGCATTTCCTCGACGACATGGATTCGAAAATGGGCGCCGCGCGTGCCGTGCTCAACGCTCCCGGCGCAGAGCCCGATTGGACCGAGCGCAGCCCGGCGCTTGCACGCCAGTTGCTGCGGCTCGACCGGTATCTGCAATCGGCTTCGGCGCAGGCGGAGACGCCCGAGGCGGAGCATCCGTCGCTTTTCGATTCGAAACCGCAAAAGTAATAATGAGTGGCTAGTGGCGAGTGGGTAAGTATCCCCCGGCAAAGCCGGGGGCTTTAGGATGTGAGCCGCTCAAAGCGGCTATTCGGGGTCGCTAACGCGGCCCCGCCTTGCTCGGGCCACCGAGACGGTGGCCCGTCACCAAAGCCCCA
>JAKBLM010000074.1 GCA_021832085.1 Acidobacteriota bacterium | reverse complement strand
ATCCGTTGCGAAGTTAGGCCAGGAGTCTCCTGTGACACCGTATGCTCCCTCGGACAACCCAACAAAGCTGTAGGCCTCGAGTCTCAGATAGAACCATGGTTGGCAGGCTTCGGAAGGCGTCAGACACCGACGAACGCACGTGCAGCTGGAACCGGAACTCGCTGTTCGGATGGAGGGCGGTCAAGTGCAGACCAACACCGACGCGTTAGCCTACCGGGGCTGGATGCAAGAAGGCACAGCTCCCCGACAGGAGAAGTGTTTCCTCTTGACATCCCCTTTTATAGAACTTCACGCCCCATCTGTGACGTTTCTGGTTCTACGTGGCAGAATCCTGCAAGCTTGCGCGACGGGTACCCGCAAGGGCAAAAATCAGACGCTGACGTTCAGGCGCGAAGCCCGGGCTATACGGCCCGGTCAGGCGGCGGGGACTTGGCGGGAGACGGGGCGGGAATCGGCCGGAGATGCGGCCAGGCGGCGCTCGCGGTGAGCGCGGGAGGCGCCGATGAAGGCGCTAAAGAGCGGGTGCGGGACGAGCGGCTTCGATTTGAACTCGGGATGGAACTGACAGCCGAGGAACCAAGGGTGGTCGGGGATCTCGACGACCTCGACGTAGATGGAATCGGGAGTGCGGCCGCTTATGCGCAGGCCGGCGGCCGTGAGCGCGCGCTCGTAGTCGCGATTGAATTCGTAGCGGTGCCGATGGCGCTCGTGGATTTCCGTGGCGCCGTAGGCGCGCTCGGCAAAGGTGCCCGGCTCGAGACGACAGGGCCAGCTGCCCAGGCGCATCGTGCCTCCCATCTCCTCGATGCCAATCAGCTCGCGCAGCTTGTAGATGACGCGGTTGGGCGTGTGGGGATCGAATTCGGTGGAATTGGCGTTTTCGATACCGGCGACGTTGCGGGCGAACTCGATCACGGCGCATTGCATGCCAAGGCAAATGCCGAAATAGGGAACCTGGTGCTCGCGGGCGTAGCGGATCGCCTCGATCATCCCGCTGATGCCGCGCTTGCCGAAGCCGCCGGGCACGAGAATGCCGTCCATCGCGGCCAAACGCCGCTCGGCGGTCTGCTGCGAATCGATCTCTTCGGCTTCGATCCATTCGACGGTGGTGCGCAGGTTGTGGGCCAGGCCGCCGTGGGCCAGCGCTTCGCGCAGGCTCTTATAGGAGTCCTCGAGCTGCACATATTTGCCCACCACGCCGATGCGAACCTGGCCCTCCGGATGGCGAATGCGCTCGACCAGGGAAATCCAAGGCGTGAGGTTGCGCGGGGGCGCGTCGAGATGGAGCAGCCGGAGAATCTGTTCGTCGAGGCCGTCGCGGGCGAGCGAGAGCGGGACTTCGTAGATAGTGTCGACATCGGGCGCGGAGATTACGCAGGATTCGACCACGTTGCAGAACAGAGCGATTTTCTTCTTCAGATCGGCGGGCAGGCGCCGATCGCTGCGGCAGAGGAGGACATCGGGCTGAACGCCGATGCTGAGCAGTTCCTTGACGCTGTGCTGGGTGGGCTTGGTCTTCAGCTCCCCCGCGCTCGGCAGGAAGGGCACCAGCGTGACGTGGCAATAGACGGTGTTTTCCGGGCCTAGCTCGAGCCGCATCTGGCGGATGGCTTCGAGGAAGGGAAGCGATTCGATGTCGCCGACCGTGCCGCCGATTTCGACGATGACAACGTCGACATCCTCGGCGACGCGGCGGAACGCGGCCTTGATCTCGTCGGTGACGTGAGGGATCACTTGGACGGTCTTGCCGAGGTAGTCGCCGCGGCGTTCCTTCGCGAGGATCGATTCGTAGATGCGGCCGCTGGTCCAGTTGTTCTCGCGGGTGAGCCGGGCGTTGGTGAAGCGCTCGTAGTGGCCGAGGTCGAGATCGGTTTCGGCGCCGTCTTCGGTAACGTAGACCTCGCCGTGCTGGTAGGGCGACATCGTGCCGGGATCGACGTTCAGGTAGGGATCGCACTTCTGGAGGGTGACGCGAAGACCGCGGCTTTCGAGCAGGCAGCCGATGGAAGAGGCGGCGACTCCCTTTCCTAACGCGGAAACTACGCCACCGGTCACAAAAATATATTTGGCCGCCATTCCTTCGATTCCGAACTGACCTCCGAGACTGCCGTGCCCGGCTGGTTGTCGCTGGCGTCATTCTACCGGAACGCGCCCTGCCTCACAAGCCGCTCACGGGCGTTTTCCACCGCCTTCGGCCAGGCGAGCGAGGACGCGGTCGACGTCGGCGGGAACATCGACGCTGAGCGAATCGTATTCCGTTTGCGCCAGGCGCACCTGATAGCCGTTTTCGAGCCAGCGCAACTGCTCAAGCTGCTCGATGCGCTCCAATTCGCCCGGCGGCAGAGTGGGAAATTCCAGCAGGGCGTCGCGGCGGTAGACGTAGAGGCCGATGTGCTTGAAGTAGCGTGGCGAAGCCGAGCCGTCCGGGTCGCGCATCCAGGGGATGGGCGCGCGGGAGAAATAGAGCGCATTCGAATCGAAATCCATCACCACTTTTATAACGTTGGGATCCATCAGCGCGTCGGGATCGAGGATCGGCGTCGCCAGTGTCACCACGGAAACATCGGGAGCACCGGCCAGCGTTTCGACGGCAAGATCAATCGCGGCCGGATCGATCAACGGCTCATCCCCTTGCACGTTTACGAAAACCGGCGCGTCTATATGAGCAGCCACTTCGGCTAGGCGCTCTGTCCCCGACCGATGGTCGGGGCGCGTCATCACCGCTTCGCCGCCGAAGCCGCGCACAGCCTTGGCCACACGTTCGTCGTCGGTCGCCACCAGCACACGCTCGATCATGGCGGCGCGGCTCGCCTGCTCGACCACACGCTCGATCATCGTCTTGCCGGCGAGATCGGCGAGCACCTTCCCCGGGAAACGAGTGGACGCGAAGCGAGCGGGGATGACGGCGAGCGCAGTCGCGGCGGCGGGTGTGGCCATGGTTGGGCTCCTTTGGTCGATGGTAGCACGCAGGCGCTCGCGCGGTGACCAGACTCCCAGCAGCGGCATGAGGAAAACTGGTGACGTGGTGGCTCCCCCCACCAGGAGCAATGGGGAAGACAGGGGGAACGGTGACGATCAGTGTTTTGCGGGTGGCTCGGGCCAGCCGGGGAGGACGAAGGTGACGCCGCGCTCATAATTGGCCGCGCCGGTGGCACTGAGGTTCAGCTGGTCAAGCGAAATGGCTTCCCGCACACCAGTCACCGTCACGTAGTGCAACAACCAATCCTGTCCGAGCCAATAGCGGCTCACCAACTGCCTGGTCCCGTCCTTGAGGACCAGAATCACCCCCGGGGCGGAAGGCTGGACGGGCAGCGGGTGGGTCGGCGGCGGGCTCCGCCTCGCGAATATTGCAAAATCGTTTGGCGGCCAGGGGCCGTACATGCTGCCGGCGCCCGAGGTGGTGCGCAACCAGAGCTGGAACGGGCTGGGCCACGGGTAGAGCCCGGCCGACGCGTATGCGCAATACGGGCAGTAGAGGAGGAAGTCGCCGGGCACGAATGGGCCGACAAAACCAGGCACGTTCAGGAAAGGAGGCGGAGCAAACAGCCCCCAGGGGTAGAAAGCGGGGGTGATCGTGAAAAGTTGAGGGTTGAAACAGATCGAGCCGGTGTTGTAGAGCACGCTGGAAGGCGAACAATAGAGAGGCCCAGTGGGCTGTTCTTGCGGCGGGAGGCCGGCAATTTTCGGCAGCTGCGGCAGCAGGCGCGGGGTGGGGAGTGCTGTGACGCGCGGCGTGAATGGTGGATTGACCAACCGCGGGGTTGGCGGCGGGGAAAGGAGCAGACGCGGCGTTGGAGGGGGGAGACGAAGACGGCCAACTCCTGTCGGCGGTATATAGTCTCTGACTCCGGGGACTTTACCGCCGTGGATAATCCTAGGCGGTGCGCCAATGGGCCGAACATTCAGCGGCGGCACGATCGGCGTGCTGGGCGGTGGGGCGACTGGCGTGACTGTACCGGGGGCGCCGCGGCGAAGCGGCGGCTTGCCGAAGCGGATCGGCGGGACTGGCGCTTGGCCGACGCCCGGCGCGGGCCGAGCCATCACGGGAGCGACCGGAGCGACACGAACAGGCGGTGGCGGCGGTGGTGGTGGTGCTTTCGCGCCGATCGCGCCGGGTGCCTGCACAGTAGCCTGCTGCGCGCGGGCGGGCGCGGGGAAAACGGTGAGCAATAGGGCGAATAGGAAACCCAGACTGCCAGTGATGGCAAACCTTGAAGCCGAAGAAATTTTCATGTCACTCGGATGCGGGTCCTCGGGCCGCTCAGGGTTTCTGCGATTGAGGCTGCGCGTGAAGACCGAGCGGCAGGAAGAAGTTTACGCCGTTTTGCTGGTTGACCTTCATGGTGGCGCTCATGTTGAAATTTTGCAACGGAACCGACTTGCGCACTCCCATTGCAGTGACGTAGTACAACTGCCCTTTGCTCAGCCAGTATTGCGTCGCCTGAACACTCTTGCCGTTGGTGAAGACGAGCGTGACTGGCAGCCCGGGAGGGGGCGTGTTGGCGCGATAGAGCGGCACGGACGACGCGGTGGAAGCGGAGGCGAACAGGCTGTCCGCGGCAACGGTGCTTTCTGTCCCGGAAAGCGTCGTCAGACCGCTCGAAAGATCGAGCGAAGAACCCCCTGGCATGATCCAGGGACTGAAAGGCGACAGGCTATCGAAACCGAAGCTCAAAAGACCGGTGCAGGACGGGCACGGGTCCGCGGAGAAGAGCTGGAACATGTTCGGATAGAACGGACTGAAGAGGGATCCCACCGGAAAGAGCGAGTACGAAAAGCCGTAAAAATAGGGGAACCCAAAACCGGCGGTCAGATAGGTGTACGGGCTTGGGCCGTAGCAGAACCAGGCGTTGAACGGATCACAGTAGAGACCGCCGAAGAACAACGGTGAACCCCAGAAGCCGTAGGCTCCGTAGCCCATGCCCCAGGAATCGTAGGGATTCCAATAGGCGTAATTGCCGTACGTGCCATAGGAGTTGCCATAGCCGAAGTAGTTGTACGGCGACTGCGGCAACAACGATCGCTGGTTGAGCAAGGCCTTGACCCGCGCCAACCGCTGCAGATACGCCTCGCCGCTGACGTGCGAATAGGCCGGAAGGCGCCCTGTTTCGGAGGTGAGGGGAACAAAGGGCTCTGATGTTTGCGCGCGGCCGGCGATGCCGGCGGGCCGCGGTCGTTTGGCGTTGGAAGAAGTTGTGGCAGGTGAAGCGGACGGGCGCGCGTGGGTGCGCAGCGGAGGAGTGCTCGGGACGGGCCTGTTGCCACGTGGCGAACGGGTGGGACGCGGAGCCGGCATGGGGGCCTGGCGCGGCGGGGGCGTTTGCCGTGGCATAGGCTCCTGACGAGGCATGGAAACCGGAGGCGGCATGGGGGCGGGCCGTGACATCGGCGGCATCGGCCGGGGGCCCATGTTGGGCTGAGGCATGGGCCTCGGCATAGGCATGGAGGGCGGCGGTCCCATGGGGCGGCCCATGCCAGGGCGCTGGGCCCAGGCGGGTGCAGCGAGCACCGCTGCCAAGGACACAGCGAACGCCGCTTTCAAACTCAAACGGAGAAAAGCGGCTGAGGCCATTTTTTCACCCATGGCACCTCCTTGTTTCACATGGCTTCTTCCAAAACTCCGGTATATACGATGTCAGTCATGGGGTCCCCGGTTCGTGGCAGTGTGGCATGCCCCCCAGTAATCGCTTGAGCGAAAGGCAAGGAGGCGGGGGCTGACAACTCGCCTTCTTGTCTTTTATGATCGCTCAATCACGACCGCAGGACAATGAGAGATTACGCTCTTTGGCGAGGGGACCGGCGTTGCCGACGAAACGGTCGGGGATTCTGGCAGCCGACGTGCACGATTCAGCCCTGCGCCAGTTGGGGAAGCCCAGCAGTTGGCTCGAGCGTTCCTTTGGGGCGCGCGAACCCTGATTCCGTTGTGGGAGATGGCCATGCCTGAGATAGTGACCGAAACCGCCGAGCGAACTCTGCCGGCGCCGCACACCGTCCCGGATACGGGCATCCGGCGCAGCTTGCTTGAGGATCTGGCGCTGAAAACGCTGTTCCTTTCGGGCGAGATGTCGCTGCGCGAACTCGGCGAGCATATGCAGTTGAGCCTGCACGTGATCGAGGAGCTTTTCAATACGATGCGCCGTGAGCAGCTGTGCGAGGTGAAGGGGATGATCGCCGGAATTCACCGGATCGCGGCGACGCAGGGCGGCAAGCGCCGGGCGCTCGATTTGCTCGACTTGAACCAATACGTGGGACCGGCGCCAGTCTCCCTGGAGGAGTATCTGAAGGTGGTGCGCTCGCAAACGGTGCAGGGTGCCGACATTCACACCGAGGATATCCGCCGAACGTTTAAGCATCTGGTGCTGAGTGACGAAACGCTGGAGCGCGTGGGCACAGCGGTCGTTTCCGGCACGTCGATTTTCGTTTACGGGCCCACCGGTGGCGGGAAGACGTCGATCGCCGAAACGTTGCCGAACATTTATCCCGACTGGGTCTGGATTCCGTACGCGGTCGAGGTCGACAGCCAGATCATCGTGACCTACGATCCCACAACGCACAAGCCGCTCGAACAGCCGAATTGGGGCGAGGCGGATACGCGCTGGGTACGTTGCCGGCGGCCGCGCGTGTTCGTCGGCGGCGAACTGACTCCCGAGATGCTGGACCTGCAGATGAATCCGATCAGCAAATTCTATTCGGCGCCGCTGCAGATGAAGGCGAACAATGGCGTGCTGATCATCGACGACTTCGGCCGCCAGCGCATCCGGCCGGAAGACCTGCTGAACCGGTGGATCGTGCCACTCGATCGGCGAGTGGATTTCCTGACGCTGCGCGGCGGCAAGAAATTCGAGATCCCGTTCGACCTGTTCGTGGTCTTCGCAACCAACCTCAATCCGATGGAGTTGGCCGACGAAGCGTTCATGCGCCGGATCCAGAACAAGATCCGCCTCGGGTATCCGACGCCGCAGCAATTCAAGGAAATTTTCCGCCGCTGCTGCGAAAACCTTTCGCTGGAATATAACGAAGAGATGGCGAGCTATTTCATCGATGCGCTTGACATGCACTACCACCAGCCGTTGCGTCCCTGCTATCCGCGCGATATCACCAATCAGATCGTGTGGACGGCGAAGTACGAGGGCCGCAAGCCCATGGTCGATCAGCCGGCGATCGACCGCGCCTGCCGCAATTATTTCGTCAATCCGGAAGATGCGGAAAAAGAGCGCGAGTCGGCCGCCAAGGGCATCCGCTCGTTCTAAGGCTACGTGCCGCCCTTGCCGTGCGCCTGGGACGCACCCCAAACAACCGCCAGCCCTCCGCGAGGCGGTTTTCCCTCTGCCATGCCGGGTTAAGCGAACGGGCCGGGCTAATGCGCTGAATTGCCGAAGACGCGGATTGATACAGCCGTGGGGTAGACAGCGCGCAGATGAATATCGATCCGCCGCTTTTTGCCGGCGACAAGCGTGACGTCGCGCTTGGCGTGTTCCTGGCGTGGGCCGAGCAGGCTGATGTGGTGTTTGCCGGCGGGCAGCGTGAGCTTCAGCGGCGAGTAGCCAACGAATTTCCGATCGATCCAAATACTCGAATGTGCTGGGGTCGCGTCGATCGTGAGCTGCGCCCCTTTCTTGCCGGCCTTCTTGGCGAACCAGTTCCGATTGATCTGCTGCGGGGTGGGACCGACCGGCTTTGCGAGGAAGAGCGAGTTATTCGGCTGGCCGGGTTGGCCCGGCTGGAAGAGTCCCGGGCGCGAAGCGGTGACGCCGGCACTGACACCCGTTGCGCCGCCATATTCGGCCGCCGCCTGCGCGTGCGCGGGCGCGGGCGCTGCGGCAACCAGCGACGCCATCGCGATCGCCGCCAGGATTCCCCAAGGGGCCCGGCGGCGGAAGTGTGCATTCGAGCCGAATTTATGGGCAAAAAGCTGACTAACCACCTTGCCCTCCCCATTACCGCTGTGCCGCAGTCCCTGTCGGACGCGGTTCGTTTCGCCAGTATAACGCCGCAATCAGATTGCCAGAATCAGCAAGCGGGTAAAAGGCTCGACGACGGGCCGTGAGTTGCAGCGGAAAAGGCGGACGTATTGACTCTGGAGGCAACTGCGAGTAGAAAGTGTTGCCATTTTCGTCCCTATCCCCGTGCGGATGGTGCACGATCGGAGACGGTCTTGCCCGTGTGGAACAGGAACGGGATTCGAATGAAGGCAGCGGGAAGCTGAAAATTTGGGGTTGGTGAGCGAAAGGTGAAAGGGCATTTCGGCGCGGATGGCGAATTGGGGGTTTTGCTGCGGCACGAGCCCCGGTTGCGGGGCGGCATGGCGGCCCTGCGGATTTTGCTGTCCGGGCGGACGCCGGCGCTCGGCGGCTGGGTGAGGTTTTTCGATCCCCACCCGATGCGGCTGTGGCGTCCCGGGCGCAAACGCTCGGTGGCGACGGCGGCGCTGTTGCACTTCGCCGTCTTCTTTTTCCTGATCCGGATTCCGTGGGCCATGCTCAATCAGCAAGGCCGGCTGCAGCTGCCGGTGATCCATGCGAATTACCAGCTGATCTATCCGCTGCCGCCGCGCAAGGTGCAGATTCATTCGCGGCCGAAATCATCGACTAAGGGCCACAAGGTGGCGGCGAAGCCGGCGCCGACCCATGGAGCGCAGCGGGCGGCCGGCGCGGGAGTGAAAAAGCCGACGCCAGCGCCGAAGTTCACCCTGGTGCTCAAGCCGCCGCGCGCCGACAATCACGACCAGACGATCATTCAGGCCGGCACGCCGCCCGACCTCCGGATCCACCACTACGTGCCGCTACCCAACGTGCTGCTTTCCGGGCTGGCGACCCCCAAGATCCCGAAGATGCCAACAAACGGAGCGGCACCGAAAGCCGTGAAGAATCCGGTGGCCGGCGCGGCGGCGATGAACGTTCCCGTGCCGGTGATTCCCGACATGGCGCTGGCGGTGCAGGTTCCCAACAAGAAGCCGCCGCTCCTGGCCAGTCCGGAAGTAGCTTTGCCGCTGCCTGCGCCCGAGCAGGCACTCGGCTCCATTTACGCGGTCGCGCGCAATGGCACAGAGGCGCAGAACAGCCGCGGGTTGCTCGTTCTGGGAGCGAATCCTACGCCGCCAACCAAGCTGATGAGCATCCCTCCCGGCAATCGCTACGGTAAATTTTCGGTTGCCCTGCTCGGGGGCAAGTCCGGCCTGCCGAGCGGGCCCGGAGGGCCGGCGATGGGCGCCGGAGGCAACGCCAAAACGGGCGCGGCAAAAGCGGCGGGCAAGGGCGCCGGCAACGGCGGCTTCACCATTTCGGGTGACGTCGGCAGTGGCGCCGCGAATGGCGCGGCCTCGGTGGCCGCCTTCGGACCGACGAGCAACGGCTCGGGCAACGACCAGGGCGTCTTGCCGCCCTGGATGGCCAAGGACCTCGTTTATCCGGTGGCCAAGGCCGCGCACCTGCCGGCAATCAACTTGATCGTCACTGCGGGCCCGATCGGCGGTGGCGGACTAGGCGCCTTCGGCGTACTGAGCTGTTCGACGATTTACACGATTTACCTCTCCATGCCCGGCAGGCCGTGGGTGCTGCAGTACTGCCAGCGCAAAAAGAAAGACGCGCCGCCCAAGGCGGCACAGACCAACAGCGGTGTGGTCCATTTCGGCGGCGGAATTTCACCCCCCTGGCCGCTGAGGAAATTCGATTTCCATCGGCCGCCGCTTTCCCAGTTCAAGCGCGGCCGGATGATCGTACTGCAAGGCACGATATCGAAAGACGGAAGCGTCAAGGGCTTGAAGGTCTACCAGGGCGTGGGTTCGGTCGCCGATGAAGCGGCCCTGGTGGCTTTTGGCAAATGGAAGTTTCACCCGGCAACGACCGCCAAAGGCAAGCCGACGGCAGTGGAGATGCTCGTGGGTATCCCGGCCTCGGTTCACTAGAGCGGATTCGCTGCGGGCGCTGCCCTGGCACCGGTCACCGCGTGGATGGGGGACTGCTTTCGAATCTTTCCGGTTCCCACGCGTCAAAACTCTCGGGACGACGAAAGCGAGAGGCGAGAAGGGCGAATCGGTTGCTGTGTGCTGTTCGTGCCGAACAATGGCGACCAGGACTGCTGTGTTTTTTGTTGGCGGAGGGTTATTCTCTGGCAGAAACGGTGGATCGGGCACTTTTGGTCCCATGAAGAACTTCACATCTGGGTTTTGTCTCGAAAGAATCAATAGCTGCACTGATAAGGTCCCTGTCAAGCCATTCGAAAATGTTACCGAGGCGTGCGTCGTCGAGACATTAAGAATGTTACCGAGGAATGGTCGTCGCCGCGGCTGTGGGAAAGTGGCAATCCCGCGCGGTTGGCGGGATTCCC
>JAKBLM010000033.1 GCA_021832085.1 Acidobacteriota bacterium | reverse complement strand
GCTCCGGCCCGGCCCGTTACCGGACCAGGCCGCTTGCCAGCTACCAGACCTACCGACAACTATCCGGGTGGGACTTTCACCCACCGGTGATCTGCGCCGCTTGGGGCGCACTGAGAAGTCCGGGCTAGAGGAATTCGGGACAGCGCGCCGTTCCCCCGCCCGTTCATTTGCGGCTTCGCCGCTCCCGATACCCTACCAGCAAGCGGGACGCCCCTGGCTCTTTTGGATATCGAGCCGGCAACAGAGGCGGCACAAGAAGCCTTCAGGTATCATGGGACAGACCATGATAAAGAAGGCGCTCGGCGCGGTGTTCAGTCCGCAAACGATGGCAGACCTGATCGTCTTCTGGTTTGCCGCGTGGATTCTATGGTGGTTTCGTCGCTGGGTGGGTCATGGACCGGTGGATTTCCCCAACACGACCGGGCCCCGAGCGCTCCAATACTATAGCCTGGCGGCGAAGACAGTGGGGCGAAGCCTGTTCCAGAGTCTCGTGATCGCCTCGCTCGCGCTCGGGGCCTGGCGCGTCTTTCGCTATTGGCAGGCTGCCGCCCAGCGCGCAAGATGAGGCCGGCGGCTCGCAAGGGGCTTGTGCCGTGGCTTGGTTTTTCCGTACAATTTTCTAGAGGTTCGAACGATGCCCATCTACGAATACGTTTGCCAGGATTGCCAGACCCGCTACGAGCGCCTCGTGCTCAGCCAGAACGGTGACATCACTTGTCCGAAATGCGGCAGCCACAAGGGCTCGTTGCAGTTTTCGGTGTTCGCCGCAGGCCACAGCGAGAATTCCTCGGCCGACGCTGACGCCGCGCCTTCCTGCGGTTGCTCGCCCTACGGCTGCGGCTGCAACAATTAGCCAGCGCTTCCCGCCAGCCACTTCCCCGCTTCCGCAGGGCGAAGCGCCGGTCGTGTGTGCGGCAGCATGTGTGGCCGAATGGCCCCGCCGATGCCGAGCCGCCGGGTCAGGCTCTTATTTAGATCCTGGTCTATTTTTCAGGGAACCCTGCGGGTTCTCGACCCACGCAACCATCCGCTTTTCGTTGAGCCGCAGCTGAACCAGCGAAAGCTCTCCGTTCTCGAGGTCGGCAATCATCAGGAAGAGCACCCGGTGCGCCACCCGCTGGTAGACAATTGTGTATTCACCGGTATCCCGCTGGTGGTCCGTCACGAACAGATGCCACGAGCTGTTTAGCCGGCCGCGCAATGTGGCCGTCAGGGCTTCTGGCGTCACCGCCGGTCCGACATGGTCGAACTGGGCGATCCGCATGTTTCCCACGCCGCCGGCCGTGAAAATGTTCGCGCAGAAGCTGGCGAATCCCATCATCGGGATGTGCGTGGCACGCAGCCCAAAACGGCTCTCGAGCCCCGAAACCACGCCTTCAAACTGCCGGCCGGCGGCAAAGGCCGGCACGGGCGCCCAGGCGATCGACAAGACACCCAGCGCGAGCAGAAAGGCCCAGGCCGCGCCCACCCGTCTCATCGCTCACTCCCCTTATTCTTTCCATCGGGCTTGCCACCGGCCTTCGATCCGGGTGTTCCGGTCTGCACGCTTGGCATGCCGAAGTGGCCGCTCAGCACCTTGAGGTCTTCGGGCTTGATCGGTCCGATGATGTTGACGAAGGTAAGCTCATTCGGTTGCGCGGAGATCACAAACATCCCGTGTATCTGGCCGCCGACCGTGTGCACGTAAATGTCGGTGTTGTCGCCCTTGCCTTTGCTGCGCGTCGATACGATTTCCGTCCATTCCGGCGCGCGAAAGTGCTTGCGCAACGCTTCGACCGCTGCCAGCGAATAGCCGGCCGGGCTCTTGAACGTGTAATCTCGCACGTAGATCCCGTCCAGGTGATTGATGATGCTTCGCGCTTGCTGGTCCTGCTTGCCGGAAGACATGAACTGGGCCGCAAACTGCAGCATGTTCTTGTCAAGGGAGACTTTGGTTACTTCGCTGGCCTGCCTGGCAAACTGCTCTGTGTTCACGGGAAAATGGGCCTGGGCGAGAGCCGGAATTCCCCCGAGCCCGATCCAGAGCAGCAGTAAGACGATCTGTTTCCTTTTCATCGGCTCTCTCCTCGCGTGCCATCCAATCTGACGATCTGTGCCTGCACCGCATGGAGCCTGGCGCCGGTGATTCGCAGCGCCAGCATCACTTGCCGGCGGGCACGTTCGCCACGGGCGCGCTGTTGTCTCTGGTACGCGATCACGCCGCCGGCGGCCATGGCGGCCAGCAGCGCCGCCGCCAGCGCCCAGCGCAATGCCGTCGTCCGCCACCAGCGCGTCTTCCGCATGGGCCCGGCCCCGATCAGTGCCAGGATCCGCTCGGCGAGCCCGGCCGGCGCAGGCACCCTCGCCAGCGCCGCGCGCAACGATTGTTCAAGATCGTCCATGAGTCTTACCCAAGGTCCTTTCCGTTTGCTGTCGCAGCAGTTGCAGACCGCGCTGCAAATTGCTCTTCACCGTGGCGACCGGCATCGCCAGAATCCGGGCGATTTCGCTGGGCATCAACTCTTCCTGGTAGCGAAGCACGATCACGGCCCGCATCTGCTCCGGCAGCTCGGCGATGAGCCGTTCCAGATGGCGCGCCAGCAGCGCGTCGCCGTTTCCGGGGGTGTCGGGAAGATCGTTCGCTTCCATGTCGGCTCGCGGCAGCCGCGAAGCATGCCTTGCCGCGTCGATGGCGCGCTGCACCGCAACCTTTCGCAGCCACGCCGTCGCGTGCTCGGGCGATTCGATGTCGCCCAGGTGCCGGTAGAGGCCGAGAAAAACGTCCTGGGCCACCTCTTCTGCTGCGGGGCGGTCGCCGGTGATCCGCAGCGCGATGCTAAACACCATCGACTGGTGTTCGCGGAGAAGCGTTTCGAAATCACGCCAGGGTTCTCTCAACGGTCTTCCACGATCGCCCCTCTTTGTTTCTACTGATACATACGACGGCGGGAAGGCGCCAGGATGCAAAAATCTTTATCCTCGCCGCGCTCGGAGGCTTCTTGAGGCTCATGCTCCAATCCGGCATGAGACAAGACCGGCCGCAAGAAAGCAAAACGCCCCGACCGAAGCCGGGGCGTTTTGCCAAGTGGGTAAAAGAACCGGTTTAGTTGACGCCGACGGTCGCTTCCTTCTTGGTTTCCTCGGAGGAACCGTTGCCATTACCGTTGGCGTGGCCGTTCCCGTTGCTGGCGGCTTGTTGCGGCGCGGCGGAAACGCCGCCGATCGTGACCAATTTCTCGGCGGGCTTCCTCAGCACCAGCTCCTCGTAGATCTTCCGCACCTGGGCCGCCTCTTCCATCGCCTTGCGGCGACGGGCGCGGTCCTCGTCGGCGGCATAGAGCGGGATGTTGTCGTCGTATTTCGGCCGGACGCGGGCTGCATCCTCGGGATCGATGCGCAACGAATGCTCGTAATGCTCCAGGTTCACTTCCTTGCCCTTGGCATAGATCTCGTGCTTTCCGTGTGTCTTGTACCACTGGGCGACGGTGGCGTTCTTGTACATGTTCTCGATGATCTTGCGCCAGCCGATGCCTGTGTTATACGCGCAGAAGGAGATCTCGCCGAGCTGGGTGGCATAGGGGATGATGCACATCTCGGTGCGCCGGAAATCGTAGTTGAACAGGTCCTGGAACCACATGCCGGCGATGAACAGGAAGTTCCACGGATCGGTCTCCCGCCGCTTCATCGCGTCTTCGTAGGTGCGGTCCGGGCTCGTTCGGCCGTACTTTTTGTGCGAATTTTTCGAGATGGCCCAGGTTTTGTCGAACTTCATCCAAATGTCGCGCAGGGCCAGGCTGGGCGGCGCATCGAACGGCCGGTAGTGCTTGAGCAGGGCGAGCGCCATCATGAAGGAGGAGAATTTCCTTCCGCGAGCGGCGTCGGTGACCTTCTGCATATCCTTGATGAGCCCGGGAATTTCAAGGAACTTGGGGACCGGCGCCCACTCCTTGGTCTTCTTGTTGATCATCATCGCGGTGCCGACGCCGCAATTGGGATGGCAGCCGCAGCTCAGGTGTCCCCACTGCGCCGCGGGCCCGGCCACCATGTCGGAGAAATCGGCAAACGGGCTGATCAGCGAGATCGGGAACCAGTCGCGTGTCGGCTCGATCTTGCCCACCTGCTCGCTGACATCGGCGGCCATGTGCGAGAGCGTGTAGCGCTGGTGCATGCGCCGTTCGTCGCTGATATCCTCGTCGCGGCCGGTAAAGCTGACCGGCTGGAAGCTGACGAAGGCGATCTTGTCCGGATTCTCCATGGCGAACTTGACGATCGGGCCGACCTGGTCGTTGTTGACGTTGTTCACGATCGTGGTGACCAGGACGATCTCGATGCCCGCCTCGTGCATGTTCTCGATCGCGCGCAGCTTGACGTCGAACAGGTTGCCGACGTGCCGGTGGCTGTTGGCGTCGTTGCCGATGCCGTCGAACTGCAGGTAGGCGTACCGCATGCCCGCTTCAAACGCCTTGCGGGCGAATTCCTTGCTCTTGGCGAACTCGATCCCGTTCGTGGCGGCCTGCACCGAGTTGTACCCGATTTTCCGCGCGTAGCGCACCGCGTCGAGGAAGTAGGGATGCATCGTTGGTTCGCCACCCGAGAACTGCACCGACATCTGCCGGCGCGGCTTCACCTGAATGGCGTTGTCGAGAATCTCCTGGATCTCTTCCCAGCTCAACTCATGGACGTAGCCCACCTGGTTCGCGTCCATGAAGCAGGGGTCGCACATCATGTTGCAACGGTTGGTCAGGTCAACGGTGAGCACCGAGCCCCGGCCGTAGCGAACCGTGCTCGAGCCATGATGGTGGAGTTTCTCGTCGTTGTGCGCCGGGATATCGCGGCCGGGGAAATTGGATTCGATCCAGGTGAGGAAGCGGGAATCAATAGCCATCAGGTCTTCGTACCGGCCGTGAATCGGGCATTCCTTCACCATCCAGACCTGGCCGTCTCGCTCGATGATCTGCGCCTTGATTTCGCCCACTTTCTCGTGGACCAGGTCCTGCCAATCCTTCTCGCCATTCATGATGGCGTTGCGCGCTTCCTTCACGCAATCCGGACACAGGGAGTCGGTAGTGCGGGGCCAGCCGAGCGTGGGTTTCGACTTCTCCCACGATTTCAGCATCGGCCGGTCCGACCATTTCGGCGTAAACGAGGGATTCGGGTTGTACTTGTTGAAGTACTGGATCGTATCGAACGTAACGCCCGCCGCTTTGCACAGGGCCGCGTCAAAGTACTTCAACAGTCGCCGACTGACTGGCATTTAACACCCCCTCTTCAAAATTTCTCAGGTAACGCCCGGGTCTATATGTTCCTTCCGTCCAGGCAGGCCGCTACGGGTCTGCCAACCCAGGCTAGAACGGCTGCAGTCTGACACCTGGTTCGCCAGGGTGTCCAGATCGTTACGCCCAAATGGTTAAATCAGGGGCTCAATGGTCGTCTTCGGCCATCCAACGGAAACGCCATTGTTGACCATAACCCTTGACTGATAAAGAAGTTGGGAGCTTTATGCGAATGATTTCCGGTTCGCCGGAAGGCGTTCTGAGCCCGGCCCCGGTCACGTCCGCGAGGCCGCTCGGTCCCTCGTCGGACGCCTGCGCGACGGAAATTCCGGTCCCGCACGCCGCCGTCCCGCTGGTATTTTTGCGTTGTCTGGCTGGGAAAAATTACTTGGACCGGTCGGAAGTGCTCGCTACGCCAGCTCTTCCATCAGCTCGGGCCGCAGCAGGGCCGCAGCGAAATGCCCGAGCGCGATGGCGTCGGTATCCTCGAGCTCGAGCCAGCGCACCACGCAATGCTGTTTCAGGTAGCGACTCGCCTGCGCGTCGCTGATTCCCAAGTACCGCGCCAGCCGCGCCCGCACCGATCCCTGGCGCCCGCGCCGGCCCGAGACCAACTGGTCCATTGCGGAACGCATATTCCCGAACGCTTCCAGGTAGTACATGGTCGTCAGGTCCAGGTCGGAAACCAAGTAGACGCCGGGACTTGCCGGCACCTCGTTGAGCTGGTCGAGCGAGTAGGGGTGAGACGCCAGCAGCTGCCGGAGCTTGGCTTCGAGCGTCTTGATTTCCGACGCCAGCGCCGGTTCGCCCCGGCGGTAGATATGGATGGGAGGAATCCGTTCCCTGGCCGGCTCACGGGCTGGCTCGCGCGGCGGACGCCGCTCTGCCGCCGGCCGATGTTCGGGCTCGCGCACCTTGGGCACCGCAGCATGAGCAGGCGGCCGTGCCGGGGCGGGTGGTGTTTCTACGGCGGGTTTTGCAGCCGCTTCCCCTTTGGCTTTCTTACCGCGGCCTCTTCCGCCACGCCGGCGACGGCGTCGATGCGTAACCGCAGGTTCGACAGCCGCTTCAGCCTGTTCGGGCGTTTCGGGTTTCGCTTCCGGGGCTTGTGGTGGTGCCTCCCCCTCGGGTTGCGCCGCCTCGGCTTCAGCCATGCCTTCGGCTTCGGGAACGGCTTCCGGTTTCTCTTCAGCCTCCGCTGCTTCTTCCCGTTCCGGCTCCTTTACGGGAGCCGCGGCTTCCTCGGCCGGCGTTTCGAAGCCCGAAGGCTCTTCGGCCATCTCTTCGTGCCCGTTTGTCGGAATCGGTATGCCGTGGCGAGTCAAAGCCTCTTCCGCCTTCTGTTTCCATTCCGAGCGGCGGAAGCGTTGCCAGGCGCGTATGTACCAGTCGGTTGCGCGTTCAATGCGGCCGGCAGTTTCTTCGAGCTGCGCCAGCTCGAAGGCCACCATGCCATCGCGCGTCTTGTCGAAAAGTTGTTCGAGGCGCGCGGTCGGATCAGGGCCTGATTTGGCCCGCCGAATGCGCGCACGGATCTGTCTCCAGTCTGCCACGATCGAATTCTAACCTAACCGGTCAATTTCTTCCTCTTCCTCTTCTTCATCTCCAACTCTGGTGCCCTTTTTGTCCATAGTGGGCAGGCGCTTTGCGTCCTACGAGCCAAACCGGCTCCCGCCTTCAGCCAAGTCGGTCCGCGCGCCACCTTCCCTCTCCCGTCGTAAAATGGCCGGGATGGCCCTCCTGAGCGAGCGCGAACGCACCCGGTGGATTCAGGACAAGGCGCGGGAGGCGGGTTTCGACCTCTGTGGGGTGGCGCCGACCAGCCGCTTCCCCGAGCTCGACCGCATGACGGAATGGCTCGACCGTGGCCACGCCGGCGAGATGCGCTATCTTCATGATCCCAGGCGACTTTCTCTGGATAGGGCCATGGATGGCGCCCGCAGCGTCATTGTCTGTGCCGTCAGCTACCGCACCGCCGAGCCGCTTTCCACCGAAGTCCTTGCCAAGCCCGATCCCGCCCGGCCACGCGGCTGGATTTCGCGCTACGGCTGGGGCAGCGACTATCACGACATCCTGCTGCCGCGCCTGCGCACCCTCCTGAACGCCATGCACACGGAGTTTGGCGACGATTTTCGCGCCCACGCCTACGTCGACACCGGCCCGGTGGTCGAGCGTGTGGCCGCGAAATACGCCGGCCTCGGCTGGCTGGCGAAAAACACTTGCCTCATCAACCAGAAAATGGGCTCGTTCCTCTTTCTGGGTGCGATCGTGACCACGCTCGCCTTCGAGCCGACCCTCGGCCCCGCCGATATGCCGCCGCGAATCGAACGACGCGGCGGCCCGGCAAGGCCGGTACCACCTGAGCCCCCGCCCAACCTGTGCGGCTCGTGCCGCCGCTGCATCGACGCCTGCCCCACCGGCGCCTTCGTCGAGCCCTACGTGATGGACCCGCGCCGCTGCATCGCCTATTTCACCATCGAGTTGCGCGGCCCGATTCCCGAGCAGTTTCGCCCGGCCATGGGCCAGATGGTCTTCGGCTGCGACATCTGCCAGGACGTCTGCCCCTGGAACCAAAAAGCTGCCCGCACTGGCGAGTCCACGCTGGGCCGCATCCCCGAATTTCGCCCGCGCCCGATTCCGCTCTCCAGTAGCACAGCTGATCCTGGGCTCGCCGATTGCCGACGGCCTGACTGTGCCCCTTCTGCCGATCCCCAGCCCGATCCACCCCGCTCCCTCTTCGCTCCGGAACTGGAATGGATCGCCAGCCTCGACGAAGAGGAATACCGCCGCGTCTTCCGCCGCAGCCCGGTAAAGCGCGCCAAGTATCGCGGCCTCATCCGCAACGCCTGCGTCGCCCTGGGCAATTCCGGTCCCGGCCTCGAGCCCGCAGCACGCGAGCGCATTCGGAAGCTGCTCACCCGCCTCGCCGCTTCCCCTGACGAGCTGATTGCCGAGCACGCGCGCTGGGCCCTCGCCCGTCTGAACGAGGAAACCGCAGCCGGTGGCGCGTAGCCGACCGCATCGCGCCCTGGGCCGCGGCATCCAAATTGGAGCTTTATAGCCGGCACAATTTCCGGCATGCTTGTGGCGGCTCGGGCGGGGCCAGCAGCCATTCTCACAACGAATTTCCCGGGGAGCAGCGATGAAACTGACGGCGCGAACGGAATTTCGCAGATTGCCCGATCGAGGCTCGCGCGATCCAGAAATCATTCGCGCCATTCTCGACGCCGGATTCCTGGCGCATGTCGGGTTCAGCGTCGACGCGCAGCCTTTTGTGATCCCCACGCTCTACGGCCACCAGGGCGATAAGCTCTATTTGCACGGCTCGGCCGCCAGCCGGACATTGCGCGGGCTGGAGGCGGGCCTGCCGGCCTGCGTTACGGTGACGCTGGTGGACGGAATCGTTCTGGCCCGTTCCGCATTCCACCACTCCATCAACTATCGCTCGGTTGTGGCGTTCGGCACCGCGCGCAAAATCGAAGAGCGGGAGCGCAAAATACAAGCTTTGCGCGTGATCGCGGAACAGGTGATCCCCGGCCGCTGGGGCGAGGTCCGCGCTCCGAACGAAAAGGAACTGAAAGCGACCATCGTGCTCGAATTTTCCATCGAGGAAGCTTCGGCGAAAATGCGCACCGGCCGGGCAAACGACGACGAAGAAGATTACGCGCTCCCGGTCTGGGCCGGCATCTTGCCGCTGCGCCTCGAAGCAAGAGAACCCGTGCCCGATTCACGTCTGCCCCAGGGCATTCGCGTGCCCGAATATGTGCTGCGCTACCGGAGGAAGCCGTAGCGGCCGCGCCGTCGGCAAACCGTTCCGATCGGTTGCGTGCTCAAGAATTCAGGAGGGGGATTTCATGACTGGACGTCCGGACACAAGCGAAGCCGTTCCCTACTATTTCACCTATATCGATCTGGTTCCCGGCGATGACGTCTTGGCCGTCCTCGAAAGCCAGGTGGAGGAAATTTCGCCGCTGCTCCGTTCGATCTCGGAGGAAAAATCGCTCCATCGCTACGCCCCAGAAAAGTGGAGCATCCGCCAGGTGTTGAATCACGTCAACGATACGGAAAGGGTGTTCGCGCTTCGCGCGCTCTGGTTCGCCCGCGGCTTCGAAGCTCCCTTGCCCGGCTACGATCAGGACCACGCCGCCATCACGTCCATGGCCGACCAGTTGCCTTGGGCCGCGCACATCGACGAGTTCCTTATCGTGCGTCTGGCCTCCATCTCGCTCTTCCGCAATCTGCCGGCCGAAGCGTGGATGCGCGGCGGCGTTGCCAATGAAAAGCGCTTCAGCGTTCGCGCGATCGCCTTCATACTCGCCGGCCATCTCCTGCACCACATTGGGTTGATCCGGGAGCGGTATCTCTAAAGAAAAGAAGGGTCGCGAGGGCGCGGGCGGCCACATCATTCGGCGGAGGGGGTTATGGCTACACCCGATCCGGTAATCTACCGGTCTCACATCAAAATTGAGAGGAATCTGCTTCCATTCCCGTGTCCCGCCCACCCCAAAACCATTGGCACAAATCCCCTCGGCACGGCACACTGGCAAGGAAGGCAATCAACGCGAAACGAAAGAACGAAAGGACTCCGCCATGGCACGCGAACCCGGAACCTACGCTGTGATCGAAACCTCCATGGGCAACATCGTCTGCCGCCTGTTTGAAAAGGAAGCCCCGAAGACCGTCCAGAATTTCATCGAACTCGCCGAGGGCAAGCGCGACTGGCAGGACCGCGTCAGCGGCAAGAAGGGACCGGGCCCGCTCTACAACGGCACCGTCTTTCACCGCGTCATTCCCGACTTCATGATCCAGGGCGGCGATCCGAGCGGCACCGGCATGGGTGGCCCCGGCTATCGCTTCGAAGACGAGACCCAGGGCTCGCCGCACCAGTTCGATAAGCCCGGCAAGCTCGCCATGGCCAACGCCGGCCCCAATACCAACGGCTCCCAATTCTTCATCACCGTCGCCCCCACCGACTGGCTCACCGGCAAGCACACCATCTTCGGCGAAGTCGTCGAAGGCCAGGACATCGTCGAAAAAATCTCGAAAGCCCCCCGCGACCACAAAGACCGCCCCAAAGCCGACGTCACCATAAACTCCATCCGCGTCGACCGCGTCGCCGCGGCGTAAGCGCCACGCCGCCTTACCTCTGGGCCATGACGGCGCGTCCCGCGCCCCTGCGGCGCGGGTCGTTCCAACGTCCCCACGGTGTGCTCGCCACCGTCGCAATCCAACGGCGACACTTCTGCTAGACCGTTGACAGGGGCGAACTGTTGCCGGTAGCGTAGCGGCGCGTGCATGGGGGAGGGGCGATGCTGACGGCTGACCACACAACCCTGCTGACGGCGGCGTGGACGCCGATCCACATCTCGTTTCCCACGGGCGGGCAGGCTGCCGAAGAGATCATTCTGCGCTGGATCCATTTCCTGGCGGGGATCACCTGGATTGGGCTGCTCTATTTTTTCAATCTGGCGGCGACGCCGGTGCTGAAGAGGCTCGATCCACAAACGCGAGCGAAAATCGTGGCCGGGCTGATGCCGCGGACGCTCGCGTGGTTCCGGTGGTCGGCGCTGGTGACGGTGCTGGCCGGATTGCGCTACTACATGATCCTGCTCGCACGCGACGCCCGCAGCGGCGGGCATCCGGGGCTAGAGTGGACCTGGCTCTGGCACTGGTTCGTGGTGTGGATCGTTGCCTACGTGCTGATTCACGGGCTGATGATGCCGGTTTCCGGCGTGATGGACCGGGCGTGGGTGCGCGCGCCGCTCGTCACGATCGTGGTCGCGGCGGCCTCGTGGGTGATTCTCGACTGGAACAACGGACCGGGTGCTTCGAACGCTTCGCTGGGAATCGCCGTGGGCGGCGGGCTGGGCCTCGTGATGCTCTTCATCGTGTGGGGCTTCGTCTGGCGAGCGCAGAAGCGGCTGATCGCGTGGACAAAAGCCCATGTGGAGAATGGCACGCCGATGCCGGCCGCTGCGGCGAAGCTGCAGCACCGCGCGCAAATCGGCTCGCGCGTCGGCTTCTGGCTCTCGATCCCCATGCTTTTCTTCATGGGCGCAGCGGCGCACTATCCCTTCCTCTCGTGAAAGAGCCGTGATTCGTGGCTCGGGACCCGTGCCCGGCTTCCCATGTGTGCCATCGAAGCCCATTGATCCGCCCCGCCCCGATTGTCCTGTCGCACCGGTAGGGGCGCGGCGCCCGCGCCCGGCCGTTGAACAGCTTCCACGCCACAACGGCGAAAGCCACTTCTTCCCGGGCTTTTTGTCAGCGCAGCGATGCCGAAGAATTCACCTTTTCGGCCGTTTCGGGGCCGAGCGGTGGACGCGACGGACGGGCTTGCGCCGGGGTGCGGCTTTTCGAAGCGCGGGGGATGGGCGCTGAGGCGCAGCTTTCCGGACCGGCTGCGCTTTCGGGCGGCGCGGCGGTTTTCGGCGTTGCGCCGGTTTTGCGCGCGGAGGGGTTGTGCGCTTCTTTTTCGGGGAGGGCTTGACGGCTTTTCGGCGTGGCTGGCTGGGAGGCCGGGAGATTGGACGCTCCTCGCGGAATCCGCTGATCCTCGGGCGTGAGGGCGACGGCACCGGCCGGGCGCGGAGGCCGCGAAACGCGGCGCGCACTGCCTGGTCGGCGCAGGAAACCAGTTCGGCCTGGTAGCGTGAAGCGGCTTCGCGCGCCTGCGCCATCATGGACGGATCGATGAGGAACGCGCAGCGGTCCACGAACGCTCCGGCGGCGGGCGCCTGCCGGCGTCGCGGGCCGAGGACGCGGCCTTCGCGCTCGGCCAACCGGAGATAGATCGAGAGGTCGCGGCGAAAGGCTTCGCGCTCGGTGTAGTCCCAGGCAAGCGAACCGCCGAGAAACGTCAGAAACGCCTCGCGGAAGCCGGCCACCCCTTCGCTCTGCGCCTGGCGCGAGAAGCGCGAGCCGACCACCTGCGGCAGCGTGCGCTCGATCCGCGCGGCGACCAGCAGCAGCGATTCGCGCTCGATTGCGCCGAGGAATTCCGCCTTGTGTTCGGCTTCGCCGGCGATGCCCAGCCGGCCGTATTCGGACGAATAGGCCTGCACGAAGCGCGCGGCGCGCTGTTCGTCGAGCACAAGCCCAACCACCGCGCGGGCGACGATTCGCGCGCGCGACGCCAGAGCCTGGGTTTCGTCGGCTGGCAGCACCAACGAGTTTTATACCAGAGACGCACGGCTCCTGGCGCGCGACTTGCTACCCAAGGTTCGTGATTCGTGAAGGGCTTTTTAGCGAGAGCGCTTGAAAAGGTCGACGGGCGGGCCAATGGCAGCCCGCCCGTCGCGTGCTCTCTGGTAGTCCCCCCTACTGCAGGGAAGGCTGTGCTGGTTGCTGGTGGCCGCCGGATGGGATCGCCGCGGACCGCTTCACGAAGGGCTCGAACTTGCCGAGCGCAAGCGCGATCACTTCGTCAATCGTCTGGACGAAATGGAGCTTCAGATCGCCCAGCACTTCCGGTTTGAGGTCTTCCTTCGCATTCGGCTCGTTTTCGGCCGGCAGCAACACTTCAGTGATGCCGGCGCGCTTGGCCCCGAGCACCTTTTCCTTGATGCCGCCCACCGGCAGCACCAGGCCGCTGAGCGTGATCTCGCCGGTCATCGCGACGCCGGCCCGCATCGGGCGGTTTGCAAGCAAGCTAACGAGCGCGGTGATCATGGCGACGCCGGCCGAAGGGCCGTCCTTCGGAATGGCGCCGGCGGGCACGTGGATGTGGATGTCGTGCTTGCGGAAGAAGTCGGGATCGATGCCGTAGCGCTCACCGTTGGCGCGGACCCACGAGAGCGCGGTGCGCATCGATTCCTGCATCACCTCGCCCAGGTGTCCGGTCATCGTGAGCTGGCGGCCGCCGCGCATTGCGGTGGCTTCGATGAAGATCACGTCACCGCCGGCGGGCGTCCAGGCGAGGCCCACGGCCACGCCGGGCTTGCCAACGCGGTCGGCAACTTCGCGCTCGACACGGAAACGCTGCACGCCGAGCTTTTCGCGAACCACCTCAGGCGTGATCACCAGCTTGTCGGTGGCGCCTTCGGCGAGCCGGCGCGTCTGCTTGCGGATCAGCGTGGCGATCTCGCGCTCCAGATTGCGGACACCAGCCTCGCGCGTATAGCTGTGAATGATCTCGCGCAGGGCCTCGTCGGCGAACTCGAAATGCTCGCCTACGTTCAGGCCGTGATCCTTGGCCTGTTTCGGGATCAGGTGGCGTTTGGCGATGTGGATCTTCTCCTCCTCGGTGTAGCCGGGGAGCTCAATGATCTCCATCCGGTCGCGCAGCGGCTCGGGAATCGGATCGAGCCAGTTGGCGGTGCAGATGAAGAGCACGTGCGAGAGATCGAACGGCACGTCGAGATAATGGTCGCGGAAGGCGACGTTCTGCTCGGGATCGAGCACTTCCATCAGCGCCGCGGAGGGATCGCCCCGGAAATCGCGGCCGAGCTTGTCCACTTCGTCGAGCATCAGCACCGGGTCCTTCGTCTCGGCGCGGCGGATGCCCTGGATGATCTGGCCGGGCAGTGCGCCGATGTAGGTGCGCCGATGGCCTCGGATCTCCGCTTCGTCGTGCATGCCGCCCAGCGAGATGCGCGTGAATTTCCGCCCGAGCGAGCGGGCGATCGAGCGGCCGAGCGACGTTTTGCCGACGCCGGGAGGCCCGAGGAAGCAGAGAATCGGACCCTTGGCGCCCGGCTGGAGCTTGCGCACGGCCAGATAGTCGAGAATCCGCTCCTTCACCTTTTCCAGGTCGTAGTGGTCCTCGTCGAGAATGGCGTGGGCCTTGGCGATGTCGATTTCCTCGCTGCCGGAGGTCTTGTTCCAGGGCAGCGAAGTCATCCATTCAAGGTAGGTGCGCGAAACCATGTACTCGGCCGAAGCCGGAGTCATCTTCTGCAGCCGCTTCAGCTCGCGGTCGCATTCCTTGCGCGCCTCGGCGGGCATCTGCGCCTCTTCGATCTTCTTGCGCAGCTCCTCGACCTCGGCAAGGGTGTCGTCGGTTTCACCGAGTTCCTTGTGAATGGCCTTGAGCTGTTCGCGCAGCAGGTATTCGCGCTGGCTCTGGCCCACCTGCTCCTCCACCTGTTCCTGGATCTTTGTGCGGAGCTCGAGCACTTCGCGCTCGCGGGTCAGTTCGCGAACCAGGGTTTGCAGCCGCTTGTCGACGTCGGAGGTTTCGAGCAGTTCCTGGCGCGTCTCGGTGGCGAGGGAAGGCATGTTGCCGGCGATGAAATCGCTCAGACGGCTGGCGTCGGAAATGGCCGCGGCGGAATTGGCCAGATCGTCCGAGAGCTGCGGCGAGCGCGCCACCACGTCGCGGAACAAGTCGATCACGTTCAGCTTCAGCGCTTCCCGCTCGGCTTCCGGACCGACGAACACATCAGCCACTGGCTCGACCCGGGCACGCAGGAATGGGCGCATCCCGAGCAGTTCCTTGAGCCGGAACCGCTCCAGTCCCTCGAGGAACGCCACCATGTTGCCGTTCGGCATCCGGACCAGTTTGTGCACCTTGGCCAACGTCCCGACGCTATGCAAATCGGTCGGACCGGGATCCTCGACGCGAGGATCAAGCTGGGCGATCACGCCCATGAGCTTCTCTTCGCCCTCGAGCGAGTTCACCAGCGCGAGCGAAGATTCCCGGCCAATCGTCAGCGGCAGAACGATGCCCGGAAACAGCACCGTGTCGCGGACCGGCAGGATAGGCAATTCTTCAGGAATCCGATAGGTTTTAGTCATTTCTCAAAAGGCTCCCCCGGGTCGCCTCGCAAAGAACGGCCCTATCACTTGGATGCAGGAAAGCTAAAGAACGATCCACTCTCAACGAATTCGTATCAGTCTCCTTTAGTATAGGACACTAAAGTTTTACCGGCAACCGTTTCCGTTGTGCGTCGAAATCTCCTAATGTCTTTATTTGCCAATAGATTAAGAGCCAAAGCAGCAACTATTGCTCCTCACCTTCGGCCGTCTCTCTGGCCATTGCTTGTATGAAAGCCAAGGCCCCCTCACGCGTTTTCACCCTTCCCTCCAGCTGCGCCTCTTCGACGGCCTGGAGGATCTCTCCGAAGATGGGGCCGGGCCGCAGGCCGAGGGCCTTGAGGTCTTCGCCGGTCACGAGGCGCGGCGGACGCACCTCTTCCGGCGGGGTTTCGGCCAAAAAGCGCTGCACGAGTTCATAGGAGTCGAACTTGCCGTGGCTGGCGAGGCAGTCGAGGCGGTGCAATTCGAGATGCTCCTCGAAATGGGGCAGGCGAACGAAGCGCTTGAGCGTGGCCGGGCGCATCCGCTGCACGTCGATGAAACGGAGATGATTGCGCACGAGCGAAACAATCTGCTCGGTGGCGGCGTTGGAAAAACGAAAGCGCCGGCAGATCGCCTCGGCCATGACGGCGCCGACTTCAGTGTGGTTGTCGAAGCGGATCCGGCCGCCGGGGCCGGCGGGCGGAGTGAACGTCGGCGGCTTGCCGACGTCGTGCAGCATCACTCCCCAGGCGAGCGTGGGCGAAACGCCGGCGGGCAAGCGCTCGAGCATCAGCCGCGTGTGAATCCATACGTCGCCCTCCGGATGAAACTGCAGCGGCTGCTCGACGCCCTTCATACGGGCGATTTCCGGCAGCACGGCGGGCAGCAGGTCGGTGGCGTCGAGCAGCTCGAAGCCCCGGCGGGCGGAGCCTTCGGTGAGCAGGCGGGTGAGTTCGTCGCGTACACGCTCGGCCGAGACGCGATCGATCTCCGTCGCCCGCTTCTGGATGGCGGCAAATGTGGTGAGTTCGATAGCGAAGCCAAAGCGGGCGGCGAAGCGCACGGCACGGAGCATGCGCAGCTTGTCTTCGGCGAAACGACGGTCCGGATCGCCGATGGCGCGAATCAGGCGAGCCTCGAGGTCGGCGCGGCCGCCAACCAGGTCGATCACCTGCCCGGTGCGCGGGTCGAGCAGCATACCATTGATCGTGAAATCGCGGCGGCGCACGTCGTCGGCCGCCGAGTGCGAATAGACGACGCGGTCGGGATGGCGACCGTCGCTGTAGCTGATGTCGGAGCGGAAGGTGGCGACTTCCACCTGGATGCCCTGTTCGACGACCACCACGACGCCGAATTTCGCGCCGACGGTTAGGCTGCCGGGGAAGAGCGCCTCGACGCGCTCGGGTAAGGCGTCGGTGGAGATATCGTAATCGGCCGGTTCGCGGCCCAGCACCAGGTCGCGCACGCAGCCGCCGACAAAATAGGCTTCGTGGCCCGCGTCGGAAAGCACGCGGCAGATTTTCTCGGCAAGCTCGCGCGGCGTCACGCGGTGATTATGGACGCGGCGGGCGCGGCGAGGCTAGTGGGGAATTGCGGACGCGGGCGAGCGCGCAAAATGGGCACGCCTGCCGAACGCAAGCACGCCGGTTGGACACTGGCGCTACCGGAAGCATCGCCTTGGTAAAAGTCGAGAATGACACCCCGAGCGCGGCGGGGGGCCGCAGGCCGAAGCCTGCGCCACCGGACAGCTTCATCGCCAAGGGGTTTCGGCAGCGCAGCCCCTCATGGCTGCGCACTTTTGGCCTTCCGGTTCGAGGGAAGCTTACGCGCGGGCGAGCAGGCGGGTGCGGGTCGACTCGTCCGTGGCCATGTCGATGCAGGTCCAGGCCATAGCCAGGGCTCCGTCGGCGAGCGCCTTGTCGGCATCGGCGGTGATGCAATGCGCGGTGAATTCCGGCTGGTGGTTGACCGCCGGCAAGGAATTGATGCCGATGAAGGGATGGATCGACGGCATGGCAAGCGACACGTTACCCATGTCGGTGGAACCGCTGGGCCGCCTTTGCCAATCGCCCAGATCGGGGAAACTGCGCCCAAGCACTTCCGAATTGCGGCGGAAGAAATCGGCCATCGCGGCGTCGTGGCGCATTTCGGCGTACGGCTTGTCGCCGCCGACGAACTCGATCTTCGAGCCGGTGGCTAGCGCGCCGGCTTCGAAGCAGCGGTAGACGCGGGGACGCAGCTCTTCAAGCTGCTCGAGCGTCTCCGAGCGAACGATGTACCGCGCGGAAGTGTGTGCAGGGATGACGTTGGGAGCGGCGCCGCCACAGGTGATGAAGCCGTGGATGCGGTCGGTCGAGCGGATATGCTGGCGCAGCAGCCCGATCGCGGTCTGCGCAATGGTAAGCGCGTCGGCCGCGTTCACGCCGACTTCGGGGAACGCCGAGGCGTGCGATTCCTTCCCGGTGTAATTCACCTCGAACATCGAGGCGGCGATGATCTTCGACGTCAGCATGTCGAAAGGTGCCGGGTGCACCATCATCGCCGCGTGCAGGCCGCCGAAAGCCCCGCGCTCGAGCAGCAGGATCTTGCCGCTCGCGTTGCCCACCTCTTCGGCGGGAGTGCCGAGCACGGTGATCGTGAGTCCGACTTCGTCGGCCACCTTGGCCGCGGCCAGCGCCGCGCCCACGGCCGAGGCGGCTATGATGTTGTGACCACAGGCATGGCCGATGCCTGGCAGGCAGTCGTATTCGGCGCAGATGCCGATGTGCAGCGGGCCCGAGCCGGCGCGGGCGCGGAAGGCGGTGGGCATGTCGCAGATGCCCTTTTCGACGGCGAAGCCTGCGTCGACCAGCGACTCGCAAAGCCACGTGGAAGCCTTCTCTTCCTCGAACCCCAGTTCGGGATGCGCGTGGATTCGGTGGCTCAACTCAACCAGACCTGCGCGCGCGGCTTCAAAACGTTCCTTGGCGGCCGATTTTGCGTCCATGAGCGGTGCCCTCCCCTGACGGATTGCCGTTGCCGCACAGAAGACTACCACGGGGCCGGAGAAATTCGAAAAGCGGCATGGGCCGTTGAGCCTTGGCAGGGATGGGAGTACGCCGGAGGCTGGCAGCGACGCCGAAAGACAGTGCGGGGCTTGCGTCGTGTTTCCCAAGAAAGTGACACATGGGTTTCGGACTTGATCGCCCTCGCGACGATCGAGAAGGCTCTTGTTCGCCGGGAAATGCTTTGCTTTGCCCGGCATGACAGGCCTTGGGGCATGTGCTACTTATTTCGGAAACGAGGCACTACTCGCGGCGGAGGACCAGGCAAGTGATGTCGTCGTGCTGGCGCGCTTGGCCGACATAGCGATCGACATCGAAAAAGATGGCTTCCAGAAGATTGCGTGCATCGACCCCGCGCAGTCGCACAAGGACGTCGCGGAAGCGGTACTCGCCGTACTCCTCTTCCCGGTCGTTGACCGCTTCGATGACGCCGTCGCTATAGACCACCATCGCATCGCCGGGGCCAATGCCTACCGTTTTTTGCTCGAACGTCGTCGTCGCGGAAATGCCGAAGGGAACGCTGGTGGCTTCGAGGCGCTCGATCGCGCCGGAGGCGCGGAGCAGGAACGGCGGGTTGTGCCCGGCGTTGACGTAGTCGAGCGTGCCGGTCGCGGGATCGAATTCGGCGATGAAAGCGGTGGTAAAGCGCAGGCCGTCGAGGCTGTGGGCGTTGGTATAGCGATTGAGGCCGCGGGCCAGGTCGGCGAGCGTGCCGGGCAGGGCGGCGAGAGCCTCGAGGCTCGCCTGGAAAGTGGCCATCAGCAGCGCGGCAGGCACGCTCTTGCCGGCCACGTCGGCCACCGAAACGAGCATGCGGCCCGGTGCGGCTGACCGAGGAAACGCGTCGTAATAATCCCCGCCGACGGTGTTGGCAGGCCGCGTGCGGAAGGCCATCTGCCAGCAGGGGATGACCGGCGGCTCGTTGGGCAGCAGCCGGCTCTGGATGTCGCGGGCGATTTCCAGGTCGCGCTTCATCGTGACGCGGTCGGCGAGCTCAAGGGCCAGCAGCACAAACAGCAACAGCACGCCCAGCGTGCCCGTATTGAACGAAACGACGGTGTGCTGCCCAACGATGGTCGAGCGCGGCCAGATCAGCAGCAAAATCGCGAGCAGCAACAGTACCCGCCGCGCCGGCGAGAGCTTCATCAGAAAGACTTTGAAGAGGGCCCAGGCTGCGCGGAAGGGACGTTTCCAGCGCGTGCCGGTGTGGACCTGCTCCCAATCGACTTCCCGGGAATAGAGGCTGTAGCTCGAGCGCGCTTCGGCCTTGAACTGGCGCCACAGCTGGCTGAGTTCGGCGCCCTCGGTGACCTGCTCCCAGAAATCGTGCAGGCGCTGGCCAAACTTCCGGCTGCGCGGCGGCGGAACGGTGGCGGACGGGGTCGACATTTCCTGGATTATACCCGGTGCGGCTCGCAGGCCGCTCAGTCTTCCTCATCGCCGTCGAGCGAGCTGCCGAGCCGGATCTTGCCAAAGCCGTAGCGGTCACGCAGCCGGTCGGCGGCGCGGGCCAGCCGCTCACGCTTTTCGCTGCGCCCAGCGTCGAGCAGGCCCATCTGGCCGGGGCCGTGGGTGAAACCGGTGAGAGCGACGCCGACCAGGCGCAGCGGCTTGCCGGTCCAATGGGCAGCGAAGAGCGCGCGCAACTCGGCGAGGAAAACGGCATCGAGATTCGACGGCTCGCGGAGCGTTTTCGCGCGCGTGACGGTGGTGAACCCGGCGTAGCGAAGCGTCAGCGTGACGGTGCGCCCCCAAAGGCCGGCGTCGCGCAGGCGCTTGCCCGCTTTCTGGCAAAGCCAGCTCAGCGTCGAGCCGAGCAGCTCACTGTCGACCGTATCGGTATCGAAGGTGCGATTGTGCGAGATCGATTTCGGTTCGGCGTCGATGACGAACTCGTAGGCGTCCTGGCCGCGCGCCTTGCGGTAGAGCGCCGCGCCCCACTGGCCGAAAACGCGCTCGAGCTGCTCGGCCGGCAGCGCGGCAAGCTGGCCGACGCTCCCGATGCCGAGCGATTTCAGCGCGGCTTCGGTGACCTTGCCGATGCCGGGAATGCGGCGCACGTCGAGCGGCGCGAGGAACGATTGCTCTGCACCCTCCGGCACCCACAGCAGGCCGTGCGGCTTGGCCTGGTCCGAGGCGACCTTGGCTACAAGGCGCGTCGAGGCAAGGCCGAGCGAGCAGGGCAGGCCGGTCTCACGGCGCACGGCATCGTGGAGTTTTTGCGCCGCGGCCAGCGGCGGGCCGTGCAGGCGCTCGGTCCCGGCCAGGTCGATATAGGCCTCGTCGATCGACGCCATCTCGACGATCGGGGAATAGCGCTCGAGGATCGCGGCGATCCGGTCGCTGTATTCGACGTAGAGATCGTGCCGCACCGGCAGGAACACGGCAGCAGGGCAAAGCCGCGCCGCCGTGCGCAGCGGCAGCGCAGACTGGATCCCGAATTTCCGCGCTTCGTAGCTGGCCGCCGAAACCACTCCGCGCTGATCGCGCCGGCCACCGACCACCACCGGCTTGCCCCGCAGCTCGGGCCGTTCGAGCAGTTCGACGGACACAAAGAACGCGTCCATATCGACGTGGAGAATGCGCGTCGCAAAGGAAGCCGGCGGCGGCGCGTTGGTGGCGCGAAACTGCGCGAGCTTGGGCATGGCAGGTATGCGGCGCAGTCAATTATAGAGGGAAGCGAGACGGCCACGCGGATCCCGATTCTTTGCGCGCGAGGTGTAGTATCCGCTTCCGCCTGTGCGCGTAGGGCCGGGATGGGAAGCGGGCTAGAGGCGGTCGGCGGCGAGGACGCGCGGGATGCCGGCCAGATCGTTGGTGATGCGGATTTCGTGCCAATCGGCGGCGTCGAGCAGGGCCTCGACTCGCTCGCTCACGTCGTAGCCGAGTTCCACAACCAGCAGGCCGCCGACCACCAGGCGTTCGGCCGCTTCGGCTATCAGCGGCGGATAGACGGCCATGCCTTCCTCACCGGCAAAGAGGGCCACCTGCGGCTCGTGCTCGCGCACTTCGCGAGGCAGCGAGGCCAGGTCCTTGCAAGCGACGTAGGGAGGGTTGCTCACCACCACGTCGAGCGAGCGCGGCGGAAAGCCGGCGAGCAGCGGCGTTTCGAGAAAGACGATGCGCTCAGTCACGTCGTGGCGGGCGGCGTTGCGGCGAGCGACGGCTAGCGCTCGGGGGGAAATATCAGTCGCGTAGATGCGCGCCGCGGGCAATTCCTTCGCCAGCGCGATAGCCAGGCAGCCGGAGCCAGTGCCGACGTCGGCGAGCCGGAGCGGCTGGAAGGAACGGTGCTGCCCGAGACGCGCGAGAGCGACTTCGACCACGTGCTCGGTTTCCGGCCGTGGAATCAGCACGTCGGCCGTGACTTCCAGGTCGAATCCCCAGAATTCCTGATGGCCGGTGAGATATTGCGTCGGCGTGCCTGCGGCACGCTGGCAAATCAGGTCGCGGTACCGCTCGGCGGCTGATGAATCAAAAGGATCGTCGATGTGGGCGTAGAGCCACGCGCGGCTCCCGCCAACGATGTGCATCAGCAGCAACTCGGCCGCCAGCGTGGACGAGGGGACATTCGCCGCGCGCAGATCGTGAACACCTTGTTTCAACGCTTCGCGGAGGTTCATGGCACCAATTGTAGTCAGCATCGCATGAAACGGCGGGCGCGCCAAGAGGGTACCGGGGGAACACGAGGGTGTCGGGCAAGCTGCCCGTCTCGGGCAAGGGACAGGGAAACTGGGTCAGGACCGGGTGGTTATGGCGCAAAGGCCCACGACCGAAAAAAACGTCGACCGTGGCTACCAAAGCGAACGCAGAGGCGAGCGTCCGCGCCGGATCAGACGTTGAGGCTGATGGTGACGTCGGGGCGGACGGCGACGGGCGGTAACTTCGAGCGATCGACCGGGCGATAGAGCGTGTCGCGCTCGAAGGGGACGCGGCCGGCGGCGCGGATCAGGCGCTCGAGCGCGGCACGGGTCATGTGCTGCGGGGTGGTGGCTCCGGCGTCGTGATAGATCTTCTCTTCGATCACCGTGCCATCAATATCGTCGGCACCGAAGCGCAGCGCGATCTGGGCCACTGGAGGGGTGAGCATGATCCAGTAAGCCTTGATGTGGTCGAAATTGTCGAGCAGCAACCGCGAGACGGCGATCAGCTTCAGGTCATCGATGCCAGTCGGTTTCGGCAGATGCGCCAGCGCGGTGTTTTCCGGATGGAAGGCGAGCGGAATGAAGGTGACGAAGCCGCCGGTTTCGTCCTGCAGCTCGCGCAGCTGGAGCAGGTGCTCGACGCGCTCCTCGTGCGTTTCGATGTGGCCGTAGAGCATGGTCGCGTTGGTGCGCAGGCCAATCTGATGCGCGGTGCGGGCGATATCGAGCCAGAGCCGGCCGCTGGTCTTGTGGTCGCAGATTACCTTGCGCACGCGCGGATTGAAAATCTCAGCGCCGCCGCCGGGCATCGAATCGACGCCCGCTTCCTTGAGCCGCAGCAGCACCTCACGCGGCGTGAGCTTGGTGATGCGCGAGAAATAGCCGATCTCGACCATCGTCAGCGCCTTCAGGTGCACCTGCGGGAAGCGCTGCTTGAGCCCGCGAATCATCTCGAGGTAGTGATCGAAGGTGAGCGTCGGGTGCAGGCCACCAACGATGTGGATTTCCGTGGCGCCTTCGGACACGCCCTGCGCAGCGCGCTGATAAATCTCTTCGAGCGCGTAGGTGTAGGCGCCGGGCGCGTCGGGCGAGCGGCCGAACGCGCAGAGCCGGCAATGGGCCACGCAGACGTTCGTCGGATTGATGTGGCGATTAACGTTGAAATAGCAGATGTCGCCGTGGCGCTTTTCGCGAACAAAATTGGCGAGCCAACCGACGGCCAGCAGGTCGTGGGTGCGGAAAAGCGTGACGCCTTCGTCGAACGAGAGGCGCTCGCCGGCGAGCACCTTTTGCGCGATCGGCTCAAGCCGGGAATCGGAAATGGTGAGTTCAGCCATAATCTTTTCGCAGGTTCCCCGTAAGCGGGCGAAGGGCAGCGGAATCCCCAGCGGCGGAAGCTGCTTGCCTGATCCGAGCTGGCGGCACGGCTGAAAAAGCCGCGCCATTTCGAGAGCCGCCCTTGTCCCGCGCCGTCCTCAGGGCCGGCCGAAGCAGACCGCCGCGCCCCAGAAGAGCAGGAACAAAACACTAATATAGCCGTTCATCGTGAAGAATGCAGCATTGATCTTGCTCAGGTCGTCGGGGCGCACCAGGCGATGCTCCCAGGAAAGCAATGCGGCAACCACCACGATGCCCGCCCACGCGGGCCAGCTCAGATGGAAACTCGCCGCCAGCCAGACCAGCAGCAAAATCATGCCGACGTGCAGCAACCGAGCGACGACGAGCGAACGGCGAATGCCCAGCCGCCGCGGAATCGAATGCAGGCCGACTTCGCGGTCGAAGTCGACATCCTGGCAGGCGTAGAGCACGTCGAAGCCGGCCACCCACAGCGTAACCGCGGCGCAGAGCAGCAGCATGCGCCAATCGAACGCGCCGCGTATGGCGATCCAGGCGGCGACCGGCGATATGCCCAGGCACAGGCCGAGCACCAGGTGGGACCAGAGGGTGAAACGCTTCGTATAGGAATAAAGGAAGAGCAGGGCGAGCGCTATCGGCGAGAGATGTAAGACCAGCGGATTCAGTTCCCAGGCCGCCAGCACCAGCACCCCCGAGCTGACCAGCGTGAAGATCCAGGCGAATGCCGCCGACAACTGCCCCGTGACCAGCGCGCGGTTTTTCGTGCGCGGATTCAAGCGGTCGTAGTGGAGATCGGCGATGCGGTTCATCGTCATTGCCGCCGAGCGCGCACCCACCATCGCCACCACGATCCAGCAAAGCTGCCAGGCCAGCCGGCCGGCCGCGGGCCAGCCGCCCGCCGGGCCCTCGGTGCGCGCGGCCAGCAGGGCTGCTACCAGCGCGTAGGGCAAAGCGAAGATGGAGTGCTCGAACTTGATCATCTCGAGCACGGTGCGGATGCGGCGAAGCATGGCTATCGAAAACCTTTACACGTCGTGCTCGGTTGGCCCGGATGATCCATGGGCCGCTCGAAGAACAGGAGATTGTGGTTGTGTATCGGCGAGCCGTCTCTGTGTAGCGGCGGGCTTCAGCCCGCCAGTCTTCTTGGGTAGACGCAGCGAAGTGCCGCCCTGAAGGGCGGCACTACACAAACCGGCACATAAACCGTCCCACAAAACGTTAGCTGGCGCGGGCGGCACGGCTACGGTTTCTCCTTTTTGGCCGCGCCCATCCAGCGGTATTCCTGGGGCTGCGGCAGGTCCAGATGATCGAGGACGCGGCAGACGTATTGCGTCACCAGGTCGTCGATCGACTTTGGCGCGAAATAGAAGGCCGGGACGGCGGGCATGATCACGGCTCCGGCGGCTTCCGCGCGCAGCATGTTTTCCAGGTGGACGCGGCTGAGCGGTGTCTCGCGCACGCAAAGGACGAGCCGCCGCCGTTCCTTCAGGCAGACGTCGGCCGCGCGCGCAATCAGGTCGTCGCTCATGCCGGAAGCGATGGAAGCGAGCGCGCCGGTGGTGCACGGCGCCACAACCATCCCGTCCACGGGATAGCTGCCCGAGGCGATCGCGGCGCCAATGTCCTTGTTCGGCAGCAGATCGATCTTCTTTGCGCCGGGAACAAGCAATTCGGGCAGGCGCTTGAGCTCCGGCGCGACGATGCCCAACTCCATCGCGACAAGCCGCTGCCCCGCTTCGCTGATCACCAGATGCACGCGCCCGACGCGCTCGTCAGCTTCGAGCAGCTCGAGCAGCTTGCGGGCATAGGCCGCGCCGCTCGCTCCGGTAACGCCGACGACGATGGTTTTTCCAGGCATCGTGGTTCGTGTCTCGTGTTTCGTGGCCCGTGATTCGGGCGCTTGCGCGCTCCGGGGGAAAGCTGACAACTGATAGCCTGCCGCCGAGCGGGCTGTCAAGCGGGACAAAAGGTGGGCAAAAGGCGAATGCGGAGGCCTGACCCCAATCGACATCGGTTCACAAGCGGGCGGCTAAGGCTTTTGGGCGATCAGCAGGGCGTAGACGAAATTGCCGGAGGCGAAGCCGGCTTTCATGGCGCGAAAGGCGCGGAGGAAATGGAGGAATTCCGGGCCGAGCCGGGCGGCCAGCGTCCAGAACTCCTTTTTGCGGATGATGTCGAGGCAAAGATCCCACGTCTTGGCGCAGCGGTCGTTGAGGATTTCGCGTTGCGCCACCCGCAGGCCGTTCGCTTCGAGCAACCCTTCGTAACTCGCAATCGGATCGAGCGCCACCATCATGCCGCGCTCGATCGGGCGAAGCGATTTTTCGTAGGCGCGAAGATCGAGGCCCTCCTTCCGGAACCAATCGATCAACGCAAACGTGCCGCCGGGACGCAGCAGCCGTGCGGCCGAGGCGAAAAACTCCGCTTTGCGTTGATAGTGCGAAATCGATTCGATCGACCAGACGACGTCGAACGATTCTGGCGGAAACGTCATCGCCTGGGCGTCCATCAACAGGAATTGCGCCGAAACGCGCCGTGCAGCGGCCTCTGCCGAGGCCATTTCCACTTGCACTGGCGAGATGGTAATGCCGGTGGCCTCGACGCCGTACCGGGCGGCCAAGTACAGACTGCTGCCGCCGAAGCCGCAGCCGACGTCGAGCAGCTTCGCGCCGGGGCGGATGCCCGCAGCCCCGGCCAAATGCTCGACGAGCTGCAATTGCGCCTGCTCCTTGGTTTCATCCCCGCGAATCCAGTAGCCGTGGTGCAGGTGCTCGCCCCAGAGCGCGCGGTAGTAGGGGCTGATGAGGTCGTAGTGGTTCTGGATTTTCGCTTTTTCGTTGTAGCAGTGGCTTGCCGTGCGGGCGATTGCCGCGGCGCGGCGCGAAGGGGCGTTCGAAGCCATCGGCGGGGAGGATACTCCGGACGCGGACCCAAGACAATCCGCCTTTTCGCCCGGCTGCCACACTTGGAAACGGTAGGGGCGGGTTTCAAACCCGCCCCTACCGCGCGACGAAGAGCGTTGCCTCTCTGCTCGCTCGCGACAGCATGAGATGGCGGCCAAAGGCAGTCAGGGCCGGCCGCATCGGGAGTCAAGCCGCCGGATGGTAGAATCGGCTGCGGATCTGGCGAGAAACCGATGACCGAACAGGACCTGAGAAAGCTGCTCGAAGACGTGCGTCGTGGCCGGACGGGAATCGAACAGGCGCTCACGCGGCTGAGGAAACTGCCGTTCGAGGATCTGGGCTTCGCGAAGATCGATCACCACCGGGCGCTGCGGCAGGGATTTCCGGAAGTGGTCTACGCGCGCGGCAAGACGGCCGAGCAGGTGGCGAAAATCGTCCGTGGGATGCTCGACAACGGCTCGTCGCACAACATCCTGGTGACGCGCGCCGACCGCGCGATGTATCAACGGGTGCGGCGGCTTTCGCGCCTGGCGCGGTTTCAGCCGCTCTCGGGCACGATTCTGATCCGGCGCGACAAGCAGATTCGCGGCAAGGGACTCGTGCTGGTGGTTTCCGCCGGCACCAGCGACATTCCGGTGGCCGAAGAGGCGGCGGTGACGGTGGAAGCGATGGGCAGCCGTGTCGAGACAATCTACGACGTCGGCGTCGCCGGGCTGCATCGCCTGCTCGAACATCGCGACCGCCTGGCCGCGGCGCGCGTGGTGATCTGCGTGGCTGGGATGGAGGGTGCGTTGGCGAGCGTGATCGGTGGGCTGGTGAGCGCGCCGGTGATTGCCGTGCCTACCAGCACAGGCTACGGAGCAAGCCTGGGCGGCGTGGCGGCTCTGCTGGCTATGCTCAATAGCTGCGCGGCAAATGTCTCGGTGGTGAACATCGACAACGGCTTTGGCGCCGGCTGCGTGGCCAGCGTGATCAATCGCCTGTAACCTGTCCAGGGAGGGTAAGCCTCCCGGCATTCCGCAAGCCAACGGGTCGCTCCGGTGCTGCCTTTTCTCATGATTTTCTAGCTGCGCCCACGCCTTTTCTCCGCTCGACGGAAAGTTCCCGGCGACCGCTTCGTCCCCTTTGCAGTAAGCTGGCCCGGCAAATGGGAGGGACACGAAAATGAAGTGGGGCCGATTCGGCTTTGTCTGTCTCTTTCTTTTCCTTCTGGTGCTGCAACCGCCGGAACGTTCGCGCGCTGCGCAGGGCACGAGCGTTTCACCGTCGTTTTTTCCGGTCGCGGTCTGGTATGGCGGCGGCAAAATCCGCGCGCCGATGCTGGAGCCGGTGAATGCGACCAGTGCCGCGCGATGGGGCCACGATCTGGATCAGATCAAGGCGCTGGGCTTCGACACGGTGAAATGCTGGGTGGACTGGGCCACGGCCGAGCCACAACGCGGCCGGTTCGATTTCCGCAATCTGAATCTGCTGCTGCGGCTGGCGCAAGAACGCGGGCTGCGGGTGATCGTGCAGATCTATACCGACTCGGCGCCGGACTGGATAGGGCAGCGGCATCCTGGCGCCCGGTTCGTCGATCGCTCGGGCGCGGTGATCGATTCCGAGGCGGCGCCGGGTTACAGCATCGACGATCCGGCCGTGCGCCGCGAAATGGTCGAGTTCCTCCAGGCCGTCGCGCATGATGCGAACGGCTATTCGTCGCTCTACGCTTGGGACGTGTGGAGCGAGCCGCACATCGTCAACTGGGCCGACTTCCCGTACCTGAAGAATCCCGAGTTCGGTTTCAGTCCCTACACGCAGGCACGATTCCGCCGCTGGCTGCAGGCCAAATACAAGACGCTGGCCGCGCTCAATCGGGCGTGGTATCGGGGATTTTCGAGCTGGAGCGAGGTGTCGGCGCCGCGCTTTCCCACCATCCTTTCCTTCACCGACTACATCGACTGGCGAATGTTCATCCTTGACAAGCTGGCGGGAGATTTGAAGACGCGCGTCGACGCCATCCGCAGCGTCGATCACACGCACCCGATCACGAGCCACGCTGCCGCGCCCGGTATCTTCACCGATCCGCGCAACGGCTACGGGCAGCCGGACGATTTCCTGATGGCCGAAAACGCCGACTTTTTCGGCACCTCGCTTTATCCCAAGCACGCAGGGCTGATCCGCCCGCTCTCCTACCAGAACCTCACGGCCGGGCTCGATTTCGAGCGCTCGGCCGGCCACAGCGCGGGCAAGGCATTCTGGATTGGCGAGCTGCAAGCCGGTCAGGGCGTCCTGGGTATGCGGATCGCCGTACCGGTCACCGCGCACGACGTGACGTATTGGATGTGGGAGACGGTCGCGCACGGCGCCAGGGAAATCGCCATCTACGCCTGGTACCCGATGAATGCCGGCTACGAATCCGGTGGCTACGGATTGATTCATCTCGACGGAACGCTGACCGCCCGCGCCCGCGCCGCAGGGAAAACCGCGCAAATCATCGAACGTAACGCTGCTGCGATCAACCGCGCGCAGCCGGCGCCGGCCCAGGTGGCCATCCTCTACAACCCGCTGTCCTACATGGTCGGCGGATCGGAAGCCTCGCTTTCGAAGCTCGGCAACGCCGAGCATGATTCGCTCGAAGGGCTGCACGAAGCCTTCTCTGAGGCGCAAATCCCGGTGGATTTCGTGAGTCCCCAGGACATCGCCGACGGCCGCGTGCGGGCTTACAAGATCCTGTTCCTGCCCTTCGCCATGATGATTTCGAGGAAGGTGGCGGAAGGGGTGAAGCGCTACGTCGAACAGGGCGGCACGGCCGTTGCCGGCGCACGCTTTGCCTGGAACAACGCCCGCGGCCTGGCGAGCGACCAGATTCCCGGATTCGGCCTGACTCAGGTCTTCGGCGCGCGCGAAAGACGGATCGTGCCGGTGAAGGCGGCGCGGCTGCTGGTGGAAGCTTCGCCGGCGCTGCCGGGCATGAAAGCCGGCGAGGCGGTGCGCGGCGACGCGTTCCAGGAAGAATTGGAGCCGCTCCAGGGCGGCCGCGTGCTAGCGCGTTTTCCTGACGGCGCGCCGGCCATCGTGGAAAAGGCCTACGGGCGCGGCAAGGCCGTGTTCGTCGGATCGATGTTGCCGCTTTCCTACCAGCGCGAACACGAGCGCTCGACGCAGCAACTGCTGCTCTCGCTGGCGCGTGCGGCGGGCGTGAAACCCGAGGTGCGAGTTTCCGGCGCAGGGACGTCGCAGATCGAGGTGCGGCGCCTGGTGAGCCCGCGCGATCAGCTCATTTTCGTTTTCAATCACGCGCACGCACCGGCCCGGGCTTCCCTGGCGGTTCAGGTTCCGTGGAAGGTGGAACAGGCGCAGGATCTGCTGGATGGGCGCAGCGCGGCGTTCAAGCAGACGCGGGAGAACGTGCTTCTGGAAAAGCAGCTGCCCGGCGGCGGAATCTGGGTGGTGAAGTTGAGTGGAGAGCGGCCGGCGCGGTAACCGCGCCGCTACGCGAGCGCGGCGGTGAGCGTGGCGACCAGCGCTTCTTCCTGAGCGGGAAAGACGGTGCGCAGGTCGAGCACAAGCCGGTCGTTTTCCACGCGGGCGACGACCGGCGTGAGCGGCGCCTCAGGTCTGCGCAGACGCGCCTCCACCGCGGCGGCGGAATAGCGGCTGGTGCGTACGCTGAGGAGCCAGGTGGCAAGCGACTGGCCGGGCGTCGAGCCACCGCCAACCACCGAATTCCCTTCCACGATTTCGATTTCCGCGGCAGCCCTAGCCGCAGCGCCGGCCAGCCGCGCAGCCAGCGCCTGTGCGCGGTGACGAATTTCATCGGCGGGCAGGCGGATCATTCGCAGTGCCGGCACCTCGTCCGGCGCGCCGCGCAGGTAGGCGCGGAGGGTGGCTTCGAGCGCGGCAATCGTCAGCTTGTCGACGCGCAGCGCGCGGAAGAGCGGATTGCGCCGAATGCGCCGCACCAACTCTTTCTGGCCGGCGATGATGCCGGCTTGCGGGCCGCCGAGCAGCTTGTCGCCGCTGAAGCTGACCACCGAAACGCCGGCCGCGAAACTGGCACGCGCGACCGGCTCTTCGATTCCCTGCTCCGATAGATCCAAGAGGCAGCCCGAGCCAAGGTCTTCGTAGACCGGCAGGGCGTGCTCGCGGCCGAGCGCGGCGAGATCGGCGAGCGCGGGGCGGTCCGTGAAACCGACCACGCGGAAATTCGAGGGATGAACGCGGAGCAGCAGGCGCGTTTCGGCAGTGATGGCGCGCTCGTAATCGGCCAGGCGAGTGCGGTTGGTGGTGCCGACCTCGACCAGACGCGCGCCGCTCGCCGCCATGATGTCGGGAATGCGGAAACCGTCGCCGATCTCGATCAACTCGCCGCGCGAGGCAACGACCTCGGCGTCGCGGGCGAGCGTATGTAGCACCAGGAAAACGGCCGCGGCGTTGTTGTTGACGACGATGGCCGCCTCGGCGCCCAGCAACTGCGCGAGCAGGCGGGCGGCGTGCACATCGCGTTTGCCGCGCGCGCCGGCAGCGAGATCGTATTCGAGATTGGAATAGCCGGCGGCGGCCTGGCGCAGCCGGTCGAGCGCCTCGCCCGAAAGCGGCGCGCGGCCCAGATTCGTGTGGAGCACCACGCCGGTGGCGTTGATGACCGGAATAAGCGACGGGCGGAGCCAGTCGTCAACTTCGCGAGCGATGCGGCGCTCGAGCGTCTCGATCGCCACGGCAGTCGCTGGCGTTTGCGGCTCGGCGGAAATTTCGGACAGTTCGGCGCGCACCGCCGCCAGCACGCGGCGCGCGGCCGCCAGCACGAGCGCGCGGCCGGCGCGCCTCGTCAGTTCCGCAAGTAGCGGGCGGCCCAGCAGTTCGTCTACGGAGGGAATCGCCCGCAGAAGCGCGGCGCGGGATGGGGAATCGGCGCTCATGGCGCTGTTATTTGAGCACAGCGGCCGCGGCAAGGCAATGCGACTCGCCGTCGGGCAGTACCGCGAATGGCAAGGCGGGGAAAATGGACGGCCGGCGGGGATTTGGCGGCAAAACTTTCGCTCCCGGGCCTGGGCGCATAGAATGAAATTCTTCTCGAAATTCCCATTGCTGCACAGGAGGGTGAATTGGCCGTCGAAAGGGCACTCGTCAGCGTTTACGACAAGACCGGCGTGGCGGAGTTCGCCAAGCGGCTCGCCGCGCTCGGCATCGAAATCGTTTCCACCGGGGGAACCGCACGATTGCTGCGCGAAGCGGGCGTGAAGGTACGCGACGTCGCCGAGCTGACCGGCTGGCCGGAGATGCTTGGCGGGCGCGTGAAAACGCTGCATCCCAAGGTGCACGGCGGCATCCTGTTCCGCCGCGAAAGCGCCGACGACCGCGCGCAGGCGGCCGAGCACAAAATCGCACCAATCGATCTGGTGGTGGTGAACCTCTATCCCTTCGAAGCAGTGGCCTCGAAGCCGGGCGTCAGCGCGGACGAGCTGATCGAGAACATCGACATTGGCGGACCGACCATGCTGCGGTCGGCGGCAAAGAATTTCCAGCATGTCGGCGTCGTCACCGATCCCGCCGATTACGACCGCGTCGCCAAGCAACTGGAAGCGGGGCGTGAGTTGAGCCTCGCCACACGCATCGATCTGGCGCGCAAGGCCTTTGCCGCAACGGCTCGCTACGACGGCCACATCACCACTGAACTCGAGCGACTGGCGGCCGACCAGGGCCGGTTGGCGCTCGTCGAGCGGCCGGCGCTGCCCGAGCGGCTGAACCTCTCGCTCGAGCGCCACGCCCCGCTCCGCTACGGCGAAAACCCCCATCAGCATGCGGCTCTCTATATTCCCGCCGGAAAGCCGGCAGCGGGACTCGCCGGCGCGCGGCAACTGCAGGGCAAGGAGCTTTCCTACAACAATCTGGTCGATCTCGAGGCTGCCTGGTCGTTCGTCGAGGAGTTTGACAAGCCGGCGGTGATCATCGTCAAGCACTCGAACCCGGCCGGGGCGGCCGAGCATGAGAAGCAGGCCGAAGCCTACCGGCTGGCACTGGCCTGCGACCCGGTTTCCGCCTTTGGCAGCGTGATCGCCCTGAACCGCCCGGTGGAGGGCGAAACGGCGCAGGAACTGGCGAAGCTGTTCGTCGAATGTGTCGTGGCGCCGGGCTTCACGCCGGAGGCGCGCGAGGCGCTGGCCAAGAAGAAAAACCTGCGGCTGGTGGAACTGACGGTGCCGGCGCCACCGGCTTTCGAGCTGAAGGTGATTTCCGGCGGCTGGCTGGTGCAACAGCCCGACCGCGTGCCGCCCGACGAGAGCCAATGGAAGATCGTGACCGAGCGGAAGCCGACCGAGGAAGAGATGGCGGCTTTGCGCTTTGCCTGGAAGGTGGTGAAACACGTGAAGTCGAACGCGATCGTCTTCACACGCGCCGGGCAGACGGTCGGCGTGGGTGCGGGGCAGATGAGCCGCGTGGATTCGGTGAAGATCGCAGCAATGAAGGCCCAGCTGCCGCTCAAGGGAACCGTGGTCGGTTCGGATGCCTTTTTCCCATTCCCCGACGGCGTCGAGGAAGCCGCCAAGGCCGGGGCAACGGCAGTGATTCAGCCCGGCGGCTCGGTGCGCGACCAGGAAGTGATCGACGCAGCCAATCGGCTGGGTATGGCAATGATCACCACCGGCCGGCGCCATTTCTGGCACTAGAAACCGCCGCAATCAGCGGTGCCGCGTGGGCCACAAGGTAGACCTGAAACTTTTGACGGCCTTCGTCGCATCGAAGGATAATCAAGGGATGACCTGGAGCAATCCGTGAGGCTTTCTGCTTTTGCCGCCCTGTGGGTGCTTTTGCCTCTGGCCGCCGCGGCCGGCCAAAAACCCGCAACCCAAGCCAGCCAGCCGGTGCCGAACGCCGTAGAGCAGCGGGCGGACGCGTACGCGAATTTCATGCTCGGCCACATCAGCCAGGAGCAGTTCGAGGCCACCGGAGAACAGAACTATGCCGACCAGGCCATTGATTATTACAAGAAGGCCCTGGCGCTCCATCCCGGTGGCGTCATCATTCAGCTGAAGATGGCGCAAACCTACGCCGAGTCGCAGCATCTGCGCGAGGCGGTGGAAACCGCGCAAAACATCCTGAAGGTGCACCCCGACAGCGTCGAAACGCACCAACTGCTGGCACGAATCTACGTGCGCAGCCTCGGCGAGCTGGGCGCGAACGCCAACCAACACCAGGCGCTGGAAAAGGCAGCCGAGCAGTACGAAACCATCCTGAAGCTCGATCCGAGCGACACGGATGCTGGGCTCTGGCTGGCGCGGCTCTATCGCTTCGAAAACCAGCCGGATAAAGCGGCCGCCGTGCTCGAGCGTTTGCTGAAGCGCGACCCCACTAACCAGGAACTGCTCGCGCAGTACGCCCAACTGCTGCTCGATGAAGGCCACGCCGAGCAGGCGATTGCTCGGCTCAAAAAAGTGGCGGGCGAGGAAAGCAGCGGGCACCTCTACGATCTGCTGGGCGACGCCTACACCAAGATGCACGACGCGACTAACGCCGTGCAGGCTTACCGGCAGGCGGTCCAGCTCGAGCCGGAGGACCCGGCGCACTGGCGGCGGCTGGCTCGAACCCTCTTCGACGCGAACCAGTTTGCCGAAGCCGCCAAGGCCTACCAGAAGGTTGCAAACCTGGATCCCGGCGACCCGAACAGCTTCCTGCGGCTGGCGGAAATCTATTACCAGGAAAAGAAGTACGATCTGGCCGAAACCAATATCGAGCACGCGGCCGAACTGGCGCCCGGCAACCTGGAGGTGATCTACAACCAGGCGCTGATCGCGGAGGCGCAGGGCCACTACGAGGCCGCGATAAAAGTGATTTCGGAGGCGATCAGCGACCTCAAGCACCAACAGTCGACCGAGGCGCTGAGCCCAAGGGTTTACAGCATCCTCTACGACGAGCTTGGCCGGCTCTATCGGCAGCAGGGCGACTATCCCTCCGCCATCCGCACCTTCCACGAAATGATGGCCCTCGGCCCGAGCGAAGAACACCGCGGCCGCTTCGAATTGATCGAAACCTACCGCGAGAACAACCAGATCGACATGGCGATTGCGACAGCGCAGCAGGGGCTGCAAGCCAGTCCCCATGACCGGGCGATGAAGATCGAATACGCGCTGTTGCTTGGCGACAAGCAGGAGACCGGCAAGGCCGTGAAGACGCTCAAGACCTTGCTCACCGGCACGCCGGCTGACCGCTCCCTCTACCTCGATATCGCCCAGGTGGAGTTGCGAGGCCGGCACTATCGCGCCGCCGAGAAGGCCGCCCAGCTCTCCGAATCGCTCTCAAGCCAGCCCGACGATAAGGCCGAGGCTTGGTTCCTGCTTGGCGCGATCTACGAGCGCCAGAAGAAATACCACCCGGCCGAGCAGCTGTTCCGCAAGGCGCTGGCGGTGAACCCGAACAACGCCGAGGTGCTGAACTACTACGGTTACATGCTGGCCGAACAGGGCATCCGCCTCGACCAGGCGGCCGAACTCGTCAGGCGCGCCCTCGCCCTGGACGGCGGCAACAGCGCCTATCTCGACAGCCTCGGCTACACCTATTACAGGCAAAACCGGCTGACCGACGCGCGCGAATATCTGCTCAAGGCTGTCGCCCATAGCCCGAACGATCCGACAATCCTCGGCCATTTAGGAGACGTTTACGACCGGCTCGGCGACACGTCGTTGGCGATCCAGACCTGGGAGAAGGCGCTCGCCGCCTGGCGTCACGCCGTGCCCGCTGATTACGAACCGGCCAAGGTGAAGGCCCTCGAGCGAAAACTCGCGCGAGCCAGGGAGCGCTCGGCGCGCAAGAGCCACGCCGACCCCGGTGGGCGTCACTGACCGGCCCTTGACGACGCCGTTGCAAATCCCCGCCTTCGCGAAGATCAACCTGCAACTGGGTGTTGTGGGCCTGCGCCCCGACGGCTACCACGAACTGCGCACCGTTTTTCAGGCAATCTCGCTCCATGACACGCTGACGATCGAGCGCGTCCGCCGGCCGGGGATCGATCTGGCGATCACCGGCGCTCGACTCGATCCCGGTCCCACCAATCTGGTCTGGCGGGCGCTCGAAGCCATGAGCGAAGCATTGCGCCTGCCCGGCGGCTGGCGCGTGCGGCTGGAGAAGCGGATTCCGATGGCTGCGGGTCTGGGCGGGGGATCGAGCGATGCCGCGGCGGCGCTGCTGGCGGCCGCGCGGCTGGCCCGACGGCCGCTCGCCTTCGAACGGCTGATGGAAATCGGCTCCTCGCTCGGCGCCGACGTGCCGTTTTTTCTCGTGGGTGGACGCGCGCTGGGCGTTGGACGGGGAGACGAAATCTATCCCTTGGAAAGCGGCGCGAAACGCAGCGTGCTGGTGGTGGCCCCGGCGGGCATCGACGTCTCGACCCCCGATGCCTACGCCTGGCTCGACCGAAAGTTGACAAAGGCCGCTCCGCCCCATAAACTTTGGCTTTCCTGTGCCCTAAGCTGGAGCCGAGGGGACGCGGACCTCCGGAACGACTTCGAGGCGGTTGTCTTCGATCGTTATCCGAAGCTACGGCAGATCAAGCGTCGTCTGCTTCAAGCAGGGGCTACGGGAGCCGCGCTGGCAGGCAGCGGTTCGGCGGTGTTTGGACTGTTCCGAAACCCAGCGCAGGCGCGCCGAGCCGCTCGACAGTTCCTGGAAGACCAGGTCTTCATCGCTCGCACTCTCACCCGTGCCGAGTTTGACCGGGCAGCGGGCGCGCCGCGGTGAGCTTGAGGTGTCACGCTTGGCCGACGATAAACTCAAAATATTCAGTGGCCGCGCTAATCCCGCGTTGACGGAAGAGATTTGCCGCTATCTCGGGACCAAACCAGGGCAGGTCGAGCTGAGCACGTTTTCCGACGGGGAATGCTATATCCAGATTCTTGAAAATGTGCGGGGCACGGATGTTTTCGTGGTGCAACCCTGCTCGCAGCCGGTGGATTTTCACCTGATGGAACTTCTGCTGATGATCGACGCGTTCAAGCGAGCCTCGGCACGGCGGATCACGGCGGTGGTGCCCTATTACGGCTACGCGCGCCAGGACCGGAAGGACAAGCCGCGCGTGCCGATTTCGGCCAAGCTCGTGGCCGACCTGATGGAAACGGCCGGGGCCAACCGCGCGCTGACGCTCGACCTGCACGCGCCCCAGATTCAGGGCTATTTCAACGTGCCGGTGGATCACCTGTTCGCCTCGCCGGTGCTGGTGGAATATTTCCGCAACATGAACCTGCCCAACATAACGGTGGTTTCGCCCGACGCCGGCGGTGTGGAGCGGGCCCGGGGGTTCGCGAAAAAGTTGGACGCGCCGCTCGCGATCGTCGACAAGCGGCGCGTGGCGATGGATCAGACCGAGGTGATGCACCTGATCGGCGACGTGGAGGGCCGCGCCGCGCTGATCGTCGACGATATCATCGACACCGCCGGCACGCTGGTGAAAACGGCCGAGGCGCTCAAGGAACAGGGCGCCGAACGCGTGTTCGCCGCCTGCACCCATGCGGTACTCTCGGGCCGGGCGATCGAGCGGCTCTGCCATTCGCAAATTGAGGAAGTCGTGGTTACCGATTCGGTCCCGCTGCGGGCCGAGGCGCGCCACGTCGATAAAATAAAGGTGTTGAGCGTCGCCGAGCTGCTGGCGCGCGGAATCCGCTCGATCCACGAGGAGACGTCGATCAGCGCGCTCTTTCTCTAGGTTTCGAGGCGGCAAGCATGCCCCGTAGGCGCCGGTGCGCCGGCGGGGGAAAGGAAAAGGAATTCATTATGGTGATCGAGGCCAATCGCCGCGAAGAACGCGGCAAGAATGGCGCCCGTCGGCTGCGGCAGGCCGGCCGAGTACCGGCCGTCCTTTACGGCGGCGCAGGCGAACCGGTGGCCCTGGCGGTCGATGTGCATCAGGCCAAGCAGGTGCTGCGCACCGCGGGCCACAACGTCATTTACGAAGTCCAGGTTGAAGGAGCCGAGCCGGCGCGGGCGATGCTCAAGGACTGGCAGCTGGACCCGGTCCGAGGCGACCTGCTCCATCTCGACTTGCAGCGCGTGGCCATGGACGTGCGGATTCGCGTCCGGGTCAGCGTGCAAACGACGGGCGAGCCTGTCGGCGTGAAAGTCGACGGCGGCGTTTTCGAGCGCGTCACTCGCGATATCGAGGTGGAGTGCCTGCCGAGCGATATTCCCGAGGAGATCGTGGTCGACGTCAGCGAACTGACCATCGGCAAGCAACTTCGTGCCGGAGATCTGCCGCTCGATCCGGCCAAAGTTCGCCTGATCACTGAGCCGCAACGCGTGATCGCCCACGTCATAGCCCCGACCAAGGAAGAGGTGCCGGCGCCGGAAGCAGCCGCTGCCGCCGAAGCCGCCGCCCCGGCCGAACCCGAAGTGATCAAGAAAGTGCGCAAGGAGGCCGAAGAGGGCGAAGAGGGCGAAGGGAAGGGCGAATAGGGCCTCGCCGGCTCCGGAGGAGGCCGTGCGCCCGAACTGCCGATGCGACTTATCGTGGGTCTGGGAAATCCGGGTCCGAAATACGTTTGGACGCCGCACAATCTCGGTTTTCTGACGTTGGACCAGTTGGCGGAGCGAACCGGAATCCGAGCGGGCCTGACGATGGGAAAGGCGCGGGTGGGGCAGGGCAACCTGGCGGGCACTGAAGTGGTCGTCGCCAAACCGCTCACGTACATGAACGCGAGCGGGCTCGCGGTGCGGGACCTGGTGAAACGCTTCCGGGTCAACCCGGCCGAGATGATCGTCATCGCCGACGACGCCGCGCTGCCTTGGGGCACCATGCGGATTCGCGAGCGCGGCTCGGCGGGCGGGCACAACGGCCTGAAGTCGGTGATTGGCGCGCTGGGCGACGACGAGTTTATTCGGATTCGGCTTGGCATCGGCCCGGTCGAGCCGGGCATGGATTTGGCTGACTATGTCTTGCAGCCGATGACTGACGAGCAACTCGAGCAGGCGGCCGAGACGATGGACCGCGCCGTCGAGGCGATCGAGGTGATCCTCACGCAAGGCACGGCAGCGGCAATGAACCGCTTCAATCGACGGGCCCCGGGGCCGAACCAGTCTCCGGACGTCGAGGATTCCGAGTCCGGAACGAATTGAGGAGACGATGGCAGACGAACGCTATTACGAACTGATTTTCATTTGCCGGCCCGATACGCCGGAGCCCGAGATCGACAAGGTGATCTCGACGCTCCAGCAGACCATCGAAGAGCAACAGGGCCGCGTGGATAAGACCGAAAAGTGGGGCGTGCGCAAGCTCGCTTACCGCATCGACAAGAACCGCGAAGGATTTTTCGTTTACCTGGCGATCTACGGGCGCCAGGGCGACATGATCAAGGAACTCGAGCGCCGGCTGAAGGTTTCTGAACCGGTTCTGAAATTCCTCACCGTAAGGATTGACGAGGAGCTGAAGCGGCAGCAGAAACTGGTTGCCCGCCGCGAGCGCCGCATGGCCCGCCGGCCGCGCAAGAGCGCCGGCGAATCGGCCACGGCCGCCAGCAGCTGAGATCGCTCGAAGAAGGAGATTCCGATGGCACCGAACACCCCGCATCAACCCTCGCACAGCCACGCAGGCCCGCGCAGTGACCGGCCGCGCAAGCCCCGGCGCCAGTACGTTCGCAAGCGCAAAGTCTGTCAGTTCTGCGTCGGTAAAATCGACTACATCGATTACAAGAACGCCGAGATGCTCCGGTCGTTCATCCTGGACCGCGGCAAGGTGATTCCGCGTCGCATCACGGGCACTTGCTCGCGGCACCAGCGCTGGCTGCAAGTGGCGATCAAGCGTGCGCGCAACATCGCGCTGCTGCCCTTTGCGGCCGGCGCCTAGCTCGACGGAGGAAGACGCAATGAAGGTCATTTTGCAGGAAAATCTGGAAAAGCTCGGCACCCGCGGACAGGTGGTCGAAGTAGCCGAGGGCTACGCGCGCAACTACCTGTTGCCCCGCAAGATCGCGCTCCAGGCCACTCCCGGCAACCTGAAGCAGCTCGAGCGCATTCGCGCCCGGCTGGCCAAGATTGAGGCGCACGAACATGCCACCGCTACCCAGGCCGCAGCTTCCGTCACCGGCACTTCGCTGACTTTCGAGCGCAAGGTGGGCCAGAACGATCAACTCTTCGGCTCGGTGAGCGCGGCCGACATCGCCCAGGCCCTCGCCGAACGGGGCGTCGAGGTCGACAAGCGCAAGGTGGTGCTGGCCGAGCCGATCAAGGCACTCGGCGAATACCAGGTCCAGGTCAAGTTTCACCACAACGTCTCGGCCACAATCCAGGTGGTGGTCGCCCGCGAAGGCGGACCGCTCCAACCTGCGCCGGAAGAACCAAAGGCCGCCGCCGTAACGGGACCGGAAGCGTCTGCGGCAACAGAGCCCGGCGCCGACTCGGCCGAAGAGGCTGCACCGGCTGACTCGCCCGAGCCTCCCGCCGAGTAAATTTACCGCCGCCCGATCGCCGTTCCCGGCTCGCGAGCCGGGAACGGCCCGGCCGCGGCACCGCCCGCGCAGATTTCCACCAGTGCCTCGCTTTTCCACAGCCGCCCATCCGCGTTTTACCGCATAACCACTGGGGCGAAAGCCTGTGGATTGCCGGGTCGGATATTCACAGCCTTGGTTTGACTTTTCCGGCCCACCCGGCAAAATGGCCGTTTCGAGTTCAGCGCACGGCCGAGGAAATTGCCGTTGCGCCGGAAATGCTCAAGGGCGAAAATAAAGCGAATAAATAGAAGCCGATGGCCGCTCCCCTTCAGCTCGAACGCCCGCTCCCACAAAATCCCGACGCCGAGCGCAGCGTCCTGGGCGCAATCCTGCTCGATAATCATGCGCTGAACACCGCGATTGAGCTGCTCCGCCCCGAGGATTTCTTCCTCGACCAGCATCGCCGGCTCTACAGCCGCATGATCGCTCTCGGTGAGCGCCAGCGAGCGATCGACCTCGTCACGCTGGCCGAGGAACTCGAACGCAACGGAGAACTCGAAGCGGCCGGCGGCGGCGCTTACCTCGCCCAGTTGGTCGACGGCGTGCCGCGCGTCACCCACGTCGAGCACTACGCGCACATCGTCAAGGAGAAGGCGCTGTTGCGCAGCCTGATCCACGCGACCGAAGCGATTCAGCAGCAGGCGCTAGAAGCCGAGCAGGAGGCCGACGAGATCCTCGACCGCGCCGAGACGCTCATCTTCCAGCTCGCCGAAGACCGCATCCGCACCGGGCTGGTCGGGGTGGCAGACGTGGTGCGGGAAAGCTACCCGCACATCGAGCGGGCGCTCAGCGGGGGCCAGCAGCTCACGGGCCTGCCTACCGGCTACAGCCAGCTCGATCAGCTGACTTCGGGGCTGCAGCCCTCCGAGCTGATTATTCTGGCGGCGCGGCCCTCGATGGGAAAAACGGCGCTGGCCCTGAACATCGCTGAGCACGTCGCAATGGTCGAGCGGCAGCCCGTGGCAATTTTCAGCCTGGAAATGTCCAAGGAATCGCTCTTGATGCGCCTGCTTGCCTCACACGCCGCCCTCGACATGCACCGCTTCCGCACCGGTCGCCTCGGCCGCGACGAAAGCCGCCGGATGACGGGCGCGCTGGCGGAGATCTCCAACTCCCCGCTCTGGATTGACGATTCCGGCTCAGCGACGGTGCTTGAGATCGGGGCCAAAACGCGGCGGCTGAAAAAGGACAAGGGCCTGAGCGTGGTAATTGTCGACTATCTGCAGCTGATCTCGGCTCGGGGCCGCTTCGGCAATCGCAACGAAGAGGTTTCGTCCATTTCCCGTGGGCTCAAGGGGCTCGCCAAGGAACTCAAAGTGCCTGTGCTCGTCCTCAGCCAGCTCACCCGCGCTCCCGAGCGCGAGGAGCGACGCCCCCAGCTCTCCGACCTGCGCGAATCGGGCGCCATAGAGCAGGATGCCGACGTCGTGCTCTTCATCCACCGGCCTAATTTCTATCGCCCGGAGTTGCCCGACGAGGAGCGGAGGAAAGCGGAGCTGATGATTGCCAAGCAGCGCAACGGGCCAACGGATCGGCTGCAGTTCGTTTTCTTCGAGCACTACACCCGGTTCGAAGAGGCGGCTCCGGAGTCCTACCAGGATCAGGGACCAGATCAGTCCTAATAGATTTGCGGAACAGCGTTTTTCCTGAGATCAAGTTTGCCCCGTCGTGCTATAATTTTGTCCGCTTGATCTCGCGTTTATCGTGCAACGCGGATCCTCCAAATAGGGGTACCGGCCTTCTTCGCTTGGCCTTATAGCATTGGCTGAAACACGCAAATCTTTCGGGGCTTCCACACCCAACCCCGCAAAAGGCAGGTCCGCAGAACCTCGCGACGCGCGCCTACCAGGTGGTGGTCGCAGTACGAATGGCGAACAGGCCCGGGTTGGCTACTCCTGGGACCTGTTGTTGTTGCGCACTGTGTTCACGGTGATTTGTGTCGCGATCGGATGGCATTTTCATCCCTTCGGCCTGACCCCGATTACCGGCGCCATCTTCGGTCTGGTTTTCGCCATCGTCATCATCCTTTCGGAAATTCGCGTGCGCCGGGTGAGCCTGCGCCGCCTGATCGGCGCTGCCGTCGGCTCGATACTCGGCGTGCTGGGCGCTCTGCTGATTCACCTGGTGGTGAACAAGACTTCGATCCCCGACGAGACCAAATCGTTCGTGGGCATTGCTCTGGTTCTTGTGCTCGCCTATGTCGGTATGGTCGTCGGCGCCAATAAGGGCGACATGCTCAATCTGGCGGCCTTCGGCGGTCTCTTCGGCAGCGAGCGCGGTGGCCGGCGGTTCGCCAAAATTCTCGATACCAGCGTAATCATCGATGGTCGAGTGGCGGACGTCTGCGAGGCTTCTTTCCTCGAAGGCACGTTGATCATCCCCCGCTTCGTGCTCCACGAGCTGCAGATGGTGGCCGATTCGGCCGACCCCCTCAAACGCCAGCGCGGCCGACGTGGACTCGAAGTGCTCGAGCGAATCCGCCAACTCCCCTCCCTCGACGTGGATATCGCCGAGGACGATTTCCCGGATGTTCCTGACGTCGATCTGAAGCTGATCGAGCTGGCCCGCCGCTACGACGCCAAAATCGTCACCAACGATTTCAACCTGAACAAGGTGGCCTCGTTGCAAGGCATCGAGGTGCTCAACGTCAACCAGCTCGCCAACGCCCTCAAGCCGGTTGTCCTGCCCGGTGAGGCCATGCGCGTCTTCATCCTGCGTGAGGGCAAGGAACCTACCCAGGGAGTCGCCTACCTCGACGACGGAACCATGGTGGTGGTCGACGGCGCCCGGCGCATGATCAACAAGACCATCGACATCACCGTTACATCCGTCCACCAGACCAGCGCCGGGAAAATGATTTTCGGCCGTTACGACGAACGCGCCGAAGCCGCTGCCCGCGGCCTTTCGCACACCACCAACCATCGCAACGAAGGCACGCAGAACGACAAGGAGCGCGAGCTGCCCCCGCGCCCGATCCATCCGGAAACCACCCACCGCTGAGCCCTCCCTTGGGCTTGCGCTCGGATCTCCTCGAAGCCCCTTCGCCTCAACTACCCACTCGATAATCTGACCGCTGCGTTTTCTTCCGCCTTGCAGGTCCGGGCATGCCACAAAGGGGTCGCAATGGCTCAAAACCGCAGAATGTTATTGCATTCACTATATCGTACGATATAGTTTTATTAGTCAAAGCGATCCTGCGGGAGGTAGCTTATGCGTAGCGACTGGTGGTCTCACGGACCCCAGGGAACCCCTTTCCCTTGGTTCAAATGGGGCCGGTTTTTCGGCCCGGGTGAGCTGCGCCTGGCTCTGCTCTCGTTGCTCGAAGACGGGCCCAAGCACGGCTACGAATTGATGAAGCGGCTGGAAGAGCGCTCGGGCGGCATTTACCACGCCAGCGCGGGATCGATTTATCCCACGCTCCAGCAGCTCCAGGACGAAGAGCTGGTGATTTCCGAGCAGAGCAACGGAAAGCGGATCTATCACCTGACCGAAACGGGCATAGCGGAGCTCGACCGCCAAAAGAACACGGTGAAAAAGATCTGGCAGCGGGCCGAGCACTGGAGCGAATGGGCTCCCTGGGTACCCGAAACGGCGATCATCGCCAAGCCCATTGCCAAGCTGTTCCGCGCGGCCCGCCGCGCGGTCACCGACGCCGAGGACACGGAACGGATCGTCAAGGTGCGTGAAATCATCGATCGCGCTTGCCGCGAGATCGAAGCCCTCGGCGCCGAGCCGGCCGAAAGCTGAGCCGAACTGCTTTCCGGTAAGGGTCTGCTTTCGCGCAGACGGCGGCCGCAGCGGGCATGGCGCTGGCGGCAGCGCGGCAGGCGGCCGGTCAGACGACGACGGACTCGCGGTATTCGCCGAAGACGCGGCGCAGCGCGTCGGAGATTTCGCCGACGGTGGCGTAGGATTCGACGGCAGCGAGGATGGCGGGCAGCAAATTTTCCTCTGTGCGGGCGCGGCGCTCAACTTCGGCGAGCGCGGCGTTGACGGCTTCGGCGTTTCGCCGGGCGCGCAAGGCCTGCACCCGCTCCACCTGGGCGCGCTCGATCTCCGGATCGACGCGCAACAGCGAAATCGGCCGCTGCTCCTCGGTCGTGAACCGGTTCACACCCACCACCACGCGCTCGTCGCGCTCGACAGCGAGTTGGTATTCGTAGGCTGCGCGCTGGATTTCCCCCTGCACGAAGCCGGTTTCGATGGCGCGGAGCATCCCGCCCATCGCGTCGATCTTCGCGATGTATTCCTCGGCGCGCATCTCGATTTCGCCGGTGAGCTTTTCGATGGACCAGGAACCTCCCACCGGATCGACCGTATTGGTGACGCCGCTTTCCGCGGCCAGCACCTGCTGGGTGCGCAGGGCGAGCAGGGCGGATTGCTCGGTGGGCAGCGCGAGAGCCTCGTCGAGGGCATTGCAGTGCAGCGACTGGCAGCCGCCGAGCACGGCGGCAAGCGCCTGGATCGCGACGCGAACGATGTTGTTTTCCGGCTGCTGGGCAGTGAGCGCGCTGCCGGCCGTTTGCGAATGGAAGCGGAGCATCATCGACCGCGGATTCTGCGCGCCGAAGCGGTCGCGCACGATCCGTGCCCATAACCGGCGCGCCGCGCGGAATTTCGCCACCTCCTCGAGCAGATCGGTCTGGGCGACAAAGAAGAAGGAAAGCCGCGGGCCGAACTGGTCGACGTCGAGCCCGGCCTTGCGCGCGGCGTCGACGTAGGCGATCGCGTCGGCCAGGGTGAAGGCAACTTCCTGGACGGCGGTCGCGCCGGCTTCGCGGATGTGATAGCCGGAGATCGAGATCGTGTTCCATTCGGGCAGCTCGACGTTGCACCAGGCGAACGTGTCGGTTACCAGCCGCAGCGCCGGGCGCGCCGGATAGATGTAGGTGCCGCGCGCGATGTACTCCTTCAAAATGTCGTTCTGGATCGTGCCGGAAAGCCGGCGCAGGTCGGCGCCCTGCTTTTTGGCGACGGCAACGTAGAGCGCCAACAGAATCGCGGCGGTCGCGTTGATCGTCATCGAAGTGGAGATGCGATCCAGCGGAATCGAATCGAGCAGCGTCTCCATGTCTTCGAGCGAATCGATCGCCACGCCCACCTTGCCCACCTCGCCGCGCGAGAGCGGATTGTCGGAATCGAGCCCGATTTGCGTCGGCAGGTCGAAAGCGACCGAGAGGCCAGTCTGCCCCTGGTTAAGCAGGTAGCGGTAGCGGCGATTCGATTCGGCTGCAGTGCCGAAACCAGCGTACTGGCGCATCGTCCACAGCCGGCCACGGTACATCGTCGGATGTATGCCGCGGGTGTAGGGGAATTCGCCAGGAAAGCCCGGCGTTTCGTCGCTCGCCCAGGCGGCGGGATCTTCGGGCGCGTAGAGGCGTTCGAGCGGCAGGCCGGAAAGCGTGGTGAAGGGCCGGTCGGCGGCTTTGTCTTTGTCCTTGATCGATCGCTCGGCCATGGGATCCTCGGAACTTTCTGAGCGGCGCCGCCCGTTCTGACTTGCCCCGCGCCCAGTCGCACAGCCCGGGGTTGTGCCATTCGCCGGCAAAGGCTGGCGCCGGCCATCGGAGCCGGGGCGCCGTGCCGCTAACGGATGCGGCGTGCGGTGCGAAACGCACTTACGCCGAAAATCACCATCATTGCGGCGTAGCCAATGGCCAGCCAGAACACCCAGCGGGCGGCGTGGTCGTGCCACTGGTCGTAAGCGGCCAGCGCCCCCAACACGGCGAAACAGAGGAACAAGGCACCGGTCATCTCGTGAAACAACTGGCGCAAGGCGCGCCAGGCTAGCCGCGTAATCCCCATGAGAAGGATTGTAGTACAAATCGACCTTGCAACAGGAGCGCCGAGCCACTTGTCTGGCCGCTTCCAACGCCCTACAATTTGCTGTTGGAGTGTGTGGCACACTCGGGGAGGTGAGCCGGTGCAACTGGATGATCACCTGAAGCAACTGCTGCGGGAGTTGGGCCAGGCGATCAACGATTCGGTTTCCGATTCCGACCGCATCCTCGAGGCGATTGCCAATGTGCGCGCCGCCGGCTACGACGTGGTGCTGAAACTGGACGCCACCGTGGGGCTTTCGCGGCGCGACTCGAAGCCGAGCCGGCTCAGTTTCGGCGACCGCCGCTTCCTCGAATCGCTGCGGATCCGCGTCGACGACGAAACCCTCGACGACGACGAATTCTCCCCGCGCTTCGAGTTCACGCAGCAAGACATCAAATTTCTGAAGTCGCTCAAGATTTCCCTGGAGGATCTTCCCTGACGTTCCGCACGCGCTGCCTCGTGCAGCGCTGTCGGACTTCGCCGGGAAGCACAACGCCGCGTCGGGTATGAGGATGCCACGCATCGCGGCCAGAGATTCGATCCCCGATTCCGCCGGGCTTTCGAAAGGCCGCGTGAGGAACCGATCATGATTCGCCGGCCCGTGGTCGCCGGACATTTCTACCCCGCCGATATCAACGAACTCGGGCGTACTCTCGAGTTTTGCCTAGGTGCGCCGACAAAAACGCCGCCCGGGCGCACGCTGGGATGCCTGGTTCCCCACGCCGGCTATTCCTATTCCGGGCAGGTGGCCGGAACCGTCTATCGCCGCCTGGCGCCGCCCTCACGCGTGATTCTGCTGGGGCCCCGGCATTATCCGGCCGGGCAGCCGATGGCGATTCTCTCGGAAGGCGAATGGCTCACCCCGCTCGGCGCGGTCAGGATCGACGCGCCGCTCGCCGCCGGTCTCAAGCGCGCCTGCCCGCTGCTCCGCGAAGATCGCGTTGCGCACGAGCGCGAGCACGCGATCGAGGTGCAGCTTCCCTTCCTGCAGCGGATCGCCGGCGAGTTCACTTTTGTGCCGGTTGTCCTCGGGACGATCGTGCTGGCAGCACTCGAGGAGCTGGGCGAAGCGATCGCGCGCGTCGTCGAAACGGAATCGGAGCCGGTGCTGCTGGTCGCCAGCTCAGACATGAACCATTACGAGAGCGATTCCCTCACCCGCCCGAAGGACCGGCTGGCCATCGCGAAAATTCTGGAACTCGATCCTCGCGGCCTCTACGAGACCGTACGCGAGCACGACATCTCGATGTGCGGATTCGCCGCGGCGATCGTCATGCTCGTCGCCGCGCGACGGCTCGGCGCCACCGGCGCGGAGTTGGTGAGCTACGCCACCAGCGGCGATGTGACCGGCGACCGTGAAGCGGTGGTCGGCTACGCCGGCATCGTCGTCCGCTGAAGCTGCTTCCCTTCCACTGAAAATCAGGCGCATTTCCCCAATCTTCAATGCGCGCCGTCTTCCCCGCCGACCCTGGGCGCTGCCATGCTGCGCCAGGAACAATCACCAACTTCCGCTTCCGCCCGGGCTGCCAGGTGGGTGCAGCGACTCGCGGCACGAAGTTCTATAAAAGGGGATGTCAAGAGGAAACACTTCTCCTGTGGTTATGTTGCACAAGTTCAGCAAATTATTTTGCGGAAGGGGTCATGACGTTTTCCAATTATCGGTTTGCGAGAACCTGACAAGGAGGAAGACGGAGCATGACCCCGAACAAGGATACGACCGA